>ONEG01000005.1 GCA_900316845.1 uncultured Bacteroidales bacterium
GCGGAAGAAGGTATGTATGCACAGCGATGTGTATTTCCGCACGAACAAACAGACCGGTAAGACCTTCACCGGCAAGCTCTGCTACCCCTCGGACAAGGAGCCGAGTGCCGCACAGATCGCAGCGAAAGCACGTTTCGCGAAAGTCGTCGCTGCAGTACGAGCAGTGTTGGAGAATCCGACGGAGAAAGCCAAACTGCAGGCAGAGTACAAATCCCAAACGAAGATCGGTTCGCTCTTCGGCTATGCGATGCATAAGCTCAATGCCAACTACGACCAGAACGGCGATCCTATCAACGGCTAACCCTTTAACCCTAACCCACTATGACTAAGAAAGAAATCCTGAAACTGGTCATCTCCGTCCTCATCGCCGCCCTCACGGCATTGGCGGCAGGCTTGGGACTGAGTTCCTGCAACGTCACCCGAACGGTAACGACCCGAAGCGAGGCATGGCAACGCGGCGACACCTCCGTCGTCATCCAGACTAAGACCGTAGAAAGCTATGACGGCTCACGGAAGTATTAACCTATTGTTCAATCAAACCTAAAAAAACTTAACAATTATGGCATCAGTAACTTATTCCGCCGGAATTGACCATGTGTCCGGCGCATTGTCCAAACCCGGTAAGAGCGGTCAGCACAGCTGCGAGAAGATGTTGCTCGCAACCCACCGAACCGCTGCAACGACCTCAAACAAGTGCAACCGCATCTATCTCCGTACTCCGGTGAAGCGCACCTCACCGCTGACGCAGCGTGAGCACCAGATCCGCAACCGCTTCATCGGCGTTGCTGCGATGATCCAGGAGCGCAGTCATGACCTGTCGAAGATCGTGGTACTGGCGCGTCTGCGGTCAGGAGTGGGATCAAGCGCACAGCTAATCCCCGCGGCTGACAACCGCCCAAGGAGCACTCCCCCTTACTCATGGGGGAGCGCTTTTATTTTTTAAGGTGGCAAAAGAAAAAAAAGCACGCGGGGCTTGCATATATCAAAATATTTTCGTAATTTTGCAGCGATTTTTGGAAATATGAGTACCCGTATTCTCATCATAGATGGCGATATCAGCCTCTCGACCGTGCTGCGCGACTACCTTGTCAGCCGCGGTTATCAGGCGTCGATGGTGACCTCCTCCAGAGAGGGTCTCGAGCGGCTCCAGGGCGCGCCGTGGGACATCGTTCTGATGGAGCTGCAGGGGCTCGGCATGAACGGTTATGAGTTGCTCAAGGAGATCCGTCATCGGCTGCCGAAAATGCCGGTCTTCATCCTCTCGAGCCGTTCGGACCGCGAGGACCAGATGCGCGCCTTTGAGTTAGGGGCGGATGACTATATCACGAAGCCCTTCTCGATGGATCTGCTCATCTGCCGTATGGAAGCGATCTTCCGCCGGATAAGAGCCTATGAAGAGAACCGTCAGAAAGTCTTCCAACTCGGTACCCACACCTTCGATTCGGTTCATCAGACTCTCGACGGCGCGCACCTCTCTTCACGGGAGAGCGACCTGCTGCTGATGCTCTGCCGCAACGAGGGGGAGGTGGTGGATAAACATAAGATACTGAGCACCCTTTGGAAAGAAGACAACGCCTTCACGGCACGTTCCTTAGGCGTCTATATTAACCATCTGCGCGGTCATCTCCGGCCTATCGGCTACGAGATCATCGCCGTGCGGTATAAAGGATATAAGTTGGTGACTGACGTCACCGTTTAGGATTTAGGATTTGATATGAGAATAATAGCACCATCCGTACTGTCCGCGGATTTCGGACACCTGGCAGATGATTTGGAGATGATCAACCGCAGCGAAGCGGATTGGCTTCATGTCGATGTGATGGACGGCACTTTTGTGCCGAATATATCGTTTGGTTTTCCGCTGATGAAGCCCTTCAAGCAGTACTGCACAAAGCCCTTGGACGTGCATCTGATGATCGTTCATCCGGAGAAATACGTAGAGCGGTTCTGCGATGCCGGCGCCTGGTCGGTGGGCTTCCATTTAGAGGCAGTAGAGGACCCGCTACCCATTCTCGAGATGATCCGAAAGAAAGGTGTGCGAACCTGCCTGACCATCAATCCGGATATCGACGTGAAACGCTTAGTACCGTACTTAGAGGAGGTCGATATGGTGCTGCTGATGAGTGTTTTTGCGGGCTTCGGAGGGCAGAAATTCATTCCTGAGACGATATCCAAAATACGCTATATCCGCGAAGAGATCGACCGCCGCGGGCTGAAGACTCTCATCGAGATCGACGGCGGTGTAAACACCGGGAATGCTGCTGCGTTGTTTGCCGCAGGCGCTGATGCCCTCGTTGCCGGAAGCGCTGTCTTCGGCGCCAAGGATCCCGAAGAAGCCATCCGGAAGATGAAAGAATGAAAGAAAAGTTACGCGCTTATCCGATGGTGATTTTGCTGCTGCCGCTGGTGGCAGCAATTTTGTTTTTTGTGGACCCTCCTCCGAAATACAGTCCTCGTCCTGCGCCGAACGCCCTTCAGGAGCGGCTTTACGACCGTCTGCGGGCTTCGGGTCTGGCAGGCGATGAGTTAGCGACGGCAGGTGCGCTGACATTGGGCTACAAAGAGGAGTTGAGCCAAGAACTGAGGCGGCATTTTCAGGTCTCCGGCGCCGCGCATGTCTTAGCCGTCAGCGGGCTGCATACGGGTATCTTGTACGGGGTGACCGTATGGCTTCTGACGCTCGGCGGCCGGCTCCGTCCGATGCATGAGAACCGCATAGGCCGATGGGCGCTCAGCCTCGTCGTCATCGCAGCGATGTGGGGCTACGCATGGCTCACGGGCATGACTCCTTCCGTCGTCCGCGCCGTCGTCATGGTGACGATCTTTGAAGTCGGACGAATGAGCTATCGGCGGGCTTTCAGCCTCAACACCATCGCCGCATCGGCATTCTTCATTCTCATCGCACGCCCTACGGATCTCTGGTCCGTGAGTTTTCAACTCTCTTTCGCTGCCACCGCGGCGATCGTACTGATCGTTAATAAATCGATATATCGGGATGTCGAGATATCGAGATATCGAAATACGATTTTAGGCCGGATCGGTTCTTTTTTCGGAGGCATCATCGTCGTCTCCGTCGCAGCGCAGATAGGGACACTGCCTATCACGATCCATTATTTCGGTCAGGTGAGCACGTATTTTCTCGTGACCAACCTCATCGTCCTTCCTCTTGCCACGTTTTTGGTACCTAGCTCACTGATCTCCATCGCGTTAGGCGGAACGGTCGCAGGGGTACTTTTCAGCCGCATCACCTTCGCCCTCGCATGGCTCATGAATCATGCGGCAGGATGGATTGAGCACCTGCCCGGCAGTACCTTTCCCGCCCGCGCCGGTTCCGGCATGGTGCTGTTTTATTATGTCCTTTTGGCATTATTTTTGTTGTTTCTCCCGAAAAAAATCGCATAAAATGCGCGCTTGCTTGCGTATGTCAAAAAAAAGTAGTAACTTTGCGCCCGATTTGGAAAAAATAAGGATTTGAAACTCATACGTGCGATAATATTAGTATGTCTCTTGTCGCTGTCCCCATGGATAGTGGCGGGTACGGAGTTGATCAGCAACAACCCTTATTGGTTCGGCGGCACGGACGCTTTCAATACGACTGAGGGCAATGATTTCTGGCTGACGTTTATCAACAATAACGGTTTTGACCCCAACAAGCAGGAGAACAAGACCGCCAAATTTGAGATGAAGGTGGCGGTCTCTGCGCGTGAGGAGGTAGATGTCAATATCGCTTACGGCAACACTATCCTCGACACCCGCAAGGTCCCGGCAGGGACGACGCTGATCTATGAGATCCCGCGTTCCTTAGCCCAACAGTTATACCTCTTCGAGAGCGAGCAATCCGATATGAGCGGCGTACATGTCTATACGGCGCCGACCACCCCGGAGAACAAGAAGAAGGTCTTCTCCTGCTTCCTGTACTCCCGCACGAACGACTCGCCTATCACCAGCCGTGACGCGTCGCTGGTCATCCCTACCCGATTCTTAGGCAAAGAATATATCATCCAGACCTACCCGGAGGATGTTTATTCCTCGGAGTTCGGTATCGTCGCGACGGAAGACGGAACGACCGTGACCATCACTCCGACGTTCCAGACCGATGGCGGAAAGGCAGCAGGAACGGCCTTTGACGTCACGCTGAGCAAAGGCCAGGCGTACCTCGTGGCTACCAAACGGCGCGATGAGGGCTCGACGGATTTCAACGCCGACTTCAGCGGAACGACCCTCTGCGCGGACAAGCCCATTGCGGTCTTTACCGGCAACCAGCAAACCGGTATCCCGAACAAAGAGGGTTACTCGCAGGACTTCATGGTTGAGCAGGCGCTGCCGCTCACGCAGTTCGGTACGGAGTTTTACCTGACGGGGCTGACGAACACCCTGTCCAACTATGCAGATATCGTGGCGCTTTATGACAACACGAACGTGACCATCACCACCTATGATAAATCGACAGGGGCAGTGAACACTTTCCCTGTGACCTTAAACCGAGGCGGGACCTTGCAGAAGCTACCACCCGATAGCGTGATGCTTGACCTCCACGATGAGCTGAACAATGAGGTGATTATCCGCACGTCCGCCCCGGTCAGCTGTATCAGCTACACCTCCACCGCGGCGGAGAACAAGATCTGCACGACGGTCGGATGGTCGCAGAAATGCTTTATCTACGGTGATCCGTCGTCCGCTATCATGCCTCATTGGGGGTTACGGACGAACGCCATGACGTTCTTCACAGAGGTCCTGGACCCGCAAGGAAGCGGCACTCCGCAACATTTCTACGCATACGTAGTGACCGCAGCGAGTGACATCAACACCTTTACGCTGAACGGTGCCCCCGTCGCATCTTCGGAGTTCCATACTTTCCAGGCGGATCCTACGAAGGCTTATGCGCATCTGGAGTTACCCGATGCGGCGAGTGCCAAATACAACCTCTTGGAGAGTACCGGAGGCGGTTTCGTCGGCATGGTCTATGGTATCACCGAGGCGCAAGCCTACTACTACACGCTCGGATTCAAGCCGGATGCCCACCCTGATTCGCTGTACGTCACCCATACGGATGAGGTCGTGATGTCCAAGGCATCGTACGACCTTGACAGCCTCGACGGACACGGTTGGTACCAGCGGCAATGGGACGAATGGATGCAAGATCATGAGCAGTTAGATACCGCCATCGTCTGCGACAGCTCGTTCGTATATTGGACGTTGGAGACCGACATAGAGCGTCCGGCGACGCAGATCGAGTGGTTGCTTTTCGACGTGACGGACGGTAAGAAGCCGACCGGTACCCCGGAGGCCTCCTTGATCACCACCCCCGCGGCTACGGCCACCAAGCATAGTTGGCAGTATGAGTTCATCCTGCCGGAGGAGGAGATGGAGGACAGGCACCAGTTCTTCGAATATGAGCTGCAAACCGTCCTGCACCGCGAGCGGATCATGTGCGACGGCGAGGACTTGGACACCCTCAAGACCACCGTCCGCGTGACGAGGATCTATAACGACACCTTGTACCGCGTAGTGTGCGTCGGCGACAGCTTGGAGTTCTTCTACGACAGTCTCTATAACCAGGACAACCTCACGCTCTATAACCCCGATTCGGCGGCGACGAAGTTCGTCGGCGTGAAGCAAGGTCAAGGGACGCATTATCTGGAGCCGTGGAAATACCAGGTGGAGGTCGGTACGTATCATACGTTCACCCGCAACTACCTCTCGCAGGCAGGTTGCGACTCGACGATGACACTCATCCTCTTCGTGTGCGACACCTTCCAGTATTTCGATACGATTCACCTCTGTACCAACCAGGATACGGTTTATCAGGAACGTACGTTCCGAGGCGCAAGTCTCAACCGCGACACGACGGAGGTTCCTATCGCATGGAAGACCAAAGCCTGCGAGTGCCAACTCGGTCCGTGGGCAGATAAGTTCCGCGACAAAAGAGGCAGACCGTTCGATGGCTGCGACTCGACCTACCATCTGACGCTCATCCGTCATGAGAGTTATGTCATTCCTTTCCGCGACACCGTATGTCTGGACAAAGACGGGCACGGCTCTTATACCTGGCCCATCCAATACGGAACGAAAAAACGAACAATCACGGAACGCGATCTCCGTTTGGATCCCGCTTATGGTGCGTTGGTAGGTGTCTTCCGCGACACGATGTACACGCAGACCTGCGCGGAGTGTAACGGCGGTCTGCATGGTTGCGACTCGATCCACGAGCTCACGCTCATTATGCCTCAGTCCTATTATTTCGAAGAGACGAAAGAGTGGTGCAAGCTGCACTACGACCCGGTTACCCATGACACCGTCCATTCGTTCTTCCGATGGGAAGGTCACCGCGACGGAGCCGACTACGTAGAACTGCGTACCTCCGGTGACTACTACGACTCCTGCCTTACGACGAGGTACGGCTGCGACTCGATCTACCATCTGAGGCTGGACTATCGTGCAGCGCAAGAGTTATACGCGCTCACGGTCGATACGATCTGTACCGATGAGGACGGTACGTTCCCATGGATAGGTCCCAAGGGCGAGCATCTGGAGGACATCTCATTAGACATGAAGATCCCTGCTAACCGGCGTTGCTCTACCATCTACCGCTCTGTAGAGGCAGGTTGCGACTCTATCTACGCGCTCCATCTGACCGTCATGCCCACGTTCTTCAAGATGGACACCGTCCTCATCACGCAGGAGGAAGTTTTTCATTGGCCGATCAACAATACCACCTACGGCGGCTCGAAAGCGACGGAGGATTATGACGTGCTGGTTACGCAAGACACCCTCTTCGTCACCGTTTCCAATCCGACCAAACCCATCGGTACGCATTCTTGCGACAGTACGCACGTGCTCTTCCTGCGCGTCGGAGCGGTGTATCGCTATGATACTACCGATTTCGCCTGCGGTAACGACGACCAATATGTTTGGATGGAGACCCGTCCGGAATTCATGCCGGAAGGCGTGCCTTTTGAGCGTATGACCATCACCGATCTGCCGGAACCCGGTCAGACCAAGACCTACGAGCAGCCCTTCGAGACCGTCTTGGGCTTCGACTCCGTCTTCTATCTCCATCTCTACCGCGCGCCGTCATATCGCGACACCACCCATGCTTACACTTGCCAGCTACGAGAGTCCGGATCACCGTATATATGGAAAGATCATGAGGGACGTAAGATCTACGACAACTCAGGTAATCAGGTGCCCTTCATACCGAACACCTGGGCAGGCGACTACTACTATACAGACACGATGAAGACCAAGGGATATGATTGCGATAGTATCTGCGTACTCCATCTGCATATCTACCCGTATTATGACTTCAACCAATCCCTCAATCACTGCCAGGGCGAGCCTTTCGCCTGGGAGGATCTGCCGGGAAACACGAAGCCTGTCTCCATTTATGATGATAAAGAGAACCCGATTTCCGTCATCCCGACGAACCATACGGGCGACTATCAATACACGCTGCATTTCAATACGATCCACGAATGCGACTCGGCTTGGCATCTGACGCTGCATATCGATACGGTCTATACAACCCCGGTGGAGATCACCCAAAGGGTGATGTGCGACAACGACACGATCCATTTCTTAGGCGAGCCCGTCTATGGTGCCAAATCGCCGTTACTGCCGGAAGGCGAGAGCGGACGGTCGGTACCGGGTGAGACGGACCGGTGGGTGGTCTTTGACCTCTACGGAAACAGTCAGACGACGGCCGGTTGTGACTCCGCCGTGCACCATCGTGTCACGCTCTACCGCACCTATTTCATGCCGGATGAGCAACGAATATGCCAGGGTTCGGAGTTCGAATGGCACGACAAAGAGATCTCTACGCTCCGCTGCGGTACGTTTGTCTTCTATGACTCGCTGAAGACGAAGGACTGCCTGGTCTGCGATCCCGAGACCGGCGAGTGCGGATGTGACTCCGTCTATAAGCTCACGCTCCATGTCGATTCGGTATATCATATCTACGAGTCCATCACCCTGTGCGACTATGACTCGATCACCTGGCAGGGTCACCATTTCGCGGGCCCGAAGTTAGAGAATCCTGCAGCGGGCTATCGTGTGCTGCATAAGGCGGACACGACGTATGGCGATACTGTGGCTCGTCTCTCTATCCATGACTGCGACTCGATCCATTATCTGAGTCTGCGTGTGGCTCCGTCCTATGACACCACCATCGTTCGGCACGTATGCGACAACGATGATTCGCAGTTTGCCCATATCTATATCTTCCAAGATACGCACGGCACTTATTTCCGTGACTCGTTAGAGTTCGGGCCGACGCGTTCGACCGAAGGTGTCCTCAAACCGGATATCACCTTCACCCCATCGCACCTGCTCAAGACCCGTGAAGGCTGCGACTCGCTCGTCACGTATGAGGTGATCGTTCATCCTACCTATCGGTTCATCGACTCCGGTCGGGGTTGTGCAGGAACGGCTATCGAATGGAGAGGACAGACCATCATCGCTACCGGTACGTATTATGACAAACTGGAGACACAAGACGGTTGTGACTCTATCTACCAACTCGATTTCTACGTCAAGCCGTTCATCACCGTCCCGGTGCATGATTTCGCTTGCGATAACGAGACGTACTACCACCGCGATACCGTCTCCGGCACGGTCTTCGAGACCGAAGTATGGCACCCGGGAGCACCGCGTCCCGATCCGGATAAGATGCCATATATCGAAGTGCGGTTCAAGGGCGTCGACGGTTGCGACTCGATCGTCTATAACTACTACCTGACCATCTGTCCGACCTTCTCGTTCTTTGCGGAGACGGACGGTATCTGCTCGGGCGATACGTTCTACTCGGAGGATCTTAATCATGCCTGGTCTGCATGGGCGTATGAGTACGACGTGGATACGTTCGTGCGTCCGTACGATACCCTCTTTATTGACTCGCTCACGACGGCGATGGGCTGCGACTCGATATACACCCTCGCGGCGCATGTGTTCCCTGCCTACAGGCACATCGTCTATGACACCATCTGCTCCAACGAGTCATACTTATGGCCCGGAAGAGACTCCCGTCCGGACAGTCTGCTGACGAACCTGGAGTCGGGGCTGTATTTCCTCCGGGATAGTTTCCACACGGTCGATGGATGCGACTCGATCTACGAGACACAACTGCTTGTCGGAGCGTCGTTCATGTCCGAAGAGCATCAGACGCTCTGCGCCGACGACTCGCTCGATTGGCACGGATGGCATATAGCACATATCCTTCCTAAAGACGAGGAGTATTTCTACTACGACTCCGCCATCTCCGTCGTGACCGGTTGCGACTCCGTCTATCACCTGTACCTGACCGTTCTGGATACGACAATGGAAGTGCGTTATGACTCGATCTGTATCGGCGACACTCTCCTCATCGGCGATCATATATACACGCAAGGAGGCGATTATAAAGACACGACCCTCAATGACGTAGGATGCCACCATTTCATCTACACGCATCTGACCATCATTCCTCCGACCGTTCCTACCCTGTGGGTAGAAGATGCGATGTGCGGCGATGAGTCCGCCTTTAACGTGCTCTATACCTATACCTCCCATTTCCCCATCGCCTACTCGCTTTACTTCGATAGTGTGGCGTTAGAGATGGGCTTTGAGGATCAGATCGATGTACCGGTCACCTCTTATTCCTCGCCGATGGTCATCTCCGTACCGATACCGTATCGCGACGGAGACCAGCGTCATTACCCGCGGCCGGATATCTACTCGGTCACTCTGGTGCTCGACAACGGCATCTGCCAACATATGGAGAGCGACTGTATCAACGATACGACCCTTACTTTCTCTTACCCAAAATGGCTGACGGAGCAGCGTCACGGAGACGTCATCGCCATCCTCGACTCGGCGTATAACGGCGGATATAAGTGGACGGATTTCCAGTGGTACGAAGGCGACTCGATGCTGGTGGGTCAGACCAAACCTTATCTGTACCTGCCGATGGGTCTGAATGTAGGAGCGGAGTATCACGTCGAGCTCACCCGTGTCGATGAGAAAGAGGCCTTCCCGACCTGTCCTATCGTCGCTGTACCGAACCCGATTAATGAGGATTATGCACCGAAGAAAGGCTACCTCGCCGTCACGCCGACCTGTATCGTCTCGGCGAACCCGATTGCTCATATCCTCTCCCGCAAGGACGGTACGTTCCGTATCAACACGTCCGACGGCACCTTCGTCACCGAGGGCGTCTTCCGTGCTCCCGTCACGCCGATCACCCTTCCGTCTGCGCAAGGTCTGTATATCGTCCAACTATGGTCGAACGACACGCCGGAAGAACCCTATAGAGCCATTAAAGTTATTGTAGCACCATCATGCCCGAATTGCGACATATCCTCCTTCTGATCCTCTGTCTCTCGACGATGACCGGCATGGCGCAACGCCGCTATTCCGTATCGGAGAAAAGAGAGTTCGAACTCTCTTCCGTCAGAGGCTTCTCTACCAAAGACGTAGAGAACCAGACCGATGTGCTGATGGGTCTGCACGCGTCGGAGTATTCGGGTTCGCATCACCTTGTGGGACTGTCGCTGTCCGGCGGATGGTCCACGTTCCTCAATAATATGCCCGAAGCAAAGAACACTCCGGGCGGCGGAGTGATGGATCTGTACCTGCTCTACGAGTACCATTTCGCCGGACTGATGGTGCAAACCGGTCTCGGTATCTCTGCGCAACGCGTGTTCACGGATCTGAACGAAGCCAATATCTATCATGAGAACATGATGGATACCTGGTCAGGAATCACCCCGGCGCCCTTCACGCTGAAACACACGTTTGTGGACCGCCGCGATATGGCGCAACAACTATACGGACGGATACCGCTGAATGTCGGTCATTATTTCTTCGGTTCACGCGGAATCGGTTATTTCCTTGTGGGAGTGAACGCCGGCTACGCGTTCAAGGGTTCTACCGCGACTTCGATGATTGTCTCTACGGCCGGTAAGTACGAGCGGTACGTAGGTATCTGGGAAGAGATGGATAATCACGGTTTCCGCAAAGACGTGCCGTTAGAGCGCAAAGGAGACCAGCTGGCGCTGAAGTTCGACCTTGCGGCGCACGCGGAGATAGGATATGAGTACAACACCCGGCAGTCGGTTAAGAACTATCGCACGCGTCCTGCAGACCGTTTGGACGGAAGACTTCGTGTAGCGGCGTATGCCGATTGCTCGTTACTGAATATATGCCCTTCGACCAAGGGGGTGTTGTACGGCATCCCGACGGAGTCGATTTATGACTTCTCCACGTACACGACGGATCATGTCTTCTCGACGGAAGAGGCTTCCAAATCCTGGCTGCGCAACCTCTCTATAGGCATACGCGTCTCGTTCCTCTTTGCCTTCCGACCGAAAGACCGGTGTATCCTCTGTAACCCTGCCAACCACTAAATGGTACATGGTACATGACCAAATGGTAAATAGATATACTCTCTCGGAACTCTGCGCAGAGATCGGCGAAGTGTTAGACTCGTCACTCGCACCCTCCTATTGGGTACAAGCGGAGATCAGCTCGCTCATGGAGCGCGGCGGACATATGTATCTGGATCTTGTTGACGCACCTTCTGCAGGCGGTCAGGGAGCGAAGATGCGGGCGACACTATGGGCAGGAACGAAAGAGATGCTCTGCGCTTATTTTCAGTCGGAGACGGGCATGTCGCTACAAAAAGGCATGGCGGTGCTGGTAGAGTGCGAGGTGCATTTTCATCCGGTCTATGGGTTAAGTCTCTCTATCGTCGGCATTGATCCGACGTTCACGATCGGCGATATCGCGCGGCTCAAGCAACGGACGATTGCGCAGCTGGAGAAAGACGGTCTTTTGGAGGCGCAACAACTCCTGCCTCTACCGACACTTATTCGGAAGATTGCGGTTATCTCTTCGCCATCCGCGGCGGGTTATGAGGATTTCAAACATCAGTTAGAGCACAGTCCGTATGGGTTCGAGACGACCCTCTTCGGTGCGACCATGCAGGGTGACGGAGCGCCAAAGTCCATTATTGCGGCTTTGGAAGAGATTTCTGTCAGCGTTAGCGGTCTGTCAGCAAAGCGGTCTGTCAGCAAAGCGGTCGATCAGGCGAAGCCGGTCTTTGATTGCGTCGTCATCATCCGCGGCGGAGGTGCCAGCTCGGATCTGTCGTGTTTCGATAACTACGAGCTCTGCGCCGTTTGTGCGCAATTCGAGTTGCCGATTTTGAGCGGTATCGGTCACACGAGGGATGTATCGGTGTTAGATATGGTGGCGCATGAGGCGCTGAAGACACCTACCGCCGTTGCTGAATGGCTGATTCACCGGATGGACGTACAAGCCACGCGGATTGCGGATCTCTTTGTGCGGCTACGGCGTACGGCAGACCGGCAGATCATGCTCAGACGACACCGTGTCGAATTGCTCGAACAACGGCTTGCGGCTTGTAACCCCGAGGCTTTTTATCGCAGGGGTTATTCGCTGCTGACGAAGGACGGAAAGGTCGTTCGGTCCGTAGCAGAGTTAGTACCCGGAGACCGGATTACTACTCATCTTGGTGATGGGTCGGTAGAGAGTATTGTGAAAGACTAAGGGTTATAGGCGAAAGGTTATAGGTTATGATTCTTGCTCCAGAACAACGCAAAGCCGGTGCGGCTCTTTTTGGTCTGACGCTGGTCGTATGGCTGGTGATGGCGCTTTGGCCCGTTCAGGAGGATGAGGAGGAAAAGAAACCGACAAAGAAACCCTGGTCGGAAAGAAGAGATTCGATTCGGTTGGCGGACTCGATGCGGTTCGTACAATGGAAAGCGGACCGGGAAGCAAGGTACGATTCGTTTTTTAGGGCGGACTCGATCCGCCACGAGCAATGGAAGATCGAGCGGCAGGCACGATGGGACTCGATGCGGAAGGCAGACTCCGTCTGGCGGGATTCCGTGGGGATGAAGTATTTTGCGCCGCGGGTGAAAAAAGATACGATTCTGGATCTCAATCATTGCGACACAGCGGAGTTGCAACTTATACGGGGGATCGGACGTTACACGGCGGTGCAGATCGTGCAATATCGGGAGCGTCTGGGAGGGTTCTACAGCCCGGAGCAGCTGAAGGATGAGGTGTTCGGGAAACTGAGTCTGGATACCTTGCTATACCGCTTCACGGCGGACCCGACGGCGGTACAACGGATGGATGTCAACCGTGCTTCTATCGACCGCCTGCAGCGACATCCGTATATACGTTACGAGCAAGCGAAGGCGATCTATACGCTTCGCAGGAAGAAGGTGCGTCTGGAATCTATAGAGGATCTGCGCGCGCTGCCGGAAATGAAAGAGGAGGATTTGCGTCGGATGGCGCCTTATTTGAGTTTTGAGTAAAAAGGGGGGTATCGCATCGGGCAGTCATGGAAGTATTCTTGGGTTAACGTCGTAAGAAGCATACGATGAGCATTCGATGAGCATACGATGAGCATTCGATTGGCGTCCTACGGGAGTCCGACATTTTTGCTGAAAAAATCACAAAAAGTGGCATACGCTCTTGCGTATGTCATTTTTTTTTAGTACCTTTGCAGCGTTTTTGAGGAAACGCACAAATCGTTAACTAAGGAAACAATTTATTAGACAATAAGACGGCATCTATGCTGAATAAAAGAAAGCGTTAAAATAAGAATGAAAAGACAAATAGCAATTATCGCCGGAGGGGACAGTAGCGAACATGAAGTGTCGCTGCGTTCCGCTGCGGGTTTATACTCCTTCATGGACAAGGAGCGGTATGACATCACCATTGTCGTACTGAAAGGGAAAGAGTGGCATGCCTTCGCGTTCGGCAAGGAGTGTGCGAACGTTGATACCGCGTTGCTAAATCAACAAGCAACTCCTGCCTCCGCTCTCCCCACCGGATGTATAACATCCGTCGGGGCCCCCAATGTAGAGGCATTTCCGATTGATAAGAATGATTTTTCTTTTACGCGCGGGGGTGTGAAGCACACGTTCGATTTCGCGTATATCACTATCCACGGCACGCCGGGCGAGAACGGTTTGTTACAGGGATACTTAGAGATGATGGGTATTCCGTTCAGCTGCTGCGGAGTCTTGGCAGCGGCGCTGACGTTTAACAAATACGCCTGCAACCACTATCTCTCCTATTTCGGTTTTCATATAGCCAAGAGTATGATGCTCCGTGCGGGACAAAAATGGCCCAACGCCCAGAAGATTGCAGACACCTTAGGACTGCCGTGTTTTATCAAGAGCAACGTGGGCGGATCGTCCTTCGGATGTACGAAAGTGAAGACGGTTGAGGATGTTTACCCGGCCATCGAGCGTGCGTTCAAAGAGGGCGACGAAGTCATCTGCGAGTCGTACATGAAAGGGACGGAAGTGACCTGTGGTGTGTATAAGACCAAAGACAAAGCGGTGGCATTCCCGATCACGGAGGTTGTGACGAAGAATGAGTTCTTCGATTACGACGCCAAATACAAAGGTCAGGTGTCGGAGATCACTCCGGCGCGTATCCCTGACGCCATCCGTGACAAGATCCAGGCAGAGACCCTGCGTATCTATGACATCATCGGCGCCAACGGCATCATCCGCGTCGATTGGATCATCACCGGCGAGCAGATCAACCTGTTAGAGGTGAACACGACGCCGGGCATGACGGCTACGAGTTTCATTCCGCAGCAGGTTCGTGCCGCAGGCCTCGACATCAAAGAGGTGCTGACAGATATTATTGAAGACAAATTAAATCATGATTGATATTAACCAAGCGATAGAATCCCTGAAATGGGATAAGGAGCCACGGGGACTGTACGAGCCGATCGAGTACGCATTGGCGTCCGGCGGCAAGAGACTTCGTCCGACCTTGGCGCTCCTGGCGGCAGAGACGATCATCAACGGCGGATTGCTGAACGGCAACGTGATGGATGACGTAGTGCCTGCGGCGTTGGCATTGGAGGTGTTCCATAACTTCACGCTGCTTCATGACGACGTGATGGACAAAGCGTCCGTGCGTCGCGGCCGCGAGACGGTACATGTCAAATGGAACGAGAACACGGCTATCCTCTCGGGCGACCAGATGCTCATCGAGGCGTATAAGTTGTTGGCACAAGTGCCGGCAGAGAAAGTAGCGGGAGCGTTGAAGATGTTCAACGAGATGGCGACCGGCGTGTGCGAAGGACAGCAGTACGATGTGGACTTCGAGCACGCGAGCCACGTGAGTATCGAGGATTACATGATGATGATTGAGAAGAAGACCTCGGTGCTTTTGGCTTACGCGATGAAGATCGGCGGCTATATTGCCGGAGCGAACGAGAACCAACAGGAGGCGTTGTACCAGTATGGTCTGCATATCGGTCTAGCTTTCCAGATTCAAGACGATCTGCTTGACGTTTATGGCGACCCCAAGACTTTCGGCAAGAAGATCGGCGGAGATATATGCGCGAACAAGAAGACTTTCCTTCTTCTCACCGCGATGGAGACAGCGGACGCAGAGAGCCGCGCGGAGTTGCTGCAATGGATGATGGCAACCGACCGTGACGAAGAGAAGATTGCCGCCGTGACGGAGATCTTCACCCGTCTCGGAGTACGCGAAGCGAGTGAAGTAGTGATGGAGGAGCAGACTGCTCTTGCCCTCGCACAGCTGGACAAACTGCCGCAGAACGACGCCACGGAGACACTCCGTGAGTTAGCTGAGAAACTCGCCACCAGAAAGAGTTAAAGAACAAATGGTAAATGTTTAAATCGTAAATAACAAGATGCCTTATCGTCGATTACCCAACACGGACTTAGCTCGCCTGCATGCCCTGCAGAACGCTATCCAGCGCGCGCAAGGAGCCGACTATACCGAGCAGGTCATCCCGTACAAAGTACAAAGCGAAGCACAACGGTTCTTGGTTCAGTTTGAGAACATAGTGATGCAATCCAAAGACAACTATGCCTCCACTGTGAACGCCAACAAACAGTACCGTCACATCGTGCAGAACGCACGTATGTACATCTCGCATTTCATCCAGGTGCTCAACCTCTCCGTCATCCGCGGGGAGATCAAGAAAGAGCAGAAACTGCTTTACGGCCTGGATCCGCACCAACATATCGTGCCGGATCTGTCCACGGAAGAGTACCTTTTAGAGTGGGGAAAGAAGATTATCGAGGGTGAGCAGAAACGCATGGCGAACGGCGGTTTCCCAATTTATAATCCGGCGATTAACAAGGTGAAAGTGCATTATGACATCTTCTGCGAGCACCAGCGGCAGCATGCTTTCCACGTTCAGAACACGGAGCGTGTGCATGGGGACTTAGAGCCGCTTCGCGCGCAGGCAGACGAGATAATACTGAATATATGGAACCTCGTGGAGGACTACTACAAAGACCAGCTGCCGTACGCGAAGATGATGAAATGTCAGCTATACGGCGTGATCTACTACTACCGCAAGGGCGAAAGAAAACTCTCGGCCGAGAGTGACCGAGAGCTGAAACGCATCCAAGACAGCCAACCGACTATCCAATGGTCGACAGAGGAGTAACCACCCGGTCCATGCGACGATCGGAATACATGTGCGGGATATCGCGCTTGCGCAGTTGGAAGGAATAGCAGACACCGACCTGTTTCGAAGTCTTGTGTTTCGCCAGGAAGCGATCGTAATATCCTCCACCCCGACCAATACGATGCCGATGGTTATCAAAAACTACTCCGGGCACCAAGATCAAATCAATCGGTCCATGATACGTGGGAGTCTGCGGCTCAGGTACTCCTAAATGTCCCTTCCGCATCATGTCCTCCCCGTCATAGGGACGCACCTCCATCGAGTGGCGATGGGTAACAGGTAAGAGAAACATTTTTTCACCCGCATACTTATCGAGCAGCGGACGCAGATCCACCTCGTTATGGACGGGATAATAAAGCATCACGGTCTTTGCCTCGCGGAAAGCCGTCATCTGCTCAATCTGGCTGATGACTTGTGCGGACTGAGATGCCACATCCTCGGGTTTCATCATGCGGCGTTGCTGCTCCACGATAGCCCGAAGGGCTGCCTGATCACGACGGATACGGCACCACGGCAGCCACATTTTGAGATCATGTATTTGTGATTCGAACAACATAAATGTAGATAAGTTTTACCTTTGCGGCTGCAAAGGTACAAAAAATATTTGAAATGCGCAAATTTTTATACATATTAACGTGTTTTTTTGCACTTTTGCTAATCGGTTGTGACAACTCCGGCTCTACCACCGTCCCTTCGTCGGTAGCACGGCTGAGTGCATTCTCGTTTGCCAAAGCAGACTCGATGCCGGGTCTGGCGCAAGCAGTCTTCACCGTGGAGGAGCGGCTGGATACGGGTCTGGTGTGGAACAAAGACTCGATGCTTTATGGCACGGATCTGCACCGCGTAGTGCCGCGATTTGTGTTTGCCGCTACGCCGAGCGCTTCGTCGCTCATCTTCCCGGACACGGTTTGCCTGCTGACGGGCTACGACACGCTTGATTTCACCAAGAGCCCCATCTATTTATCCATCCGCTCGGCCGACAAGAAGAACATCAAGGTCTATGAGATCCGTCCGTCGGTGCATCAGGTGGATCCCGACCTCTATACATGGGAGAAGATCTTCGACGGCTTTGACAATCAGGAAGAGACGGAGCAACGCGTATTGGAGCAGAACGGCGATTTCGTGATGATGGTGTCGAACGGTTTTGAGTTATCGGTCTATCGCTCCGAGGAAGGCGAAGAATGGAGTACTCCCGCAGCACCGACAGGCCTGCCCGCAGGTACCAAAGTGCGGCAGATGATCTCCGATGGTCAGACCCTTTATTACGCGCAGGATCATACGATTTATACCTCGGACGATGCGGTCACCTGGACGCCGAACGTAGTGGCAGAAGAAGTAGTGACGATGCTGCTTTACTGGAACGGCTTGGCGTGGGTACTGACGCAGAAAGAGGACCAATACGAATTAGGATATTTCCATAACGGCGAGTTGACCCTGAGCGGTTTGAAGCCCCAAGGTGAGTTTCCTATCAGCGATTTTGCGACATTATGTTTCTACAGTCCCAGCGGTCGTGAACGGGCGATGATCATCGGCGGCTTTGCGGAGAACGGCAAGAGCCTGAGCACCAAATGGCACCTGGAGTACTCCGAACACCCGCAGCCCAAAGGGCAATACCGGCTGGAGGAGTTCTCAATCGACCGCCCGAAAGTATCCGGCATGACCGGAATGTCTGTCGTCTGGTACGACAACCAGATGTTACTCTTCGGCGGCGTGGATGACCAGATGACTTATTTCGGTCGGGACATCCTCGTCTCCACCAATGAAGGCATGACCTGGACCAAAGCGGACACGTTGAAAAACCAGCTGCCGGAAGTCTATCAAGCCCGGCAGAAACAGACCGCCATCGTGCGCGACAACGATATTTATCTGTTCGGCGGACAGGATCAGACGAGCTCTTACAGCGACGTCTATCGCGGAAGGCTGAACTCGATCGACTGGAAATAAAATAACGTAATAACGTGATTACGGGATTACGGAATACCGAAAGCAATTAAAAACAACTAAAATATAACACATTATGACGATTAAAGATTACAAATTCGCCGGCAAGAAGGCGATCGTTCGTGTGGACTTCAATGTGCCCCTGGACGAGAATGGAAAAATCACAGACGACACCCGTATCCGCGGTGCGCTTCCAACCCTCAAACACATCTTGGATGAAGGCGGTGCGCTGATCATCATGAGCCACATGGGCAAGCCGAAAGGCAAAGTGCAGGCTAAGTTCAGCCTTAGCCAGATCAAAGATGCAGTAGCAGAAGCCTTAGGTCGTCCGGTTCAGTTCGCAGAGGACTGCGCGAAAGCACAAGCACAGGCTGCCGCTCTCAAACCGGGCGAGGTATTGTTGCTCGAGAACCTCCGCTTCTATCCTGAGGAGGAAGGCAAACCTGTAGGTATCGAGAAAGAGGATCCCGCATACGAGCCCGCCAAGAAAGAGATGAAAGCACGTCAGAAAGAGTTCGCTAAGACGCTCGCTTCGTACGCAGACTGCTACGTGATGGACGCTTTCGGTACGGCTCACCGCAAGCATGCTTCGACTGCTGTCATCGCCGATTATTTCGACGCAGACAACAAGATGCTCGGATTCCTGATGGAGAAAGAGGTAGCTGCTGTTGACGCTATCCTCAAAGATATCAAACGTCCGTTCGTGGCTATCATGGGCGGTTCGAAAGTAAGCTCGAAGATCGGTATCATCGAGAACCTGTTGGGCAAAGTAGATAAGTTGATCCTCTGCGGCGGTATGACTTATACTTTCGCTAAAGCACACGGCGGCGAGATCGGCGGTTCGATCGTAGAACTCGACAAACTCGATGTAGCATTAGGCGTAGAGGAGTTGGCCAAGAAGAACGGCGTAGAGCTCGTGCTCGCTCCGGACGCTATCTGCGCAGACAGTTTCAGCAACGATGCCAACAAGAAGGTATTCCCGTCCAACGCTATTCCTGAGGGCTGGGAAGGTCTGGACGCCGGTCCTGAGGCACAGAAGAACTTCGCTAACGCTATCAAGGGCGCCAAGACCATTCTCTGGAACGGTCCTGCAGGTGTGTTCGAGTTCGACAACTTCTGCGACGGCAGCCGCGCTATCGGTAACGCGATTGCAGAGGCAACGGCAGAAGGTGCTTTCTCGCTCATCGGCGGTGGCGACTCCGTAGCTTGCGTCAACAAGTTCGGTCTGGCAGATAAGGTTTCGTATATCTCCACCGGTGGTGGTGCACTCCTCGAGGCAATCGAAGGCAAAGTGCTCCCGGGTGTGGCTGCTATTAAAGGCGAATAAGGTCGAATGTTTACAGTTGAAAGTTTAAAGACATGGAAGTAGTAGGAAAAATCATCCAAGTACTGCCTGCCCAAGAGGGCATCGGCCGTAACGGCAACCCGTGGAAAGTACAGCCATACGTACTCGAGACCCTGGATCAGTACCCCCGCAAGGTACATTTCGAGGTGTTCGGCGAGGAGCGTATCAAGCAGAACCCCTGCGATGTAGATCAGCTGGTTACCGTTAGTTTCGATATCGAGAGCCGCGAGTTCAACGGCCGTTGGTACACCTCTATCCGCGCATGGCGCATCCAGCAGGGTGACACCACACAAGCCGCAGCCGCAGCTCCAGCAGCCCCGGCAGCAGCTCCTGCACAACCGGCTGCAGCACCTGCAGCAGCGCCGGTAGAGAGTACGCCGGTGAATGTAGATCCTTTTGACGCTTCTGCCGGCGACGGCACCAGCGACCTGCCGTTCTAATGCGCAAGTGGGGCTACATAGTGTTCCTAACCCTTCTGTTAGCGGGAGGCGCAGTGATCTGCGCCCTCCGCTGGCAGGCGTGGTTCGGCATGCCCGAAGAACCCCAGTGGACCGGTCTGACGCAGGACTACACGTTCCCGATCTTTGAGACCGACACGACGCCAGAGAAGACGACGATCCTTGTGCTTGGCGACGTACATAACAGGCTCACGCAGGCCGATTACGACACCCTTGCGGCACGGGTACCCGAAGCCGAAGCGCTCGCACAAGTGGGTGATTGGATGGACCGGGGGCAGGATTATTACTATCAGCTGCTGCTTCGTGAATGGAGTGCCTCGGCGCTCAATGGCATGCCGGTCATCGTCACGCCGGGCAATCATGAGTACTCCAAAGGTGTTCATAAAGAACTCTCACCTGTTTGGGAGCATGCTTTCGCGCATCCGGAGAACGGTCCGGAAGCTGTACCGGGTGCCTCTTACTATATCGATCTGCCGGCTATCCGGTTCATCGCGATTGATACTAACCCGCTGAATCGTCTGGTATATCTGACAAGAACGCTGACCTGGCTGCGCGGGGTGATGACACAAGCAAGAGCGGACGGACGGTTCGTAGTCGTGATGATGCATCACCCGGTACTGTCCGTAGGAAAAGGTCGCGCGAATGTGCTGATCTACAGTGCTTTCCGCCATGCCTTAGGCGAAGCCGATCTGGTACTCGCGGGTCATGACCATAACTATATGCGCCGTACGCCGTTTGTAGTCATTAACACTGCCGGCAAACCTAAAGAACAGAAATTCTTCTACACCCCCGAAGCGGTGGACTCCGTTCCTGCTTACGCAGTAATCGAGACCACAACAAACGCGGATTCTACGGGTCATGGACCTCTTATCTTCAAGACCTATCGTCTGACCGACGGGGTGCTTATCGACAGTCTCTATGTACACCACGACTGATGCGATAGTACTCTCGTTGCAACCCCACTCCGACAAAGCCCACCTCTTACATGCGTACACACGCGCGGGCGGGCGTATTAATTATATGGTGTATGGGATCGGACGGAAGAACACCTCCGGACGATACAACCCTTTGTCGATTCTCCAACTCACGACAGACGAGCGGTCGATCCGCACAGCGCAGTTAACCTTTGTTCCCCGCACGATTGATACCGATCCGTACAAAAGGACCATCGCGCTCTTCATCAGCGAGGTGCTGTACCACGTGCTAAGACACCCCATGAGCGATGAACCGATGTTTGATTTTATCGCGCAATCCATTCAGGAGTTGGACGAGACAGACGAGCCGCAGAATTTTCATTTATCGTTTCTGGTAGGTCTGGCCGCCAAATTAGGATTTGCGATGAGCGAAGAACTCCCTTTGCCGCAAACGAGGAGAGAACGGCAGAAACAACTTCGCGCACTATGCGCATATTTCGAAGAACACGTAGAAACATGGAAAACTCCCCGTTCTTTGGATGTTTTAATGGAGGTTTTTGACTAAAAATGCATTCAAAAGCAAAAAAAATGCGAAAAAATTTGGTCATATCAAAAAAAAGCAGTAATTTTGCAGGCTTTTTGACGTATAAACCCGTCCTCGTGAGAGGACTCAAATACTTATAAAACAATGAAACGTACATTCCAACCATCCCAACGCAAGCGTCGTAACAAACACGGCTTCTTGGAGAGAATGGCAACCGCAAACGGTCGCCGCGTACTGGCAGCACGCCGCGCTAAAGGTCGTAAGAAACTGACTGTAGCCGACGAAGGACGCCACAAGTTCTAATGGAGTCAACAAGACAACACAAGATCGCTCGGTTGATTCAAAAAGACATGAGCGACATCCTATTGCGATACGCGCGCACGCTGAGCGGAACGCTGATTTCCGTGAGCGAAGTGCGCGTGTCGCCTGATCTCTCTATTGCGCACATCTATCTCTCTATTTTTCCGCAGGACAAAGTGGAGCAGACCATGACGCTGATTGAAGAGAACACCCACCGTTTCCGCGGTGAACTCGGCACATTGGAGCGCCATCAATTGCGCATTATTCCGGAGATCATCTTCCATCTGGATACCACAATCGATCGAATGGAGCGCATTGATGAGTTGCTGCATGGCTAATCTCGAAAACCATATTGCCTGGCGGTATTTATTCTCAAAGAAAGGGCATAACGCCATAAATATCGTCTCCGGCATTAGTGCCGCCGCTGTGATGGTTGTCACGGCGGCGATGGTTTGTGTACTCTCCGTAATGAACGGTTTCGGGGTGCTGGTAGAGCATATGTTCTCGGAGTTCGATCCGGCGTTGATGGTTGTTCCGGCAGAAGGCACGACTTTGCGCACCGACACGGCGCCTGTCGTTTCTTTGTACGCGCGCGAGGATATCGAGGCCGTCTCCATGCAGTTGGAGCAGACCGCCCTCATCCGCTATAAGGATCATCAGCTGCCCGCGCGTGTCATGGGCGTGGACTCGCTTTTTGAACAGACAGCACATATCGACTCCATCATCACCGACGGCTTTTATTCCGTATGGGACGGTGCTTTCGAGCGCGCGGTGTTAGGAAGGGGTCTGGCGGCGCAGATAGGTATCAATGCCCATTTCACGGGTGCGCTTCATCTCTATGCGCCGCGGCGGACGGAGCGCATCAACCTTATGCGACCGGACTTGTCTCTGCTGCACGAGCATGCCTTCATTGCCGGCACGTTTGCCGTCAACCAGATCGATTACGACGACCAGCTGATATTAGTTTCCCTGCCGTTGGCGCAGCGGCTTTTCGAGTACGACGAACACACCGCATCGGCACTGCGCATCCAACCCGGAGAAGGGGTAAAAATCTCCTATCTCCAATCCCAGATAGCGAAAGCACTCGGTCCAGGATATCGGGTTCTCGACCGCTATGAGCAGCAGGCTGATTTCTTCCGCATCCTCAAGATCGAGAAACTGCTGACGGTGCTACTGCTGGTTTTTATCCTTCTGATTGCTCTGTTTAACAGCATCGGTTCGCTCTCGATGCTGATCATCGACAAGCGCGAAGACATCCGTATCCTCTCAGATTTAGGCGCCGACGAACCGACCATCCGGAGAATCTTCCTGACGGAAGGATGGCTGATCTCCACACTCGGCACGATAGGCGGACTCGTCATCGGCGTGCTCTTGTGTCTGGGGCAACAATATTTTGGATGGCTCAAATTGGGTTCAGGCGCAGAGTATATCATCTCCGCCTACCCCGTTCAGGTTCAGGCAGTCGATATCGTATTAGTCGCCGTGATTGTCCTGACTTTGGGTTTTGCTGCCGCATGGTATCCCACGAGAAAAATGAAAATCGCATGAAAAAGGTCCTCTATCTTCTTTCTATCATCGCGTTTGCGTTGAGTTCCTGCAAGCCTTTCACGCCTGCGGTAAGGCAAGAGTTTCCGGTCGAGTATGATTTGGCTTATCAGGAGATCTACGGTCATTTCTATGACTCGGTGCCATACGCGGTCGTGGCATTAGACCTCTATTCGGAGGGGCTTACGCTGAATAAGGATCATAAGATGGAAGGCACGGGCTATAACCTCTACCTGTCGGATATCTTCGTGCCCGACAGTCTTTTGGAAGAAGGTGAATATACCTCCCTCTCTTTGGGAGAGGGTCGGGGTGAGGCCTCCACCATCCATCCTTTCACTTTTCTTGCCGGCCGCGATTATGAGGGCACGCCGCACGGGATGTACATCCTCTCTATCGGCGACGGGAAGGTGGCATCTATTCAGGTTCTGGACTCCGGTTCGTTTGTCTATCAGGGAGACAGCCTGCTTTTCACCCTTTATTACCGCAACTCGCGCGGCGAGAAATGCACTTACCGCCCCGTTTTCGGCGGTTCGTTACTGCCCTATAACCCCAACCAAAAACCATGAGCGACAAGTCCATCCGCCAAGAGTACCATCGGTGGCTGCGTCTGGAACGCGGCTATTCGCCGAACACAATCGAGGGCTATGAGATGGACCTGGATAAACTCATGACCTATACAGAGGAACACGGTCTGGATGCCGTGAAGATGAGTTTTGATGAACTACAGGAGTTTATCTTCGAGCAGTTCAAAACAGTCCGCTCCGAGGCTACGCAGGCACGCGTGTTAGCGGGTATCCATTCATGGTTCCGATTTTTACTGTACAAAGATTATATTGACCAGGATCCTTCGGAATTGTTGGAGGGTCCCAAGAAATCCAAACATATCCCGACGGTACTGACGCTGGATGAGGTGAACCGCATGATGGCGGCCATCGACCTCTCCTCCAACGAAGGGCACCGCAACCGCGCGATGATGGAGATGTTGTACGGCAGCGGCCTGCGCGTGAGCGAGCTCGTGAATCTGCCGCTGAGCCGTATCTACCTGGATGAGCACTATATGCTGATTGAGGGCAAGGGTTCCAAGCAACGCCTCGTACCGCTCTCTCCGGTGGCGGAGGAGTGGTTCGGCTATTGGATGCAAGATCGGGCACATTGGCCTGTCAAACCCGAGGCACGGGATTTTGCGTTCGTCAACCGCTACGGCCGTCCGCTCACACGGGCGATGGTCTTTACCATCGTGCGTAACTTATGCGCCGAAGCGGGTATCGCCAAGACCGTCTCGCCCCACACGCTCCGCCATTCGTTCGCAACCCATCTGCTGCAGAACGGCGCCGACCTGCGCGTCATCCAACAGCTACTCGGACACGAAGACCTCGCAACCACGGAGATATACACCCATCTGAACGTTCAAGACCTGCGTAACGCGGTATTAAAATGTCATCCGGCGAATAAAGTTTAAGTCGAAATATCGAAATATCGACATGTCGAGATATCGAAAAATAATAATCCTTCTACTGTCAGCCTTGGCAGTCTTTCTGCCGTCACAGGCGGTAGAGACCATCATCGTGGGGGAGATTGTGAGTGAGACGACGGGTGAAGCGATACCGAATGTCAACATCCATTTCCGCGGCACGAAGATCGGCACGACATCCGACGCCAACGGCTCATACGCCCTGCGGGTAGATATGCAGGCGAAGGCGCAGTTGGTTTTCTCCGCCGTGGGGTATTATACCCAGCGTTTTGAGATCGAACCGGGTGCTATGGCAGGGCTGCAGGTAGCCATGCGGGAAAAAGTGGCCACCCTGACGGAGGTTGTCGTGGCGCCGAATGAGAACCCGGCGTTGGAGTTATTGCGGAAGGTACGTGACCACCGCCCCGAGAACGACCGGACGCTGCATCCGGAGAACAGCGCAGTCCTTCGCCGGACGCAGGAGTTATACGTCTCGCATATCTCTAAACGGCATCTGAGAAGGGCGCTATGGCGCAGCCTGCAAGCCGGCATGTTCAGTCAGGAGGACTCGACATATATCCTGCCGCTCTACCGCGAGACGCAGTCTTTCCGCGCTGAAGGCAAAGAGTTCACGCCCGCCAATGACCAGATGACGCAGGCGCTCATCCTCTCGCCGACCGATTATTCGGGACTGATCGGAGGCGAAGGCAACCTCAATTTCTACGCACCTTCCGTCTCGCTCATGGGTCATGCGTTCCTGTCTCCGCTGGCGCCTTCCGGCAACCTTTATTACCGGTATTATCTGGTAGGCGAGGACACGATTCATTTTCGGACCCGCAATCCTTTTTATGCCACTTTCAACGGTGAGATGGTGATCGATACCGCCACTTTTGCGTTGCGGTCTATCAGCGCATACGTGCCGGCGGAGGTGGCGGTCAACTACGTCAACTCGCTCCATCTGAGCCAGACCCTCGCGCCGGACGGAGCGATCGCCGACGAGCAGATTTCCGTTCTGCTGGATGTCGCCGTGCAGGGCGAGCAACCCGGCACCGTCTTCCCCACTCTGTTGCTGACCACACGGCTGGCGAATCCGAGTGTTTCGGTTAGCTATAGTAGCCATAGTAGCCCTAGTAGCCCTAGTAGCCCTGGTATCACTAGTAGTCCTGGTGTGCAGAGCGATAGTGCTTTTGCGGCGCTGGACAGTATGCCGATTATTCGCACAGCGAAATGGTTTGCGACGATTGTTGCTACCGGCTATATCCCTACCGGCACGCCGGTGGACATCGGTCATGTGGAGGAGATCCTGCAGGTCAACAAGCACGAGGGTGTGCATATCGGTCTGCCGTTCCGTACGAACGAGCGGTTCTCCAAAGTCGTCTCGCTGGAGGCATCGGTGGGTTACGGATTCAAGGACCGGCTGCCCAAAGGCATGGGACGCATCTCCGTCAATCTGCCTACTCCGCGGCGGAACTACATGCAGTTGGAGTACAACGACCGGTATGTGTGGTCGGAGGTCGATGACTTCGACCGGCTGCTGCGGGAGAACTCCATGGGATGGGGCAACTTCGATTTCACGGCATACGCTTTTGAGGCACTCCATCGCGACTCGCTGTGCGTCAATACCGCCATGCGGCAACGGCAGATTCAGTTCCACTGGTTCGCCGACTGGTCGCCCAATATAGAGAGCCGAACCTTTATCCGCGCGGGATGGCAAGGAGGGTGTGCCTATCAGTCACTCAACCTGATTGCCCGTCTGAGTTGGGGCGAGCGCAAGTACGACGGATTCTTCGCGCGCCGCTATGCTTATTCAGGAAGATATCCGGTGTTGTATGCCGGTCTGGAAGCCGGGCATTGGTCCGGGTCGGGGGGAACTTCCTCTCTGTACGCCCATCTGCGCCTGATGCTCACGCAGCATGCCCAGTTAGGCATGGGCGGGACGCTGAGTTATGCGTTTCAGGCAGGTGCCATCTTCGGTTCTGTGCCTTCGTTCCTGCTCTGGCAGGCATCCGCGAACCAAGGCTACGCCTATGATCCCTACCGTTTCACGTTCCTCCATGCATACCAACTGATGGCGGATAAGTATGTCGCGTTGCAAACGGAGTGGAACGGTCAGGGCATCCTCTTCAACCTCATCCCCGGTGTCCGGTGGCTGCACCTGCGCGAACTCGTCGAAGCGAAGATCGCCTATGGGTATCTGTCAGCGCAGCGTTCTGTCAGTCCGCCGGACGGTCTGTACTCCGTTAGCCCGCAGGGCGGTCTATATGGCGAAGTGGGTGTCGGCATCGGTAATATCCTCCGCGTATGCGATCTATATTCCGTGTGGGGTTTCACACCCGGGGCGACCTCCTGGGGCATCCGTTTCCGCATCCATCTGGGGCTATAGCCCGAAAAAAACGGGACGTAGATGTCCGTAATGGTCGCGAGATGGTCGCGGGATTGGACCGTAAATGGAGGCTAAAAGGAGGCAAAAAGGAGGCTAAAAGGGGGCAAGTGCGTGTCTATTGACAAAAAAATATGATTAAAAAGTACTATTTTACAAAAAAAGTGCGAAAAAATTTGGTCATGTCAAAATTTTGTTGTACCTTTGCACCCGCTTTTCACCAAATGATCAAATCGTAAATGACCAAATGGTAAATGGTTTTGTCCACTCGTATATCGGTATTACACCGGATTTTGGTTCCGAGAAGCGAGGTTCGACTCCTCGGTGGACAACAAGGCTGCGTAGGCAGCCTTTAGTTTGAAATAGTTTGGCACTTTGTGCTGGTTTGATAGTTTGAAATCGTTAAAACTCAGACAAAGCGGCTTGCCGCTCAAACCCTCAAACTTTCAAACTGTTAATGTGTATGGAATACACGGTATTAAGTAACACAAAACATTATTAACAATGAAAGAATTTGCACTTGTAGGTACTCCTCGTAGCGAGTACGGCAAGAAAGCCGCTAAGGCTCTCCGCGCAGAGGAGTTGGTTCCCTGCAACATCTATGGCTGTGGTCTGAACTGCACGTTCACCGTTGCTGCAGCTGACGTACGTAAACTGATTTACAGCCCTGACACGCAGATCGTTGACCTCACCATCGGTGACACCAAGACGAAAGCGATCGTTAAGGAGCTTCAGTTCCACCCGATTGATGGCAAGACGCTGCATATCGATTTCCTCGCCGTTGACGAGAAGAAGCCGGTAGTAGTAGAGATCCCTATTCAGTTGAACGGTCTCGCTGAGGGTGTTAAAGCCGGTGGTAAGCTGGTTCAGGATATGCGTAAGTTGAAAGTACAGGGTATCTACACCGCTTTCCCGGATCGCATCAATATCGATGTAACCGAGCTCGGTTTGGGCAAGAAGATCGCTGTAGCTGACGTGAAGATCGAGGGTCTGAAATTCGTCAACCCGGCTGACGCTTGCGTAGCTGAAGTGAAGGCTACCCGCCAGAGCAAACAAGCCTAATGAAGTTTCTCATCGTTGGACTTGGTAACATCGGCTCCGAATATCAGGAGACGAGGCATAACATCGGCTTTAAAATAGTCGATGTTTTTGCTAATAGTGTAGGGGCTCAGTGGGAGGACAAGCGGTACGGGTTCGTCGCCAGATGCAGGGTGAAGAACGCGGAGATGGTTCTCCTGAAGCCCTCTACCTATATGAACCTCAGCGGCAACGCCGTGCGGTACTGGCTGCAACAGGAGAAGATCCCCATCGAGAACATGCTCGTGCTGGTGGATGACCTGAACCTGCCGTTCGGCACCATCCGGATCCGCAAGCAGGGCTCGAACGGCGGCCACAACGGGCTGGGGAACATACAATCTGTATTAGGAACGGACGCGTACGCACGCGTGCGGTTCGGCATCGGCAATGAATACACCCGCGGCGCGCAAATCAATTTCGTGCTGGGCGAGTGGACCGAGGAGGAGAAGAAACAGCTTGACGAGCGGTTGAAAGTGACGACAGAGATCATTCCGTCTTTCTGCCTCGCGGGCATCGACCGCACGATGAATCAGTTCAATAATAAATGACAGACAAGGTCAAATATCACCCTTGGGTAGTAGCCGTCAGCAACTGGCTGTTGGTGATGGCTATCTTTTCGGTTTCCCGCCTCTTTTACTACCTGACGAACATGAGTTCGTATCCGGACGTCAGCGCAGTTCATCTCCTGGAGATGCTTTATGGCGGTATCCGGTTTGATATGACGGCCTTGCTCTATCTCAACAGCGTCTATCTTCTGATGGAGCTGCTGCCACTCCGATTGCGCGGCAACGCCACCTACCAGCAGGTAGCGCGATGGTTCTACTGGATCCCAAACGGTCTTGCCATCGTGGTTAACTGCGTTGATATGGTCTATATGCAGTTCACCGGCAGGAGGACAACCATCACCTTCTTTACGGAGTTTCAGAACGATAATAACTTAGCGCATATCTTCTTCACCTCGGCGCTGCAGTATTGGTACGTCACCCTCTTTGGATTGGCGATGATGGCGCTGATGGTACTGCTCACGCGGCGAACGATACAGACGGATGACAGCCGTCGTCCGGCGATGTATTACTGCTCCGAATCGGCACTTTTCGCCCTTTCGGTCTATTTCGTCGTCATCGGTATCCGCGGTGGTTTTGGGGCGTTCACCAGACCGATCACTCTCAGTAACGCACTTCAATACACCAACCATCCCAACGAAACGAACATCGTGCTGAATACACCTTTTGCATTGATGCGATCGTCCGAAGGACAGGTTTTTCCTACACTTCATTATTTCGAAGAGGAGGAGTTGGAGAAGATCATGAGCCCTGTCCATCAGCCGTCAGCCCATTGCGCCCTGCAGAAGAAAAACGTAGTGGTCTTTATCCTGGAGAGCTTCTCCAAAGAGTACATCGGCTATTTTAACCGGGATCTGGACAACGGCACCTACCGGGGCTACACTCCTTTCCTGGATTCGTTGGCTGCGCATTCTCTGACTTTCCCTTTGACGCTGGCTACCGGGCGCAAATCCATCGATGCCATGCCCTCCGTGCTATCCTCCATTCCTATGATCATCTCTCCGTACATCCTGACACCTTATTCCACGGATAATGTAGCATCCCTGGCCTCTTATCTAGGAGAAAAGGGCTGGCAGACGGGCTTCTTCCACGGAGCGCCAAACGGCAGCATGGGCTTTTTAGCCTATTCGCGGTCCTGCGGTTTTGAGGCGTATTATGGCAAAGACGAATATAATAATGATGCGGACTACGATGGCTATTGGGCTATATGGGACGAGGAGTTCATGCAGTTCTTCGGGCGCACGATGAGCACCATGAAGGAGCCGTTTATGACCGCCCTTTTTACTGCAACCAGCCACCATCCTTTCCAAGTTCCCGAGCGGTATGAAGGGGTCTTCCCGGAAGGCACCCATCCGCTGCATCGATGCATCGGTTACTCGGACCACGCTTTGCGCCGGTTCTTTGAATTTGCCCGGACACAGCCATGGTATGAGAACACTTTGTTTGTCATCACCGCCGACCATACCAACGTGCTCACGCATCCGGAATATACCACCGATAAAGGGCGGTATGAAGTGCCCATCATCTTTTTTGACCCGCAGATGGACGAGGCTCTGCGCACGCGTGAGAGGAATTTTCCGGTTGCGCAAACGGATATACTCCCCTCCGTACTGGAATACATCGGGTACGACGAGCCCTATTTTGCATTTGGCCAGGACGCCATTATGTCCGACAAAAAAGTGCCGTACGTAGTGAACTACAATAACCCTGTCTATCAGATTTTCTCCGACAGCCTGATGATGCAGTTTGACGGAAAAGAAGTCATCGGATTGTATAATTTTCAGGAGGACCGGTTGTTGCAGCACAACATCCTATCGCGTATCAACGAGCCGGCTCCCCAAGAGATGTTACGCTACCTGCAAGCGACTATCCAACAATACGTCACCCGGATAAAAGAGAATCGTTTAACCATAGAGTAAGATGGAAGTAAGAGTAGATAAATACCTCTGGGCGATGCGGATCTACAAGACGCGGTCGATCGCTGCGGACGCCTGCAAGAATGGGCGTATCACCATGGGTGGCGTACAAATAAAGCCCAGCCGGACTTTCAAGATCGGCGATCAGTTCTCCGTGCGCAAGGGTCCTATCACGTACACCTACCAGGTGCTGCAACTGAGCGAGAACCGCTTGGGGGCAAAGCTCGTGCCGGAATACATGCGCGACTGCACGGATCCGAAGCAGCTGGAGCTGTTGGAGTTAGCCCGTATGGCGGGTAACGGCGTTCGCGACAGAGGTCTGGGACGCCCGACAAAGAAAGACCGCCGAGACATAGAGACCTTCATGAGCGACAGTTATCTCGACGAAATAGATTGGGACGATGAGGAGTAAAAAGGACAATATAGCCGAATATATCCTTTATCTATGGCAGATGGAGGATTTTTTGCGCGCCTTCCCCGCTCAGGCGGAGGGTAATGAGGAGTTGCGCGAACTGAAAGAGATGATGCACCGCGAAGGCATCACCGAGAGCGGTCATCTGCAGTTGGCGAAGAACGCATTAGAGGAGTTGGAGGAGTTGCATGCCTCGCTCCTTGACGAAGACGCCATGTACCGCGCCGCCATCATCCGTCTGAAACCCTCGTTGAATCTGCTCAAAGCGAAGACCGACCGCCCGACGATGAGTGACATAGAGGCGTGTCTTATTCTGCTGTACCAGGTGATGCTGCTGCGGTTACAGAAACGCGAGATCTCCCCGGAGACCGCGTCCGTACAAGAGCAGGCAACGAAGTTGTTGCGGTTTTTAAGTCGCGCTTACCGCGACGTTAAATAGTTAAAGTGTTAAGATGGTTTTGCTTGACAGCAAAACGTTAAACAATTAGCGACATGACGACCAAACAACGATTTGAACATATCCTTGCGTGGTTCGAGGCGAACATGCCGGTTGCGGAGAGCGAACTGAACTACCGCAACCCGTACGAGTTACTGGTAGCCGTCATGCTCTCGGCACAGTGTACCGACAAGCGCGTCAATATGGTCACGCCGGCGTTGTTCGAGGCCTACCCCACGCCGGAGAAATTAGCCACGGCAACGAGCGATGAGGTGTTCGAATACGTAAAGAGCGTCAGTTATCCCAGATCGAAAGCGGAACACTTAGTCGCCATGGCGCAGCGGCTGGTGGAGGTCTATCATGGTGAAGTGCCGGACACGATTGAAGAACTGCAGACGATGCAAGGCGTCGGGCGCAAGACCGCTAATGTCGTTTGTGCGGTCATCTGGAACCAACCGACCATGGCGGTCGATACCCATATCTTCCGCGTGAGCGAACGCATCGGACTGACAACAGGAAGCAAGAACCCCTTACAGACCGAACGCCAGCTTGTCAAACACATCCCCGCGGAGGTTATCCCCAAGGCACATCACTGGCTGCTACTGCACGGACGGTATGTCTGCCAGGCCCGCAAACCCAAATGCGGACAATGCGGGATTGCCGAATTTTGTAGATTTTTTGAGAAAAATTGACATACGCTTGCGTATGTCGTTTTTTTTTCGTAATTTTGCAGGCGAAATAACGGTATATCGATATTTCGGAATTACGAAACATTAAAAACAACTATATTATGGCAGAAAAACAAGGACCATCGGCAGACAAACTGAAAGCGCTGCAAAACGCGATGGCAAAGATTGACAAAGACTTCGGAAAGGGCGCCATCATGCGTCTGGGTGATGAGAAGATAGAGGACGTTCCCGTGATTCCGACGGGTAGTCTGGGGTTGAACTACGCCTTAGGCGTCGGCGGTTATCCGAAAGGACGAATCATCGAGATTTACGGTCCGGAGTCGTCCGGTAAGACGACCCTCGCTATCCACGCGATGGCAGAGGTGCAGAAAGCCGGCGGCATTGCGGCAATCATCGATGCCGAGCATGCTTTCGACCGTTTCTACGCAGAGAAATTAGGTGTGAACATCAACGACCTGCTGATCGCACAGCCGGACAGCGGCGAGCAGGCGCTGGAGATTGCTGACGAGTTGATCCGTTCGGCGGCAGTCGATCTGATCGTTATTGACTCCGTGGCTGCGCTTACCCCGAAAGCGGAGATCGACGGCGACATGGGTGACAACAAGGTCGGCCTGCAGGCACGACTGATGTCCCAGGCACTGCGTAAGATGACCGCGTCCGTCAACAAAACCGGTACCACCGTCATCTTCATCAACCAGCTGCGCGAGAAGATCGGCGTGATGTTCGGCAGCCCGGAGACCACCACCGGCGGTAACGCCCTGAAGTTCTATGCCTCCGTACGTCTGGATATCCGCCGCACGGGGCAGATCAAAGACGGTGACAACATCAAGGGTAACCAGGTACGCGTCAAAGTGGTGAAGAACAAAGTGGCGCCGCCGTTCAAGAAAGCGGAGTTCGACCTCATGTTCAACGAGGGCATCTCCAAGATCGGTGAGATCCTCGACTTCGCAGTAGCTACCGAGGTCATCAAGAAAAGCGGTTCGTTCTTCTCCTACGGCGACACCAAGCTCGGTCAGGGACGCGACAAGGTGAAAGATGTACTGGCGGAGAACCCCGACCTGTGCGATGAACTCGAAGGCAAGATCAGCGAGAAGATCAAAGAACTCGGTCTCGAGGCCGTTCTCAGTAAAATCGGCAAATAGTCGAGCGGCTCGACACCCGGTTGGCTATGCAGACCCTGCAATTTATATTATCTCCCAAAGAAGCGCACGAAGCCGAACAGAAATGGCGGGTCGTGAAGCGTAGTGTAGATGCACGTCAGCGAGAGCTGAAGGTGCATCTTACTGTTTTAGTTGACGAGAAAGGAAAGCCCATAAGCCTCACCCCATCCCTCTCCCAAAGAGAGGGAGAATGGCGGCGCTATGAGCCTCCCAAATACAAAGATGTGCATAACGCGGAGAGGCAGGTCGTCATCATCGGCGCCGGACCGGCAGGGCTGTTTGCAGCGCTGACGCTCATCGAGCACGGCATCAAACCCATCATCTACGAGCGGGGCAAAGAAGTCAGCGAGCGCAAAAAAGATATAGCGTTGCTGAACAGAAACGAAGGGCTCAACCCCGAGTCGAACTACTGTTTCGGCGAAGGAGGCGCCGGCACTTTCTCCGACGGCAAACTCTTCTCCCGCTCCAAGAAACGGGGTAACATGCAACGCGTCATGGAACTCTTCCATTTCTTCGGGGCACCGGACACCGTCCTCTACGAAGCCCACGCGCATATCGGTTCCGACAAACTGCCGACGATCATCAAGAACATGCGCGAGTGCATCCTCAGCCACGGCGGGGAGATACACTTTGAGACTTGCATTACAAGCCTCAAAGAAGTCGAAAGTCAAAAGTCAAAAGTCGAAAGACATGCGACTCCTATTATCCTCGCGATCGGGCACTCGGCGCATGACACGTATCGGATGTTAGCCGCCGAAGGCGTTAAGCTGGAGACGAAGGGCTTTGCCATGGGCGTTCGCGCCGAGCACCCGCAGGCACTCATCAATAAACTGATGTATTTCAAGGGTCGAAATATCGATATATCGGAAAATCGATATACCGAAACGATTCAATTTGTCGGCAACGCCTCCTACAGCCTCGTGACGCAGGTGGACGGCCGAGGGGTATATTCCTTCTGTATGTGTCCGGGCGGACATATCGTGCCGGCGGGTAGTACCGCGGACAGCTGTGTCGTCAACGGCATGTCTGCTTCCCACCGCAACTCGCCTTATGCCAACTCCGGCATCGTCGTGCAGATCAACCCCGAGGACATCCCCGGCGATGATCCACTCCGAGGTCTCGAGTACCAGGAAGCCTTGGAACGCGAAGCGTTCAGGCAAGGACAGGCCCCCCTCAATCCCCCCATGGAGGGGGGAAGATATACCGCCCCCGCACAGCGCTTGCGCGATTTTGTAGAAGGAAAAGCAAGCAAGGATCTGCCGAAATGCAGCTACCTGCCGGGTATCGTCCCTTCGCGCCTCGATCAGTGGCTGCCCCCACATATCGGAAAAAGGTTACAGCAAGGATTTCGGGATTTTGACAAGAAATATCCGGGGTTCTTGACCAACGACGCCGTGATACTCGGTGTCGAGAGCCGCAGCAGTAGTGCGGTGCGTATCCCCCGCGATCCGGAGACCCTGCAATCGGTCTCCACGCCGGGTCTCTACCCCTGCGGCGAAGGAGCCGGATACGCCGGAGGCATCACCTCCTCCGCACTCGACGGCATCAATGCCGCCCTCAAAATCGCCGATTTGGCACAATAATTGTACACGACATATCGAAATATCGACATATCGAGATATCGAGACAACAACAAATAACACCTATCATGAAAAAAATCTTCTTTTCTGCCCTTCTATTGGGCGCGGCGCTGAGCCTCAGCGCGCAAAGCAAGTATGACCACTACTATGTGGATCTGCCTATCGAGATTGAGCACGTGCAGGAAGTCAAATTCCCCGCCACCTCAGTCAACATCGCTCAGTATGGCGCTGTGCCGGACGGCAAGACCGATTGTACCGAGGCGTTCAACAAAGCCATCAAAGAGCTCTCCGAACAGGGCGGCGGACACGTCATCGTTCCGCGTGGCGTGTGGAAAACCGGACCTATCCAGCTCCGCAGTAACATCGACCTCCATCTCAGCAAAGGCGCCACGATCCTGGGCTCCGAAAACAAAGAGTTGTACGTCCAGAAAGACGACTCGCTGCGCGACGGTAGTAAGAAATGCAACGCGCTCATTCGCGCGTCCAAATGCGAGAATATCGGTATCACCGGTAAGGGTGTGATCGACGGCCAGGGCTTCATCTGGCGCCCGATCAAAGAGAAGAAAGTTGTACGTGACGGCAAACTCCCTGAGGTTTGGGAAGAGGCGCTGGCGCTCGGCGGTACCCTCAAACAGGACGACAAGACCTATCGCCTCTGGTATCCGTTTAACCTTAACAAGGAGTTAGGTATCCCCAATATCGCAGCCACGGCGGAGATCCAGGAGAAGATGCGTCCGCACTTGGTTAACATCACCGACTCCAAGAACGTCGTAGTCGAGGGTGTGACCCTTCGCAACAGCCCGAAATTCCACCTCGTGCCGACCCGCATCCAGAATCTCATCATCGAGAATGTCACCGTTGACTGCCCGTGGTGGGCGCAGAACGGCGATGCCATGGACCCGGGTAACGTACAAGTGGCACTCATCGCCGGTTGTCACGTCAGCGCCGGTGACGATGGTATCTGTATGAAAGGCGGCGTGGGCGACAAAGGTGTGGCTGCCGGTCCGCAACGCGACTTCCTCATCACCAACGACACCGTCTATCGTGCGCACGGCGGCTTCGTCATCGGTTCGGAGTTCTGCGGCGGTATGCAGCGTCTGATTGTCAAGGATTGTATGTTCGACGGTACGGATATCGGCTGCCGTTTCAAATCCGCACCCGGTCGTGGCGGCTGGTGTGAGGACATCTACTGCTATAACATCACGATGAAGAATATCCGCGAAGCGGCTGTCTTCTTCCAATCCGGTTACGCAGACCGTTCAGCCGGAGGACGCGGTGCCACGGACTCGGACGACAAGAGCAAGTTCTACCCCGAGTGGAGCAATTTCACCTTCCGCAATATCACTTGTGTCAACGCCCGCAAGGCTGTGGACATGACCGGTCTGAAGGGCCTGCCCGTGCATAACATCCTCTTCGACGGCGTCAGCTTCTACGGCGTCCGCGAGGGTATGAGTTTCGATTACGCAGAGGACATCACCTTCCAAAACTGCATCATCACCCCCGCCAAGGAGAACGAGATCAAGCACGCCAAGAACATCAAGTTCAACGGCAATCCGCTGGAATAAAGCATCGTGCATTAATGCACGATCATGAAAAAAATGCCACCCTCTAAACATTATATAACGCCGGACGGACACTGGAAGAGCGAGAGAAATCTCGCTCTTCAGCATCGTGCATTAATGCACGATTACCAATCCCGGGGCGTCTATATGATCACGCTCACCACCAACAACCGCAAACCCCTCTTCGGGACTTTAGACATAGCATCTGCTACTATTCACCCCTCTGATCTGGGAAACCTCATCTCACAAGAATGGAACGCTATACCTTCCCATGTCCCGCAAATCAAAACGCTGGATTTTCAACTGATGCCGGATCACTTACATGGTTTATTACGCGTAACCGCCCATCTTGACAAACCGATCGGTCAAATCATCCGCCAATACAAAATGCGCTGCACATCCCTGCATCGTGCATTAATGCACGATCGAACGCCCCTCCCTTCGGTCTTACCCGGCAAGGCGAGTCTAACCATAGAGCAGCGCAAACAGATAGCCTCGTTCTCTCTTTGGGAGCCCAACTACAATGACCGTATTGCTTATAGTAAACAGCGTCTGGAAACGCTCCGCGCCTATATACATGATAACCCGCGACGCTTAGCCGAAATGCGCAAACACCCCTCGTATTTTGCATTAATGCAAAATCTCACAATCCCCACCACAAACGGGCCATTATGGTTTAGAGCCATGGGAAACTTGGACCTTCTGAACGCTCCCCAAAAACAGGTCATCCAATGCTCACGGAGCCTCACTGACGGAAATCACAATACCGAGTATCGTGCATTAATGCACTATCTCCTCACCAAAGCCCGAAACGGCTTCGTCTCCCTCAGCGCAGCTATCTCAAAAGGTGAACAAATCATCTGTCGCACGATTAGAGAGCAGAAACTTCCGCTAATTATCCTGCTAAAAGATGGTTTTCCAAAACCCGAGGATCCGCATATAAAGTACTATAAACCGGGCGGCATGCTCTTCGAGGCATGCTCGCAAGGACTCTTGTTATTACTGGAACCCAAAATAGATGTCTTCGAAAGAGAAGATATAGAAAAGGTCGTTCATCGCAAATCCCCCATAGCCCCTATTGAAAGTGACCGCTATCGCTTCCTTGCCCTCAATGAAATAGCAAGGATGATCTGCCAAAGATAATATTATCTCCACTCATAATTACAATGCAAACAAACATATCGATCAACAAACATGCCTAAATAACAATGTACAAATTCACTACCACATTTAGGGCATTTTGTCCTTTCAATAGTTTCTGGAAGAATACTTGATGAGTTCATTTTAGATATACCTTTAATTATGCTGCAAAATTACAAATAATTTTTGATATATGCAATTTTTTCTTTACAATAAATTACTTTCATATGCATTTTACAATATAATGTAATTTTTTTAGTGATGAATATAAATAATTATTCTTATGAAGAAGGACAAACGCCCACCAAATGTCGATTAACAACAAATGGGATAACATCACCCGCGAAGACCTCCTCAAAGTGGCATTTGAGATGAACATCAAAAAAGCGCCTAAGATCATCGATCAGGTTGTTGATGCCGTAGCCCAGTGGCCTGCCCTCGCCAAAGCCCACTCCGACATCCCCCAACCCACCATCGACTACATCTCCTCCACCCGCCATTTTGTATAAATAGACTCTAACCCTACGTACAGGTCGCGGCCAGGTCGCGGCCATGTCGCGGCCAGGTCGCGGGAATGGGCCGTAATTAGGCTCACATAAGGCAAAGAAAAATGGCTCGCGGATGCGAGCCATTTTGTATATCAGCCATGTATGGCTGATGCATTTTTGATTAGAGCTTTGCGCCAAGAGCGTTGTACTCAACACCATTCTTGCGGATGATGAGCTGACCATTGCGGTAGAACTTCTCAGCCTTAACAGCCTCAACATTGTTGATACCTTGAGCGCCAGGAACCTCAACAGACACAAGTTTCCATTTTACTGCAGTACCTTTATCATCCTTCGAATATACGTGAATCTCATTAGCTGTAGCAGTCAGCTCAACTTCAGTATTAGAACCGAAAGTACCAGTAGCACCGTCTACAACCGGCTCAGAAGTTACAGCCTCTTTCAAAGTCAACTTAACTTTGTCACCGCTATTCAAATTAGTGATTGTCAGACACATACCACCGCCATTAGGTTGAATGTATTCAGCCCATGCTTTAGCAACCAACTTATTGGGATTAGCATCTTTGAATGTAAAGTAAGCCTGCTCTTCATTCTTGAGCATCATCACACTAACATTCCATTCAGCTGTACCTTCTGTTTGCGTAATTTCTGCGCAATAAGCAGTTCCTTTTGAATTCGGCTTACCTTCAGAGGTAAGGTTAATCAAAGAGAAAGCAGCATCACAAGAACTTTTTGCAGAAGCAGCATCAGTCTTGTCAATAATTTCTGCAAAGTTGATAACCTTTGCGTTAACAGTCAGAGCTGCTACAGCAGCTGCTGCGAAGAGGAAAAATTTCTTCATAATTTTTAAGTTTTAAAAGTTAATATTAAAGTTAATTGTAAAATGCGTTTTACAAATACGGTGCAAAGGTACTACAAATTTAGGAAATAAACAAGTACATATTGTCAAAAAATGTAGATTTTTTGCATTTTTAATATAAATGGGCTACTATAGCGTTCAAATAAACCTCTATATTATTTATTCCGGACACCAACGTTTGCTTTCTGCTATCGCTAAACGACAATGGATTAAGCCCATGCGCTTCTTCCCATTCATCCGGTATTCCGTCTTGGTCTGTATCCTTTGGCATCGTACCGGATAAATTAGGCCATCCTCCCACATCAGACGGTTGGTCTATCAATCCGTTCTTCGAGCCCTTTGAGCCGCTATACGTATAATTCCCGTTCCGTACTTCCGACACATTACGGATATCCACTGCGTCACGAACAAGCGAACAACCGGCTTTGGTCAACACCGTTTCATAAGCCTCTTCAGCCGTCTGTTCCTTCTCCAATGCCGTCAAGCCTTCCGTCCAACGAGCTGTAGCTTTGACATTGCTGCCCTTTTGCGTCGATCCGTTCCAGTTATCCGATGTCACATTGGCGTCTCCGTACATATAGTTGCCGCTCAACCAAAACTTACCGGGAATCACCGTGTGACCACCGTCCGAGCAATACGAACAACTGACCGTAGGATCCACCAACCGGTTCCTATGACTCGTCGCCGGTCCGTACTTATAGTAGTTGTTCACCATATTTATTTTACGCGCCTGCGTGTACCCCTCACCGCCATACGTGGAGTTACCGCCCCAATTATAGACTACATTATTCACGTAATCAATCGGTCCGAAGCAGGTGTTATCCACATACGAATGGTCAAAACGCGGATTACGACTGTCGTGATGAGCCAGCAGGTTATGATGGAAACTGGCATTCTTGCCTCCCCATATACCACCATAGCCATGAGCCCCTTTCACGTGCCCTGCGTTGCGAAGCGATTCGGTAATAAAGCAATACTGAAGCGTGAAGTTCTCGTTCCCATAACAGGACACGCACTCATCTACCGACCATGAGAAAGAGCAGTGATCAATTACGATGTTCTTGCTGCCGTTGATAGACAACGCATCGTAATCTTTCTCTTTATCCGTCTCAAGGGACTTATTTCCTAATCGACAACGAACAAAGCGGATAATGATATTATTGGCATGCTCAATGATTATCGGATAGTCAGCAATGCAAATACCGTCTCCCGGAGCCGACTGACCTGCGATAGTCAGATTGCCTTTTGTAATCGTGAGCGGCTTGACGAGATGAATCGTACCGGCTACCCGGAACACTACTATTCGCGCCTCACCTTGCTCAGCTGCATAGCGCAGAGTGCCGGGAAGAGCCTTGTTTGTAGCAGGATCTATTCCGTCCTCCAGGGACGATACTACATAGGTGGCACCACCTTGTCCGCCCGTCGTTTGAGAACCGCCACCCTGAATATAGTGGCATGCCGCCACTAATTCAGGGTCGTCTTGTTGTTGTGAATCCGGAGAGTTTCCGTTACATGCACTCAGCAGAACCAAAGTCAATAGCCAATATGGAAGTTTATTAATATCCATAGTTATTCCATAGCGTTCCATTCGAGGATGCTACATTGGTGGAGAAAATCGGCCAGTACTGTCTGGACTCCAGCTTCTCTTCGCTTACGAAGATCGGATAGTTCACCTCACTCAATACGTATCCTTTAGATTCAGAGGTATAGAGGTCTTTTGCTTGCCATCCGTTCTTTTTATTGAATGTTGCCGGGCGTGAAGTCTCACCCTTAGCTAAGCCCCAGATACTATCCATTACATATCCGCCTAATTGCACATCATAACGGAACTTATAATAAATCGAGTCACCGATATTGAGTTCTGCACGACCATCCTGCGTTGCCATCTTACGGATGAGATTTTGATTTTCCACCATCTTCTCTTTAAGGTTACCCCATCGCATCAAGTCCCATTTACGAACATACTCACCGCATAACTCAAACGCGCGCTCTTGCATAATTTCAGCCATGCCAACTTTGGCAAGCGGAGCAACTCCTGCACGGTTACGCAACTTGTTTACCTGTGCCAGCGGGTCCAGGCCCGTGTTGTTCGCCGGAGCATCACCACTGATACCGCCTATCGAAGCCTCAGCAAACATAAGCAGTACATCCGCATAACGGATAATAGGGAAATCCACACCGTCATCGGTTGAAGAAAGAGAACGTCCGTCGGCCATCCACTCATAACGGAACTTGCCCAGATAATACGTACCTATCTGTGTATGCTTCTGATAGAGTTTATAGGCCTGGCCTGTCGTATCTTCCGGGAAGATAATAGCACGAGCGGAGTCTGTAGAAGCCTCGCCGTTGCCATCATTATATTCCCATTGACCAGTTACATACGTAACATCACGACGTTTATCGTTCTTATCGAATGCATAAATAAGACTCGGCGAGATGCAGATATGTCCGTTAGAAGAACCGCCTTCGCTATAACCATGCAAATGTCCGGCAACGCCACCACTCGGGTCTTTTCCTGTTGCATCAGACGATAACTTAGGCGCATTATAGTTTAAAACCTGTCCGCGAGCCGCGTCAGCAAAAGGCATCACCCAGATATGCTCCATCGTCGAATACTTGGTCACGTCTGCGCAAATTTGCTTAAACGGAGTGGCATAGTCATCAGCCAACTTATAGTCTTCATGCTGGATGATCTGAGCGCAAGCCTCCAGCGCCTCCTGATATACCGCCTGACGCATCGCTGCATCCGCGATATTATACCTTACGCTATAACCTACAGGGTCCTCAATCGTTGATGGACGTACTGCTTTTCCTGCATACATAAGATCCGCACGTGCCAAAAGCGCTAAAGCTGCTGCCTTATTCGCACGACCTACATTATCCTGCGAAGCACCTGAACGGTCGGGTGACCAGGGTAGATAATCAGCGGCCTTCGTCAAGTCCTTACGTAACTGCTCATAGATAACGTTGCGATCCTCTTTCTTGGCGTCAACACCGCTTGGATCCTTAGCCAACGATACAAAACGTGCAGGAACATCTCCCCAATACTTAATTTGCTCAAGATAAGCAAAAGAGCGTAAAAAATAGGCCTCGCCAAGGAACGCACGCATGATAACGCTGTGTTCCGATGTGCCATCTATATCGCCGTACGCCTCAACACCCTCGATGATGTTATTACACCGCTCTATCATCGTATTGAGATACGACCATATATCTGCGCCATTCACGTTCGATACATTAGTATTGGCAATACCGCAGTCATATAGCATAAGTTGGTTGTCATCTGCTTTCGAAGCAGTAGATTTAGTACTATATTCGATATCGGTATTGTATCCGACAAAACCACAGGCAATGCGGTTACGATATGAGTTATTGGAACCCATCAAATTATACACACCGTAAATAGCCTGTTCGGTATTGACCTCGCTTGAGAACACCGTCGATACATCCATCGCGGACGGAGACTCGTTGCTCAGGAAACTATCGCAACCCAGCATAATAGTTGCCGTAGCAAATAACCAAAGAATTTTATTATATTTCATAGTAATGAATTGTATTAGCTTTATTATTCAAAAGACAAGTTCAAACCGAAGTTAAACCCACGGCTCTTCGGGAATGCGGAATAATCCACACCGATAGCCAACGGATTAATCTTCGAACGCGTATCCACTTCCGGATCCAAACCGCTATACTTCGTTGCCACAAACAGATTCGTTGCAGAGAAGAAGACACGCAGTGTAGAGATATGCGCTTTCTCAATCCATTTCTTAGGTAATGAGTAACCTACATTCAGAGAAGCCAAACGCAGGTAAGAAGCATCTTCTACATATTTGTCTGTCAGCACGATAGATGTAGAATACGGATTCGCTACAGTCGCACCTGCATTCTGCTCGTCAACATAAGCTGCCATCGCTGCGTAGTCATCGCCGGCCAAGCTATTTTCGCTAAACACAGCTGGGAAACCACGGAGGAAGTTACCATTCGCGTCAAACAACGAGTAACGACTGTTATATCCGTAGGTCGTTAATAAGTTACGGTTCTTCGTGGAGTTACATACCGTCGAATAATCAAGCGCGGCCATATTCACTACATCATTTCCGATGGAGTAAGTGAAGTTAGCCGCGAAATCGACTTTACCCCACTTGTCGCCGCCGACAAACAAGTTAAGATTGAAACCTCCGGTTACTATAGGTAAAGTATTACCTATTTTCACCATATCATCACTGTTGATAACCCCATCTCCGTTGGTATCTACTATCCTCGTCATACCCGGATAAGCATTACCAAGAGGGGTCGATATGGCCTGTCCATTAGCGTCTTTCCATCCGCCCAGCAGACCAGTGCTCTTGTTGTATGATGCAAAATCAGCAGCCGTGTACCAACCTGCGGTCTTATATCCATATACATCGCCTACCTGAGAACCCGGAGTAAGTTTGTACTCATAACCTTGAGTGTAATAGTTCGAGAAGCAAGCCGAAGATACAAGATATTCGTCCATACCTCCAAGATCAACTACCTTATTATAGTTATAAGAAACGTTGGCATCGAGCGTTAGACCATAAGACAACTCTTTTGAACGCTTGTCTAAAATAACACCCTTAATCGAGAATTCAACACCCTTATTATCTGTAGAACCGATGTTGCGGTATTGGTAGTTATAACCTCCGGTTGCCAAACGATAACGCAAAATCAGGTCACGTGTTGTATTCCAATACAAGTCAATCGCGCCGCTCAGACGTTCATTAAAGAAACCATAGTCGATACCGAAGTCACGCGTGATTGTCGTTTCCCATTTGAGGTTCGGGTTGGCTGCAATAATATAATTGTTCGTTCCGTTCTGCCCATCCGTCAGGATAGTACCCATATCCTGCATATAAGGAGATTGCGAAGCCAAATAATCGAAATGCAAATAACCCAAATCCACCTGATTATTACCTACCGTACCATACGATAGGCGGAACTTCATGTTAGACATCCAACTCTGCGCATCGGCCATAAAGTCCTCATCAATCATACGCCAAGCAACAGCAACAGACGGGAAGAAACCCCATTGGTGACCCTTAGTAAAACGGGACGATCCATCAGCACGGAATGTACCGGTGATATAATAACGTCCTTTGTAATTATAGTTCGCGCGGGCGAAGAAGGATAACATGTTATCCGTCGGATCAACGTAGTTCTTAATCGTTGATTTCTGAGCCAAACCTAACAAATTGAAGACCTGCTCTCCTCGCAGTGTCGGATCAAAACCATAGCCATAGATTGTGCGGAGTTCACCTTTGTTAATCGTCTGCTCCTCACCTATCAAAATAGACAAATCATGGTTATTATTGTCGAACTTCTGCGCGTACTCAAACGTGTTCGTCTCTTTTAAACGAGAGGTAAAATCAGTCGTTGAAATAGAGTGCCCAAAACCCTGTCCCACTTGTGCGTTTCCATCACCGGTACGAGCATAAGGAGTTGTTGCACCGTAGTAACGATCTTGAATTACCGTACGATTTTCATAACCAATCTCTGCTTTTACCGTGAAGTACTTAGCGAACTTATAGCTTACATAACCACTGAGGGTTAGCTTATTATCCACTTTCTTCTTGTAACTGTCATTGATAGCAATGATCGGGTTCCATAGGTTACCCAGACCTTGATCATCGTCCTCTGTCTCAACCAATGCAGATTCTATACCGGGCAGCGGCACAAAACTAACCGCATTGCGCAAACGACTCTCGCTGGTCGAACCCGCATCCTGGGCGGTGTTCGTTCCAGCACCTAACACATTCGTATTCGAATAACGCGCTGTGGCGGCGATTGTCAAGTTCTTAATCGGTTTGAACTTGGTCTTCAACGAAAGGTTATTACGTGTGTAATTCGAGCCGTACATAATCGACTCATCATCAATACGATTATAAGAGAAATTGAAATTGGCAGCTTTGTTACCACCCGATACGTTGAACGAATGGTTTGAGTTTAAATGGTTACCACCGAAAGTAGCCTCCTGCCAATCAATATCGCCATTCTCGTCTTTGTACTTATGGTACATATCCCACTGCTCCGTAGTCATATGGGGGAACGCTGCAGCCAATGCACTCTCATCCGATCGAAAACCACGCCATTGCTCAATCACGGATGCCGGCGAACCGTGCGTTTTAGCCGTAGGATTATAACCCAAACGATCGTAAGTCTTGTAATAGTTATTCAGCAATTTATTGTCATCTCCCTTATTATCCATATAGACGAACTCATACTGCATTTTGAGGAAGTCTTCACCATCCATCATGTCGTATTTTCTAGCGATATGACGCCATCCCATATAGCCGGTGTAGTCAAACCGGATACTCATCTTGTCACCATCGGCCGACGGGGTATCTTTCGTAGTGATGATAATAACGCCGTTTGCACCCTGCGCTCCATAGATAGCAGTAGCAGCTGCATCTTTTAAGACGTCCATCGATTGGATGTCACCCGGCGCGATATCCGCGATACTAGAAACAGGGAATCCGTCCACGATATACAACGGCTCATTACTTTGCGTCAATGACGTACCTCCACGAACACGAATCTTTACATCAGCATCAGGACTACCCTCCGTAGTAACGACTGACACACCGGCCAACTTTCCTTGCAATGCCTCCGAGGCGGAAGCCACAGGGATGTCCTTTAGCTGGTCTGCGCCTACTGAAGCTACAGAAGTCACCAAGTCACGTTTCTTCGTCGTTCCATAACCGGTAACAACCACTTCCTCAAGCACCTCACTGTTTTCGGAGAGTACCACGTTCATCGTGCTGCCGGTGATGTTCAGCTCCTGGGTCTTCATACCGATGTACGAGAAAACCAGCACCTTCGCATCGTCGGGAACATCCAGACTGTAGTTACCGTCGAAATCTGTCACTGTACCAATAGTGGTACCTTTCACGACCACAGAAGCCGAGATAATCGTCTCGCCCGTCTGGTCCTTTACCGTTCCGCTAATCACACGTGCTTGAGCAGCCATACCTACGAAAAGTAAGGCCGAAAGCATCATGGTACGGAACACTGAGAAATTCAATTTCATACAGAGAATTTTGTTTGTTTTTATGATATAGTTAATTTAAATGATATTACGTTTCACGTAAACATATTTCAAAAAACGGCGCAAAGGTACACAAAAAACGTCAATCTTATGTGGAAAAATTGACGTAAATAATACACATATAGATTTTTTTGCTAAATCGAGTTGTCAAAACGGCTCTGCATAGGTACAACCCTCACGCCATCTGGAACACCCGTAACGTGTATTGCCGCGGATGATCAAGCCCTGTCGGCAAACGGGACAAAGCATACCCGCCTTGTTCGTTTTGACATCTTTGACGACTCCGGAAGTCATCTCCTTGAGTTCCGTCAAGAAGTCTTGTGCTTGATATTCGCCTCGCTCTATCTCACGCAGTTTTTTCTCCCATAGACCGGTCAGTTCTGCGGACTTGAGCAAGGGAGAGATGATGGTATGAATAAGATCGATACCCACTTGAGTAGCACGGAGCGACTTACCTTGCTTCTGGATATACTTGCGTTGATAGAGTTTCTCAATGATGGCTGCGCGGGTAGATGGACGACCTATACCATTCTCCTTCATCGCCTCGCGGAGTTCGTCGTTCTCGACTGTTTTTCCCGCCGTCTCCATCGCACGCAGAAGAGTCGCCTCCGTGTAATACTTAGGCGGCGTTGTCGTCTTCTCTTTCAAGAGCGGCTCGTGAGGCCCACTCTCGCCTTTCACAAACGCAGGCAGCGACTTGGCGCTTTCCTCATTCGCATCATTTGCATCATTCGCATCATTGAGTTCGCTCTGCGAACGCTCATTCGCGAACACCGCCCGCCATCCGGGTTTGAGAACCTCCCGTCCGGTCACCTTGAAATCAACCTCACCGGCTTTTGCCAGAACAGTCGTGTTGCTGACCTCGCATTCGGGATAGAAAGCCGCAATGAAATGCGTCGCCACCAGATCATACACCTTCTTCTCATCCGCCGTCATGGCATCCGGACGCTGACCCGTAGGAATGATGGCATGGTGGTCGGTAACTTTCTTGTTATCAAACTCTTTCTTCGATTTGGGTAACGAGCCGGCGCCTTTCTTGCCATCCGCTTTGAGCCCCAATAACGGCGCTACCTGCGGAAAGTAGTCTTTTATACCCGCCAGCGTACCCGGTACTTTGGGGTAGATATCATCACTCAGATAAGTCGTATCCACACGGGGATAAGTGGTCAGTCGTTTCTCGTAAAGAGACTGAATGAGTTGGAGTGTCTGCTCCGCAGAAAAGGAATATTTCTTATTGCAATCCACCTGCAGCGATGTCAAGTCATACAGCTTCGGGGCAAACTCCGTACCCTTCTTCTTCTCTACAGAGGTAATCAGGAACGGCTGATCCTTGATAGCGTCCACAAGTGCCTGTCCCTGCTCCTCGGAAGTGATGGCATATTCGTCATCTTCCGCCGGCAGTTGGGCACTAAAAAGGGTGTCGCGGTAGTTGGTTTTCAGCTCCCAATAGGTGCGCGGCACGAAATGATCAATCTCCGCCTGCCGTTTCACCACCAACGCTAACGTCGGCGTCTGTACACGTCCCACGGAGAGCACCTGCCGGTCCTTTCCGCTCCCGCGCGCGTACCTTATAGTATAGGCGCGCGTGGCGTTCATGCCAAGCAGCCAATCGCCTATCGCCCGCATCATGCCCGCCTCATATAAGTGCTGGTATTCGGATTGATCTTTCAGCTGACGGAACCCCTCACGGATAGCCTCTTCGGTCAGCGAGTTCACCCACAGGCGCTTTACCGGGCACTTGCATCCGGCCTGCTGATAGACCCATCGTTGGATGAGCTCTCCCTCCTGGCCGGCATCACCGCAGTTAATGACCTCATCAGCCTGCGCAATCAGCGACTTGATGACATTAAACTGCTTATGTACCCCTTCGTCACCGGAGACTTTGATAGAAAAACGCGGAGGAATCATCGGCAAGGAACTAAGGCTCCAAGCCTTCCATTGGTCTGTATATTCCTGCGGATCGAGCAATGCGCATAAGTGACCAAAAGTCCAGGTTACCTGGTATCCATTGCCCTCAAAATAGCCGTCCTTGCGCTGCTTGGCGCCCAGGACATTCGCTATATATGCACCCACAGAGGGTTTCTCCGCTACACAGACAATCACGTGATTTACAATTTAGTCATTTACCATTTACGATTTCTGCACTCCGTAACCATACCCGTATCCGGCACGAAGACCCTTCACGCCGTTGAGCACGCAGGTGACATTATGCATCCGATTTTGGGCGATGACATTATTGACATACTCGATCATCTCCGACGGCGTGTATTTATAACGGCATACAAAGATGGTGATATCTGCGATGCGATCCAAGAGATAGGTATCGCTCACCAAAGCCACCGGCGCCGTATCCACGAGAATATAGTCATACCGCTTACGCAACTCCGCGAAGAGTTCGTCTATCCGCTCGGTCTGCAGCAACTCCGCCGGGTTGGGAGGTATCGTTCCGCAAGGGATGATATCTAAATTCGGATGCTCGCCACTCGGTACAACGATATCGTCAATCGAGACATCCGGATCCGCCAGATAATCCGTCAGATGACCTTTATTGCTCAGTCCGAAATAAGCAGCTAACATCGGTTTGCGGATATCCAAACCCACCAACGCCACTTTCTTTCCCAAGATAGCCAACGACAAGGCGGTATTACTTGCCACATACGATTTTCCATCTCCGTTGATACACGAGGTCACCAAAATGACCGGAGATTTCACATCGGCAGGAATCACATAGCGTAAGTTCGTTCGGATCAGGCGGAACAACTCAGCCGAAACCGTTGACTCGCCTTCATGGATTGCAATATGCGCATTCCGGGAGTTTTGTACCAACTGCCCCAACAGAGGTGCATGAATTCGCTTCTCAAACTCCTTCGGATCGTCGATCTTGTCATTGATAAGGACGTAAAGATATAGTACCGCCGCCGGAATTAACAAGCCCATGAAGATACACAACAACAGCAGTTTTATCAATTTCGGAGACTGACTCTTAACATCGCGTTGCGGGACATCCAGCACTTTCGCCGGCATCGTCGTCGCGGCCAACATCAGGGCATTCTCTTCACGTTTCTCATACAGAAAGACATACAAACGCTCCCGTAATTGTTGCTGGCGTACAACGCGTAGGTACTCGCGCTGCTGCTCCGGGGCATCTTTGATTTTACGGTTGTATTTCGAGTCCTGCGACAGAAGATTGCGCTGGCGGATCTTCAAACTCTCGCGCACCGACCCTATCGTAGCGATGATGTTTTGACGCATGATAGCGAGTTGCGCATTCATCTGCTCAATAACGGGGTTGTCATCCGTAGCGGTACGAAGAATACGCATGCGCTGCAGCAGCAAAGCGTTGTATTCCGACAGGCCGCTCGACAGCGATGCATCCGTCACACCGATATTCGAAGGGATGAGGCTATTACGTTTGGTTTCGTCCCGCAAGAATTCATCGATATACTCCACCAGACTCAGCTGAGTCTCTATCTCCGCCATCGCGCGTTGCTCCGCACTGCTGGCCGAGAGAAACAGTTGCGCTTGGGCCTGGATATCAGCGATGTTATTGCTCTCTTTATAGTCCGAAACAGCATTCTCGGCGTCAGCCAGCTCCTTTGTGATGATAGCCAACCGCTCCTCGATAAAATTCGCCGTGTTCGTCGCAATCATATTTTTGTCCACCACGGCATTCAGGTTATATTGCTCGATCAGCTGATTCAGCAAGGCCTTATCGCGTTCGGGCATGGGGGACTTTATGGACATCTTGATGATGTTCGATTCTTTCTTGTATTGCGAAATAGATAGCATCTCGCCATAACCGGCCACTACCAACTCGCGGCGACAGTGAAAAACACGATACGTCGTATCTTGACTCAGCGCGCGGTTGGCATGGATCTGTATCGTTCCGATTCCCGTCTCTATTGGCGCATTCAAACTCTCCACACGGGTTGTCGAACGATGGAAGAAACCGTTTTTGGTCTTTATCTTATACCCTTTTGAGGTGGGTTTTACGATAATGGAGAAGGGTATTTTCTCTGCCCTTTTCGTCAAAGCTATATAGTCCACAGAAAAAGCCGGATTCCGAAACTCGCCTTCCCATCTCAGCGAACCTTTTTTCGCATGTGCATCCCATAGATTAAGGGCATCAATAGCCTGATACAACAGGCCTCTCGAAGCCAACACCACTACCTCGTCTTCGGCTGCCTGATTGCCGGTCAAACCCAACATCGACAAAGATGCCATCTCTTCGCCAAAGCCGTCTTTTTGACGCAACATAATGGAGGCATCAGTCGTCCACTTAGGACTCTTTCGCAAATAATAGCAGACACCCAAGAATACAAAACACGCTACTCCTATCGCAAACCACCACCAGTGCTCCAGCACAATGCGCGTCACTTTACGCAAATCTATCTCGTTATTTTGATTTGTTTCCATACACCCTTATTTTTTTACGACTGTCACAATAATCGTTGCAGCACTCAATGCCGTAGATACTACGCTCAGCCACAAACCGGAATTCGTACTACCGATAGCGCGCACCTTGTTCGGCGAGACATAGACAACATCGTTTTGTTGAAGGAAATAATAGGGAGAGGTATAGATATCTGCGTTCCCTAAATTGAGTCGCGCCAACTCTAACTTTCCGTTTACCTCGCGGGTGATCAACACATTGTCTCTACGGCCATACGGAGTCAGATCACCGGCTGCAGCAAGAGCGTCAAAGATGGTCATCCGACCACTCGGCATGGATACTTGACTCGGACGGTTCACCTCGCCTAACACAGACACTTTTGCGCCAACAACCGAAACCCGCACAGTGGGGTCAATCACCTGTCGGGACAAGACCTTGCGAATCTCCTCCTCTGCCTCCGGACGGCTCAGTCCGCCTACTTGTAACTTTCCCAACACCGGCATCTCGATATACCCCGCCGCATCCACAACATAGTATTGCAACATCGGAGTCGTCTGAACCTGATTCGACCCGGGAGCCGCATAAATAACCGTCGGAAGGTTATAAGGAGCCACTGCCTCTTTATCAAGCGCTGATACAAAAACCGTCAGCGCATCACCCGGACGAATCACATGTTCCGTCCGAGGAGAGTATTTCGCATTGATGGAATCAACCTTCGACGCATCCGCGTCGTGCAGGTAAGTTAATTGTTTCTGCGTTACACAACTAACAGCCGTTACAGCTGCTATAATCAACACACAGAATTGTCGAGTAATTTTATACATAGTTCTTCAAAAGTAATCAAAAGCGTGCAAAGGTACACATTTTTTTTGACATACACAAGAATATACACTTTTTTTATCAAATTATTTGCATATATGCAAAAAATATTGTAATTTTGCATGACATTTTGTCAGGTTTACTATGACGCAACAAGAATTATTAGCTATCAAACAGCGTTTCGGCATCATCGGTCAAAGTCCGTTGCTGAATCGCGATATAGAGATTGCCGTGCAGGTCGCACGCACGGATTTGAGTGTGCTTATCACCGGAGAGTCCGGTGTGGGAAAGGAGCATTTTCCGAAAATCATCCATGCTTTCTCCTCTCGCAAGCACGGAGCCTATTTTGCCGTGAACTGCGGCGCCATCCCCGAGGGCACCATCGATAGTGAGCTGTTCGGACACGAGAAAGGCGCTTTTACCGATGCCAAGAACGAGCACAAAGGTTATTTTGAAATAGCCGATGGAGGTACTTTATTCCTGGACGAAGTGGGAGAACTTCCTCTTCAGACGCAGGTTCGTCTGCTACGTGTCTTGGAGACCGGCGAGTTCCTGCGCATGGGCTCCAGCCAAGTCCGCAAGACCAATGTCCGCGTCGTGGCAGCCACGAATCTGAACATGCGCCAAGCTATAGACGATGGCCGGTTCCGGGAGGATTTGTTCTACCGTCTCAATACCGTAGAAATACGCGTACCCGCGCTGCGCGAGAGAAAAGAAGACATCCCGTTGCTCTTCCGTAAGTTCGCCGTGGATTTCTGCAACCGATACCAGATGCCGCCTCTCTCCCTCAACGAAGAGGCCACGCGCTTGCTCCAAAACTCCTATTGGCGTGGTAACATCCGTCAGCTCAAGAACTTAGCCGAACAGATTGCAGTCATCGAGATGGACCACCAGATCAATGCCGACACGCTCCGCCAATATCTGCCCAAAGAGGAAAACCAACAGAGTATCGTCCTGCGAAAGTCGCCGACTGAGTCCGCCGGAAAAGACTACTCCCACGAGATTGGCATCCTTTATAACTTGGTCATGCAGAATAAAAAAGAGATAGAGGAACTGAAAGGACTACTTCATCCTTCTCCGGCAAAAGAGCATGAGATCTCGCCCGCAGCGACCATCACCATCTCTCCGTCGCCCGACACAACGCCACGAAAAACCATCGAGGCAGAAGATATCGAAGATAGCTTGCGCGTGGATGAAGGAGAGAAAGAGCTGATCCGACGTGCCCTGGAACTAACGAACGGTAACCGTAAAGAAGCCGCCGCAAGACTCGGTTTCTCTGAACGAACACTATATCGCAAAATCAAAGAGTATGGACTATAATAGAGCAAATCAGACTGGCGAGACACTATCGAGACAGAATCGGATCGGTACTAAAAGGGTACTAAACAAGAGTAAAGTGCTATCATTCTGCGGTACACTTTTATTCCTGCTGGCCTCTTGTTCTATCTCCTATAAGTTCAACGGAGCGAACATCAACTACCAGACTACCCACTCCATCTCCATCGCCGACTTTCCGAATAACGCGCCGATGGTGAACCCTACCCTCAGTAACAATCTGTCGGAGGGCATCCGAGACTTATACCAACGTCAGACACGTCTGCAGATTCTACGAAAAGGCGGTGATCTGGAGTTAGAGGGCGAAATAGTAGGATACGACATCTCCCAAGGCGCCATCGGTGCCGACAGCTATGCTTCGGAAAGTAAACTGACCATCCGCGTCAACGTACATTTCACCAACAACATCAACCCCGAAGACTCGTTCGACAAGACGTACTCTGCATCGCAGACCTTCGACGCCAGCCGACTCTTGACAGACGTGCAAGACGAGCTATGCGCAATCATCATTCAGGAGATTGCGGAGAACATCTACAACGACACAGTAGCTAAATGGTAAAAAATCAGCCTCGAAAGAGGCTGTTTTTATAGAAGTACGATTTCGACCCGCCGGTTCATCTGACGGTGCTCTTCACTGTCATTAGGCACAATCGGATCTCTTTCCCCTCTACCCTCAATCTCGATCCGGCCAACATGAATACCGCGTCGCTCCATCTCGCGACGCACCTCTTGACATCTTCCTTCAGAGAGAGATTGATTGGAACGGTCCGAACCGATATTATCCGTATGCCCCACAATGCGGATTCGCTGGGTGGGACGGATTCTCAGAAATTGATACAACTCATTCAATGCCGGCTCAGAAGTAGCCAGAATACGAGTCTTGCCGTTCGCAAAATAGATGTTATGCAGCAAAAATGATTTCACCTCCTTCGGTGACATAACCACTCCGCCAAACAATTCGGGATCGGTAATGGTGTCCCGAAATGGAAAATAGTCCACGGCTGTAGCCTCTATAGTATAATAGGGAATACGGTCATCTAACAACACCGCCAACACCGAATGCAGCGTATCCGACGTGGTTTGCATGATACGTTTCCGCTCATGATTGCGAACAATAACATTAGCTGCCACCGGACGCGATGTCAGCGAATCCGTCACCGTAAATGTCAGACGGGTCTCCGGATACAAATAAACCTTGACGGTATCTTCATCCGCCCGGTGATTAAAACGAACCGTATCGGCAGGAAAGAACCCGGTCTTCGCAGCCGCCGCCCAATACTGACCATTCGGCAAGCCACGGGAGACGCGTGCGCGTTTGTTATCAGTGGGCTTGTTGACCTTCGGCTTCTTATTCGGCCGAGCGTTCTGCTCTTGTACCGTAATATGCGTTGCCGGTAGCGGTTCGCCGGTCTTCAGGTTAAAAGAATAAACGTACAGCAAAGGCTTGCCTTCCTTGATTCTTTTCTTCTTGTCTGCTTTCAGCTTCGCTGCCTTTTTCTTCTCTGCCTTGCGTTTCGCTGCTGCTCGCTTCTGCTCCGTCTTCGCACGCTGTTTCGCACGCTTCTGCGCATTCGATGCCGCATACAAATCGCCACCTCCGATCATCAGAGCCAGCGCACATAGATATATCACGATTCGAAAACGCATAAGATACAAACGTTGTTTTTTCTTCTTAAATATCAACAGGAGGATAGTCACGGGACTACCCTCCTGTCGTGGTCCCACTTGGGCTTGAACCAAGGACCCCCTGATTATGAGTCAGGTGCTACTAACCAACTGAGCTATGGGACCGCAGTCAGTATTATTTCTGCTGACGAGCATTGCTGAAGAGCACAAGGCTCTCGTCTTTGGTAATCTGCATCTCCTTCTCCGTCAACTCCGGAATAATCAGCTTAGTTCCCGGAAGCAACGCATTCGGATTAGAGATCTTCTCTTTATTGGCGATGTAGATATATACCCAGCAATAGGTGTTGTTATAGTATTGGCGTGCCAACTTCGACAAGGTAGTGGACTTCTCCGACGTTACCTCCTCACTGATACGCTCTTTATACACATTCGTCTTCGCCGGACGACTACTCTCCGTCAGAGGCACTGTCTTCTCCGCCTCAGGACGGTTCGCTTTCTGGTCATCCAGGTTATACTTCATACGATCGAAGGTCTCTTTATCCACCAGACGGATAGCGGCGCGACGGTTCGGACCATACGAAGCGGTGCTGCGACGACCGATAACCTTACCCATACCACCGGCATGCATACGCTCCATCTCGATGCCGTGCTCCTGAGCCAACTCATCCACTACATTGTCCGCACGTCTGTCGCCCAGTGCATAATTGAGGCTGTTAGATCCGGTGTTGTCGCAATAACCCGTTACAATCGCATACAACGTGGTATCCTCTTGCAGACGCTCTGCTACCTGTTGGATCGTAATCAGACCCTTGTCGTCAATATCTGCCTTGTTGTTAGCAAAATATACGTAGTAGTATTGCTCCAACTCTTTCTCTTTCTGCTGGAAGGTCTCGCGAACAATAATCGAGTCGTGACGGATGATAACCGTGTCATGACAAGGCTTCTGCTCAGCCTTCTTCTCCCATGTATCGAATGCACTGATGTTACGTACGTGGTTCTTGGATTGCGGCTCAAATTTAATACGCAAATTCAACGTCACGTCAAAAATACCATCGTTGTTCTTCGACGCGAACGAAGAGGGGCTGTACTTGTGATATCCACGTCCGTCCACGTAGTCACGGGTAAAATAGGAATAGTTTGCACGTACACCGAGCGCGAGGGTTCGGTTGAGGTTAAACTCCACATTTACACCTGCCTGCAGGTAACCGATTGACTTATAGCCCTTATCATGCTCCGGAGCTACTTCTCCATCCGCATTGATATACGATGCCGTATTACCTCTCTTGTGTGTCGGATTATATTCAATGCCCGTACGCGGATCAACATAATAATCATCCATATGGTATTTGGCCCTTCTATAGAACGCAACACCACCACCTACGTACGGAATTACGGAAAGAATCTTCTTTTTCGCACGCGGGAAGATGATACTAATAAGGTCCATTCCCAAGTACGCACCCGCTTTGTGCATGTGACCGGTCAACAAGGTATCGGCATGTCCGGTATTACCCGTTACGGTGTACATGTCATACATATACTCGATACCCAAGTTCCATACCGGAGTAAAGTTATATTCCAACGCCAAACCCGCAGCCGGTACTGCAACGGAATGCTTTGCTTCTGAAGTAAAATCTCCATCAAAGGAACTAAATCCGATATGAGGAATAAGCGACCAGTGTGCAAACTCCGGCGGAATGTTCTCATTCTCCTCCACTTTGTAAGGGTGAGCACCCTTTTCTTCTTCACTCTCCTGAGCCCACAAAGGCAGACTGAGAAGTAACAGAGATAAAACGTATATGACCTTTTTCATGATAAAAAAGAGATTATTTTCGTTATATTCACAATTCAGGGCGCAAAGGTACTACTTTTTTTTGACATATGCAAACTTTTTTGCAAAAAAATTTTTTTTTATTACTCAGTATTGCATATATGGGATTTATTTTGTATCTTTGCACTCGATTTAGTTACATCGTATTTCAAATACTAAAACGCTATATATTATGGACATTTTAAATCAAATGATTGCGCGCGCGAAAGCTAATCCGCAGCGCATTGTGTTGCCGGAAGGTGACGAACCACGTACGTTAGAGGCTGCAAACATCCTGTTGAGAGACAAGATTGCGCAGCTTATTTTAATTGGCGACCCGGAAAAGATCAAAGCCATGGCGGCTGAAAAGGGCTATGAGCACATCAAGGAAGCAAAAATCGTGGACCCGATTCACGACCCGAAAATGCCTGAGTACGCGAATCTACTCTTCGAACTCCGCAAAGCAAAAGGTATGACGGAAGAAGAGGCAGCGAAAAAAGCACAGGATCCTTTGTACCTCGGCTGTCTGATGATCAAGGCAGGTGATGCAGATGGCGAGTTAGCCGGTGCACGCGGCACAACGGCAGACACCATCCGCCCCGCATTCCAGATCCTCAAGACCAAACCCGGTTGCTCCATCGTCAGCGGTGCATTCCTGATGTTCACTCCGGCTAAACACCTGGGAGAGAACGGATTCCTGCTCTTTGCCGACTGCGCCGTGAACCCGAATCCGGATGCTAAACAGCTCGCAGAGATAGCCATCTCCACCGCAGAGACCGCACGCGCTATCGCAGGCATCGAGCCGCGCGTAGCTATGCTTTCCTTCTCCACCAAGGGTAGCGCTAAGCATGAACTTGTGGACAAAGTAGCCGAGGCTACCAAGCTCGCCAAAGAGATGGCGCCTGAGCTGGCTCTTGACGGCGAACTCCAGGCCGACGCAGCGCTGATTGAGTCCGTCGCTGCTACCAAAGCGCCGGGCAGTCCTGTAGCCGGAAAAGCAAACGTACTCGTCTTCCCGGATCTCCAGGCAGGAAACATCGGATATAAACTCGTGGAGCGTTTCAGCGGGGCTGACGCCGTGGGACCGATTCTCCAAGGTATCGCTGCGCCGGTCAATGACCTCAGCCGCGGATGCAAAGTGCAAGACATTGTTCAAATGGTGGCTATCACTGCCAACCAAGCTATTAAATAATATAGAATATGAAGGTTCGTGCAAGTCGGGTGTAAGCTCGCTTACGCAACTCGACGTAGCCGAAGCTCCAGAATTTTAATTTATTAAAATTATGAAAATCTTAGTATTAAACTGCGGAAGTAGCAGTATTAAATATAAGCTCTTTGAGATGGAGAGCAAAACCGTGATGGCGCAGGGTGGCATCGAGAAGATCGGTCTGCCGGACTCCTTCCTTCTGGTCAAACTGCCGAACGGCGAGAAAGTAAAATTTGAGAAACCAATGCCGGAACACACCGTGGGTATCGAGCTCATCCTCGAGAAACTGGTGGACCCGGAAATCGGTTGCATCAAGGACCTCAAGGAGATCAATGCTGTCGGTCACCGCGTAGTCCATGGTGGCGAGAAATTCAACAAATCCGTGCTCATCACCCCGGAAGTGAAAGCGCAGATCGTGGAGTGTATCGACCTCGCTCCGCTGCATAACCCTGCTAACCTCAAGGGTATCGACGCGATCGAGAAGATCCTGCCGGGCGTTCCCCAGGTAGCTGTCTTCGACACCGCTTTCCACCAGACCATGCCGGACTACGCGTACATGTACGCGCTTCCTTATGAATTATACGAGAAGTACGCCATCCGCCGTTATGGCTTCCACGGAACCAGCCACCGCTATGTATCCGCACGCGTATGCGAGTTCCTCGGCGTCGATCCGAAAGGCAAGAAGATTGTTACCGCCCACATCGGTGGCGGCGGAAGTTGCACGGCTGTCATGGACGGCAAGAGCGTGGACACCTCTATGGGTCTGACGCCGGTGGAGGGCCTCGTCATGGGTACACGTGCCGGTGACCTCGACCTCGGCGCTGCTACCTTCATCATGGACAAAGAGCATCTGGATACCGCAGCTTTCAACAACCTCGTTAACAAGAAGTCCGGTCTCCTCGGCGTATCCGGTGTCTCCAGCGACTGCCGTGACATTGAGGCGGCCATCAAGGAGGGCAACAAACGCGCTGACCTCGCACGGAAGATGTTCATCTACCGCCTGAAGAAATACATCGGTGCGTACGCCGCAGCGATGAACGGCATCGACATCCTCGTCTTCACCGCCGGTATCGGAGAGAACGATCCGTACATCCGCGCAGAAGTGATGAAAGGTCTCAGTTACCTCGGCATCGAGCTGGACGAAGAGGCGAATAACGTACGCGGCGAAGAGCGCATCATCTCCAAGAAGGGCTCAAAAGTAACCGTATGCCTCATCCCCACCGACGAGGAACTCATGATTGCCACCGATACCCAAGCTTTGGTATAAAAAACACACCACTATCTACCATGAACAAACCCATTATTTACCAACTCTTCCCGCGCCTTTTGGGCAACTACAACGAGACGCGCAAACATAACGGCACCAAGGAAGAGAATGGCTGCGGGCGATTTGTAGATATCAACGAGCGTGCGCTCAAGTCCATTTCGGATTTGGGCGCTACGCATGTTTGGTACACCGGAGTCATCCGACACGCCACAGCCCAATACAACAACCCGGCTATCACCAAAGGCAAAGCCGGTTCGCCTTATGCCATCACCGACTACTACGATGTCGATCCCGACTTGGCAAAGAACGAAGCCAAGCGTATGCAGGAGTTCGAAGCCCTTGTCAAACGCACCCACGACGCCGGACTCGGTGTACTCATCGACTTTGTGCCCAACCACGTCAGCCGCGAGTATAAATCTCTCTGCAAACCTGCCGGCGTAGAGGATCTCGGAGAGAAAGACCATCCCGAATGGGCCTTCTCCCCGCTCAATAACTTCTACTACCTGCCGGGTGAACGATTCACGATGGACAAGGACCTGCAGGGCTATGAAGAGTTCCCCGCCAAGGTCACCGGTAATGATTGTTTCACTTCGCATCCTTCCCTCAACGACTGGTACGAGACCGTCAAACTGAACTACGGCGTCTTCTATCAGGGCGGGCGGGAGAAGCAATTCGACCCCATCCCCTCTACCTGGATCAAGATGCGCGACATCTTGCTCTTCTGGGCGGACAAAGGTATCGACGGCGTGAGGGTCGATATGGCGGAGATGGTGCCTGTCGAGTTCTTCGCGTGGGCGATTGCAGCCGTGCGGAAGAGACATAAGAAATTCCTTTTTATCGGCGAGTGTTACGACCCGAACCAATACGACGCATACCTCGCGGCGGGATTCGACTACCTCTACGACAAAGTGGGTATGTACGATTATCTCCGCGGTGTTCTCAGTAAGGGTTGGCCCGCCGAAGGGATCACCTCCAAATGGATGCAGCACGGCGACGAACGACTCAAGCACATGCTCTATTTCCTTGAGAACCACGACGAGCAGCGAATCGCCAGCGGCTTCTTCAGCGGAGACGGACGGTGCGCCGAGCCGGCAATGATCGTGGCGGCTACCCTCAATCAATGTCCCGTCATGATCTACTCCGGCCAGGAGTTAGGCGAACGGGGTATGGAGATGGAGGGCTTCTCCGGCATCGACGGCAGAACCACTATCTTCGATTATTGGGGTGTCAAATCCATCCAGGCATGGGCGAACAAAGGTAAGTTCGACGGCGCTAAACTCTCGCCGGAACAAAAAGAACTGCGCGAGTTTTATCAGAAACTCCTAACCCTCACGCGCGATGACAAAGCGATCCAGAAAGGCCGCATGTACGACATCACCTATGCGCAGGGGGACGGTTTCGACAAACGCCAGCACTTCTCTTTCATCCGGCATATCAAGGGGGAGACACTCCTTGTGGTCGTCAATTTCCACGACCGCGAGCGGCAGATCCACCTCCGCTTGCCGAACGATGCCTTCGTCTATCTCGAGATGGACGGCAAAGCCAAGGCGACCGCCACGGATCTTCTGCGCGGAGGCAAACAGCCGATTGATTTTGCACCGGATGCCTTCTTCGACATCGCGCTGCCTGCTTGGACCGGGGTGGTCTTAAAAATCAAGTAAACTGAATATTGATAACTGAATGCTGAATACTTTCAAAGATATCATGCGTCTGGTGAGGTGGAGCAACCTGCTCTTCCTCGCCGCGCTGATATACCTCATGGAGAAATGGGTAGCCGTGCCTATCTTGGATGCGGCGGCGTTTGGGGAGCAACTCCCGTGGTTCATCACCCTCCTTTTGGCGCTGGCGACCGTCCTGATCGCCGCCGGCGGATACGTCATCAATGACTATTTCGATGTCAAGATCGACCGCATCAACCGGCCCGACGAGCTGATCGTCACCCGCACCATCCCCAAACCCACTGCCATGCACCTCAGTCTCTGTCTGAGCGGCGCGGGCATCCTCTGCGGACTCGTCGTCGCCATACTCCTGCGCAGCATGACCCTCGGCATCCTGTTTATCCTCGTGCCGGGGCTCTTGTGGTTCTACTCTTCCTCGTATAAACGCCTCTTCATGGTCGGCAATCTCATCATCGCCTTGCTCGCAGGCCTGACACCGATGTTGGTAGCGATGACGAACGTGGCGCAGCTCCGGCTTCGCTTCGCCCCTATCCTGCCTTACACCTCCCTCGAGCACGACCTCTACGCCTGGCTCGGAGGCTTCGCGCTCTTCGCGTTCCTCCTCACCTGGATGCGGGAGATCGTCAAGGACATGCAGGACCAGATGGGAGACCGAGAGCTGGAGTGTCACTCCATGCCCGTCGTCTGGGGAGACACATGGACGAAAATCTTCGTGACAGCCCTGGCGGTACTCACCCTCGCCATCATCGGCCACCTCTGGTACCGTGTCTTGCCGTTCCCCATCGGATGGAACAGCCTCAGCACGAGATATATTGTCTTAGGAATAATAACGCCCCTCCTCGGGGCATTATGGCTGTTGTGGGCAGCGAAGATTCCTTCGGATTATAAGAACTGCCAACAACTCATCAAGTTCACGATGTTCCTCGGAATGCTCTACAGCATCTGCTTGAGGGCCTTGTAAACGAGGTGCACGGGGAATCCCATGACGTTGAAATACGACCCTTTCATCCCGGTGCAGGCGATATAACCGATCCACTCCTGCACCCCATACGCACCGGCTTTGTCAAAAGGCCGGTATTTTTGTATATAGTGCCTGATCTCGTCGTCCGTCAACTCGCAAAAAGTGACATCCGTCTTATCGACCACGGTCTCCATCTCTTTCCCTTTTTGGACAAAAGTGACTGCGGTGAACACCTGATGGGTCTTGCCGGAGAGGGCACGCAGCATCGCATACGCCTCCGCCTCGTCGTGGGGCTTGCCTAACATCTGACCCTCCAGCCATACTATCGTATCTGCGGTGATAAGAATCTGATCTTCCTTGAGCTTTCCCTCGTACGCGTGCGCCTTCGCGCGCGATATATAATAAGGTATATCGCCGCCCTGCAACTCGGCCGGATAATGTTCGTCGGCATCGATAGTAACAGCCGTAAATGGCAGGTCTAAACCTGCCATCAACTCGCGCCTTCTCGGGCTCTGACTTCCTAAAATAATTTCCATCAGAATAAATCTAATTGTGTATCTTGTGGCTTCTCGAAGGTCATCTTCACGCCTTCCACCTCTATCTCTTCAGGTGCCTTCTTCGCTTCTTCCTTTATCGAAGCGTCCTTCTCTCCTTCCTCCTCCATCGGCTCCTCGGGAGCTGCGTCCTCTTCCTCTGGTTCGGGCTCCGGCTCCGGCGTGATATCTTCGATGCTCGCCACCTCCAGAGTCGTCACGCGTTTACCTTTTGCCTTGGCGGATTTCTCATCGATAAAATCAGCCATCGTGATCTCCATCGGCTCATGTTTCTCGTCGCTGAACAGCACGCGGAACACCGCCTCCTCACGGTCGGACAGCACCGCGATACGGGATTCTTTGTCCTCTCCCAGGAACGATTGGATCTTCGCCTGCGCGTCGTCTAACTTAAACCGCTTTCCGTAGTAGTATTTCAACTCGCCGTTCCACTGAATCAGCGACCAAACCTTGTCCGGATCCAGCTTCTCAATCCGCAGGATGTTATCCTCGAAATGGGCGGTGAGGTCATAACTGGTGGTGTAGTATGTACCGTCGTTATTGATGACCAGGATCCGGTCGTCGTCCCAGAACTCGCCCAGATACACTCCGTGTTCGTCGTAGTTGACGCGCAGCACATCCGGGTCAAACCATACCTTCCGACCGCCGAGCGTCGAGCGGCCTTTTTGCTTCAGCGTGATGGATTTGACTTCGTATTTGGTCAGCAGATTGCCTCGCGCCGTGCGCGATTTGACGGCTAACTCGCTCAGATCCTTGCATACCTCTAACTTCTTGAGGTGAAGCGCCGGCTTCAGCGCCACGCGGATCACCTCCGCCTCACCGTTCGGATTGACGGTGAAATACATCACCTTCGACCCCGGCTTGCCTTGCGTCAGGTCGTACTCCTTATCCCGCGCCACACCGGTCACGGAGAAGCGCTTCATGTAGTACGGACCTTTCTTGCCGTCGCGGTAAACAACGTTATAAACCGTCCGCTCATCGCCGCGCTGGAACACAGCGATATGCAATATATCCGTCCCGACAAACAGCTTCTCGGCTACCTTCACCACCTTGTATTTGCCGTCCTTGTGGAAGACAATCAAATCATCGATGTCCGAGCAGTCGAACAGGTAGTTATCTTTCTTCAGCCCCGTCCCGACGAATCCCTCTTCGCTGTTCATGTACAGCTTGACGTTGTTCTCCACAACCGCCTGCACGTTAATCGCACCGAAGTTACGCACCTCGGTCTTACGCGGATAGGCCTCGCCGTATTTCGCTTTCAGCATCTCAAACCACGAGATCGTGTAGTCCGTCAGGTGGTTGAGGTTCTTGATGCACGCCTTGATCTTCTTCTCCAGCTCCTTCATCAGCTCATCCGCCTTCTTGGAGTCGAACTTCGTGATGCGCAGCATTCGTATCTCGAAGAGTTTCTCGATATCTTCGCTCTTCACCTCACGGATCAGCTGGGCCTTGAACGGCGTCAACGCCTCGTCCACAAACGCAATCAGCTTCTCCTTGTTCGGCGCGTTCTCGTAACCCTCCTCTTTATAGATGCGGTTCTCGATGAAGATCTTCTCTAACGAGGTGTAGAAATACTTCTCCTCCAGCTCCCCTTTCTCGATCTCCAGCTCCCATTTCAGCAGCGCTTTGGTGTTCTCCGTGGAGAGCTTGAGCAGGTTGCTCACGTTGGTGAAAATCGGCTTGCGGTTCTCCACCACGCAGCAGTTCGGGCTGATGTTCACCTCGCAATCCGTGAAGGCATAAAGCGCGTCAATCGCTTTGTCCGACGACGAACCCGGCGCCAGTTGCACAACAATGCGCGCCTGGTCGGCGGTGAAATCATCGATCTTCTTGATCTTGATCTTGCCTTTCTGGTTGGCCTTGAGGATAGTCTCGATGATCTTCGAGGTGGTGGTTCCGAAAGGTATCTCCGTGATGACGAGGGTCTTGTTGTCGTCCGCCTTCTGAATCCTTGCACGGATCTTCACCTGTCCGCCGCGCTCGCCGTCATTGTACTTGGTCACGTCGATCACGCCGCCGGTCGGGAAATCCGGATAGAGTTGGAACTCCTGTCCCCTCAGATACGCCAGCGAAGCGTCGCAGAGCTCGTTGAAGTTATGCGGCAGGATCTTCGAGTTCAGACCCACGGCGATACCCTCAACTCCTTGTGCCAACAGCAGCGGGAATTTCACCGGTAGGTGGATCGGTTCGTTCTTACGGCCGTCGTAACTCTTCATCCACTCCGTCGTCTTGGCGTTGAACACCGCCTCTAACGCAAACTTACTCAGCCTTGCCTCGATATAACGGGGCGCCGCAGCGCCGTCACCCGTCAGGATATTGCCCCAGTTTCCCTGGCAATCGATCAGCAGGTCTTTCTGGCCCAGCTGCACCAGCGCATCGCCGATGGACGCATCCCCGTGAGGGTGGTACTGCATCGTCTGGCCAACGATATTGGCGACCTTGTTGTATTTGCCGTCATCCACCGTCTTCATCGCATGAAGAATACGGCGCTGAACGGGCTTCAGGCCATCCTCTATTGCCGGTACAGCACGCTCCAATATCACATACGACGCATAGTCCAGAAACCAGTCCTGGTACATGCCCGTCAAGTGATACTTCACAGCATCATTGAATCCACCCTGACCTGCCATCAGCGGTTATCCCTTTCTGTTAATGAAAATATAGGCTAAGATACCGGCTACCTCACATACCATACCGGCGATCAGCATTCCATTCTCCGGCAGAGCAAATCTGTACACCACCAGGAATACTACACCTAAAATCAGGAGACAAACTCCTAAATACTTCTTGAATAATTCCATAATTACGCGTTATTTCGTTGCCCAAAGGGCATGATTAATCATTTCACGCTGCAAAGTTACTACAAAAATTTGGAATATGCAAGACTTTGACTTTAAAAATCAAATTTATTTGAATTTTTATAGGCAATAAGGCTTGTTATTCGCACAAACGTGCGAACGTAACTTCGAGGTGGGACGGCTTGCCGTGTCGGTGCCCTCGAAGTTACACATATTCCAAGGTGCCCTCAAAATAATCGTGCCCTTGCGGCTAAGAAGTTACTACAAATTTTTTAAATAAATTCCTCCCGGCAGAGCCCGTACGAGCCCTTCGATCTCTAACATCGTCAGCTCGGATGCCACCTCGCCATACGCCAGACCGGTCTCCATGACGATAAGGTTGATATGCATTCCCTCCTCCGCCTCCTGCAGCTTGGCGAGGATGATCTGCTGCTCCTTAGTCAGGTTGTCCATCAGCCCGATCAGGCTGGTCTGCATACCTTCCGAAGCACTCTTCCGGGTCTTCCATTCCATCGCTTCAATGAGGTGGTCAGCTCCGGTGATCAGTCTGGCTCGGCCTCCACGGATAAGGTCGTTGCATCCCTCAGAGGCAGGGTCATTAGGCCGGCCCGGAAATGCAAAAATAGGCTTGCCGTAGTCGTTCGCCATGCGGGCAGTGATAAGGCTGCCTCCGCGGGCATGACTCTCCACAACCACCACCGCATCCGCCAGACCCGCCACAATGCGGTTCCGCCGAACGAAATTCGACTGGATGGGTTCCGTCCCGGAGGGGTATTCGGTCAGCAACCCGCCTTTCGCCAGAGATGCGACCGCCTCCGGACGATGGGTGATAGGATAGATCCGATCCAACCCGTGCGCGGGCACAATGATAGTCGGAATGCCGGCCTCCAGCGCCGCTCTATGTGCCGCGATATCAATGCCGTAAGCCCCGCCGGAAACGATAGTAACGTGCTCTAACCGGTCCGCCAAATCGCGTACCAGCGCTGCCGTCAGTTCCTTTCCCCGCTCCGTCGGTCGCCGCGTGCCCACGATAGAGACGATATGACCTTCCGATGGACATACATGCCCTTTCGTATAAAGCAGAAACGGCCGGTCGGGACAGTTCCGCAAGCGGTAAGGATAGGCCTCGTCATCCTGCGTCAGCACGCGGATGTCATGCGCCTGTATCCACTCCCACTCTTTCTCCGCACGAGCCATCACTGCCGCTTTCTCCGGCTCATCGACCGCAGCCCACGCAGACTCCGCCGAACCGTACCGGTCCAGCAGACTCAATGCCCGCCGCAAGCGGCTGTGAAAAAGCATCGAGAGGGCTATATGGTATTTCTGGCTACTGATTTCTGAATACTGAATACTGAACACTGACTACAACAATCGCCACTCCCACGAGTGCGCCCACGGCGTCAGCGTAGAGATCCGCCATCTCGCCCGAGCGCGACAGGGTGCAATACCGCTGAAGGACTTCCATCAACGCCCCGTAGCCGGTTGCCCCGAGCCAAACATAAATATACGGCATTACGCGCCCGCGCAGTCGCGCACCGAGAGGCACCAACCACGCCACCGCCAACACGAAGTACATCGCCCCGTGCAACACCTTGTCGCTCATCGATAGCGAGGATGGCATACGGGGGTTCTCCCATAGGGAAAGAACAGCAATGCCCGCTGCCACAAGGACAGCAGGCATCCATTTAACGATCGGAGAGATGGATCTTTTGACCATAACATAGATCGCCGGCATCGCCAAGACCCGGAACGATATACTTCTTCTCGTTCAAAACGGGGTCTATAGCCGCGCACCAAAGGGTGACATCGTCGCGGTCGTTCAGCGCCTTGCGCATATAATCGATCGCTTGCGGCGTAGCGATGGTGCAACAAAGATGCGTATGTCGCGGCGTGCCATGCTTCAGCAACGCCAGGTATCCTACCTCCATCGACATGCCGGTCGCTAACATCGGGTCAACCACAACAAGCGTCTTGTCGTCTATCGACGGCGCCGCCATGTACTCCGCCACGATCTCCAACTCGCCTTCCGCATTAACCCGCCGATAGGCGCTCAAGAAACCGTTGTCGGCATGATCGAAGATATTCAGGAACCCCTGATGAAGCGGCATGCCGGCACGCAAAATGGTCGCCAGCACCAACTGGTCGGAGATAACATCCACCGTCGTCTTCGCCAGCGGAGTCTGCACGTCCGTGGATTCGTAGTTCAGCTCCTTGCTCAACTCGATCGCCATGACTTCGCCGATACGCTCAATGTTCCGGCGGAAACGGAGACGATCCTGCTGGATATCCACGTCACGGATCTCCCGAAGGAAATTCTGAAGCACGCTATGGTGCTCCGAGAGGTTGATAACTTTCATTATTGCATGGATTTAGCGGCTTTCTGTTCGGCCTTCACGCTCGCTACGCGGGCTTTGAGTTCTGCCTCGATGTTTGCCAGGGCGGTCGCCTTCTGAACTACCTCCTGATTGTAGGTCTGCAGTTTGGTCTGGTGGTTTGCGATCGTGGTCTCCAGATCCGATACGGCGCGCTGACGCTCTGCCAACTCACGAAGTGCATAACCTAACTCCTTCTGCTGTTTGTCGAGGAAGGCGGTGTAACCCTCGCGGGTCTCGTCGTTCAACTCTTTCTGCTTCGTCAGCATCTTCTGCTGACCGGTTACGACCTTCTGCATGCTTTTCAGCTCGCCCTCTTCTTTGCTGTAGAGTTTCTTCATCGAAGCGGCCATCTTGACGGCACCCTTCAGCGAACTCTCCATCTCTTTGGACAGTTTCTGCTCGCTCTTGAGCTCCGATTTGGCAGACTTCAACTCTGTCGCATTTTTCTCCAGAGCCTGTGCCACTGCGTCCAGCGACGCCCTGTACATAATCGGCTCCGTCATGTACAACGTACGGAGGGAATCTACATTGAACTCTGCCAGTGTGATGTTCACCGGCGTTACTTGCTGGGCCATGGCGCTAACGCTCAAAGCCGCAAAAGCCATTAAAAAGAATTTTTTCATATTTCTTTGGTTTAAATAGTTAAATTTATGTGCGGTTTTTATTCCTCTGTTCGGAATTTCGCTGCAAAGATACTAAAAAATTTGCAAATGTCAAAATTTTTCTCTATCTTTGCACGTTTTTTATTAAATCCGTATATGAAAAATTTCATTTATGCTGATTCTACGATAGCTTTTGTGACCGCCGCGGCGCAAACTTGCCTGCTCATCGAGCAGACCGCAGACCACGATCGCGAGGAATGGAGGGAGCAGATGTTACGCCTCCTGCCGGTGCTCTATCTGCGGACACGTTTGCTCGAACCGGCCGAGACGGTCATGGACGACGAGCCGCAGCGGTTTGTCACCGAGGAGGATTATAACTTCGCCTTGGTGGGCATCCGCAACCTCTTGGGACAGGATGACGCCTACCTGGATGTCTTTGTCGATCAGGGTATCTACACCGACGAGATCCAGACTGCCTATATCTCCGAAGGGCTCGCGGATATCTATCAGGAACTCAAGGACCTCGCCGCGGCCTTCCAGACTGGCGAGGAACCGGTCATGAACGACGCAGTGGTACTCTGCCGCGAAGCGTTTGACAATCACTGGGGTCGTAAACTTTTAGCGGTCATGAGGGCTTTGCATGAGATATCAGATACATCATATTAACTCCGACCTGCTCCAATGGATGCCGGTCATCGCGTTCGACGGCGAAGTGATTGTCGTGGACCGCGCAGAACAGGTTCCCGAAGCCGTGGCGTACCTCTCGGCGCAGCCGGTAGTAGGCGTGGATACGGAGTCACGGCCTTCTTTCACACGAGGCATCCATTATCCCACGGCGCTCGTCCAGATAGCCTCCCATGAGCGGTGCTATCTCTTCCGCCTCACCCATATCGGCATGCCCCAGGAACTCGCGGATTTCTTTGCCAACCCTGCGGTCTGCAAGGTCGGACTCGCTTTCCGCGATGACATCAACGGACTCCGACGCAGGCGCAACTTCACCCCTGCCAACTGCGTGGACATCCAGCATATGGTGCCCCAGTACGGCATCCTCGACCTCGGCCTGCAGAAGATCTACGCCATCTGTTTCGGCAAGAAAATCTCCAAAGCACAGCAGTTGACCAACTGGGAGAACACCCACCTCACGCCCGAGCAGGCGCGCTACGCCTCTACGGACGCATGGGCGACACTCCTTATTTATGAGGATCTGCTCGCGCACGAACAACTCGACCCCGATGAGGTCATCGCCCTCAAACGCGAAGAGAAAGAGCGCCAGATCGAGCACCAGCAGGAGATCCAGGACCAACGTCTGCGCGAGCAGGGCATCGAGCCGCCGCCCCATCTGACCCTCGAGGAGCGCGAGGAACGACAAGCCGCCAAAAGACGCGAAGCACGAAAACGCAAACGCCACCGCCAGGCGGCTAACAAAAAGAAAACCGCATCGTGCATTAATGCACGATCAAAACAACAAAAACCCAACTTATGAAACGCTATTTTTGGATTTGTCTGTACTCTGTACTCTGTATTCTGCACTCCCTCTCCGCCTCCGCCGAGATCAAGTACATCTTCTATTTCATCGGTGACGGCATGGGCACCAACCAGGTCCTCTCGGCAGAGATGTACCGCTCGGCAATCCAGGGCGAGCCTCTCGGCCGCGTACAAACGCTGATGACCACTTTCCCCTATTCCGGGCATGCTTCGACGTACTCCAAGTCCAACGGTATCACTGACTCCGCGGCCGCGGGCACTTGCCTCGCCACGGGCTCCAAGACCAACAACGGCATCCTCGGTCTCGATGCCGACGGCAACCGCCTGACGACCATCGCCGAGGACCTCAAAGCCCAAGGATGGGGCATCGGCATCATGACTACCGTCGCTATCGACCATGCAACGCCGGCGGCCTTCTACGCCCACGTGGAGAAACGCAGCGACTACTATAAGATCGGCAAACAGCTCTGCGCATCCGGGTTCGATTTCTTCGGCGGCGCCGGTTTCCATCACCCTCAGGGCAAGCACGACAACAAGTCCACCAACCTCTACCGTTTAGCCGAGCAAAACGGCTACACCATCGTCCGCAGCCCCGAAGAGGCACGACAATCCATCATTCCATCATTCAGCGGCGAAGCCGCGGCTCATTCCATCAATAAACTAATCCTCGTCCAGCCCTGTGACACAGGGATGAACCATGGAAGTAACCTCCCCTATGCCATCGACCGCAAGGAAGGCGACTTGACCCTCACGCAGATCGTCTCAACCGCCATACCCTTCCTCAATGCCCGATACGAGCGCTTCTTCATGATGGTCGAGGGTGGTATGATCGACTATGCCTGCCATGCCGACGATGCAGCAACCGCCATCGGCGAGACCTGGGATATGAACGACGCCATGCAAGTCGCCTATGATTTCTATCTCGCGCACCCCGACGAGACCCTCATCCTCGTCACCGCCGATCATGAGACAGGCGGTCTGGCGCTCGGCAACAGCGATTATACGCTCCATCTGGATCTCCTCCAAAACCAGAAATGCTCCTCTTGGGTCCTCTCCGACCGCTTCACTCAACTCTTCAAAGAAACATCCAAACCCCAATGGACGGATGTGAAGCGTCTCTACCGCGAGAACCTCGGCTTCTGGGACACCGTGAAGATCTCCGACGACGAGGAGGATGACCTCAAAGACCTCTACGAGAAGGCATGCGAAGGCAAGGGCAAGGATGCCAAGAACATGTACAAGACCATCAACTCGCTTGGCGAGGCGGGCGTCGCGCTCCTGAACAAGAAGGCCCATATCGGTTGGACCACTCGCGCCCATTCGGCACACGCCGTTCCGATCTTCGCCATCGGCCCCAACGCCGAACTCTTCTCCGGCTGGCACGACAACTCCGACATCGTTCCTATCCTAAAAAAAGCGCTTGGCAACTAAGCCAAGCGTTTTTCTTGAGGCCTCTGCCTCCAACCATCCTCCCCTCCGAACCTGCTTTGAGCCCCCATGAGCCCGATTTGAGTCTCTCGTGAGCCCATTTACGGCTCATTCCCGTTAGCATCTCGTGACCATTACGGACATCTACGTAGAGTCCCTTCCGGATTTTCTTAGAAACTTATTCATTTAATTCTGCAGAATAGCGCACGATGTGTGTCTTTAATTCAGGAATGTCTCGAGTAATCGTCTCCCATAACATCTCTTTGCTGATATGTATATAGTCGTGGACCAACACATTGCGCATAGCAACTATCGGACGCCAATTCACCTCCGCATGCGTTTCTCTAAAATCATACGTCAGCAGGTTAGCCGCCTCGCCTATGATCTCTATCTGCTTAACTAAACCATAATAGAGCAGCCTATTTTCGAGCAATTCCTCCTTGGGATACGTCGCCAAACCGGTTTCTATCACGCCTATAGCATCTAAAATGTGCTCCAAACGCTCTTTATCTCTGTTATGCTCTCTCATAGATCAGTAATTTATCTCTATTTGCTGTTTCTTGCGCAAAGGGCAGTAACTCATCTTGCTCGACCAAATCCACCTCACGTTGCAATAAATCTTGGAGATCCAACTTCATGGTTACATACTGAAACAATCCTATCGGCTTGGACTTATCCAGATCCACTAAAATATCCACATCGCTATTCTTTGTCTCCTCGCCGCGGGAACAAGACCCAAATAAATAGGCCTTGTTAACTGGTTGCGTTGCAAAGAAACGCTGCATCTTAGGGATCATATTTTGTACTTCAGCCGTTGGCATGTCTCATTCCTTTCATTTTCGGCTGCAAAATTACTACAAAAAAATCAAATATCCAAATTTTTGACGAGAAAAATTTATTATGCTCGCATAAATGAATTTTTAGCGGCAAAAGGAGGTGTTTGCACATTAGTGCGACTGTAACTTCGAGGTGGGACGGCTTGCCGTGTCGGTCCCCCTCTGTGCCCCCTCCCCGCATCCTTGCGGGCCTCTCTGTGCATTTCTCGCGCATCTTTGCGCGAGCTTCTCCCCGCATCCACTCCGTTCCGCCGAGCCATAACACAAGCAGCCCTGCCATTTCTGACAGGGCTGCTTTGTACATAAGGCCGGATTAATCGCCTCCGCCGCCACTGGGAATTGGTTCGGGAGTTCCACCTCCACCACCGCTAATAGGTAAACCAGCGGGACTTGAACATAGTGCTTGCACACCATTCAAAAGACTCTCAGTCTCTACAATCGGTTGATTATATGTCTTTTTCATAATTATACTCTTTTAATCGTTTTACATTCAACCTTCATTTATTTTACTAACTGACCCTTAGCGTCGTACATCTTCTCACCACGGATGATGAAGAACTCGCCGTTGATCAGCACCTTACGCGGAGCCTCATTAGCCTCTGCAGCCTCAAAGCCGGTTGCTACTTGCGGCTGCATCGGCATAGCACGTACGCGTCTGCCCAGTGCACTCTGCGGTGCTTCAGCTACGGCATTCAACTCGCTCAATTTCACGTATGCACGGTTAGCATCGAGGTGGTTGTTTTCGCCAACAGGGCGCAACTCATTGCTGAATAACATGTAAATATCCGAACCGGCAGCAGCAAGTGCAGCAGCATTCATGTAAATTAATGTTCCGTGGAGGGCTCCGTTGGTACCTGCTTCTTCTGTTGCAGCACCTTCATAAACAACCTCCAGTTTTTCAGCTGTTGCTTGGATGATGAACGGCTTACCAGCTGCGAACGGCAGATTATTCGTCTCTTCCTCAAGGTAAGCTGTAGCGCCATCTTGACTCTTGTTATTCAGTGTCCAGAACGAAGCACCCTTGATAGCTGTCACTTTCTTCGGCAAGCAAACAGTGTAGTAGCGGTTGATTTCAAGACCGCTACGAACAACATCATAAACCGGCTCACCGTACTTCTTCCAGCAGAGGTTACCAATTGCGAAACGATCGGCATTGCTGGTAGAGTTGGACGGACAGAGGTTCGTAAATACGATTTGGTACTTACCCTCCAAATCAATGTTCTCTATGGTTGCAGAATAAATTGTATTCTTAACCGCATCAGCCTTTGTGATAGTCTCTGTTTTAACAACAGAACCATTTTGCTTGATCTCAACCTTGAAAGAAATTCCATTTGACTCATTAAATGAGTAGTAGTAGTCAAACGATAACTGCTTAATACCATAGTTGAATTCCGGAGAAGTAATTACACCCTTAGCGGAGGTCTTACCATTAATCATCCAATAAGTTACCTCATCCTTCACAACTACTGCTGTATTAACAGCATTCCAGCCTTCATCAGATTCTCTGTCTAAATAACTATTATTTGCATCAACCGTATTGAAGTCATCCGTTCTGTCGCAGTCTTTCGGAGCAACAACCTTCATCGTAACATTGATAACTTTATCTGCTGCAGCATCGTCCTCGTCATGCAGTGTGATAGTTGCAGAGAAGTTACCTTCATTTGCAGTATTCGGAGTAACAGTGATTGTACCACCATTCTCATCAAGAGTGGACTTGTCAATACTGAACGCACCATTACCGCCTTCAAGAGTTACAGTTGCGTTTGCAATATTGGTCAAAGTTACATCAAACGATTTAGCAGCAACTGTTTCATTCAGTTCAACGGTACCGAAATCAACATCCTCATCCGGATCAACCACAAACTCATGAACTACAGGAACTACAACTTCAATATTCATTGCACCATCTGCAACTTCAAATATTTCAGATACTTTTGCGTACTCACTTTCAGAACTACTTGTAGCGTAATGTTTAAATACACCTGTACTTCTATACATGATAGCACGAGCTCCACCTGCAGAAATGATATACTTGCCATCTGCTTGCGTCATGGTCAAATCAACCTTATCATCAGACTCGGCAAATGAAGCATTACTACTATTTCCAGACAAATATTTACCATTCTCGTCAGCTTCTTGGAGGTTGACAGTTGAACCAAGTTTGCTCATATACCACTGGATAGCAGCCTTATCCTCATCACTGGATACGACAAGGTTGTCACCATTCTTTGTCACCTCAATAGCTACACATTGACTATTTGCTACAGCATTAGACATTGCATAGAACTTGCTGTCAAATTCAGCAATAATAACAACGGTCTTTGCTTCTGCAACCGGATCAGTTACGGTAATTGCTTGGTTAACAGATTTACCACCATAAGTAATGGTCACTTCTGTATTTGCAGGAGCAAGAGCTGTCTCCAGATCCGGCGAGAAAGTAAATGCATCTTTCGTCTCATTGCTGTAATCAACTACATCCGAGGCACCAGCTGTGTAGTTCAACTGAATTTGCAGGCCTGCAGGGTTGAAGGACTCACCTGTCTCATAAGCTACTTTTGCCGGAGCTTGAGCGATAGTAATGTTATCCAACGATTTCTCAGTAGCCTCGATAGTAATTGTGATATTACCATTAACTGCCTCTTTAACAATCAACAGTTCAGCGGGGGCACTTGTGTTGTCCCAAATATAGTCTTCACCAGCCGTTAATGTGGTCTCGCCGGATTTTACGGTAATCTCATTAGGCCATGCATAACCGGTAGTCAAGTTATATTTCAGGTCAATATCGTTATCCAATGCCTGCGGAACTTTCTTCGCATTTTCTGCATCTGCCGTACAACCTGTCAAAGTAGCAGAAATAGAATAGCTCGGAGCGGCTTTCTTGTAAAGGCTCAATGCACCACCCGTACCAGTCGCATAGCAAGCAAAGCCATATCCGCTGTTGAAGCGAAGATTAGCATTAACTCCATTCGTTGTATTCTGCTTGTTTACTATTTCGTATCCATCAGAAATAGTCCAAAGGGATTTATCATCTGCGCCGTCAGCAAGCAGTTGAGCCTTGTTTTTCGCACCGGTACTTGCTGCGTACATACCTGTTTTTGCATTGTATAACGTCCAGTAGTCACCAGACTTAGCTAATGTCCAAACAGCATATTTGCTCGGATCAGATATAGTTCCCTCTACAGGTTCTACATCTGCTTGATAATCAAGACGACCATCCGTTACACCTGCAAGCAGCAAGTTGCCATCATAGTAAATTAAGTAGTCATCTGCCACCAGTTCTCCATCAAACTCTTCGAAGTCACCTGTTGGAGCCGGAGCATTTACCGTAATAGTATATTCAGCAGTTTTCGATACTTCATTCTCTTCGTAAGTTACGGTTACAGTCTGCTCACCTGTAGCGCTCATATCATAACCGCTGAAAGTCGCACTTGCAGTTACGGTTTCGTCTTCTGCGCCCTCATAATGAGCAGTAACAACCATACCTTCGTGCGAGAAAGCGTCGCCCGTCTCAAATGTCGTAGGATACGTTCCGCCGAGTGTGATAGAAGTCAAGTCGTGAGAAGCTAATTCTACAACATCCTTTGGTGCACGTGGCATAATTTTAATAGTTGCAACAGTACTGCCATAATATACAACACCAGAGAGATCGTATTTTTTACCACTTGTTAAAGAGGGTTCGAAGAAACGAGTATCTATTGTAATAGTATTTGTACCATCAGAGAAAACAGAACCATTATAAGTAAGGTTCTCTAATTTTACGATTGTACCTTGTTCAGCCGGATGTCCGCTGGTGAGAGCAGCAATAGTAGTAACGCGCGGAGTAATAGTCTCAGCATCCGTTGCTGATACATCGGAAGCAACCAGCGATGTCAATTCCGGATAATTATTCCACAACTTGATTTTTGTATCAAAAACAATACCATTCAACTTCTTATTAACGGCAAATCCGTTGCTCGATTTATAAAGTAGAATACCTTTTTCATTACTTGCGTCGGTTAGCCAAACTTGGCTGCCGTCAATTCCCGTTACAACCCAATTGTTGATAGTGACATCGATATTAGATTCCGTTGAAGTTGCAGCCCCTTGGACAGCTTCCATAGTCGTCAACGGTTCTGCTAATGTGTAAGTTGCGCTTGAAACGTCGCTCCAATCATCTCCATCCTTAGCTGCTGCATAGATAGTTTTGGTCGCTGTTACGTTAATAGCACTCGTATATTCTGTCCAAGTAGAAGTTGAAGGATCATCTTTAATACTTGCATTATCTGTATAATAAATCGGAAGACTAGCCGATTGCGACAAAGTTACATCAATCGAGCCAAGGAATTTTTGACTTGTCGGTTCAAACTCTGGTGCACCGGCTGGAATAATCTCCTTTACATCTGCTTCTAAACGCGGCATCAATTTAATAGCATTCGAAGAACCATAGAATACAACACCAATCAAGTCATATTTTTTACTGCTTTCCAATGTCGGATTATAGAAACGAGTGTCAATAATAATTGTAGTGACACCATCCGAGAAGGCGGTTCCGTTATAAGTTACATTCTCCAATTTGACAACGGTACCTTGCTCAACCGGATGGTTGCTTGTGAGAGCTGCAATAGTTGTTACGCGCGGAGTAAGTGCGGCTGCAGTTGTAACAGAAACATCGGCTTTCGTCAATGAATTGAGCTCTGCCGCACCATTATATTTAGTCAATCCCGTGCCTAAAACAGTACCATTCAACTGATTCCCGACAGCAAATCCATGACCAGATTTATAAAGCAAGATACCTTTTTCATTAGTAGCATCTGCAATCCAAACTTGGTTTCCGCTAACGGCTGTTACTACCCAGTTGCTAATAGTAACATTGATATTGACAGTACCGCTTGACGGAACAGCAGCCTGCACTTCTGCCATTGTTGTCAGCGGCACAATCTTCGTGAATGTTTTATTGGCCTTGTTACTCCAGTCATTACCTTTCTTTGCAGCTGCATAGACGGTCGTGGTCTCACTGAAAGAAGGCTTGTTTTCGTTATCATAAGGTGTCCACGTATCGGTTGAAGGATCACCTGCACCCTCTGTAGCATCAGTTGTATAATATATGGAAGCACCATCTGTTTCACAACTCATAGATACCTCTACTGTAGGATAGAAATTATCATCTCCTGAAATTTCAGGTGTAGCCACACTTGCAGGAGCCACATATTTAGAAATAGCAATATTTCCTAATGCAACGTTTCCGTTCGATTTATTTGTATAGATAAATTTAACGTAGCGTGATGCCGAGTTCAGGTCATATTCCTCATTTTGTGCATCACCAAGTGAGGAATAAGATTTTACATCTGTATAGTTCACTCCATCTGCAGATTCTTGAACTTTGAAAGTTCCCCCGCTAAAACTATTTCCTTTAATAGTATAGGTTAACTTACCTGGGGTATCTGAAAAATGAATGAGAATATAATCTCCGGTATCGTCAAATTTGATTGCCGGTGAAGAATTATAAGTTCCTGTACCGGAAACGCTCAAGCCATTGGGAAGTTCCCCTGTTCCATTTCCATCATATGCAAACGGAAGAGTAGCCGGAGCCTCATATTTTGCCTGTGAAATAGCCAAGACCGCAGAAGCATTTCCTGTTCCATCACTTGCAGTAATCTTCATCCAACAGTTACGAGCAGCTCCATAATTATCTGCCACATCAAAAGTTACCGCAGTTTTTGCCCCATTTACGGTAATATTCGTAACCCATGCTCCGGAAGTGATTGCTTCAGTACAACCCTCATCGCTATATAATACTGGCGTTACAGAAGTAATGTTTCCAGAAAAGTTCGCTGGTGTGATAGTAACAGACTGATTTTCCACATCTGTTGCTGCAACACTTTTACTGGTCGGAGTCAAAGTAACCGTAGGATCTGAACCTCCACTTGGTGTATAGGTGATTGTTATTGATTTAATATAGCAATATTTACTTGTTTCCACGGTTAATCCAGAAAGAGATGCAATATTTAGATCTGTAATATCCATATTGTTCAAACTGGCATTTGTTCCGGTAGAGACCTCATTTGCTAGTGTCGTAGTTCCATTTTTAACAGTGATAGTAGCAGATTTTGTAGAATTATATGCCGCTCTATTCAATGTGATTTGAGTTACATTGGTAATAGGAGTAGAAAATGATATTGTGAATGAGCCTGCGCTTGATTTGGCTCCTGATTTCAACCCCATATTTACTTTTCCCGAATAACATTTGTCCGTCGCGCTACAAGTAATCGTTCCAAAGGCATCATCACTAGAAGCAATACCATTAGAGACAAAATTAGATGTAGTGTATGCTGCACTACCATCGTTAGTGCCAGATGTCTGGTTAGCAAACGTGATAATAGCCGTCTCTCCCCACACATTCAGACTGCCCAGCAAAAAAAGCAGCATAAAAGCAAGGTGTTTTAGTGCCGAATACCGACGGTGAACCGACGGTGAACCGACGGTCAAAGCCAACGTCGTTCCGACGCTCTTCCGCTCTGACTTCCTTAAAAAGTTTAAATTTCTCATAATTTTTATATTTTAAAGTTAATAATGTTATTTATCTTCGTTTGATTTGTTATTCTGATTGCTTAATCATGCTACTGCCAAATGGCGACGCTTAAGAGCGGCAAGCACACATGCCGAAGCCATAGGATTTAGTCCACGAAAAGTAGTACGGCGTTTCAATTCCTCAAGAGGCATTTCCAATAACACCTTAGCGATGCACTCATCAGCAAAAGAATTACTTACTACATTTACTCCCGTAAAATCCAATACCACGCGCTCATCTTGTTGCAAAAGCGGCAATAATCTTTCTCGTACGACTGCCCCTAATTGGCGCGTACCCAAATCCTCTCCATATTCTCTAAAAGCAAATGTTACCATAGCTGCTCTAATTCGTTGTCGTTTAAAAATAATGTATCAAATTCATCCGTCACATCGGTACGATAAGCAACCACTTCTTGCGGATCTATTTCCTTATCGGTTTGAAGTTGCATATAAACGATTGTACCCTGCCAAAAATCACTTTCATTTGTTGATATGACCCCATCGATTTACTTCTTATTTCATTAATTCGCGGCAAAGTTACAAAATATCTTTGATATTTGCAAATTCTTTTGCAGTTATTTTCATTTTGTCACCAAAATCGCTGGTTTTATGAGATTCAAACTATTTCCACTATCCGATGCTGAGGACGGCCATCAGCAAACAGGCGAAAAATAGTTTTAAGTGTTTCATAAAAATTAAATTTAGTTAAACAAAAAGGTTAATTAATATAGTTAGTTTTGATTTGTTATAATCTGGCTTTGATCGTTTTAATCTGCGAGGAATCCATTTGCGTAAAGGCGAAAAGGCGTTTGCCTGCATCTTTGAGCGATGCGCCTATTAAATAAATCGTTTCTTCGTCAATGATTAAAAATCTGTCGTGGCAAATGGATGTCGTATGGAGCGCCAAACCTTTATACTGCACGTTGAAATTCTTCTCTGCCAATTGTAATGCACTCGAAATGTCCTTCGTGTAAATATCTACTTGTACTCCTTCCTGTTTCGGACTCATCATCGTCAAAACCGATTCATCCACGTAATTATCAATCAACAGGATAGACTTTTTAGCCGACTTTATTAACCGTTCAACCAACTCATATGCATCATATATCTGCCCGTCCACAAAGATCCCTTCACGAGGAGGCAACGAAGTACGAATAAAGAAATCTACTTTATTTTGCAGTTCATGTATTTGTTCCGTGTGCTCTTGTAATTTGTTATCTATCCGTTGTTCCAAGTACTGGATATGCGGATTGAGGGCATAACCACGCAATAGATAATCTTTCAACACCCGTGTCGCCCATTGACGGAAACGTGTGGCATTAGCGCTATTTACCCTGTAACCAACCGATAAAATTGCATCAAGATTATAAAACATCGTACGATACTTCTTACCATCAGTAGCAGTATTTTCCAAAATGGAAATAACTGAATTTTTATCAAGTTCTCCCTCTCGGAATATATTCGCAAGATGTTTAGAAATAGCGGGTATCTGCACGCCAAACAGCGTCGCTATTTGTTGCTGCGTCAGCCAAACCGTTTCATCAGCGAGTTGCACATCCAGATGGACGGTATTGTCGGCGCTGCTATACACCACCACGTTTTCCGTGCTATTATATGTCGCTATTTCATTTGGCATTTGTCTTCTCAATGAATTTGTTTACAGACATATAGAAGCGATTGCTGCCGGCTTCCATTCTAATTCCCCCGAATTCGGGGGTTTAAAAATCAGGATTATACAGTTGCTCCCATACTCCCAAAAAATCTATAGTGCTTTTGTTATTTAGCCATTTCTCTATTAATCTGCTCCCTTCCTCAAAACCTTTGGTCATATCCGTCAAGCAGATATAATCATTTTGATTCATATCCAACAGCACATTGATAGCAGTTCCTTTTACGACTATGGATTTTGTCTGTTTCATTAATTCTTCATTTCATTTATGAGTCCTAACTATTCCTTCTATATTCCCACGCTGAATGCCATCAGCATCTATTGTTCTCTTCTATTAACGCCGCGCGCGCCACCTTATTATATAGATAGCGCGCACGTGTATATGGGTGTAGTCTGTCTCTCCTTCGTCAGGGAGGTTGTCGAATAGATACTATGGACGTGTTGTTTTTTCATGACGATGGCAATGTCTTTACGTTCCTTTGGAAATTCGACTGCAAAAGTAGTAATTTTTTTTGATATATGCAAGTCTTTTTGCAAATAAATTTATTTTGTCGCCAAATACCCCAATTTTCCCTTATTTCTTGAACGGCAACTCGTCATCCGGCGTGATATAGTCGATAGCTTTTTTGTCACTAATCACGCTATGCCCCAGCCTCTGCTCAATGTCCTCCCGTGCGTTCCGCGCCACCTCGGCACCATCTTTAGCTACATGCGCAGCTTCTAACAATCCTTCGGGGTTACGCTCTTTGCTCAGGTCGGTTGCCGTCTGCTCCGCCAGAGCGTTTAGCAGCAGCTCCATGTTGGTCATGTTATCGCGCAGGTTCTGGTCTGTCAGACCTTTATGTTCCTTATATTCGCGCGTAGTCATGCCGCTCCATATCTTACTCATCAAGTCCGTCAGCCGCGCATACTCACTCTCGTGCTCTATGCCGCTGCGTTTCCATTCGTCGGTCAGCCCTTTGCGGATCTCGATGGTCTTTATCCGTTGGTTAATCCAATTCTCGGAGTAGCCCAAACGGCGATAATCTCTCACCATCTGTTCGATACTTCTCTCCGGGTCCTGCATCTGACGGATACGTTCCGCGCCGACCTGCGCGAGCCATTGCTTGAACGGCTCTGCCTTCTTCGACGGGATGGACTGAATGATACGCATAAGTTGCTCCGTATCAGCCACATCGGTGAGGCGCTGCTTGCCGTCCGTAGCAGTCAATTTCAACTGCTTACAATTTGTAAGCATTTCATTTGCACCTTCTGTAGAAAGCCTTTTCTTTAACACTGCCCAGTAAGTACTGGCACTACGCGCAGTAGCTTGGTCTGTTAAGACAGCCACTACATCAACGATTGAGAAGAAGTACTTCTCCTGTACATCGTCCCATACCACGCGCACGCGCAGGGACTCAAATAATTTTATTGCTTCGTGTTCGGCCATAGTCTTTTGCGTTGCTAAATTTTTCACCAAAGGCAGCCATGAAGCTGCCTTTGATGATCTGTGCATCCTTGCGGGTGTAAGTGAAAATTAGTCGTTGGTTATCTCTTCACTACCCGTTGTTATTGTGCTAGTACTACCTCCGTTTAGGATACTTCCCGCTAAGATGATGGTTGTAGACTTGACTTGCGTAGTCTCAACTACCGGTTGATTATAAATCTTCTTTTTCATAATTGCGATATATTTACTAAAGAGCTTTGCGTAGGCGTGCGCCACAATGCGCACGCTTACGCTCATTCATGTTATTTTACCAGCTGTCCCTTAGCGTCGTACATCTTCTCACCACGGATGATGTAGAGCTCGCCGTTGATCAGCACTTTACGCGGAGCCTCGCTCTCGAAGCCGGTGTTCTCAATGCCGGTAGGAAGTTTCGGAGCACCTGCGCCGATCGACATACGACGACGACCCGGAGCCGGAACTACATAACTACCGGAGATTCCGCCTGCAACACCCATCTTGAAGTATGCGCGATTTGCACCGCAGAACACATTGTCGGTATCGACAAAGTAGTATCTGTTATCCTTCAGGATGTAAATGTGATCATTTGGAGCGAGGTGGATTTTCGAGTACGAGCCAAACAAGCCGTGGTAATCACCTTCCGGAGCATTCTCCTCGTCGGTGTAGTAAACAGCGATTTGATTTACGCCTTCCTTCGTCAGGAAGATATACGGACGACCGGCTACCATCTTGCCATTCAGTACTTCATCTAAGAAGATCTTCTCGTACGTACCATCATAATAAGCTACCTCGTACAGCTCAGCGCCAACCATGATACCGCCGTTTGGCAAGCAGATAGTTCCATAACGACCTTCCGTCACGTCACGGGTGTAGCCGTTGAAGCGGTTATTAGTTACTGCATATTTGCTGAAATCAGTATCGAACTTCATCGTCTTGATACGCATCTTCTGATTGCCGGTAGCTTCAATCTTGACATTTCCAGCCGGTACTGCTACTTTGTACTCGGTATATTGATCCGTCAAAGGTGCAATCTCATGTCCATTTACACTCAGTTTTGCTCCGCTGCTTGCATAGCGAGTATTGATAACGAGCATACCCGGAACAGTAGCATTAAGATAGAGGTACGTTCCTTGGTAGCAATCATAAGAAGAAGAACGGTATGCGTACTGATCATTAGCAGCCTTACCAGCTATCTTCTGCCATTCAGCACCGCTGAAGTAGTTTGCCAATACAGTATCAACACCAGTAATAATTACATCTGTAGTAGCTTTTCCGCTCCAACTCCATGTAGTAGTCTCGCTTACAGGCACCACGTCAACATACTTATTCACGATATTGATGGTTGCTACATTCGATTCGCGAACATTACTAAACGCATCTGTTGCAGTTACCTTAACCGTTACGGCACCCGCTGCGGTACTGGAGAGAACACCAGTTGCAGGATCAATGGTTGCATCTCCTGTCTCATCAGATTCGATGTTCCATACATAACTTGCCACATCCGCAGTTGTCGGATTGAGTGTTACTACTGGAGTACCTGCCACGCCAACTGCCAACGACATATCAGCTACGCTTATAGAGGTCAGCGGAACTAACTCTTTCTTACATGCATTTGCATAATAGAGGTATATGGATGTACCATCGCCTTTACCCTCATATGTTCTATAGATACGTACGTTGCGAGTTCCTGTAGGAAGATCGATGTCGTTCAAAGCTTGTGCAGCATCTTTTGCATTTGCAGCATATTCTGCTACACTCAGAACAGACGAAGTGTTAAACGTTACAGCCGATGATGCCACTAACGCATATTTCGGACTTGAACTATTAGAACCAGAAGTCACACCAAGTGTCAACGACTCAAACTGAGAGCCATCAGACATTGTTAACTCAATGAACTTAACATTTCCGTCCACTTTAATACCATATACTGAGCTTGCACCGCTATACGGGGTAACAGAACTACTTGCAGGACAATCACCACGTTTAATTTGGAATTTACCAATGGTCACGATAGCGTCAGACCATGAAGTTGCCGGTGCATTCCATACTCTACACGGATTCTCAGATACAGTTACCTCTACCTGAGCAGACTTCGTATCGTCAGCCACAGACGTTGCAATGATGTGAGCCGTACCGACAGCCTTAGCGGTTACAACACCCGTTGCGCTTACTTCTGCCAACGACTCATCGCCGCTCTTAACCGTCCATACTACAGCTTGAATAGAAGCCAACTCATCGTTCGTGTCATAAACCGCTGCACTCAGTGTTGTCGTCTCACCCTCAAGCACGCTCAGCGTACCGCTGATGATAACCTCCTTAATAGCAGCTGCCTTAGTTACGGTAACAGCATAAGTCACGTCACCATCTTCTGCGTATGCGCTCGATACTGTGTAATTTACTGCGCCCGCGCTGAAGTCTTGTTCGCCGGTCTTGTCGAGCGTTTCGCCACCATTAGCGTAAGCCTTGATAGTCGGTGTCAGGTGCTCCAGATCTGCGGTAGCCGGAACTTCAACAGCAATCGTCTTGTTAACTTTGTCAATCGTGCCTATAGCCTCGCCAATTTTGAACTCCTCAATGAACGGAGCCATGTAACGCTCTACTGAAACATAGTTCACGAAGCCATTCCATGCTTGCGAACCTTCGCTAGCTTTACGAACGATATAGAACTCATCCAAACCGTCAAATTCTGCCGGCAACGCGATACCATTTGTCAGATCAATCTCTCCGGTATTCCATATAAGATTCGTACCTGCAGATTCTGCATAAATCTCAATTTGACTTCCGCCGGAAGTAGAAGGAGAAACAGTAGCTACAAACAATACATCGCCGGTCGAGAAGGTCTTACCTGCTGCCAGTTTAACACCAACATAGTTGTTGGTATTCATCTTCTTGTTGTCTGCCAATTTGGCATAGCCTGTTCCTCCATAGTAACCGGTAGCTTCAAAGCCTGTGCTTTGGTCTCCACCGGAAACAGTAGCCTTGATAATCTCAACACCTCTCTTCAGCTTATTCGTATAACGAACCTGATAGAACTTCTGATCCTCTTCGCCGGACTCAGGAACGACCTTAACCTGAACGTATTTATACGTACCTTCATCCACCGGAGTGTTGTTGATCGTTACCTCAGCGACAGAGCTGGTAGCAGTAGCCGAAGTAATCACAGGCTGCTGGCCATACTCATAAACCAGGTAATAGATGTTAGTTGCCGGATCGAAACCATCTATAGTTGCGCCATCTACTTGCAGGTCGCTCAGCGTGTTAACAGTCGAAACGGTCTCCCATTGTGCATGGAGTTCGATGTTGCCTGTCGGGGTGTAGCTTGCGCCTGCTGCGCCAATCAGATTACCTCCCGTCTCTGCATCATACCACCCCTTGAAACTATACGTGCCGTAAGTCGGCGTCGGCAACGTAATAGCCGTGCCGTAGAAGTATTGCGAAGCTATCGGATCACCGCCGTTTACATCAAAGCTAACCTCATACGGATCGGTGATGGTAATTGCTTTCAGTACGCAAGTACCACCGGCTGTCTTTGACTTAATATCTAATTTATAGAGCGCAGCATCTGCATTGTACCAATAATACAACTTGTGCGTCTCTTTAGATTCGTCAGCCGACTCAATAACCGTTGCAGACTCAACGCCGTTCACGGACATCTTAGCCGATGCGTCAGACTGCATACGACCGGTCTTCACGATGACCAACTTCTTTGCTGCTGTCTCAAACTGAATATAACCATCATTGGCATTACTCCACTTGATACCATCGTAGATATAGTTGTGCGTGTGACCGCGGTCCACACCCGAAATATTGCTATAAGCGTATCCCTTAGCAGTCAGTTGCTCTTTCACGTCATCCAAATCAACCGTATTATCACCTACAACATAAGCCTCAATATCGAAGGTTACTGCCAGCGGCTTAACGCCATAGTGCGTACCTGTACCATCTGTCCAACTGTTCGGTGCGTAGTTCTCTGCGCAGAGAGCTTGTGCAACCGGGCTATTGAACGTACCACCGGAGATAGCCACAGCGTCCTCCTCTGCGGTAGTCGGAGTAGTGCCTGCGTAGATAGCTGCTACGCTAGTGATGTTACCTGCTGTAATAGCAGCATTGATATCTGCACCCGGGTAGTTAGCCTTGAAATCATAAACTACACCTACTGCCGGTACTGCGGCACTTGCGTCACCGACCTTGCCACCGCCACCTTGAGAGATGATCGTACCGCCGGTAATATGGCTCTCGCCTGCGCGAACTACTACTGCCGGACCATTTGTTGATACCAACGTACCGCCGGAGATATTCAGAACACCCGTGTTCGGATGATAAACACATGCGGAAGCATAGCCTGCACTCGTAATATGACCAAGCAGAATACCACCATTGATGTCAATCGTGTAACCACCCTGACCGTTATTACCCGGAGCCATTACAACGGCATTGTCCCTTGCTTCCAGTACACCATTGTTGATCGTTACCTTTCCAGTATAACCAACCCATGCAGCAGCCTCGCCGGCTACGATCCAACCACCGTTCATTACAAACTCACCGCCTGCATTAACGTTGATCGGCCATTTGCCGGTTAATTTACCACCTGCATAAGTAACCTCATTGCTTCCATTGATCGTCGGATCATCAGTTGCTGCGTTGTCTGTCAAAATCAACTTACCGTCTGCGTTAATATCGATGACGTCACCTGTTGCCGGACCGGTCAAGTTCTTTCCATTCATATCCAGCGTTACGGTCTTGCCAGCGATTGTCCAAGCGGTTGTAGACTCACAGTTCTGCAACAATTCGATCGTCTGACCATCTGCCACAACTGCGATTGCGTCAGCAAACGCGCTATAATAGGTTGAGCCGATGCGTGCTACAAAATTAGCATTTATCCATTGAGCTGTCAGGACGACGTTAGCCGTACCAACGGTATAGGTGTCGCCCGGAGCATAATCGTTTGTACCATCGTTCCATCCGGCAAACACCTTGTCAACCGGAGCATCATAAGTATTCGCCGGAACCGTGAATGTCTCGCCTTGTGCCTTGTCAGCCACAGTTGCCGGAGCGTCACCACTACCCTCACCTGCTGCAAATGAGATGGTATAGAGTTGTGTCCAGTGAGCGGTGAGCGTCAAATCGCCTGTTACATTAGCAGTCCAGTCGTAGGGAGTTGCACCATTATACCAGCCGTCAAAACGACAATGCTCCTTTGTAGGATCTGCCGGAGCAGTCGCCTTATCGCCATCAAAGACTGGAATGGAAGCCACATCAGAACCTCCGTCTGAGTCAAAGCTAATGGTATGTGCTGCAGGAGCTGTTGCAAATGCAATATTGGTAATCTGCACATTCGATCCCTGCGGGTTGATGTACCATGTACCTGCGGTCAGGTTCCAACTCTTTGCAGTGTTTGCCGTCGGGGTAAATTGGTTCTGGTCATCACCCTTAGTCTTCGAAACGGTGTAGTTGTTTGTGTTGCTAGTTGTTAACTGCAACTGACGAGTTTGTCCTGTCGGAACCACAAATGAGATGAACTCCGAATTGAGGTTTTTGATTCTTGCGTCTGCACTCGATCCCGGAAGATATTTCTCTGCGAGATTGTATGTAAGTCCCTCATATGCGGTATTTGTCTGCTTTACGGGGGCTAATAGACGACCTTTATTCAAATTGATTGAATAACCTACTGCTGGAGCTTCTTTTTTCTCAAGAGCCGTTCCATTCTCATTCACCTCAATTTGGCAAACACGGATATCTTGTTTCTCAACGCAAATATACAAATTTGAGTGACCGGTCAGGTCATACTCCTTAACGCAATCACGTTTCGTGCTTATCGTAATAGATATCGTCTCATTAACTATTGGAGTAACTTCACCCTCCTTTACAATCATCACATAAGCTTTATGCGTTGTACTGCTTGAATAAACATCATAGAGAGAAATCTTCACATGTGTAGCATCCGTAGTTGTCTCGTACGAAATAACTTTCTTAAATGCATCCACGTTAGGAATACCAGATGCAGCACCACCAACTTTTACAGTTTTCGAATAATTTTTCCCCTCAACGGTTACATCTTCTGTCACAAGGGATGCATCGATAGCAGAGAAATCAGTTGTATTCAACGAGCCATCGTCTTTCACCAACTTAATAACCGGCTTCCATTGAGCCACAAACTGTACGGCAGCAGCACCCATCGTATATTCTGCGCCTGCTGCAAGTTTATCACCTGTGCCGTTTGCTTTCCAACCGTCAAAAGCCTTGCCGCTCGGAGCGACCATAGAACCTTGATCCGGGAGATTAAAAGTTGCACCATCCCATTTCTGGAAAGTAGTAGGAACAGTACCTGAACCTGCACCGGCAGAGAAAGAAACGTTATAAGCATCAACCCATTGAGCCTCTACTTCTACATCTTGATCTTCTGTATCGCTAATAGAAGCCGGATCCCAACCTGTGAAGTGAAAGTCAGCTACATCTGCTAAAGCAGCAAAAGAAGCGATACCCGTTCCCTCATAATACGTCGTCGGATACGCACTTACGTCCGAACCCTTGAGGTTGGTATAACTAATGCTATGAGTAGGAGTAGAAGGTACAGAAACAACGATATTTGCATCTTTTGTAGCTGCATTAAATGCAGAAGTTGCCGCTTGTGAAGCCGTTACAACAGCGGTACCTGCAGCAGAAGCGCTAAAAGAAGTTCCTACGATGCTGGCGTTCGTACCTCCGTCTGTTTTAACGGTATAGGTTACAGCGCCATCACTATTTGAAGCGAACAAAGTACTCAAATCCAACGCCCCACCTACAGTATACGCACCATTATTAAATGTAATCGTCGGATCTGTTTTTGCAGCTGGATGCAACCATACTTTAACGCCCCACAATCTAAATGTCTGGGCACCATCAAAGTACGTTGTTCCTGATACATACGTATTTGTTCCGATTGTGCAATTTACTTTCTTAAACTGCTTTACTAGCCGAACCTTCTTTAAACCATCATTATGGGTATCAAACTTCATCCATACTGCATCTGCATAATTTGTGTTAGAAGAAGAGCAAGATTGCTGCACTATATATACAGGAGCAGTTGAAGGTTTTAGAGTCGTAAATGCATTTACATCATACCCTACCAAAACTGGCGAAACTGCTTTACTAGAACTATTCCTGCTTATCAAGAAAGCCACACTATCTATCGTAACTCCCGTAGTTGTTATGTCTAAACAGTTTGATAAAGACGATGCGGATGCATCCATTGCGCTAGAAATTCCTGCCGCATAATAATGAGTACCATTTTGACTTACAGAACTTATCGAAGATGAAATCGTTATCCCTTCCGTCGTATAAGTTTTGTGGTAATTAGAAAGCGTACTGCTCGTGTATTCAAACGAAACCGTAGGATCCGCCGCCCAAACATTGCCAATGGCAAAGGTAAAGAGGAAGACGAGCGTCATTAAGACCTTCCATCGTTTCGATAGAGGGGTTTGCTTGTAGTGACGTTGGCTTTGACCGTCGGTTGACCGTCGGTTGACCGTCGTTCGACTGTCGTTCAACATCGCTGCTTTGAATGTTAAATTTCTCATAAGCATTAAATTTTTAAAGTTAAACAAAAAAATTGGTTTTTAATTATTTATTTTGATTTTAAATCATTTTGATTTCTTAAACAAATCGGAATGAGTACCTGTTCGTACGAGAGCTACCAAACACACTGTTTCTTGCACATCATACACCAACAGCCAATTCGGTTCTATATGACATTCCCAAAATCCCTTATAGTTTCTCCCTTCTAACTTATGCGGAAGGTATTCTTCCGGAACTTGTCCGTCTTGATGAAGATACTCAAGAACTTGCTCTATATTCGAGAGATCATAGCCTCTCTTTTTGCAGAGTTTCAAATCCTTACGAAACTGGCCGGTTGGCTTCAAATCATACATATTAGTCCAGAATATCGTTCATCATTTCTTTTACGTCCGAATAGGTCTTCAGGTCTCCGTTCCGAGCTTCCTTCATAGCAGCAAGAGTTTCTTTAGTCGGCACATACTCATCCGAACGACTGATAATCTTAATGCCTTTCACTTGCTGGATCAGCTCGATTATCGGCTGTACTAACGCGTTCGACGGGTTATATTGTATTGTCATTGTCTGCATAAGCATTTAATTTTTAAAAGTTAAACAAAAAATTGGTTTTTATAATTTATTTTATCTGTTGATTGTTACTGCATTTCAATTTCAAGCACTACCATCTTTTGCGGTATTATATGATGAACATATGCCTTTTCTCCTTCCACAGAGAAGATTATTGCCATGTTCTTGTAATGAGTCCGCTTCACCTCCATTCCTATCTGACGAGACAACTCTTCATCTACCGCCAATGACCCTGCTGAGTTCTCCAACTTCTTAATTTCTTCCTCTAAGCCAAGCATATATCTCTTAGCCGTTAGAGGCGCATGGACTTCTTCTTTAATAAAGCGGGCCAACGACTTCCGGTCTTGTTTGGCTTCTTCGGTAAGCTTCACCTCATACTTCCTCATACAGCCTCACGTATATCATTCATCCCGTACTCCTCGCCAAGCTCTTTTGCCAGACCGTCAAAATACTCCTCGACCGTGTACATCGGTTTGTTCTTGAAGTCCGGATCTATACTCAAGGGTCGTTGAAGCGGCTGAATCTTGATGCTCTCAATGTATGCGAGCACCTCATTCATCTTCTGCTCATCCTCTATCATCGGTCCCATGGCATTAAGGAAACGACTACTTGCTATTGCCTGCGCTGCACTCATAAGCATTAATTTTTTAAAGTCAAACAAAAAAATTGGTTTGTTATTTATTTTGAGTTATTTTTGGTGTCAATAATATAATTTTGAATGCACTGCATCATATATAGCTACATACTGCTCTCCATCCTCATCAGTCTCCACACGGTAGGCGATATGGAAATCTTCTACGATTGTTTCTTTATACTCAGCTGCTATCCAACTTTTTTTAAGCCGTGCGTCGGCATAAATGAACGGATGTTTGCCCAAATCATACATAGCCCCGATCAACCTCTCCACTTTTGCCAGCACAGTCTCCTCGTCTAATGTTGGATGCAATCGCATAGAGATTGCGTAAAATTCCAAAATGGCCTGATGCACTTGCTCCTCAATAATTACTTTCATATAGCTTCCTGATGGATACGAGGTTGAGCATAATAATCATGCACCATTTTTGTCAAGTCATCGTGCAACTGCTCGACTGTCACAAAATGCTCTGCTATCTCCGCCTTCGATATCGTTTGTTTCTTTGCACTCATAAGCATTTAATTATTAAAGTTAAACAAAAAAATTGGTTTTTATTATTTATTTTTGCGGCGCAAAGGTACGAAAAATATTTCATATACGCAAGCGCGAGGGTGCAAGGGCGCGAATAATTACACAAAAAAGGTTATTTTCGTCAATTTTTACACAAACAAGATGGAACTGAAGAGGAACATAAAGTCTTACTAAACTCTTACTGAAAAGCAAACAAAAAACACCCCGCCGGATGGGCAGGGTGTTTTTGAATAGGCTGAAGAGGATTAGTCTTCGCCGTTGAGGGCTGCTTCGGCAGCCTCGCGGGCTGCCTGGATAGCGGCATATTCTTCGGCGTTATGAACGACGATCTTCTGGAACTCACGCATACCGGTACCAGCCGGGATGAGGTTACCGCAGATAACGTTCTCTTTCATACCCTCAAGGTAATCCACCTTGCCGCGGATAGCTGCTTCGTTGAGGACCTTGGTGGTCTCCTGGAAGGAGGCAGCGGACATGAAGGACTTGGTACCGAGTGCGGCACGGGTGATACCCTGGAGTATCTGTTTAGCGGTAGCAGACTCAGCGTCGCGCGCCTGAACGAGTTTCTTATCCCGACGGCGTAACGAAGAGTTCTCATCATGGAGACGGCGTGCGGTCACGATCTGTCCCTCATGGAGGAGTTCGGAGTCACCGGCGTCGGTAACGACCTTGCGTCCCCAGATACGATCGTTCTCCTCGAGGAAGTCGAGTTTATCGACGATGTCTCCTTCGAGGAACCGTGTGTCACCGGGTTCGAGAATCTCGACCTTACGCATCATCTGACGCACGATGATCTCGAAGTGCTTATCGTTGATCTCCACACCCTGCATACGGTACACAGCCTGTGCCTCGTTGACGATATGGTTCTGAACGGCAGTCGGTCCCTGGATAGCGAGGATATCGTCCGGGGTGATAGCACCGTCAGAGAGGGGTGCTCCTGCACGGACGAAGTCGCCTTCCTGTACGAGGATCTGCTTGGTCAGCGGGATGAGGTACGCCTTCTGCTCACCGAGTTTGGAGGTGATGAAGAGTTCGCGGTTACCACGCTTGATCTTACCATAAGATATCTCACCGTCGATCTCGGCAACGATAGCGGGGTTCGAGGGGTTACGCGCCTCAAAGAGCTCCGTGATACGGGGGAGACCGGAGGTGATATCACCGCCGGAGTTCTTCGCACGAGCCATAGAGAAGAGGGTGTCACCGATCTTGACGGTATCGCCATCCTTGACCTCGAGGTTCGCTTTCACCGGGAGGTTGTAGGAACGGAGGATATTACCATCCTTATCAAGGACATGCGCCTGCGGGAGTTTGGTCTTATCCTTGGACTCGGTGATATAGACCTCGCGTTTGCCGGTCTGCTCATCGGTCTCGGTCTTACAGGTGACTCCCTCGATGACGTCCTCGAAGCGGATATGTCCGTCCTGCTCGATGAGGAGCGGGATCTTATAGGAATCCCACTCGCAGACGCGTGTACCCTTCTCGTACTTCTCACCCGGGGTGACGAAGAGTTTGGAAGAATACGGTATATCGAAGGTAGCGAGTACGACTCCTGTCTTCTCGTCCTTGAGGGAGAGGGTGTTCTTACGCGATACGGCGATGACGTCACCAGCGGCTGTAGTGATGGTACGGAGATCTTCGATCTCAACGATACCCTCGCGCGGTAGGTCGTAAGTGGATTGCGCGGCGGAACCACCGGCGAGACCACCGGAGTGGAAGGTACGAAGGGTCAGCTGTGTACCCGGCTCACCGATCGCTTGTGCGGCGATGACGCCGACAGCCTCACCTTTCTGAACCATCTTACGCGAAGCGAGGTTCCTTCCGTAGCACTTGGCGCAGACGCCATGCTTGGACTCGCAGGTGAGCACGGAGCGGATGACCACCTCTTCGATACCTGCTGCTTCTATTGCCTCGCATTGCGGCTCGCGAATCTCCTCACCGGAAGCGACGATGAGGTTGCCCTCTGCGTCGTGGATATCGTGTACAGAGACACGACCGAGGATACGCTGGGAGAGTGAAGCGACGACGCGGTCGCCATCCTTGACAGCGCGTGTAGCAAGACCACGTAGGGTACCACAGTCTTCCTCATTGATGATGACATCATGCGACACATCGACGAGACGACGTGTGAGGTAACCTGCATCGGCGGTCTTGAGGGCGGTATCTGCCAGACCCTTACGAGCACCGTGGGTAGAGATGAAGTACTCGAGCACGGACATACCTTCCTTGAAGTTCGCGAGAATCGGGTTCTCGATATCGGTACGGGTGTCGGTAGAACCGGCTTTGAGCGGCTTACCCATGATACCACGGATACCTGCGAGCTGCTTGATCTGGTCGGAGTTACCACGAGCACCGGAGTCCATCATCATGTACACCGAGTTGAATCCTTCGTCCGCCTCCTGCATGTGCTTCATGACGATACCCTTAAGTTCCTCATCGATCTCTTTCCAGGTATCGACGGTCTTGCGGTAACGCTCGTCGTCGGTAACGAGACCGTTGACGTAGTTGAAGTAGATATCGTCCACGATGGCATTACCCTTGGCGATCTCCTCTTCCTTCTCCTTCGGGATGATGATATCATTGAGGTTGAAGGACAGTCCGCCACGGAAGGCGCGATAGTAACCGAGGTCCTTGATATCGTCGAGGAACTTCGCTGCGCGCGCCACACCGCAGGTCTTGATGACCTGAGTGATGATCGCCTTGACGGCACCTTTCTTCATGAGGGTATTCTGATAACCGATCTCCTCGGGTACGTATTGGTTGACAATGACGCGGCCGGGGGTCGTCTCGATGATCTGTCCCTTGATACGCACTTTGACCTTAGCGTGGATGTCCACACGTCCTTCGTTGAGGGCGATGAGCGCCTCCTCTTCGGAGTAGAAGGTGAGTCCTTCGCCTTTCGCGCCCATGCGTTCCTTGGTAATATAATAGAGACCAAGGATCATATCCTGCGAAGGTACGGTGATCGGGTTACCGTTCGCCGGGTCGAGGATGTTATGGGATCCGAGCATGAGGAGCTGTGCCTCGAGTATCGCCTCGTTAGAGAGGGGCAAGTGAACCGCCATCTGGTCGCCATCGAAGTCGGCGTTGAATCCGGCACAAGCGAGCGGGTGGAGCTGTATAGCCTTACCCTCGATCATCTTCGGCTGGAAGGCGAGGATACCGTGACGGTGCAGCGTCGGCGCACGGTTGAGGAGGACAGGGTGTCCCTCCATGACGTGCTCGAGGATCTCATAGATAACCGGTTCGCGGCGATCGATGATCTTCTTCGCAGACTTGACGGTCTTAACGATACCACGCTCGATGAGCTTACGGATGATGAACGGCTTATAGAGCTCTGCCGCCATCTCTTTAGGGAGACCACACTCGTGCATCTTGAGCTCCGGACCCACGACGATAACCGAACGCGCGGAGTAGTCCACACGTTTACCGAGGAGGTTCTGACGGAAACGTCCCTGTTTACCTTTCAGCGAGTCGGAGAGGGATTTGAGGGGACGGTTCGCCTCGGACTTCATCGCGGTGGTCTTACGGGAGTTATCAAAGAGGGAGTCCACTGCCTCCTGGAGCATACGCTTCTCGTTACGGAGGATGACATCCGGTGCTTTGATCTCCATGAGTCGTTTCAGACGGTTATTACGGATGATGACACGACGGTAGAGGTCGTTGAGGTCGGAGGTAGCGAAACGTCCACCATCCAGTGGTACGAGCGGACGGAGCTCCGGCGGTGTCACGGGGACAGCCTGGAGGATCATCCACTCAGGACGGTTCTTACCTTTCGACGCACGGAAAGCCTCTACTACCTGCAGACGCTTGAGTGCCTCCTGACGGCGCTGCGCGGAAGTAGCCTTGTCGGCGGTAGCACGGAGGTCGTAAGAGAGCTGGTCGAGGTCGATGCGGCAGAGGAGGTCATAGACAGCCTCAGCACCCATCTTGATGATGACCTTGTTGGGGTCGGTATCCTCGAGGAACTCATTATCCTCCGGCATGATCGCCAGGATCTGCTGGTACTGATCCTCGTCGAGGAGCATCTTATCCTCAATCTCGATGCGGATCTTATCGTTCTCATGCTTCTCACCTATCTCCTGTCCGAGGAGGGCACCTGCCTGTACGACGAGGTACTTCTCGTAATAGATGACGGTGTCGAGTTTCTTAGTAGGTATGCCGAGCAGCGCTGCCATCTTCGAGGGCAGTGAGCGGAGATACCAGATATGTGCAACGGGTACGACGAGTTTGATATGCCCCATGCGCTCACGACGCACTTTCTTCTCGGTCACCTCAACGCCGCAACGCTCGCAGACGATACCTTTGTAGCGGATACGCTTGTACTTACCGCAGTGGCACTCGTAATCCTTGGTAGGACCGAAGATACGCTCGCAGAAGAGTCCGTCGCGTTCGGGCTTATAGGTACGATAGTTAATCGTTTCCGGTTTGAGGACCTCTCCGGACGAGATCTGCATGATCTCATCAGGTGAAGCAAGACCGATAGAGATCTTGGTGAAACCGGTTTTCTTATTTTCTTGTTTAAAAGCCATATTAGTCCTCCAAAATTATTCCATGTTGATACTAAGAGCGAGACCTTGGAGCTCGTGCAGTAGCACGTTAAGCGACTCGGGGAGCCCGGGCGTCGGGAAAGGTTCGCCTTTGACGATAGCCTCGTATGTACGTGCACGTCCGGTGACGTCATCGGACTTGATGGTGAGAATCTCCTGGAGCACATGTGCGGCACCGTGTGCCTCGAGTGCCCAGACCTCCATCTCACCGAAACGCTGACCACCGAACTGCGCCTTACCACCGAGCGGCTGCTGGGTGATGAGTGAGTACGGACCGATGGAACGCGCGTGCATCTTATCATCGACCATGTGTCCGAGCTTCATGAAGTACGTGACACCGACGGTAGCCATCTGGTCGAAAGGCTCACCGGTCTCACCGTCATAGAGCTGGGTCTTACCGCCGCGGGGGAGTCCGGCTTTGTCGGTCCACTCGTCGAGCTGCTCCATGGTACAACCGTCGAAGATCGGGGTAGCGAACTTCACGCCGAGTTCCTGACCAGCCCAACCGAGGACAGCCTCGAAGATCTGGCCGATATTCATACGTGAAGGCACACCCATCGGGTTGAGGACGATATCCACCGGCGTACCGTCGGCAAGGAACGGCATGTCCTCGACACGTACGATCTTGGAGACGATACCCTTGTTACCGTGACGACCGGCCATCTTATCACCCACGCGTATCTTACGGCGTTTAGCGACATAGACCTTCGCCATCTGGATGATACCGTTAGGCAGCTCGTCACCGATGGTGAGGTTGAACTTCTCGCGCTTGAGCAGCGCGTCCATCTCCTTATACTTGGCGATATAGTTCATGATACACTGCGCCACGAGCTCGTTCTTGTGCTCGTCCGCGGTCCAGCCCTCGAGGAGGACAGAGAAGAAGTCGATCTCGTTGAGACGCTCCTTGGAGAAATGCTGGCCTTTGGAGATGAGTTCGGTACCGAGGATATCCTTGACAGAGACAGCCTGACGGCCGTTGAGGAGGTTGTAGAGCTTGTCGATGAGGAGATCACGGAGTGCATCTGCTTTCTCGCGGAACTTGAGGTCCATCTTCTGCAGGGTCTCCTTATCCTCCATCTTCTGCTTACGATCCTTGACAGCACGTGTATAGAGTTTCTTATCGATGATGACACCATCGAGTGAGGGCGAGCACTTGAGTGAAGCGTCCTTGACGTCTCCGGCCTTGTCACCGAAGATCGCCTTGAGGAGCTTCTCCTCCGGCGACGGGTCGGTCTCACCCTTCGGAGTGATCTTACCGACGAGGATATCACCCGGCTGCACGTAAGCACCGATACGGATGAGTCCGTTCTCGTCGAGGTCCTTGGTAGCGTCCTCGGAGACGTTCGGGATATCCGCAGTGAACTCCTCCATACCGCGCTTGGTGTCGCGTACCTCGAGGAGCTGCTCAACGACATGCACAGAGGTGTACATATCCTCACGCACGATACGCTCGGAGAGGACGATAGCATCCTCGTAGTTATAACCCTTCCAGGGGATATACGCCACCTTGAGGTTCTTACCGAGAGCGAGCTCTCCGCCTTGGGTCGCATAACCCTCGGTGAGCATCTGGCCCTTCTCCACCTTGTCGCCCTTGCGAACGATCGGCTGGAGGTCGATGGTGGTGTTCTGGTTGGTCTTCTCGAATTTCGGAAGCTTGTATTCTTTCTCCGCGGAGTCGAAGGAGATGAACTCCTCTTCCTCGGAGCGGTCGTACTTGATACGGATGGTATCTGCGTCCACGTAGGTGACGGTACCGTCCGCCTCGGCGATGATCTGTGTACGGGAGTCGGTGACGAGTTGTTGCTCGATACCGGTACCTACTATCGGCGCCTCGGAGGTGATCAAAGGTACGGCCTGGCGCATCATGTTCGATCCCATGAGGGCACGGTGGGCATCATCGTGCTCGAGGAACGGGATGAGCGCAGCAGCTACGGACGCTATCTGGCACGGAGCGACATCCATGAGGTTGACCTGATCGGGCGCTACGACAGGGAAGTCGGCACCGAGACGGGTCTTGACCTTCGAGCGGATGAACGAACCGTCGGCACGGAGCGGCGCGTTACCCTGGGCAACGACCTGCTTCTCCTCGTCCTCGGCGGAGAGGTAGATGACATGGTCGTTATCGAGGTCCACGATGCTGTTCTCGACCTTACGATACGGGGTCTCGATGAAGCCTAAGTTATTGATTTTCGCATAGATACACATCGAAGAGATCAGACCGATGTTCGGTCCTTCCGGTGTCTCGATAGGACAGAGACGACCGTAGTGGGTGTAGTGCACATCTCGCACCTCGAATCCTGCGCGGTCACGGCTCAGACCACCAGGTCCGAGTGCCGACATACGGCGCTTATGGGTGATCTCCGCCAACGGGTTCTGCTGGTCCATGAACTGGGACAGGGCGTTGGTGCCGAAATACGAGTTGATGATCGAAGAGATAGACTTCGCGTTGATCAGGTCGGTCGGCGTGAAGACCTCGTTGTCGCGGACGTTCATACGCTCACGGACGGTGCGGGCCATACGAGCCAGACCGATACCGAACTGGTTGAAGAGCTGCTCTCCGACGGTGCGCACACGACGGTTGGAGAGGTGGTCGATATCGTCCACCTCAGCGTTGGAGTTGATGAGCATGACGAGGTACTTGATGATCTCGATCATGTCCTCCTTGGTCAGGACGCGTGTGTCATCGGGGATCGACATGTTGAGCTTGCGGTTGATGCGGTAACGACCTACCTCTCCCAGGTCATAACGCTTCTGGGAGAAGAAGAGGTTCTGGATCATCTCTCGCGCCGTAGCATCATCTGCCGGCTCCGCGTTACGGAGCTGACGGTAGATATAGAGGACAGCCTCTTTCTCGGTCTTAGCCGGGTCTTTCTGCAGGGTGTTGAAGATGATAGAGAAGTCGTTCTCGCGCTCCTGGTCCTTGTGGAGGAGGATGGATTTCGAACCGGACTCCATGATGATGTCGATGACCTCCGGAGTGATCTCCGCCTCACGCTCCACGACGATCTGGTTACGCTCGATGGACGATACCTCACCGGTATCCTCATCGACGAAATCCTCGATAGTGGGCTTCATGACGTATCCCGCCAGTTTGCGGCCGATGCAAGCCTCGAGGGTCTCCCTGTTGACCTTCACCTCCTCGGCGAGGTCGAAACAGTTGAGGATGTCCTTGTCGGACTCGAAGCCGATAGCACGCAGCAGGGTCGTCACGGGCAGTTTCTTCTTACGGTCGATGTACGCATACATGACCTTGTTGATATCCGTCGCGAACTCGATCCACGAACCGCGGAAGGGGATGATACGCGCCGAATAGAGCTTCGTGCCGTTGGAGTGCATGGATGTTCCGAAGAACACACCCGGCGAACGGTGAAGCTGCGATACGATGACACGCTCGGCACCGTTGATGACGAAGGTGCCTTTGGGGGTCATGTAAGGGATAGTACCGAGGTACACATCGGAAACGACGGTGTCGAAATCCTCATGATCGGGGTCCTCGCACGACAAGCGCAGTTTGGCCTTCAAGGGAACGGAATAGGTCAGACCACGTTTGATACACTCTTCGATCGTGTAACGCGGACGGTCCACCGAATAATCCAAGAAAGCCAACGTGAAGCTGTTACGTGTATCCTGGATGGGGAAGTTCTCCGAGAATACCTTAAAGAGTCCCTCTTTACGACGCTGCTCCGGAGTGGAATCCATCTGCAGGAAATCTTGGAAGGACTTCAGCTGAATTTCGAGAAAGTCAGGATACGGCATATGCTTCTGCATACGGCTGAAGTTGACTCTCTGTTGATTTTTAGATGTAGCCATTATTTTGGATGGTTAATAAATGATTAACAGAACTAAACTGTTGGTAATGAATAATTTAGACCTAAATTGTAGGGTAGATAATTTGTAGTATTTTAATCTTCACCCGTGTTGTATTACCAAATTTTTCAGTTTTTTAAGCATTCTGTTCTATTGAGCAGAAAAGGTTTAGACCCACATTTGCATGCGGATCTAAACCTATTCCACTCGAAATAGAGTGGTTGGTTGAGGGAGGTTATTACTTGAGTTCTACCTCAGCGCCTACCTCTTCGAGAGCTTTCTTAAGAGCCTCAGCGGTAGCTTTGTCAACGCCCTCTTTTACGTTAGAAGGAGCAGCGTCAACGATGTCCTTAGCCTCTTTCAGGCCGAGACCGGTTTGCTCTTTTACAGCCTTTACAACCTGGAGCTTGTTAGCGCCAGCGGATTTCAGAACTACGTCGAAGGAGGTCTTCTCCTCTGCTGCCTCAGCAGCTGCAGCACCTGCAGCAGGAGCAGCAACAGCTACTGCAGCTGCAGCCGGCTCAATGCCATACTCCTCTTTGAGGATAGTAGCGAGTTCATTTACTTCCTTAACAGTAAGGTTAACTAATGTTTCAGCAATAACTTTAAGATCTGCCATTGTCTTATAAATTTTAAATGTTTTTTGATTCAGTTAATTAATTTTTTCGGGATACCGATATTTCGATAAATCGATATTTCGATGATTATTCTGCGCGCTCGCCGAGGGTCTGGAGTACACCATGGATGGTGTTCTGGCCGCTCTGGAGAGCAGAAACGACGTTCTTCGCAGGCGATTGCAGCAGAGCAACCAATTCTGCAATAAGTTCGTTCTTGGACTTGATAGCGCAGAGGAACTCGAGGTTCTGCTTGCCTACGTATACAGTCTCTTCTACGTACGCAGCTTTGAGTTCAGGCTTAGCCTCTCCGGTCTTGTCGCCCTTGGTAAACTCTTTGATGAGTTTAGCGGGAGCGTTACCGGTGTTGCTGAGCATGAGTGCGGTGTTGCCCTTGAGAGCGCCGAAGATCTCAGCCTCCACGCCTTTTTTCTCGAGCGCTTTCTGGAGGAGGGTATTCTTAGCTACCAAGAGTTTGATGTCCTGTTTGAAGCACGCGCGGCGCAGGTCGCTTGTTTTCGCAGCGTCCAGACCCTCGATATTCACGAGGTAGAAGTGCGAGTACTCAGCGAGTTGAGCACCAAGGGCTTCAATGACGCGATTTTTATCTTCCTTTTTCATACTTGTCTGTGATTTTTAAGAGATTAAAGCGATTTGGTATCGATCTTAATACCCTGACTCATCGTGCTGGAAAGATAAACGCTCTTGATGTACTCACCTTTGGATACAGCGGGTTTCAGGTGCTTGATCATCTCGATGAACGCAGCAGCGTTCTCAGCGATCTTGTCAGCCGTGAAGCTTACTTTACCGATAGAGGTGTGTACAATACCGAACTTGTCAACCTTGAAGTCGATCTTACCGCCCTTAACCTCTTTGACAGCTTTCGCTACGTCCGTGGTAACGGTACCGCTCTTGGGGTTCGGCATGAGTCCGCGAGGACCGAGCACGCGACCGAGAGCACCGATCTTACCCATGATCTGAGGCTGGGTGATGATGACATCAATGTCTGTCCATCCACCTTTGATCTTTTCAATATACTCATCCAGACCTACGTAGTCAGCACCTGCCTCTTTGGCAGCTGCCTCCTGATCCGGAGTACAGAGTGCGAGAACGCGAACCACTTTACCGGTACCGTTCGGGAGAGCTACGACGCCGCGAACCATCTGGTTAGCCTTACGGGGGTCAACACCCAGGCGTACGTCGATATCTACGGAGGCATCGAACTTGGTAGTAGTGATCTCTTTTACGAGAGCAGCTGCCTCCTCGATGGTGTAGAGCTTGCCTGCTTCAATCTTCTCAGCAGCAAGTTTCTGTTTTTTTGTCAGTTTTGCCATAATTGTTGATAATGATTGAAGTTGATTACTTAACGGCTATACCCATGCTGCGTGCGGTACCTTTGACCATCTTGAGTGCAGACTCCACGGTGAAGCAGTTGAGATCCACCATCTTGTCTTGCGCGATCTGAAGAGCCTGGTCCTCGGTGATCGAAGCCACCTTGGTACGGTTAGGCTGGTCAGAACCGCTCTTCACCTTAGCTGCCTCGAGGAGCTGGATAGCTACAGGAGGAGTCTTAACGACGAAGTCAAACGACTTGTCAGCATAAACGGTAATGATTACAGGCAGCACTTTGCCTGCCTTGTCTTGCGTTCTGGCATTGAACTGTTTGCAAAACTCCATGATGTTCACACCCTTAGAACCCAGAGCCGGGCCTACCGGAGGTGCAGGGTTGGCTGCGCCACCCTTGATTTGGAGTTTGATAAAACCAGCAATTTCTTTAGCCATAGTTTTACTTTTGTTAATAGTTTTTGGCCTGATAGCGGACTAACGTCCTCGGCCGGTTAATAAATTTTTAAACTACCGAGTAGTGACTAACGACCCGTAAGAGGTCTCCTACTCTTTTTCTACCTGATTGAAGCCGAGCTCCAGAGGAGTCTGGCGATCGAAGATAGTGACAACGACTTTGAGTTTGTGCTTGTCCTGACTCACCTCCTGAACCTGTCCCTTGAATCCGTTGAACGGACCATCCACAACCTTGACACTCTCTCCGACAAGGAAAGTGATCTCGCTTGCCGCTCTCGTCTCCGACTCCGAAGCGATGCCAACCAACTTGTTGACCTCCTCCTGGGAAACGGGTTCGGGCTTCGCCGAGGTCTTGCCGCCGCTGAGGAAACCGAGCACGTTAGGGATGTTGCGCAACAAAGGGAAGCTCTCGTCGCACAAATAACACTCCACCAGAAGATATCCCGGCAGGAGATTGCGCTCCTTCTCCGTACGTTTACCGTTCTTGAGGGTAACGATCTTCTCACGTGGAATCAGGACTTGCGATACATACTCGCGGAAGAGGGACGAAGAGACAAGCGCATTATTGATGTACTCCTCTACCTTGTTCTCCTTGCCGCTGATAGCACGCAACACGTACCATTGTTTCTTGTACTCTGCCATAACAATTAATGAATTAATGATTAGAGCAGACCGTAAACAAAGGTCATGATTGACTCGAAGCAGTAGTCCATAAGCCAAACGATCAGCGCCAGTATTATGGAAGCGATCAATACTATAACGGAACTTTGTGCCAACTCCTTGCGGGTAGGCCAGCTCGTCTTATGAACTAACTCGTTGTACGATTCTTTGCAATATTCTACAAACTTCATATATATAGTAGATTTTCTTATTTGTTACTATACCTTATTCCGCGCCAACAATCCGGCTCTAGCACCAGCTAAAGTCGAATCGGAAGCTATGTCTTTATGTTGGGCTTGGCGTAACATTCCAAGCTTTGCACGGAAGGCAGGAATCGAACCCACATTGACGGTTTTGGAGACCGCTCTCCTACCATTGGAGGACTTCCGTAAAATTGCTCGGGGCTCGACACCCCGAGCGTTTTCCCCAGGACTACCCGGGTCAACCCAGGTTTACCTAGCGATCGACGAATTAGTCGATCAGTTTGGTGATCTGACCAGATCCTACCGTACGGCCACCCTCACGGATTGCGAAACGCAGACCCTCAGAGCAAGCTACCGGATAGATCAGCTTAACCTGAATCTCGAGGTTATCACCCGGCATTACCATCTCAGTTCCTTCCGGCAGAGTGATCTCACCGGTAACATCCATGGTACGGATGTAGAACTGCGGACGATAGTGGTTGTGGAACGGAGTGTGACGACCACCCTCTTCTTTCTTCAGGATATAAACCGAAGCCTTGAACTCACTGTACGGTTTAACGCAACCCGGGTGAGTCAATACCATACCACGCTTAACCTCATCTTTGTCGATACCACGGAGGAGCAGACCTACGTTATCACCTGCCTCACCTTGATCGAGAAGCTTACGGAACATCTCAACGCCGGTTACAACAGATTTCTTACCCTCTGCACCCAGACCGATCAGCTGAACCTCGTCACCAACTTTGACGACACCGGTCTCGATACGACCCGTTGCTACAGTACCACGACCGGTGATGGAGAATACATCCTCAACCGGCATCAGGAACGGTTTGTCAACGGCACGTACAGGCAGCTGGATCCAGTTGTCGCAAGCGTCCATCAACTCCATGATCTTCTCTTCCCACTGCGGAACACCGTTCAGTGCACCCAGTGCAGAACCGCGGATAACCGGGGTGTTGTCACCATCGAAATCATAGAAGTTCAACAGCTCACGCATCTCCATCTCAACGAGATCCAACATCTCAGGATCGTCAACCATATCGCACTTGTTCATAAATACAACCAGGCGCGGTACGTTTACTTGGCGAGCCAACAGAATGTGCTCGCGGGTCTGAGGCATAGGACCATCAGTTGCAGCAACTACGATGATTGCACCATCCATCTGGGCAGCACCGGTAACCATGTTCTTTACATAGTCAGCGTGGCCCGGGCAGTCTACGTGTGCGTAGTGACGGTTAGCTGTTTGATACTCTACGTGAGCGGTGTTGATAGTAATACCACGCTCTTTCTCCTCAGGAGCGTTATCGATAGAATCGAACGAACGCTGCTCTGAAAGACCTTTCTTTGCCAATACAGTTGTAATAGCTGCGGTCAGAGTCGTTTTTCCGTGGTCTACGTGACCGATGGTACCGATGTTAACGTGCGGTTTCGAACGGTCAAATTTTTCTTTTGCCATAGTAATTCTTTAATTTTTATTAACGTTAATAAACAAAAATTGTTTAACTTTCAATTTTCAATTATCAATTTTCAATTTAAAAAAGGCCGGTCAATGTTTGACCGTTGACCAACCTTTTAATTGTCTCTGGAGACCAGAGTTCGCGTTTACACGCGATCTGAGCTGCTTCCGAGAGTTGAACTCGGGACCTCATCCTTACCAAGGATGCGCTCTACCACTGAGCTAAAGCAGCAAAGAGCGAAAGACGGGACTCAAACCCGCGACCCCCAGCTTGGAAGGCTAGTGCTCTATCGACTGAGCTACTTTCGCGTCGCGAGCAGCACTGCCGCGTTGTTATGTGGGTGCGGATGGATTCGAACCACCGAAGTCGAAAGACAGCAGATTTACAGTCTGCCCCATTTGGCCACTCTGGAACACACCCTTTTTTCAATGTTCACTTTTTCAAACTATTTCGATTCTTTGAATCGAGAGCCTCTAGTCGGACTCGAACCAACGACCGCTGGATTACAAATCTAGTGCTCTACCAACTGAGCTATAGAGGCAGATCGTGTGCATTCTCGTTGTGCACGAACTGAGCCTTTTTCAGGCGTTCGTCCATACACTTCCGACGAAAAAGCGTGCAAAAGTACTGCTTTTTTTTGACATGACCAAATATTTTTGCAAAAAAATGCAATTTTCAGTCATTTTTCTTGTTTTTGAGACCCGAATACCTCATTTTTTGTCTTTCTTTGCCCTCGGATGCGTCTCCATATATACTCGCTTGATCTGCTCAAAAGTCGTGTGCGTATATACCTGTGTCGTACTCAGAGACGCATGACCCAATAACGCCTGAATCGTTCGGATATCTGCCCCGTTATCCAACATCGTCGTCGCAAACGTGTGACGCAACACATGCGGCGAGTGCTTCTTCAGCGTACTCACTTCCCCCATACGCGTGCGCACGATATTATATAAGGTGTTCTTCGTCATCGGCACAACCTCGCCGGACTTGGATTGCTTGACGAAAAAAGTCTGCGGGCCGGTGATAAGTTCCGCTCGTGCCTCCATATATTCCTTGATCTGCTCCGCTAATGCAGGCCCGAAAGGCACAATCCTTTCCTTTCTCCGTTTACCGAAGATACGTACTTGCCCTTGCTGCAGATCCAAGTCCTTGTCCTGCAATCCCAACATCTCCGCCTGACGCATCCCCGTCTGATAGAGCATCTCGATAATCAATGCGTCGCGGATGTCCTCAAACGAGTCGCCGCACGTCGCTAATCGCTCATCACTCAACCGTTCCTCTTCCGCCATCTCCGCCGGACGGAAGAAAACCGGCAACGGCTTATCCGCTTTCGGCGGAACAACACGCGCCGTGACATCACGAGTCACCTTGCCCGTACGAAGCATAAAACGATAGAAACTACGCAACGCGGACAACTTGCGTTTGACAGAACGGGGAGACTGTTTATCTTGTTCCAGCATTTCCAGCATCCAGGTCTTGACATCATCCTCTCCTACTTTACGAACCTGTTCTGCGCTCACCACCAAAGGATCGGCTCCTTTCGCTGACCAACCCATGAACCGGCCAAAATCCCGCAGGTCATCGCGGTATGCCTCCACCGTCCGCGGAGAATACTTCCGCTCGATAGCGATATAGTCCAAAAAATGCCGAATCATGGTGCAAAGGTACAACAAAAGTTTGACATACGCAAGCGCCCGCGCGATTTTTTTCGTTTTGCCCCTTTTTTTTCTTTTGCCCGGAGCGTCCTCCCGTTGAAGCTTGCGGTGTAGGCGGTTTACCGCTGCGCCGGTACTCTCTCCGCCTTCGTCCGTTAGCCCCGATTTTATGCGGGATTATCTGTCATCTATCATCTATCCCCTTTCTGTGTCCGTTACGCCGGATGTCATCCGGCATGTAGTACCCTGTCTTGTTGTTTACCGCGTGCCCCCCTGTGATTTTTTTCCTTTTTTTTCTTGCGTATCTCGTTTTTTTGTTGTACCTTTGCACCCAAATTTTGACACACGATACCACATAAATCTATCATATTGGCGCATCGCTCAAAGATTTAGGCAAGAAATGGTTCGCGTTTAGTCGAATGGAAAAGACAACAACTGAGTTATTAGAGAAAATGTAACTATGCACATCTACGTAGCATCCTCGTGGATGTATTGAGACGATAAAGCAATGGATTTGCTACCTGCAGACATATTTCCTTTTGATGAAGAATTAGAGTGCGACTATAAAGGCGAGCACTATTCCGTGCGTGATAATGGTGCCATCATGCGCCACGCAAAGGGGAGAAAACGTCCTTTGGATGAGGTGTGGACGTTTGGAGAAAAAGATGTAGCAAATGGCTATATGGTCTTTCGGAATGAACGAGTTCACAGAATAGTTGCAACCGCATTTATAGGTTCAGCTCCAAGTCCACAACATGTGGTGGATCATATTGACACCTGCGCGCTAGGCATGGAACGGCTGATGAATGCGCGGTCGTATATGGATACGTTGTTCGTCCGTTCCGTAGCCTTGCGGCCGGACACTACCGCTACTTTTGTGGATATAGACGGAGAAGCGTTTCCGGAGTTGCAATGGCAAGGTGTGGATAGCAGCCTTGTATGGACACTGGCGATAGAGAGTGATTCGGACATGCTCTATCCTGTCCTGACGAAAGATATTTCTTGTCTGGATCCCCGTGTCAGTGGTGTCTATTACTACCATTCCGACCATCTGGGTTCTGCCGCATGGGTGACACATGGTGCCCAAGCTGTCCAGTTTGTCCACTACATGCCGTTCGGCGAGATGTGGTATAACCAGCAAGGCTCGGCGTATAACGAGCGGTATAAATTTACCGGCAAAGAGCGTGATGCAGAGACTGGATATGATTATTTTGGTGCACGATATTATGCATCCGGTAATCTTTCGTGGTTGTCCGTTGATCCGTTAGCCGATAAGTACCCGAATATATCTCCGTATGCATATGCAGCATGGAATCCAGTAAACCGAATCGATCCCGATGGTAGGGATTGGTACGAGGCTGAAGATGGAACTTCTGCGCTCTGGAAAAACTCTAACGATGCGTCAATTAACCTAAATGGTGTCTCGTACAACAATATCGGAGCAAATTATAACCATACAGTAGGTAATACCACATATGGCTATCACCAAAACGAGTTGGCCTCTGTAACCACAGATGCGATGAGTGGAGATAATTATATATCTCAGTTCTCGAAAGAAGATTGGAATGGAACGCCCGCAATGAAGGCATGCAATAAAGCATGTGATGCAATGCTCGCGTCGGCTGGATTTGCGAGTTCCGAGCACAAGAACAAAAACATAATTGTAGAGAATGATGGGACCGGAAGAGCAGGAATAGCTAATAACAATGCCGAGAGTATTATTGGTAAGATGACAGACATGCTATACGCTGGCATTCCCTCTAAAGCATGTGTAGATATTAGACAGGGAAGCTCTTCTGCCGATAAGATAGGTGATCATTTTATAGTGATAATGGGAATAAAAGAGTACATATCTCAAGGAAAACCGGCGGGTGTGTCCTATCGTTTCTTTGAGCCAGGAACAGGTCAAGTAAAATATCGAATAGGAGAATTGAACTTAGTTAACAACAGACTGACAGGAAACGCTCCATATAGTAACACACGTCATTATACAGTATCAAGCATAAGGTTTAGCAGATGAAAAAGATAGCAATATTATTACTGTTGTGTATGAATTCTATAATTAGTTGTTCTAATGAAGAATTCGATGTTTTTAGCAGCAAATTTCCTCAACTATCTCTCCCGATAGCTTCGGATAAGTCTTCCGATTTTAGTGATAGTTTCTACTATCACATTCTGTTGGATAAGGAATCGTCTATCACCGAACAGGAGTTCGTAAAATATATCAAGACTTCAAGATGGGGAGAGTTCCAGCAACCAACAGATTCTTTACTGCATATATACCATTATGTCCCTGTGGGACGGTTAGACTACAAATCATATGTCATATTATTTGTCAATTGTGGATATATGCCGTTACCAAATGATTATGATGGTCTTGATATAGGAACTTACGAAAATCTGCTATGCGTGTATACTAGGGATGGTAAACGTACCGATTCAATTGTCTTTTCTGGCCATGGCTGCATTTCTAATCAAGATGGAAAATTTGCTCCCAATTGGCATGCGGATATGCCTCTAACGTTTGAGGAAGGCTCATTTACGGATGATGGAACGATAGTAATCCAGCATTTTAAGGATAATGAACGGACTCCTTATAGCATAGATACACTTCAAATAGATGAGCGTAGTGGCAAAATCATTAAGCAGTGAGCGACCAGATGCATAAGACTCATCAGCCGCGGACGATATATGATTCGAACGCAGGCACGTTGGACCTCTATTGGGATGCGAACGGCAACCTTGCACAGGTGATTGGTTGTAAACAGAACTTAGGGCGTTTGCATGAATGGGATGAAGAGAACAGATTGCGGTTCGTATTGGGAGACAAGCATGCAGGTTATTACGGTTACGATGCCACGGTTACTGCATATTTCGCGCCGTGCGTAGAAGAAGCCTTAGAAGCCCTATATGAGACCTCTACCGCCATCAAAATTCTCCGCGATGACAAGACTTACACGGTGATAGGACAAGAGGTCAAGTAAATAGTATATCTTAGAAAAACGAACAGACCTACGAAACTTAATCGTGGGTCTGTTTTTTTATATAATAACTTATCAAAAAAACAATCATTATGAGCAAAAAAAAGAATTCTTCTATCTTTTAGAAAGCACGGCAGAACGCCGTGCGCGACGTAACCGGGACATCAAAGCTCTCTTCCTGCATCTGACAGTCGAAGAGGGCTTTTCGTTTATGGATGCCTACGAAGCGGTAGGGTATCAATTTTACCTCTCCGCAGGACAAGTACGCGATATTTTAGCCCGCCGACGATAAAAGTGCGGAAAACCCGCACAATTATTCCGTTCAAAAGCAGTAACTTTGTCGCCGGAATTGAAAAAGAAAGCTGATAAAAGAAAAGAAGCAAAAGAAAATTAAAAAGAAAAAGTCCGCCACAGCCCTATGGGCTGTAGCCACAGTCCAAAGGACTGTAGAGACACATACGTGTGGCGGAGATATTTTTTTAAAGTTTAAAGATTTATTTATGGAAAACTCGTTTTACGATTTTTGGCGGCTTTATATCCCGCAGCCGGAGTACCGCAACCGTTACCGCGCTTGTGAGAAAGTGTGGAACGACATGGATGAGTTGCGTCGCCGGCGGATTATCTATCAACTCCAAAGAGAGCAAATGCCGGACGGAGAGAGAAAGGTTCACACCGCCAATCCTTATTTCTACCTCATCCGTGCAGACCCTCAACCGGACTGGCTGACTCCTGCACAAGTGGCTAATGCGCTTGCGCAGCACACTCCTCTGGCTGTGGCTCTGGATCCAGCTACGCAGACCTACAAAACCTGCACCCGCGAAGAAGCGGAAGTCTTCGCCCTGAACGTGCATCATTATATGTAACCCTAACTGTTTAACCCTTTAACAATTTAACAACTATGTCTTTGCATTTTACATTGGAAGCCCCGTTCAAGAGCATGTCCGGGGTGATCAGCCGGAAGCGTTATCCGGACGGAAGAGTCGAATCCGTCATCGCTACCAAGCACGGCACGATCTACAAACGAACCTGTTATCCGAAAGGCACGTTCCCCCGTCGCGGTTAAGTCGTTCCCGTAAGATGATCCCGTGATGGTCAGCTTAAGCTAAGGCTCGTTACGACTCGCGACTACGTCGCTCGATGGAAACTCGCCTTGCTCTACGCTCTCCCCATAGCAAACAGCCTCCGGCTTGGTTTACTCTGGGGACCCCAAAAGAAAAGTCGGTTCAAGAGCCCGACCATCACGGGACCATCTGCGGAGGAAAAGCAAAGAACAAAACAATCAAAAAGCCCTCACAATCGGCATTGAGGGTCCCCGACGGGCGCTAACGGAGTGCACCCGGTGGGGA
>ONEG01000001.1 GCA_900316845.1 uncultured Bacteroidales bacterium
CCGAGCAGGCAGTTTTTTCTTTCTCAGGTTCTTCTTTCTTGGTAGTTCCGCGGGATTGAATCCCGCCCTTTCTTCTTTTCCCCGGCATCGGATGCCGGTTGTATTAAAATTTGTCATGTCGTTTTTTACGTAAAAACGGTTTGAACTCTGTCCAAACCGGCTCAAATTAGCTCCACCGAAAGTCCAATCGTTAGTGATTAGTTAGTGATTCGTTGGATATTCGTTAGTCATTGTACTACCCATTACGTACCCTAATAGGAGGCACTTGCTCTGCAATACGCCATGTTCTTCTCCTGTCCCTTTTCTACTAAAAATCATATAAAAATGCACGCACACTTGCATATGTCAAAAAAAAGCAGTACCTTTGCACCCGCAATTATCTAATACTTAAAATGCAAAACATTGTAGTTCGATTTTGTGGAGACTCGGGCGATGGCATGCAGCTGACGGGAAACATGTTCGCGCAGTTGGCAGCCGAGATGGGTCATGAGATCTCCACCTTGCCGGATTTCCCGGCTGAGATTCGTGCGCCGCAAGGTACTTTAGGCGGCGTGAGTGCTTTCCAAGTTGAGTTGGGAAATGAGGTCTATACCTCCGGTGACAAGGCCGATGTGGTCGTGGCGATGAACGCGGCGGCGCTGAAAGTGTGTGCCTTAGGCTCGCATTTCAACCATCCGCAAGCGCATTTTGATGATGATTTCTCGTTGTTCCATCGGAATGCCATCCTGATTGTCGATACCGATTCGCTTACGGATAAGGATCTCGAGAAAGCACAATACCATAGCAACAATCCGTTTGAGGAGTTGGGCATCCCGGAGTCCGTACAGATTGTGCCGGTTGCCCTGACGACGCTGACCAAAGAGGCGCTAAAGGAAAGCGGCATGGACAATAAATCTGTGCTCAAATGCAGGAATATGTTTGCTTTGGGCTTGATCTATTGGCTCTTCGACGAACCGATGGAGAAGGCGATTCACCTGCTGGAGGAGAAATTCAAGAAGAAACCCGCCTTGGTGGCTCCGAATACCAAGGTCATGGTCGATGGCTATAACTACGGTCAGAACCTCGCCCTCTCGGTCAACCAGATACATCTGGAGAATGATGGAATGAGCGCGGCAAAGCCGCTCAATGATGGAATGATGCCGGCGCACTTTACTTCCATCGCCGGAAACAAGGCAACGGCGTGGGGACTGATTGCGGCGGCGGAGAAAGCCGGCAAGCGGCTGTTCCTGGGTTCGTATCCTATCACGCCGGCAACGGATATACTCCATGAGTTGGCGGCGCGCAAAGACATGAACGTCATGGCGATACAGGCGGAGGATGAGATAGCCGGTGTTTGTACGGCTATCGGCGCGGCTTTTGCTGGCGATCTGGCTTGTACTTCGACTTCCGGTCCCGGCTTGTCTCTCAAATCCGAAGCCATCGGTCTGGCAGTCATGGCGGAGTTGCCGTTGGTGGTAATCGATGTGCAGCGTGGCGGACCGAGTACGGGACTGCCGACGAAGACCGAACAGACGGATCTGCTGCAGGCTCTTTATGGCCGTAACGGAGAGTGTCCGGCGGTGGTGATTGCCGCTTCTTCGTCTGCCAATTGTTTTGATTTTGCGTACGAGGCATGTAAGATCGCTTTGGAGAACATGACACCTGTCATCCTCATGACCGACACCTATCTGGCGAACGGAACGGCTCTCTGGCGGATACCGAAATTAGCGGAACTGCCTACTATCACGCCGCAGAGCGTGCCGGAGGAACTGAAAGGTCATTATAACCCGGCTATCCGTGATGCCCGCGGCGTGCGTTATTGGGCATACCCGGGTATGGAAGGTTACGAGCATCGGAACATCGGTCTGGAGCGCGACGCAGAGAAGGGTACTATCTCCACGAACCCCGAAAACCATGAGCAGATGGTTCTTGCTCGCAAGCACAAAATCGAGCAGATCGCTGATCAGATACCGGAGTTGAAAGTGATAAATGGTCAAATGGTAAATGAACAAATGGTAAATAAGGACACGCTCCTTGTAGGTTGGGGTAGTACGGAAGGCCATCTGCATGCCGCGGCAAATGAGTTAGGCTGCGACTTGGCGCATTTCAACTATATCTGTCCGCTGCCGAAGAATACCCGCGAAGTGCTGAGTCAATATAAGCGAATTGTTGTTTGCGAGTTGAACACAGGACAATTCGCAGCGTATCTCCGCGCGCACTTCCCCGACCTGAAGATCGAGCAATACAACGAGATTCAGGGACAACCCTTTGCGGTGGAAAGAATCGTTAATTTTGTTAAGAATTCGTAATAACGTAATTACGTAATAACGAAAAAGGATATACTATGGAAGCATCTCAATTTAAATCCGATCAATATGTACGTTTCTGCCCGGGTTGCGGCGATCACGCGATTTGCATGGCGTTGCAGAAAGCCATGGCGCAGATAGGTATTCCGACCCACGAGGTGGCTGTTATCTCCGGTATCGGTTGTTCCAGCCGTATGCCGCACTACCTCAATACGTATGGTTTTAATACGATTCATGGTCGCGGTGGCGCGATTGCTACGGGTGTCAAGACCTCCCATCCGGAGTTGACCGTTTGGCAAATGAGCGGTGACGGCGATTGTCTGGCTATCGGCGGAAACCATTTCATTCATGAGATTCGCCGCAATGTGGACCTGAACGTCTGCATGTTCAATAACCGCATCTACGGTCTGACCAAAGGTCAGTACTCGCCGACCAGCCCGAAGGGCTTTGTCTCCAAATCCTCTCCGTTTGGAACGGTAGAACGGCCGTTCATACCGGCGGAACTCGTCTTGGGCGCAAGGGGTACGTTCTTTGCCCGCACGCTCGATGTCGATGTGCCGACGACGGTAGATTGTCTCGTGGCGGCGCAGCAGCATAAAGGCTGCTCGATCGTGGAGTGTCTGGTGAACTGCGTCATCTTCAATAACGGCACGCACGCCTGGATAGCCGACCGTGAGCAGCGCGCGGAGCATTCTATCATCCTCAGACACGGCGAGAAGATGATCTTTGGTGCCAACAAAGATAAGGGCTTGGCTATTGAGATTGACCCGCAGACCTTCGTTCCGCGGCTGATAGTTGTGCCGGCAGACGATGCACGCGTACTCATTCACGATGCACACCAACAGGACCCGACGCTACATAGGCTACTCGCACTCATGGGACAAGAGCGGAACTTGGAGGTGGCAGCCGATGTACAGGATGAGTTGCCGATTGCTTTGGGCGTCATCCGTGACGTGGAGGCGCCGACCTACGACGCGGCGGTCAATGAGCAGATACAAAACGTGCGCGCCTCGGCTAAGGCACACACGTTTGATGAACTGACCGCTACCTTGGAGCAGTGGAGTTAGCGATATTTGCTCTCGGAGCAGTCGCCTAACAACGATAGATAGGATTCATAGCGCGAGATCGCTATGGATCCTTTTATGATGGCTTCCTGCACGGCGCAACCGGGTTCGTTGGTATGCGTGCAGTTGCCAAAACGGCAGTCGCGGCTGATGCGGAAAATCTCCGGGAAATAATGGCTTACTTCCTCACGCTCAAAATCGATCGTACCAAAACCTTTGATACCCGGAGTGTCAATCACAGCGCCGTCTTCCAAGAAATACATCTCGCTGAAAGTGGTGGTATGCATACCTTTGTCGTGGGCGTCGGAGATCTTACCGGTACGCGTGACCTCGCGCCCGAAAAGCGCATTGAGTAGGGTAGATTTGCCGACACCGGAGTTACCGGAAAGAAGGGTTACTTTCCCTGCAAGCAGAGGTAAGATATCTGAAGGCTGAATGCAGATCGCTGACATCTCCACGGTCTCGTAGCCGATTGATTCATATAGCGCACGCAGTTCGGCGAGTTGCGCCAGCTCTTCTTCCGTCAGAAGATCAATCTTATTGAATATAAGGAGCGCGCGCACGCGATAAGCCTCGCAGGTCGCGAGGAAGCGATCGATGAAAGTAGTCGAAGTAACCGGATGGTTGACCGTCACGATAAGGGCCACTTGGTCAATATTAGATGCCAGAATATGGCTCTCTTTGCTCAAGTTAGTGGATCGCCGGATGATATAGTTGCGGCGCGGCTCCACATCGGTTATCCAAAATGTCTTTGTGCCTTCTTCCTTCGTACATCGTACATTGTCCCTTTGTACATTAACAAAGTCTCCTACAGCCACGGGGTTGGTACTACGAATACCGCGAATGCGGAAATTGCCTTTTATTCGGCATTCCGCATCCGTTCCATCGTCCATCCGAACGATGTAACTGCTACCCGTTGACTTAATGACAAGCCCTCGCATCAAACGGTCATGATCTCTTTTTCCTTGGCGGCATAGAGCGCATCGACTTTCGCGATATATTTATCGTGGGTCTTTTGCATGTCCTCTTCGGCATCTTTCTCGATATCCTCGCTCAGGCCGTTCTTGACGAGTTTCTTAAACTCCTCAATGGCGTCGCGGCGGGCATTGCGGATGGACATCTTTGCGGTCTCGCTCTCTGCTTTACATTGCTTGCAGAGCTCGCGACGGCGTTCCTCTGTCAGCGGCGGAAGGATCAGACGGATCGTCTCGCCGTTGTTAGATGGAGCCAGACCGATGTTCGAGTTGATGATGGCGCGTTCGATCTCGCTGATGAGCTTCTTCTCCCACGGCGTGATGGCGATGGTGCGTGCGTCGGGAGTAGTAACCGTAGCGCACGAGCTAAGCGGCGACATAGCTCCGTAGTAATCAATCTTGATCGGATCCAAGATACGCGGGTTGGCTTTACCTGCACGGATGTGCTGAAGGGTGTCGTCTAAGTGAGCGACAGCGGCCTGCATCTGCTCTTCGGCTGCAGACTCAAATAATTCGAGTTCTTCTTCCATTTTTGTGTTGTTTTAGATTCGATAAATCGATATTTCGAAATCTCGGTATTTCGGGTTTGTTTATGGTTTAACCAGTGTTCCTATAGCCTCTCCGTTAATGACTTTCTGTAAATTGCCGAGTTGGTCCATGTTAAAGACGTATATCGGCAGACCGTTCTCTTTCGCCATAGCGGTAGCAGTGAGGTCCATGACCTTCAGACCGCGGCGGATGACCTCATCATAGGTGATCTCCGTGAATTTCGTAGCTGTCGGGTCTTTCTCAGGGTCGGCGGTATAGATACCATCCACACGTGTTCCCTTGAGCATGACATCCGCTTTGATCTCCAAGGCGCGGAGCGATGAACCGGTGTCGGTCGTGAAATAGGGTGCTCCTGTACCGCCGGCAAGGATTACTACATTGCCCTTTTCCAACAGCCGGATAGCTTTTGCCGGACTGTAGAAATCGCCGATTGGCTCCATGCGGATGGCTGTCAATACACGTACCGGTTGGTCGATGGCTTCGAGGGCAGAGGATAGAGCCAAGGCGTTGATGACGGTAGCTAACATACCCATCTGGTCTCCCTTGACGCGGTCAAAGCCTTTCTGCGAACCGCTCAGGCCACGGAAGATGTTTCCGCCGCCGATGACGATCGCTACTTGTACGCCTTTCTGAGCAATCGCTTTGATTTGCTCGGCGTACTCGGCCAGGTGCTGAGGATCGATGCCTTGCTTGTTTTCTCCTGCCAGGCTCTCACCGGAAAGTTTGAGAAGTATTCTTTTAAACATAATTGTCTTTTATCTTTTAGCAGCTTCGCTGCGGTCTTTACTCTTTTAGCGAAGCGGTCTATTTATACCAACTTGCGTACATGGCGTAGTTGTTGGCAATCGTTTTATTGATTTCTTCTGTTTGCGCAGGGTCGGCTTTCTTAATGAACTTCGCCGGCACACCGCCCCAAATCTCGTGAGGTCCTATCTGCGTACCTTTGAGTACCAGCGCTCCGGCAGCAACAATCGCTCCTTCGCCTACATGGGCTCCGTCGAGTAGGGTAGCACCCATACCAATCAACGCGTAGTCATCTACGTCGGCGCCGTGGATAGTGACGTTATGCCCGACAGACACGTAATCGCCAAGGGTGATCGTTGATTTCTTGTAGAGCGTGTGGAGAACCGCGCCGTCCTGGATGTTGCAATGCTTACCGATGGTGATGGTATTCACATCGCCGCGCAGCACGGAGTTGAACCACAGACTCGATCCTTCTCCCACCGTCACATCGCCGACAACCGTGGCGTTCTCCGCCATGAACACGTTGTCAGCAATGTGCGGGGTGAGGATCTCGCCGTTTCTATTGATGGTCTTTACTAATGCCATTTTGTCTTTGTTCTTTTAGTGAACGAAGTGAACGGTCTTTATTCTTTCAGCGAAGCGGTCTTTTATCGTGCTGCGATGATTGCCAGGAATTTCTCTGCTACCAGTGCTGCGCCACCGATCAGACCACCGTCGATATCCGGGCAAGCAAACAGCTCTGCTGCGTTCTTCTCGTTGCAGCTGCCGCCGTAGAGGATCGTCGTGTCTTCTGCTGCCTCTTTGCCGTATTTCTCAGCTACGAGGGAGCGGATGTATGCGTGGATCTCCTCTGCCTGAGCCGGAGTAGCGGTCAAGCCGGTTCCGATAGCCCAAACCGGTTCGTAAGCAAGGGTGATGTTCTTCCACTCCTCTGCGCTCAGACCGAATACCGAACCCTCGAGTTGTGCTTTCACTACCTCGTTCTGCTTGCCTGCCTCACGCTCCTCTTTTACTTCGCCGATACAGAAGATGACCTTCAGACCGTTAGCCAGTGCCAGACGTACTTTCTCTGCCAGCATCTCATAGCTCTCAGCGTAATACTGACGACGCTCGGAGTGACCGAGGATGACGTACTCTGCGCCGGTGGATTTTACCATCTCAGCACTTACCTCACCGGTGTATGCACCTTTCTCGTGATCTGCGCAGTTCTCCGCTGCCACTTTGATAGCAGAGCCTTTGAGAAGCTCAGCTACGGTAGCCAGATGAATAAACGGCGTACCGATAACAACGGCGCATGAGGGGTTCTTTACTGCTTCTTTTAACTCGGTAGCCAGAGCTACACCTTCCTGCAGGTTCTTGTTCATTTTCCAGTTACCTGCAACCATTTTTGTTCTCATAATCGTATATATTTTTTTTATATGTCTTTTGACTTTGTTTTATTGGATCTTCTGTCCGAAAACACTATATTTCTCATTGCCACGAACGATGACAACCTGTCCGTTCTCGATGATTTTTCTCACTTCTGCGCCTGCACTGATATTCGTCATGCCGGTTGTTGACGGTCTGCGGTAATAGAGTTGCGGCAGGAGCATGGTTTTTGACGTGTTCGACGTATATGTCGTGAATCGCGGGTTGCTGACGTTATACAGGAATCGTCCGTATGACTCCGTCGTGTTTTGGATTGTCGCGTCGCCGCCATCAATGCTGATGCTCCATGTAGAAGCACCGCTATTGGCGAATATCACTTTCTTTTCCGCTGTAGCTACTAACAATTGGCCACCATTGGTAAAGGTCCAGTTGCTACCGGATTTTCCGACGGTCATGATTTTAACCGTGCTATTAGCGTCTAAAGTAATTTGATTATTAGTAATAGTCACATCTTCCGGATCAAACCAATTTGCTGTCTTACTACTATTCTCTGCTCCTGCGGCTACAGATTTTGTCGAGCTTACCAAGATCACTTCATCGCCGGCTGCAAGGTTGCTGATATTGGTCAGCAGCGTGAAAGCTCCTGTGCCGGGAGTAGGATCTACCGGGTCAATCGGATCTACTGGATCTACATAGGTCGAGCTATCCGGCTCAATGCCGATAATTACGCTTTGTTCATAAGAGAAATCATAGCCTCCACCGCCGGCACCGCCTCCTCTGGGTATGAGGTTAGAGAGGGTATAGTAACCATCGTTGGAACCCGACCAGCCCCAGTTGAAGTGGAACTTACCGGCGCTGTCGTAACCGTCGCAGATGAAACTATGCCCGCCGGATTCTGGACTACTGCCCGCTCCATCATACATAATGGGGTGTTGCTTGTCCAGTTCGGCTTTGAGCATTGCGGTCCAATTGGAGGGGGTCCAGCTATTATAATAGGTGTGGTCGTATTCTTCGTATCCGTCGCGCATATAACTGGTTGGCTTTTTATAACCGAAATGCCTCCATAGCGCGTTTTGCGCATAGGTAGGATCATCCTCGTCGCCATAGTTCACGGTGTACGTGCCCGAACCGCCGTCTTCATCGTTGCCGTACATCATTTCCGTAGCTACGCCGCAATGGTACATCAGCGTCGCTACGGCTGTCTTTTGAGCACTGGTAGCAGAATCGGAATAACTATTCTTCATGTTATCCCAGTCGTAGGTCGTGTTCTCGAAATCAGCAGAGAGGGTATAGGGATAACGGCTGGAATAGACCGGTATATATTGGTTGTATTCGTCCAGTATATAATAACCTTCGTCGTCCACTGCGTATGGCTCATTAACGTCCAAGGGTCTGTAACTATGACTGCCGATACCTCTCTTCGGCCATTGCCAGTAGTTCATCACCTGTGCCATAGCCGTTGCCACACAACCGGTATAGGCTTTGTTGCGTCCCGTTCCTGGGCAGAGGTTGTTATACGGTGCATCCTGATCCCATTGGGTCTGAATCAGCGGACCCACTACTGCGGCTGCTTGTGCCTTGCGAACACCCTTACGCAGCGCTTTCCACTCTGCTTTAGTCTCCTCAGCGGCTTCAACGCCGTCGGTCTCAATACGTTTGATGAACTGGTCGTATTTACCCATCCAATGACGGATATTCGACGGCATGTTATCTGTACGGAAATGTCCGGTCTCAGAGTATGCCAGGATAGGTGTTACGGCATCGTTCGCCGCGATGATGACCCATCCTTCGCCATTCTCGTTCTCATAGAGATAATACTGCGGTTCCTCTGTGGTGTTCATAGCCTTGCGAACCATTCGTTTGGCAGGAGCGGCTTTCTTCACGCCGTTGACCGAAGTCACGGCTACGTTCATAAAGTTATTGGCCACAGTCGCTGCGTCCTCTAACGTAATGCGCTCTGCGAAAAGGCTTACTGACACCAGCAGAGCAAAGATGCTTATAAATAGTTTTTTCATGATATTGGTTTATCGGATTTTCTGCCCCATGAGATCATACATTATATTATCACGCACGATAACCACGCGACCATCAACAATGGTCTTCTGGAGCGATTCGTCGCTTTTGACGGTCTCTATTGCTTGAGCCCAATCCGGTTCAATACCGATCAGTACGTCCTGGTCCTCGCTAAAATCATACCCGCCTCCACCGGCACCACCGCTTCCGGGACGGAGTCTGGAAAGGGTGAAATAACCGTCATTCTCGCCGGACCAACCCCAGTTGAAATGGAAATAATCCTGGTTGTCATAACCATCACAGATGAAGCTGTGACCACCTTCATCGCTGGCACCTCCGTATAGGATAGGGTGTTGTTTATCCAATTCCTCTTTCACCATCGCAGTCCAATCGGCATCCGACCATTTCTTATAGTAGGTGTATCCACCATACTTTAAGCCGTCACGCATATAACCGGTAGGTTTCTTGTATTTAAAGAATCTAAAGAATGCATTTTGTGCATTGTCATGTGTGTCCCACTCGTCATTGTTCAGCGTGAACGTACCTGATCCGCCATCGGCATCGTTGCCATACATCATCTCGGTCGCTACACCGCAATGGAACATCAATGTAGCTACTGCGTTCTGTTGATAAGCAGGAGTCAGACTTGCATAACTGTTCTGCATGTTTTCCCATGCATATACCGTATTCCCGAAATCGGCTGAGACCGTATCCGGGTACCGCGTGGAGTAGTTCGGATTTCCCCAAAAGTCGTAGGGCTCATTGACATCCAGCGGTTTATAACTGTGGCTGCCGGTACCATTGGCCGGCCATTCCCAGTATTTCATCACTTGCGCCATGGCGGTAGCTACACAACCGGTATAGGCTTTGTTGGTACCTGTTCCCGGACAGAGTTTGTTATAAGGCTTATCCTGGTCCCATTTGGTCTGGATCAGCGGACCTACTACCACTGCTGCTTTCGCCTTGCGAACACCTTTGCGCAGCGCTCTCCACTCGGCTTTTGTCTCCTCTGCGGCTTCTACACCTTCCGTCTCAATACGTTTGATGAATTTGTCATAATTGCCCATCCAATGACGGATGTTCGACGGCATGTTATCCGTGCGGAAATGTCCGGTCTCGGAGTATGCTAAGATAGGCGATACGGCGTCGTTAGCCGCGATAATAACCCATCCTTCGCCATTCTCGTTCTCGTAAACGTAATACTGACTCTCCGTTTGTTCGGAGCTCTCTTTAAGCACCATGCGTACTGCCGGCGCTACGCGTTGTATACCGTCAGCAGCGGGTGCAGCGACGCTCATAAAATGGTTTGCTACGAGCGCAGCGTCCTCACGACTGACTCGCTCGGCCATCAGTGTCATCGACGACACCAATAGAGCAATAATACTTACAGCAATTTTCCTCATTTTGTTTGTTTTTTAGTGATTTGTTAGTAGTTTTTCATGTTATATTTATCAATAATTGTGCCATTTTGCACTACGATTATGCCCGGATTAGCGCGCACGATGGTTTTGAGCGTGACGGGATCGGTATAGCAGAATACTTTTTTCATCATCTCTTCGTCCCATCCGAACTCGTTCGCCATATTCTCCACTTCCTCTTCTCCCGAGCCGGTGAGGATATACGCACCGCCGTTATCGAATGTGAAGAACGATTGCTCAATCAGTTCTTTTACTTTACCCAACTGCTTGTGGTCTGCTTTTTTCAGATCATACATGATCACGAGCTCTACCGGCAGTTCAGACTCCAGAATATCGTACGTGATATCCTCAAAATCCATCGTCATGATCTCAAAATCATGGATGGGTGCCTCATAACCTTTCTTGACGAGCACGGATTTCTGATCTACGAAATGCCAGGTACTGTCACCTTTCGGGTAGTTCTCGAGGGTGAAGGTCTCTTGCTTGCCGTCTTTCTCATAGATGAGCGTCGTCTCATAGACATCCGGCTCTGCGTCATCGGGGATCTCCATCAGGGTAGGGATGTGATTGCCGATCTTATACGGACGGAAATCCATCGGTGGCAGGTGGTTGTAACTGTAGCACATGACGCCGATGAGCGCACCTAAACCGATGCCGGCAATAACGATCTCTGCCCACCACGAGAAAGTCTGCGGGATGGCTTTGCAGCATACCAACAGCACGATCACCAGACTCAGCAGCACGATGTTCTTCCAGAACGTCTGCCAGTTCGTCAGTATTAATGCATCGCCGAAACAACCGCAGTCGCTGACAGGGTTCGTCAGTGCGATCCAGAGCGTCAGAGGCGTCATCACCAGGTAGAACGCCAAGCTGATCCAACTCGTCCATTGGGTGCGGATGTTGGCGAACATACATATACCCAACAGCCACTCAGCCGTAATCAGACACACCGCGGCTACTCCTGCTAACGGCAGCAGATCCGTAAAGAACCCGCCGAAAGCTTTCAGATAGTCCTCTATCTTATAGACTGTGCCCAGCGGATCTACGGCTTTGACGAAACCCGAGAACAGGAATGTGATTGCCAGCAGCGTCCGTGCTACTGAACCGATAATATGTTTAGCCTTCATAATGTATCAGATCAAATATCGCGTAGTTGATAATATCGAAATAGTTGCCTTCCACGCCTTCGGAAGCGATGGTCTTGCCGTTATTGGTAAGAATATTTTTGATGCGGATGATTTTCGCGAGGATCATATCTACAATCCCTTCCTTACTCATCTCGCGCCATGCCTCGCCGTAGTCGTGGTTCTTGCGAATCATCAGTTCTTTGGCTTCCTGCAGAACCTTGTCGTACAGCTTCGTAGCCTCTTCGCTACTCATATCGGTCGCATCGGCATAGCCGTTGCGCTCCTGGATAATCGCCATAACGCCGTAGTTGACTATCGCGCGCAGGTTCCCTTCTATATCGTCCCCCACGAGGCTTACACCGGTCTCTTGACGCTGACGGATGTTGCAGGCCTTGATATACAGCTGGTCCGTGATGCCGTACAGACGGAAGATCCGCCACGAAGGACCGTAATCCTTCATCTTGTCGATAAATATCTGGCGGCATTTCGCCGTCACTTGATCAAACTGTTTGTTTGTATCTGCCATAGTTTCTGTTTTCGATTTATCGATATTTCGAATTATCGATTTATCGACTTTATTAATTCCTCTAATTCAACCAACTGCTGCTCGCCGGTGGTCATGTTCTTGAGCATCACTTTGTTCTGCGCCATCTCGTCGCCTCCGACGATGGCTACAAACGGAATACCTTTGGCATCCGCATAGCCCATCTGCTTCTTCATCTTCGTCGGTTCGGGATACACTTCCACCGCTATACCTGCCTTACGTAGCTCTTTCGCCCAACCGAGTGCATAATGCAATTCGTCGCTGCCGAACGTTGCGAATAGCACTTGTGTGGTAGTCAGTAATTCCTTCGGGAATAAATCCAGCTCTGTCAGTACATCATAGATACGGTCGGCGCCGAAAGAGATACCTACACCGGAGACACCCGGCAGACCGAAGATACCCGTCAGGTTATCATAACGACCGCCACCGGTAATCGAACCGATCTGTGCGTCCAATGCCTTCACCTCGAAGATGGCACCTGTATAATAATTGAGTCCGCGCGCGAGACAGAGGTCTAACTCAATTGATAATTGACAATTGACAATTGACAATTCCTCAAAGATCTCCTCCATCTCCTCAACACCCTTGAGACCGATTTCGCTGGACGCCAGATATTCTTTCAACGAAGCTAATTTGTCTTGGTTCTTGATTCCTGATTCCTGATTCAGTACCGGCTGGAGAGCTTGGACGGCTTCGTCTGTCAGTCCGCGTTCCTTCAGTTCTGCGTTGACAGCCTCCACACCGATCTTATCAAGTTTGTCGATAGCTACAGTAATGTCCACAATCTTATCCGGCGCACCGATAACTTCGGCTATACCGGCAAGGATCTTGCGGTTATTGATATGCAGGCACACGTTGATACCCAGACGGCGATAGACCTCCTCCACAATCTGGATGAGTTCCAACTCGCCTATCAAGCTGTCGCTACCAATGACATCCACATCGCATTGGTAGAACTCGCGGTAACGACCTTTCTGCGGCCGGTCTGCACGCCAAACGGGCTGAATCTGAAAACGCTTGAATGGAAAACTCAACTCCTCACGGTGTTGTACCACGTACCGCGCAAACGGGACAGTGAGGTCATATCTGAGACCTTTCTCCGGCGCTAAAGCTGCTTTCTCACCGCTGTTCTGAACGCGGAAGAGCAGTTTGTCGCCTTCCTCACCATACTTGCCCATCAGCGTGCCGATATTCTCCATCGCCGGCGTCTCTATCTGCTGGAAGCCGTATAAAGAGAACACACTCTTGATGGTGTCGAAGATATAGTTACGACGCGCCATCTCTACTTGTCCGAAGTCACGCGTCCCTTTGGGTATACTGGGTTTTTGTGCCATCTAATTTTGAATTTTTAATTATTAATTTCCAAAAATCTGCTTATATATTTTCTCTGTTGCTCCAAGCTCGGATTGTACGTACTCAGCCGCCTTGGCGCCAATCTCTTGATGTTGGTTAAGCGCGGTATTAAGCGCCGCTTCTAATTCGCTATAGTTCTTTATACTCCGTGCTGCGCCTGCGTCAATCAGTCCTTGCGCCTCGCGGAAATGATGGTAGTTCGGTCCGAAGAGCACCGGCAGACCATATACGGCTGCCTCGATGGTATTATGGATACCAACCCCGAAACCGCCGCCTATATATGCCGCATGGCCGAACCCGTAGATGGAGGACAGCAGTCCCATCTGGTCCATCACCAGGACGTTGGCATGGATCATCGTTTGGGGCGTGACACGCGTGTAACGAACGAACCTGCCAAGGAAGCGGTTGAAGATAAAATGCAGGTGCTCCTCGTCAATCTCATGGGGCACTAAGATCAGTTTCGTCTCCGGGTATTGCTCCATGTACTGTGCGAGCAGTTCCTCGTCTTTAGGCCAGGTACTGCCGGCTACGATCACTCGCTCGCATCCCTCTACAAACTGCTCGATGATACGCAACCGTCCGTCTGTACCGCGTTTCTCTGCGATCGAGCGGCACACCTTGCTCACGCGGTCAAAACGCGTGTCGCCGGCAACGGAAGCATCCTGGATGCCGTGCGTCTTCAGTAGTTGTAAAGATCGCTCGTCCTGCACGAAAATATGCGTGAAGCATTTGAGTAATCCCAACGACGCCTTGCCGTACCAATGGAAGAACCGTTGCGTGGGACGGAAGATAGCGGAGATGCTGTAGGTCTTAATACCGCGTTTCTTCAGGGCCTTGAGATAAGCCGGCCAGAACTCGTATTTCACAAAGATCGCTATCTGCGGCTGCAGCGCCTCCAAGAACAGTTTGGCGTTCTTTCTCGTGGCGAAAGGCAGATACATCACCGCGTCCACCAACTCGTAATCCTTGCGCATCTCATAGCCGGAAGGAGAGAAGAATGTCAGGACGATATGTTGCTTGGGTTGCTCCTCACGGAGCTTCTCTATCAGCGGTCTCGCCTGCTCGAACTCTCCTACAGACGCCGCATGAATCCACACGCAGCCTTGCAATCCTTTCATTTTCGCTACATGCTCCGGGGCGAGCGTCGCGCGTTGGCCTTGCACCAACGCGCGCGCTTTCCTATGCCCGAAGAATGCGGCTATACGAACTATTAAAAAATAGATATGCATATTCCTATTCTAAAAAAGCGTGCAAAGGTACAAAAATTTATTGATATACGCAAATTTATTTGCACATTTGCAGAAAAAGTAGTAATTTTGCAGCGAAATTCGTATGAAGATGGAAAAGAAGACAGTAATATTGGCGATTGAATCGAGTTGCGACGACACCTCTGCGGCAGTCATCGTAGATGGTATCTTGCGCAGTAATGTGATTGCGAGTCAGAAAGTGCATGAGGAGTTCGGAGGCGTGGTGCCGGAGCTGGCGAGCCGTGCCCATCAGCAGAATATCCTGCCGGTGGTGGATACGGCGCTGAAACGCGCCGGAGTGGAGAAGACCGACCTCTCGGCGATTGCTTTTACACGTGGTCCGGGACTCTTGGGCTCCTTGCTCGTCGGTACGTCTTTTGCCAAAGGACTGGCGCTGGCGTTAGGTATTCCGCTCATTGACGTCAACCACCTGCAGGGGCATGTACTTGCGCATTTCGTAGAGGATGGTACGGGACTTAAGCATCCCTCTTTTCCGTTCCTGTGTCTGCTGGTAAGTGGCGGCAACAGCCAGATTGTGCTCGTCAAAGCCTATAACGATATGGAAATCATCGGTCAGACGATCGACGATGCCGCAGGCGAGGCCTTCGATAAATGCGCCAAAGTATTAGGTCTTCCGTACCCCGGCGGACCGTGGATTGACAAACTCGCCAAAGAAGGGGATGCAACGAAATATCTGTTAGCGAAGCCCAATATCGCAGGCTACGACTATTCCTTCTCGGGTCTCAAGACTTCATTCTTATACACTCTGCGCGACATGATGAAGGCGCAGGGAGTAGAGACGATTGATGAGTTGGCGGAGCGTATTCCGAACCTCAAGGAGGACATGTGTGCGTCTATTCAGGCTACGGTAGTCGATGTTCTGATGCGGAAACTGAAGAAAGCGGCGCAGAACCTCAAAGTGACGCAGGTGGCGGTAGCAGGAGGTGTGAGTGCCAACAGTGCGCTGCGTCAGGCGTTTATCGACTACGGCAAACGCTATCACTGGGAGGTATTTATCCCGCCGTTCTCCTTCACGACCGATAATGCCGCTATGGTCTGCCAGGCGGGATATTTCAAGTATCTGGATAAAGATTTTTGTGCGATAGATGAAGTGCCGTTCGCCAAGACCACCATTTAATGTACAAAGGGACAATGTACGATGTACAAAAAATAAGAGAGCGGGTGAAACCATATAAAGATGTGATCGTCTTTATCATCACGCTTCTTGTCGCGAACTACTTCTGGAAGTTCACCATGGTAGGCGATGAGAACGGGGATGCGGTCACGTGGTTCGGAATAGATATCACAGCGCCGTTTGAGTTCATGGCATGCCATGTAGCGGACGCGGTCTATTGGATCGTGGGGCTGTTTCGGGATACGGTCTATAAGGTCGGCGATCATGTCATCCGCTACGATAACGGAGTAGGGACCTCTATCATCTGGGGCTGTACGGGTCTGAAGCAGAGCTTCATCTTCATGTGCCTTATTCTGACCGTGCTGCCGGTCAGATTTAGAATTTCAGATTTAGGATTTAGGAATTCAAATTTCAAATTTCAAATAGCAAAACTCTGGTTCATCCCTCTCGGATGGCTCTGTTGCTATGCCTTTAATATCGCGCGCATAGCGGCGATCACCTTACTCATTGAGTTCCATCCGGATTGGTTCCATTTCCTGCATGACTACCTCTTCAAATATCTGTTCTACGCCATGCTCTTTGGCTTATGGGTTATCTTTGTTGAAAAGATAAGACCGCGCGTTTTATCGCACTGACTATTTTCCAAGTCCTGCTGGCTTGAGGGGTGTCTCCTGTCAGCAGATCCGGTATAGCGGCACCGGTCTCTTGCTCCGGATAAACGACCATCCAGCTATGGTTCTTGAAGAACCGTTCCAAGACATCCGGCACGGTGTCGAAGAGCGGGTTATAACTCGGTGTGGAGGGTCGTGCATTGAAGAGGACGATCATGTCGTCCGGCGCCATCTGTTTGGCGATCATGAGCACGTCTTCCCAGTCTTCCATCTCCCTATACGAAGCGCGCAGGAACTTACCCTTACGGCGGCAGAAAGCCTGCAGGGCACGTTGGGTGTCCTGGTTGGTATAGAAGATGACGCGTGCGCCTATCTGGCTGCTGAGACGCCTGATGAGACCGAAACAGGTGATGAAATCATGCTCTTTCTCTGCATACCGCGGTACGGCTACAAGAAGGCGGTTGATGGTGTTGATAGGCTGATTCGGGTGGTAGATGATTGCCGCCTTGCGCTGGCTGTTAATCAAGCCTCGCGCTTCGTCCCAGTCCTCTTCATTCGCCAGATCCGGGTCGTGTAACTCGCTCAGTTCGCTCAGTTCTTTCAGCTCGTAATGCCTATTCTCGGCGATGGTCATCAGTTGCCAGCTGTTATCGGTCTTATCTGCCTCCAGACGTGCTTCTTCCTGTAATGCCAACTCCTTGGCAGCATGCTCCGTGACGAAGGAAGCGGAGGTGCAGAGCACGAGGATCATCACCACGGCGGCATTGAGGATCTCGGGATCAAAGATCCCGATCTCGTATCCGATGGTGACGATAGCGAGCGTGCCGGCGGCGGTTGCGTGCGTCAGACCGAACATCAGTTCGCGCTCCACGCGCTGCATGCTGAAGTTCTTCTGCGCCACCCACGCAGCAATCCATTTGCCTGCCAGTTTGGTACCGATCATCGCAATAGCGATGAGGATGGTGCTCCATCCGCTCCAGAGGACGCGGATATCAATCATCATGCCCACGCCGATGAGGAAGAGCGGTACGAAGAGGTTGTTTCCCACAAAATTGATACGCTGCATGACGGGGCTGAGGTTCGGCACGAGTCGGTTCAATGACACGCCGCAGATGAAGGCGCCTAAGATACCTTCCAGCCCTGCCCAGTCGGCTAAGAGCGCCGAGACGACCATCATCGTCATGACGATCAGGAAGCCTCCGCGGGCGTCTGTCCAGCGTTTGAAGAAGTGTTGGGCGATCCATGGAAAGACGCCGATGATGAGTACTAAGGTCAGCACGATACGGCCTGTCAGTGCCCATGCCGAGAGACTGGCAGTAGAGGCGAGATGCGATTTGAGGATAGCCAAGACCAAGAGGGCGAGGGTGATCGTCAGCATCGTGCCGCCGATAGCTACGTTCGCTGCGCGGTTCTTCTGCACGCCGTAACGGCTGAGGATGGGGTAGGTCATCAGCGTATGGCTGCCGTACATAGCGCCCAGAAGCGCACTCGTCACCCATCCGTAACCGATGAGGCGGCTGGTCAACAGGCCCAACAGGAAGGGGAAGATAAACGAGTATATACCAAACAGCATGGCATGGCTGCGTTGCTGACGGAAATCGTTGATATCCACTTCTATACCTGCCTGCAGCATGATATAGAGCATGCCGATCTTGCCAAGCGTCTGAATAGAATGGACGTTAGGCAGGAGTTCAAGACCCCAGGGACCCATGATGATTCCCGCAATGATAAATCCCACAATGCTGGGGATGCGGATCTTCCTACAGATCATCGGTATGACCAGAATGACTGTCAGGATAAGGGCAATAATGGCTAATGGATTAGTGATCATGGCATGAGAACTCGCAGCCGCAATAGAGCTGGTTATAGAAGTTATACTGTTTTAACAATTCGTTTCGTCTGTCCTGGAGGCCGTCCTTGCGCCAGTTCTGCGCCCAGAAGGAGGGAGTAGGGGCTTCGCCCTGTTTTGGGTTTGGGGCTTCGCAGGCTTTGAGGCCTGCGGCATTGACCTGGTCGATGTTCTTCCATCGGGACGAAGCCAAGGTGGTGGCGAAATAGGGGATGCCTAACTCTGCGGCTTTCTCAGCGGTCGCTTTGAGGCGGTGGTAGAAACAGACGGAGCATCTGTTGCCTCGTTCCGGCTCGTTCTCCAGACCTTTGATGTCTCGGAGCCATGCCTCGTGGTCGTATGGCCCTTCGAGCCATTCGATGCCTAAAGACTCTGCGTGGCGTTTACTCTCCGCCTTGCGTATCTCGTACTCCGCTTCGGGGTAGATATTGGGGTTGAAGTAGTAGATCACAGGCTGAATACCATGCGCCTGAAGCCATTCGACGATGGCAGAGGAGCACGGTGCACAGCAGGCGTGTAGCAACACCCGCTGGCATCCTTCCGGCACTATGATTGCACTTTTCTTCATCGGCATGGCAATTTTGCGTGCAAAATTACTACTTTTTTTTGATATATGCAAGGAAAATCGAAAAAAAAGCCCCTCCTTTTAGGGGAGGGGTTTGGGGTAGACCTTAGCTATGCGCCTGATCCCACTCTTGACCGCAGACGCGCCAGTACCACTGTTTCATGGTCTTGCAACCGTTCGGCTCGTTCTTCTGAGCGATGAAGGTCTGCTGGTCGGTCGTGATTTTCGACAGGTCATGACTGCGCTCCTGGATCATCGCTGCCACGCCGATGATCCCTTCGCAAACCTCATTATGATGAGTTTTACGTGAGGTCGCAGCCGGCATAGTCGCTCAGGTCGATCACTTCGACCCGGTACAGCCAGTCGCGTGCCTCCAAGGCATGCCGGTACTTGGCGCCGTACTTGCGGAATCTCTTCCATCCGTACAGGAGGGTGTTCAGCCCCTCCACGCCGCCTTCCGCACACTCCACACGCGCCTCCAGCCGCGCTGCCAACTCCTCTTTACTGATTTTCTGCATCATAGGCTTTCGTAGCAATTTTCCACAGTTGCTTTCTGCTTTTCTTGGAGCCTTCTGCCTTCATCTGCATGACCATCTTGGCAATCTCGCTAAACCGCTTCCGCTGCCGTACCATCGCCTCGCTTGCAGGTCTCTTGACTCTTGACTTTTGCCTTTCGTCCTTTACCTGGTGCATGTACACCTTCCCTGTCGCCTTCATCGTTCTGAAGCAACAGTTCCCCACGCGTCCCGATATAGACGCAATCCCTGACATCATCGTGATCTTTGCCATTTTCTTTTTTCCTTTCTTTTAATGGTTTATTACTTTGTTCTGTTTCCGCGGTATTTCGCGGTTTGTCTTGTCCTGTTCCCCGCGGTATTCCGCGGTTTTTCTTGTCCCGTCCTTTCTTCGTATGTCCATTCCCCGGCATCGGATGCCGGCTTTTCTCTGTGCATTTTTCGCGCACCATTGCGCGAACTTCCGCCCCTCATTGTCCTGTGTCCGCGAGTTCCGCGAGCAGGTTTGTCCTTCGTTTATTAGCCCCGCATTTTATGCGGGTTTTCTTTCTTGACAGTTACGCCGGATTTAATCCGGCATCTGGATCCTGCTTTGGGTTGTTTACCCGCCGGTGGTTCCCCGCGTACTTCTCTGCAAACCGCCGCTGGTTAGCGGCTTCGTCTTCTGTCTTGACGTGCCCTTCTCGGTTCGGACATTTCTGCACGATCTGTTGCCCGCGGTACTTACGGAAATAGTAGCCGTCCCTGCGCAACTTCCCGTGTAACCCTTCAATCGGAATAATCAATTCTACTTTCATCTTTTCTCTATTCTTACCTTCGTTTATTAGCCTCGCGCTTTTTTCGTTCATTGTGCCGTCTGATAGACGGCGTTTTCCTCTTTTCTTTCTTCTTTTCCCCGGCATCGGATGCCGGTGTTCTTCCCCCTCTATGGAGAGGTAGGGTCTTCCCTTTTACGGCTCAATCCCGCGACCATCTCGCGACCATTACGGACATCTACGTACCGTCTTTTCTTCGTTCTGTTCGCGGGTCTTTAGCCCCGAGCCTCCTTTTCGTTCATTGTGCCGTCTGAGAGACGGCGTTCCCCTTCTTCTTTTGTCCATTCCGCCGTTTGATGGTAGCCGGTGGAGCTCCCTTAGTAGAGTAGTCTAATATATTGCATATATATATTAGACCTACTAAGGAGCCCCGTGCAACCCATCAAAATCCAGCTGGGGTGATAACATTTTAGGTCCGGGTAGATAATATACCTCACGGTCGGAAACGACACGCTTGGTAACTATCCCTTGACGCAGTGCCTCGCCTACCATCGCCCCGTACTCACTGTCGCTGGTGATATGGTATCGCATGCGCACTTGTGCTTTTAATGCTCCTGCCCGCATCTCGCCATGCCCCATCAGCGCACTACGGAACACCTCCTCCAGATCTATGGACTTCTCTTCCTTTTCCGTAGGTACTTCGCAGGCGACGGGCAGGCCATCGGGCGTAAGGCAGAAGTCGATGCGGTTGGGCATGTCGTACTTACGCGTGGCGGTCTGCTTGACGGAGAAGATACGGGTGTCGGGGTTTTTGGAGCACTCGTAGGTCTCGAAACTCTTGTTCTGCAGCTCCGTACCCAGTGCACCCCGCAGGGTCTTGTCCTCCACCGCTTTGTTCTGGTGGAGGACACAGACGATGCAGGTCTTGTATTCCGAGGCGATATAGAGCAGCTGGCCGATGAGTTTCTGTGCCTCCTCGTAGTTATTGATGTCGCCCACGACATCGCGTATGCCGTCGAAGATGACGAGGTCCGGCCGGCAGATAGAGATGGCGGTGACGACATGTAACATACGATCCTGCCAGTTGACCGAACGGAGGTTGAAGACGTGGTACTGCTCCTCGCTGGGCTGCTCTCCGATCATCGCTCCGATGCGGTCGCGGAGGATCTCACAGGTGCTATCGGGGCTTTGCTCGGTATCTATCCAGAGAACACGTAAAGGTTTGTCACTCAGGCTTTTCAGTCCGATAAACGTCTGACCGCTTGCCGCCGCCATGAGCAGGGAGTTGAGATAGGTCTTGCCGGACTTGGCTTTTCCGGTCACAGCTACCAACTCGCCTTTGGCGAAACAGGGCGTACCGTTCCAGGTGTAGAGGAACTCATGCGGCGGGATTTGTGATGAGGCAGTAATCCGCAATTGCGAAAGTTGCTCAATAATCGTTAGTCCTTCCATTTTCATAGTTTTTAAATCTGGTGCAAAGGTACAACATTTTCGGGGGTTGGTAAATTCCATCGACCACAAAATGCATCCCACGAGAAATCCGGTGCATAAAGATCCTTCTCGGCGAGGAGTTGGAAGGTGCGTTGACGTACCGCCTCATCGAAGCGATGGACGCGTCTGAGTTGTTTAGAAAGGGGACGATAAGACACCTCCCATCCGAGTTTGAGGGAGAGGATACGCGCCAGTTCGGGCTGGGACGTCCAGGGTTGGTCAGGCCAGTGCTGATGCGTGATGGCCAGGATAGAGGATGAGTTACGGGCGTAAAACTCGATAGCGAGATTACGGTACGTGTTTCTGCGCTTGCGCGCAGTGGGTGCCTGGGGTACAGGGCTTTGATTAGTTTTCATAAACCTTTGAGATTTATGCTTGGCTTTGTCAGTGAAGGCGCCTTCAATGCAGCTGCAAGCCTGCAAAACCTCGCGGGTTAAACAAAAAAACTCGATCTCCGAAGAAATCGAGTGCAAAGGTAGATAGCCATAAATTAACCTGCAAGAAGTTATTAATTTTTTTTAGAAAAGACAAAAAAAAGTTCATAATCGATTGAAAATGAACAAAATAAAACCGACTGTCTTTTTTGAAAGAAAACAGCCGGTTATTTTAACTTCATGAAAAGTTAATTTAACTTCACCAAAAAGTTGCTTTAACTTTTGAGGACGATATCAAGGTGGTCAGAGATATTTTGAATCAGTTTGTTATACTCATTATCCGTGTATCTTGTCCCTTGTTCGATATTTCTTTTGACATTCGCTCGTTCAAAACTGACATTATCAAAAACCTGACTAGCGCGAGCGATGAAATCATCGATATCATCGAAACAATCATTACGCATATATCCTAACCGGATAAGCGCCTTTATGCATTTAATCAATACGGGCATTTGTGCGTTACCGAGATGCGTAATAAGCAAGAGCACGTCCATCACCCTTCTATGGTCGTGTAGGATATATCCGTTAAATCCGCCTTCTGAGATGCTATTTTGTTGCGGGTGATTATCCTTATATTCGATATCTTTCTCGGTGTCTCGCAACAGGTTGTCGAGCAATTCCTGATTCGCTTTTTTTCGATGGGAAATGCGTGAATATCTCGGTTCCGCATCGGGTTTAGCATTTTCTATAGCAAGTGCATTCTGGATGAGTTCGACAATGTTTCTTCTATCATCGGGATCCCAGAACCGTTGTGAGATATGCGTAACGACCAGATAATCAAAGTCGTCGGTAGCATTTTTCCAATCTTCCGTAGAATGAAATAAGATTTCTTCCGTAAACTCTGGGTGGAGAGAAAAATCAAAAGAATACCTATCTGGGTGTTCATCAGGAAAATCCTCAAAGAGGTAGAAGTCTTGGTAATCAATATGCAATTTATTCTCCAGAGCGGTCATGAAGATCTTGACAAATGGCGGTAATTCCTTCTGAATATTCAGGATCACCCAGACAAAAGCGAGTACATACCAATTGGTGTACTCAATTTTCTTTTGCAGATCTTGCGCGGCTTTACGCTCTTTTTGTGACTGCGGGTCAGCTAATTCAGGGACGTATGGACAGAGGTATGATTCGTGGTTGATGTAATCATTGAGCCATTCCGCAGCTTCTTCATTAGCATAGGTAAAAGTGAGGCAATAGAAGACCTCATTGAAGAAATCCACAGCAGTGAATCCATCGTCTAAGTTGTCATATTTCGTTTTAGTGAACAACTCGTAAAGGTCATACCATGCCTGCTTGGGTATGCCAAATTCGCTTTTGTCCCGTTTGTCGGTATAGATCAGTAATCTTGCTAAGGGGTGTTGATACATAGTTCAAAATCGTGATTACATAGATAATATGGCTCTCAGATTCGTATCTGTGAATGTACGCCATATAGTTAATTTTATAGGTTTGTAGTCTTCAAAAAGTTGCTTGACAAACTTTATCTCGAATACTAACCGAAAATCGTTCTCATCTGCCGTTTCTACGAATTCATGTTTTGTGCCGACTCGTGCCACCTCAATCAAATACAAGTCGCGAACGCCCTTTCCCTTTGTGTATGGCATAAAATAATACAGCTTATTTAGTTTGACCGTTGAAGGGAACTTCTTGCCGGTAAAGTATGCCTTTGCACGATGATGGGTAAATGGTTCAATGTATTGATCCGGCACAAGACTTACCAACACGTTCTTTGAATCATCCAGGTCGCTATTGTCAATTTTCCTTTTGAAAGAGGGTGGATTATTGATAATGTTAGTGCCAATAGGATACTGCTCCTGCAGATTAAACAAATCCAGTTCAAAGAGTTGTGGAGGAAGCATTTCATGCCCTGCACGAGCAGCTTCTTCGTATTGGCTTTCTTCAGGATGTTGCGCCTCTATCTCATTGAACAGACGAATCAATGAGCGACCAATCGCAAAGGCGAGATTTACCGGCACAGCGTTTCCAATTTGCTTATATTGGTCATTTATGTTTCCCTCAAACTCCCAATAATCCGGGAACGTCTGTATGCGAGCGTATTCACGTACAGTAAGAGGACGAGTCTCTGTCGGGTGACACCGCTCTGTTTGTTTCTGAGCCGGTGCGCATGTTAACGTGAGCGACGGCTCATCCATGGATAGGCGACGTGCCATTCCTGTTTTTCCTCCACCGAGATAGAAACTGCCACCCATATACTCTTTCTGTTTATCAATCGGCAGGTCACGCCAATCGCCACCTTCCGGCACTAATGACATCACTTGGGCTTTTTTAGCAGGATAGAGTTGTCCTTGCGATTCGGGCACATCCTTGTCGAATAACTCGCCTGAGAAGAAAGCATCGCGCAGCGTCATTACCCGGCGATAAGGATCCGGCCATTTAAAACGGAAGCCTTGCTCATAGATGTCATTTCGGATTGCCACCAAAATCAGACGTTCACGCTTTTGCGGAACTTGATACATGATTGCCTTCAGCACACGAGGCTCCACCAATGTATACCCCAATTCTGCAATGGCATTGCGAATTATATCCAGCGTCTTTCCGTCCTCGTGCGAGAGCAATCCTTTCACATTTTCTCCCATGAACACTTTTGGTTGTATCTCCCGTACGGCACGCGCTAATTCAAAGAACAAAGTACCGCGTGTATCATTCAAACCACCTTTTTTACCAGCGTAAGAGAAAGCTTGGCAGGGGAATCCTCCCGAAAGAAAATCTACCTTGCCACGAAGTGGGGTAAAGTCCACCTGATGGATATCGCCTTCCAGCACATTCCATTCGGGATGATTGCGTCTTAAAGTCCGGCATGCCATTGCATCCATCTCATTCAACAGAACGTGACGGAAACCGGCTAAATGCATACCAAGAGCCAACCCACCGGCACCTGCGAAAAGTTCCACGGAAGTATAGTCACGAAGTGGAGCGACATGGAATTCTTCATCCCATTTGGTATTGAGCATCATGCGCACGGGTTCTACATCGGTCAGTTCCTCCATGTAGAATCCATCCTTTCCTTTTTCGTTCTTGTGATAAGGATACACACCGTTCTCGCCCCACTTTTGTGCAGTAGCGAGTGATGTTCCTGTGAGGTCAGCTAAGTTTGTTGCAGATAAAAACGTGTACATCTTTAATAATTATCAAATCCTTCGTATGTTTTGAAAGCAAGCAGATATAGACTCTTCATAATATCCGGCGAAATCGCGGCCAACTCATCAAAAACGGTATTTTGATTTGTAGAACTGCCTAATTCTGCTATTACATCATCCAATATGACAGGAAGTGCTTTGCAAAGTTTGGAAAAAGCCAATGAATCATTAAACACTATTTCGTAGAACTTATCCATTGAAACACGACGGATATGCTCATTCTCAAAGCGCTCTTTGTCAACGGTAGCAATCCATGTTTTATTTTGCGAGCGTGTTGCAATAGCCTCTACAAGCATACAAGTAGCTTTACTGTCGCGGATAATTTTGTTCTGCATCTTCATGTAGGTCTTTTGTGCCGCCGCAGAATTCATTGTATTGTGCTTGTTTTTCATTTCCACGAAGATATGTTTGTCTTCGTTAACAACATCGAATCCCTCGGCAGGAACAGCCCACCCATTGCCTGCATAGCGGAATAAATTCTGGTGAAAGTACCCTATGTGATTATTGTTGGATTTATCCATTTGGCGCATACATTCAGAAGCAACCACTTCTTCCATTGACCTGCCATACACTTTTGCATCGAACGTTAGTTTAATGGGATCAACGATATTTTTATTGAACTCCTTCAAGTCTATACTTGCACTATACTGTTGAACGGTTTCTTTAACGTGCTTAAAAATGTCTTCATCTGAAATGAAGCCCAAATTGTACTTTTTCATATTATTGATTTTTTATAATTCCTTGCAATAGGTACACCCTGCAGGTGCTTGTTCTGGTAATTTTGTAGTAAAAAATGTTTTGTTGTATAGGTTAAAACCTTTGCGGCTGCAAAATTACAACAAAAATTTGAATTATGCAATAATATGACGCAAAAAATAGCCCAAAATCTTGCATATATCAAAAAAAAGCAGTACCTTTGCAGTCGCAAAGGTTTTCAAATACCTTTCCCGCCGGTTGCCGACGGCGTAATAAATACGGTGACATACAGACGTCCAAGCCCCGAAGGTGTAAGAGGGGAAATTAAAATTAATACAAATGAAAACGTTTATTAAAAGTTTCTTGATGCTGGCTGTTATCGCCGGCGCAGTGCTCCTCACCGGTTGCCAGCAGAAGAATGCTGCAACGGTGAATGTGAAAGTGGTTAAATTAGGTGTTCCTCAGCCGAATGTACAGGTGTTCATGTTCCGTGGAGACCTCAGTGAGGCATTCCTCAAGAACAAGGTTCATGCGACCAAAAACATCGCTACTGATGACAGCGGTATCGCTACCTTTGAGATCAACTCGATGAGTTTTGGCGTAAGCAGCGATCAGGCGACCTTTATCTTTGAGACCTTCGATGAGGATGAAGAAGTAAACGGAAAAGTGGCTGCATCTGTAAAGAAAGGCGCTTCGAAAGACGTTACGCTGAGCATGGATATTCTCTGATAATCGATGTGAAATTACAAAAAAATGGCATACACAAAAATGTATGCCATTTTTTATTTACCGTTGCAGCATATAGGGATAGCTGCCGCTTATTTCTCCGAGAAGATGTACTCATAGACCTTGACGGAGTAGAGTTTGCCGTTGGGGAGGTAGTTGTACTGCTTGGCTTTGGTGCCATCGGCGTTCCATTCGTATTTCTTGATGCGGACAGGACGATTGCGGTCGTTGTACTCGACCTCTTCGATCACTTTGCCGGTGACATCATCGTAGGTACTGGTGACACGCCATTTCTGGCCGTAGGTGGCATACTCGATCTCCTCGACACAGCGTCCCTGGCTGTCATAGACCTTGAGCCGGTCCATCCATCGGGTTTTGGTCTTGGAGTCGGTGTTCCATTCCTTGACCGTCAGGTTTTTCTTTTTCTCGCGTTTGGCGAGTTGCTCAGGGGTGAGGAGGCTCTGGGCAGACAAAGAACCAAGGGACAAAGTACAAAGTACAAAAATAATTATCTTTTTCATAAATGTCAAATTACAAATTACAAATTTCAAATCTCTTACCATCCACCGGGTCCGCCACCATGACCACCGCCTCCGGGGCCTCCGCCACCGGGACCGCCACCTGCGTTACCGCCGGAGTAGGTAGAGAGCGTGACAGATGAACCGCCGCTGAGGGTTGCTCCGGTCAGGACATAGCCGTTGAGAATAGACGATCCGCCGGAAGTGGTGACAGCGGATTGGAGAGTCGTTGTGCCGCTGGTGGAGACGACGAAGGTGGAAGCACTGAGGCTGGTCGGGGTCTTGAAGACCAATGCTACCTCGCCGTCGCTATAGAGCGCGTACCATGTGCCTTTGCTCAGGGATGAAGCGGAATAGCATGTCTGCGTGAGACTGGCGCCGCTCTCCAGACCGCCGATAGCTACGATCGTGCCGCCTTCCACATAGAGCTTGTATCCGCCTTCGGTATTGGCATCGATTCCCACTTCGGGTTGTCTGGCACCGATGGCATAGACCACACCACCTTTGATGTAGCAGTTGCCGTTGGCGTCGATGCCGTCGTTGCCCGTAGAGTACGCCATGACATAACCGCCGCTGATGGTCAGGTCGCCGCCGGCATTGATGGCATCGTCTGTAGCCTGTGCATAGACCTGTCCGCCGGAGATAAGGATCGTGCCTTTGCTCTCAATAGCTTCGCTCTGACTGATGGCAGTAATCATACCGCCGGTTATCACGATAGCGTTGGTGTCGGTGCGCAGACACTCGTCTTTGGCCGTGACAGAAAGTGTACCATCGTTGATGATGATACCGTCGTTGGCGTGTAAGCCGTCGTTCACCTTGGCGGTAAGGTCGATGGTGCCGGTACCCGAACAGAGCCGGATATAGTCGTCGGAAGCCATCGCATGCTTGTAGTTACCGGTGACGCTCAGGCTTCCGGAACCGGAGACACATATCTGTCCTTCGCTGAAGAAGGCCGCCTTGCGGTCTTCGGACGAAGAGGCATACGAGGCACCGTCGCTGAGGGTATTCGTACCGCCCAGAACGGCGTAACAGGTCTTCGAACTCTGGTTATTGATAGCCGGGCCGTCGGAACAAGCGAGAGTCAACCCTTCGAAGGAGAGTTTGAACTTATAATCGCTGTAGATACTGAGTTGTCCTGTGCCGGAACCGCTCACGACATACTCGATATGCTTGACGGTGGATTGGACGGTTACATAGCCGTTGGAGTGGGTTACCGTCACTCCGTCTGCAGCGCCGGTGACGGTCACGTCGGTACCATTCCACACGATGCTGATCGAGGACGACCAAGTCTCATTCTCTACAAAATCCGAGTTCTCATCGCCGGTGAAAGTCTCCGTCGATGCGGCAGTACCACTATTGACTTCATCGTCTTTGTTACAGCCGATTCCCATCAGCACTACCAGCGCCAAAGGGATAATTTTTCCAATCTTAATCATAATTACCAATCTAAATTATAGTATATACCGATCGAATGCATGAAGCATTTCTCTTCGGTCAGTTCAATATTTCCTTTCTTCTTCGTGATGTTGATATCCCGGTCGTACCCGTAGGAGAAACGATAGAAGAAATCGAGGCTGCTGCGTCTGGTGAGGCGCCATTTGACACCGGCTTGCGTGTGGATGTCGGTAATGAACTGCCGTCCGTCTTTCTGTTGGTATTCGGGCGCATTGAGGGTGTTGATGAGTTCGAGCCAGAGATAGGGTTTGACGGGTTTGCCGGGGATGATAAACTCCGTGCCTATCTTGCTACGCAGCAACACATTATATTTGTTTTTCTCCAAGAGGTTCACGCTGTCCGTACGCATATCCAACTGCACTCGCTCACGGAGGAAGATCTTCGCGTAGCGGAAAGTGTAAGAGCCTGTCGCGGAGAAGAACAGACGGTGGCGTATCCACTCGTTCGGGTCGGCTTTCTTGGTAGCCGACCATGTGCTGTCCGCTCCGATGATGCGCAAGGTATAACCTACGTCCAGTTTGAGGTAGTCGATGGGTTTGTAACCGAAATCGAGGGTGGTGTAGGACTTGCGGAAGTGGGGACCGACAGCGGAGTTATAGAGGTCGAAACGCAGGTCTTCCGAGACCCCCAAACGGAGACCGTTACGCCATTTCTTGTTGAACTCCGCTCCGAACCGCAGTTGTGCCGCCTGCATCTCTGTGGCTGTCTCGGAATCATAACTCCACGCATACAACGAGTAAGGAATAAGGAATAAAGAACAAAGACCTATAATGAATGACTTTCTCATTTGAATTTCGTTATTTGATCAATACTATTGGTTGTTTTGCCGTGCTCGAGCGGGTAGGTCATCTTGATATACGCCACGTCTCGGAGGAAATCAATATGTCCGATCTCGATATCCACCACTTCGAGCCCTGTACGCTCTTGGAGGTCGGCGATGAGTGCTGCGCGGTTCTCGGGCTTGATATTCTCGATTTTCTCATAGAGAATGATCTTCGTGGAGAGTCTCTTGCGACCGTTCCATAACTCAAAGAACCACGCCAGAGCCAGCATCATGAGGTTAGCCAAAAGCAACAAATACCATGCCAGACCGTCGGCTTTGAGGCTCAGGGAGTTGATGACGGAGAGGGCGATGATGAGGAACATATAGTTCATCTCGCGGATAGGCACTGTCTCCGTGCGGTACCGGATCATGCCGAAGATAGCAAACAGACCGAGCACGAAGCCCGTCTGGATGTCGAGAATCTGCATGAGCCAGAGGAGCAGGAACATACCGGAGGAGAAGAGCATAAACTGCACATAGTAATCGCGCCGGCGGCTGTAGCGGTAGTAGATGCCGTAGATGAGGATCCACGAAACCAGCAGGTTAAAGAGGAACATCAGCGGCATGGTGATGAGGTTCTCGCTCACGCCGAGCCATTCAGCGAACGAGTGCATCACATACGAGATACTGTCTTCTGCGCCAAAACGGGCAGCGATACTTGGATCATTCTCCAGGAACTCCAAGGTGGGGTTGGCTAAATCTACTTGAAATAACATATTATTTACGATTTAAACATTTACCATGTACCATTTATTGGGCCTTTAGTCATTTAGTAATTTTTCTATTAAGCGGATCTTTTTCTTGAACCGGTTTTTCTTTATGCCCGGTGTAGTGAGGGCAGTACCGATGCAGTACTTGCTGATCTTGAGCGGATGGATACGATGATCCAGCATGATATGCGTCATCTTGGATGGCACGTTTCCGTCTCGTTTGAGTTCGATGATGACGAGCTCGGGGTATGTCTTCGCTTCGCCGCTAACTACATTCTCCCAGACGAGATCCATGTCAATCGTCAGTCGTTCCGTCTTGGCTTTGTTGACCAGCGTGATACGGTGGAATTTCGTCCAGAGATGCGGGCTTATCTGAGACCATTCGTAGCGGCTCTTGGCATCAATAAAACTCTCCACCGTTACCGGTTCGTCTGCTCCTTTTTTGTGCTTGAGCACGGATGGGGTGTCGGCTGTGATGTCAAATCCCGGCACGACGATACGTTTCTTTTTGGTACGTCCTTTGTTGTTCTTGCGCTTGATCTCGAGGAAGGTCAGATGGCTGTCCACATATTGCCGAACACGAATCTTCTGACGCACGAGTTGGCGGTCGTGGTGGCGGATGTACATGTCGAGCGATTCGGTGTCGTAGTACATGGTGTCGTAGGTAGCGATCCGCTTACCGTCAATCTCCTGCGCAAAATAATCCGTTTGTGCCGCCTCTAAGATAGCAGGCAGAACCGCCATCGGCACGGCGTATTTCGTGTCGATGCGGTTCATGAGCTTTACGCTCTCCATTTGCGCCAGACTGATCGGCTCAAAGGAGCGGATAATATCTTCTATAGGAGTTTGCATAAAAAATCGCTGCAAAATTACAACTTTTTACGCACATGCGCGTTACCTATTTATTGGAAATAATTGACCAAAAGTAAGATTTTTGCAAAAAAAGACTTGTGTATGTCAAAAAAAAGCAGTACTTTTGTACCCGAAATGACTAAATGAGTAAATGTGAAAATGCAAAAATGAATAATTCTCATACCAAACGTATTTTTGAGGAGGCTTACCGCACGATAGAAAAGAAAGAAGTGGCGGTGATTCGCGATGTGCATGGATTTCCGGAGCGGGACAGGGATATTATTTCTCCGTATCTGATGCTGTTCATCTGTCATTCCGGCTCGTCGCGCGCCCTGTATGACATGCAGGAAGTCGTCTTCCGGCCGAATGAAGTGGCGATGATTCTGCCAAACCATATCATTCGCCCTATTGATAGCAGCCCGGATTACTCTATTACCATCATTATGCACTCTTTCGCTTTTGAGCAAGACATGACACAAAGGCGGATGACACATGACCGCAACAAGTTCCATAAAACGCCTGCTTGCCGACTGACAGATGAAGAAATGGCGCAGTACATGAAGGCGGTGGAATTATTGGAAATTATTAGCGAGACGCCTGTTTCCCGCTATCCACACCGCCACGATATGCTCTTGGCGCAGACCGATATCATGACGGATATGTTGGATGCGTGTCGCCGTGATATGGATCAAGATGCGAAGCCTATTGACCGCAATCGTTCTATCTTTAACGTCTTCTGTAACCAGGTGGCAATCCACTATCGCGAGCAGCATGAGGTGGCTTTCTATGCGGAAAAAGCGCATCTTACGACGCGCCATTTCTCGGTAGTTATCAAGGAGGTGGTGGGTGTCTCTGCCAGCGATTATATCGAGCAGTATTTGGCGACGCAGGCGAAGAATCTGCTTTCTTCCCGTCCGGACTTGTCTGTACTGCAAATAGGTGACCACCTTGGTTATGCCGATTCCTCCTCTTTCTGCCGTTTCTTCAAACGCGCTACAGGTCTCTCTCCACGTGAGTTCCGCGAAAAAAATTGCAAATAATTTGCGTATATCAAAAAAAAGCAGTAAATTTGCAGCCAAATTCGAGTTTTTCTTAAACGATGACACTTTTACTACAGATTATCACGCTCATCGGTTCCGTGGCAATGCTGATGTACGGAATGAAGGTGATGAGTGAAGGCCTGCAGAAGATGGCGGGTAGCAAGTTGAGCAACGTGCTCGGAACGATGACTACCAACCGCGTGACAGGTGTGTTGACGGGTGCGTTTATCACGGCAGCCGTTCAGTCCTCGACGGCGACGACGGTGATGACGGTGAGCTTCGTCTCAGCGGGCATCCTCTCGCTGGCACAGGCTATCTCCGTGATCATGGGTGCGAACATCGGAACGACGTTCACGGCGTGGATCATGGTGCTTGGCGGCGGTTCGTTTGACCTGCGGTTAGTAGTGTATGCGACGATCGTGCTGGCTGTGGCGCTGATCTACACGAAGCGGAATGCCAACCTCGGCGATTTCCTGATCGGTCTGTCGCTGATGCTGCTCGGTTTGACAACCCTGAAAATCAATGCGACGGAGATGCATCTGGACCAGATGAATCCGGTGCGTAACTTCTTTATCGCGACGTCCTCTTGGGGCTACGGAAGTTATTTCCTGTACTTGTTAGTAGGCGGTATATTGACGTTTGCAGTACAGTCATCGGCGGCGATCATGGCGATCACGATGACCCTGTGCTCGACGCACGTGCTGCCGATTGATATGGGTATATCGCTGGTCTTGGGTGAGAATATCGGTACGACCATCACGTCGAATATAGTAGCGCTGTCAGCGTCCGTACAGGCTCGTAGAGCGGCTTTGGCGCACTTGGTTTTCAACCTCTTCGGCGTGGTATGGGTGCTGGTTGTGTTCCGTTGGTTCGTAGGCGGCGTATGTGAGTTATGGGGCGTCGATTTCACGCCGGGTCTGCCGAGCGACGTGTCTCCGGACAAGCTGAATGCCGTCCTGGCGACTTTCCACACGGCGTTTAACGTGACGAACACCTGTATCCTGATCTGGTTCATTCCGGTATTGGAGAAAGTAGTGACGGCGATTATCCCGTCCAAGCCGGAGCAGAAAGATACGGACAGCCAGTTGCGGTTCATCTCCGGCGGCCTGATGTCCACCTCCGAGCTCTCGATCCTGCAGGCATGGAAAGAGGTGCATGTCTTCGCCATCCGTACCCAACGTATGGTCGGCATGATCCACGACCTGTACCACGAGGAGGACGATACGCAGTTCACGAAGATATTCTCCCGCGTGGAGAAATACGAGGGTATATGCGACCGAATGGAATACGAGATAGCGAACTACCTGAACCAGGTAGCGGACGGTAGGCTCTCCGACCAATCCAAACATGAGGTACACAAGATGCTGCGTATCGTGAGTGAGTTGGAGTCCGTGGGTGACGCGAACTACAACCTCTCTCGTTATATCCGCCACAAGCACGACTCACATATCCGTTACACGGAGTACCAGGACAAGAACGTAGAGATGATGATGTACCTGCTCAACGGCGCAGAAGCGAAGATGGTACAGGCACTCGAGCACGTGAATATCACGGAGGACGAGTTCCTGGAGATGACCAACATGGAGAATGAGATCAATAACTTCCGCGACGAACTGAAAGCGCAGAACATGCAGCATATCACCGAGAAGGAGTATGACTACTCCACCGGCGTGAACTACATGGATATCATTCTCGAGCTCGAGAAGATGGGCGATTATATCATCAACGTAGAAGAGGCTTTATACGAGCATAAGCACGATAAATAGTGCTTATTGCTCGTTCAGCCATTGAATAGAAGAGGTATAGATCTTATCGAAATCCGTCACCGCTTCGAGCGGAAAACCAAAGACGAGGGTCTTGTTCTTCGGCCCCTTGAATCCCACAGCGGCGGGACAACGCATATCGCGGTAGGTAGCCATGACAGCGGCGCCTTCCGCGATTTTTAATCCCTCCGGCGTACAGGTGAAGAGCTGCTCCTCGTTCGGGGTCAAGAGCAGTTGGTAATGCCTCTTGCCGACGATCCTGCCGGAGCGTGTCGCCCGTGCGGCATAGAAAGAAGCATGGAGGTTTTGAACCGCCCATTGGGGATCGATGGCGCTGAAATGGTCGGTAGAGAGAAGCAGCCGACCGCCTTTCGCGAGATAGGCAGCAAGCATCGTTTTCTGGGTCTCTCCTATGGGCTGACGCTGGCGACCGCAGATATAATCCACCATCTTAAAACGCTCGTCGGGTTCGGTCATGAGCCCTGCGGTCGTGGAGACATAACTGATCTTCATTTGGCGTAAGGCATGGCCGTGACGCATGGACCAGTCGCGGGTGTTTCCGACGGTCAGCTGGCCTGCATGATCGCGATAGCAGGCACCCCAACCGCAGTTGTCGTCATTGGTCCAGAGACTCGCACGGCGGTAGTCCCATTGCTCGCCGATATACGCGCAAGAGAAATCGCTCTCGCAGGCATACGTGCCCGGGACGATGCCCGCAAAAGTGCTGTCGGCAAACCAATCCGGCCCATAGACGTCATCGAAAGCATCGACGACAAGTACCATTTGGTCATTTGCCGTTTGGTCATTGAGGTAGGCGCTGACCATCGGTCCGGGCATACTCAGACCGCCGTCATTTCCCGCGACTACATAGCAGTCATACTGCACGCCGCGCTGCAGGTTGAGTTTCAGTTCGGTCTTTCCCTCCACCTGCTGGATGTCCCATTCGCCCTCGTCCGCACGCACATATACCATATAATAGGTCGGCGTAGCGGATGGCTCCAACGGGTCTATAGGTGCCTTCCAACGGACGGTACCGTTCGGGTCAATCGCCATCTCATGCACGGGCAGGGGCTGTACGACCGCCTCTTTGCCGTTGAGGTAGCGGAGGATGCCTTTATAGACCGCGCGGCATGCCGCAAAACGGAAAGCGGGATCGAGGCCGTAACGCATGTCCGCCATGTTCTTATGACTCAGCAACTCGAGGATGATACTCGGCACGACGGGCACACGGCTCTCGCAGTAGTTAGCCTCTTTGAGTTGGCGGCGTGTCCATTCGGGCGCCAGGGTACGCAGATCCTCGGTGATCTGGGTCTGGATCCAGTCGCCTAAGTTACGGTTCGCCTTCTCGCGGTCCTTGCCGTTTCGGAGGACAGTATTGCCGTCGTCGTCCTTCGCCGTATAGATGACGAGGGTGCCGACGATGGTGGTGTCATCGCCGCTGTCGAGTCCGTCGGTATGGAGCGCTACGCAGAGGTCCACGTCCGTCTCCAGGGAGTTGACCCAGAGGCCGCGGGACTTCATGTCGTCCTTATACTCGTTGCCGTTGTAGAGGTCCCAGAGGGCAGAGTCCGTCTTCTGATGCTGCAGCCAGTAGCGCGCGCCTTCGGTCCATCGGGGCATGCCGGAGAGACCCGGATGGGGCTCGTCCAGACCCGCACGAGGCGAGAGGACATTGGCTCCGGCGTTCTCCAGCATACGGGTGATATGCCGTACGTACTCCTGACTGTAGAGGTCCTCTACGGTCGTCCAGAGCGTTGCGCGCTGCCATATCCACTCCGCCCGGTCGCGGTTGTAATAGAGGCCGTGGCTGGGGTAGAGGACGATGTTGCGCTCCGTGAGGTCCTTGCCCTTGTTCGGCGACGAGGAGATGCCCCGCGCACAATCGGTGATGAGTGTGCGGACATCCGTCTGACCGGCGTAGATAGTGACCTTGCCGTTCTCATGACCGAGCGTCCAGAGGCTGACCTTGCGGCAGAGCCGGTCGAGGTTCTCTTCCGTCCAACGGAAGTCATGCAAGGTCTGGTTGGTTCGCACGGAGACGTTATTGCCGCTCACGCGGAGCTGTTTGACCCGCACGGCAGGACTCCACAGGCGTGAGAAGCCCGTGTATGCCATCAGCGAGTCACCCAACTCCCGCATGCCGATCTGCGAGTAGGAGAGCGGAGAGCCAAGAGCCAAGAGAAGGGCAAGAGCAATTATTTTTGATGAATCAAAAATCTTCATCGCTCAGATCGCTGTTGGCTTTGCGGCTCTTGAGAGCAGCCTCCTGATAGGACTTGAGCAGGTCGGACGCCATCTTCTCCAGATAGCCCTCTGCGATGTCATAATCCTTGGCGTCGTTCTCCTTGAAGACCACACGGATCTTGGTGATGGTCGAACCGCCCTCGAGTTTGCTGATCACCTCCGGCGTGACCTCGTAGATGGTCTCCGTCCAGTACTTGGTGATGGTCGCGCGTGCCACTTTCTCCGTCACTTTGTTCTTCTTCACCTCGCTGCCGGCCACGCGGTTGAGGCGGACGTTCTTGCCGTCGGAGAACTTGATGAGGATACGCGATGCGTCGGTGAACTCATTAAACTCATTGGTGTTGACCGTCTTGAGGATGAGGGTCGTCACGTCCGCGCCGTCCTTGTGCTCCTGGCAGAAGGCGATCTGCGGCTTGAGGTTTTTGTTCACACTTGCATCTACGTGAATGAACTTGCCACGCTCGGCAGCATTCATACCCAGCGCCAAAACCAGCGCTGCGAATACAGAAAATACCTTTTTCATACGTTTATTTTAATTTATGTTGTTTTTTATTTGTCGTCCTCTATTAACCGGCCGGACGCGGTATCCGGCAGCACGGAGTTGTTGCAACAAGCCCTTTTCTCCGCCTAAAAACACAGCATTGAGCGTGATGAACACTCCACCATCCGCCAGGTAAGGTTGAAGCCGCTTGACCCATTGTTGGTTCCGGGCGCAATAGACCTTGTAGTCCGAATAGGATAGGGAGGTCGTGTTGTTCGGACCCTCCACCTGATACGCCAAGTCTGTCAGCCGCCCGTCGCGGTACATGTCCCGAATGGCGCGTTCCTGCTTGACTTCGTTCTCCGGGTACTCGATGACTTTCAGCAGCTCCTTGCATTGCCAATGGAAGGGCTCGCGGTCAAAAAGCATGTACATCGTCTCGCCTATATTATCCAGCCCCACAATCGGGATATTCCTCTCCAGCGCCACGGATTCGAAGAAGTTCTCCATCGATTTCTGGTCGTCATACCCCAGCCATTGCTTCATCAATTCCGTCCGAAACATCTCCGTCAGGTACGACGGTTTCATCCGGCATAACTGATCCAAACCCATGCCCAAGCTGATACGAAGAGCGTTGTCGATATACCGATACTCGCTTTCGCTGTAGAAATTTGTCAGTTTGACAGAATCCGGCAGAAGGGCTGCCTGCCGTAAAGCGGCGATGGCTTCGTAGTCCTGCATGGCAAATTCCGTGACCACTTTGTTGCATCGCGAGAAGCACTTGAAGACGTTTGGAATGGTGTCTATAAACTGCATCTCCACGTACCGGTTTGTGGCCAGGATATAGGACTTGGACCGGGTACCTTTGCCGCTGATCTCATACAGCACCTGCGCAAATGTACATAGTGACAAAGTTCCAAGTATAAGGGTTAATATGTATCGCTTAATTCTCAATTTTCAACTATTTAAATCTCGTGATGAGGTTATACGCCTGATATATTCCTAACTCTCCGGCCTTGCTCAGGTCCGCGAGCCCTTTCTCGTTCTCGCCGATAAAGACATACGTCAAGCCCCGGTTGAAATAGGCTTCCGCGAAGTCGTTATCAGCCTCGATAGCCTTCGTGTAGTACCGGATCGCCTCCTGATAATCCTTCCGCGCGCAGAGGATATTCGCTTTGTTATACAGCGCAAAAGAGAAGTCCGGCTGCAGGGTCAGCACATGGTCGTAATCCCTGAGTATCAGTTCGTTATCGCCGTCCATCATGCGGTACCGCCAGTTGGCGCGGCAGAAGACGATGATGGGTTCGAGTTTCTTGTTGGCAAGCCTGAGTGCGCGCGTACAGTCGTCCACGGCGCTGGCGTAGTCCTTGATGATGGCGAACTCCATCGCCCGCGCGAGGTACAGAATCGCCGAGGGGGCTTCGTCCGTGAACTGCGTCAAACGGTTGATGTTCGCAAAATGATAATCCACCATCTCCGCCGTGAGCGTCAGCTCTTGCGCGGTGAACTTCAACGCCGCCGGCAGGGCCTCGGCTTTATTGAGTTCATCCACGAGCGGGTGGTAGTAATTCGTGCGCCTGAGGCTCATGTCCTGGCTGTAATAGGAGAGCACGATATTCGGCTCGTTGACAACGTCCTGGTGCTTCTTCTGGATCGAACCACGGGTCTGCGAGTCGTATTTCTGCTCCTCGTCGGGTATGTCAGTCTGGTCTTGCGCCGTGGTGGTGGAGAACTCCTTACGATGGTCTTTCTTCTGCGGCTGGGCATCGGCGATCAGCAGGTCTGTATTCGGCTGCGAGGCCTGCTGCGACTGAATCTGATCTTTCTTCTGCTCCAGGTCATACGCCTTCTGGCGGTATTGATAGGAAGTCTTCGTGAGACCTTGCTTGTCTGCCGCTTGCGAGGCGAGATAGTATGCCGGCAGGAAATACGGATAGCGGGCAATCAGCGAGTCCATGTCTCGGACGACGGCTTTCCATTGCCTCAGTTGCATCTCGACCAAGCCGCGCTGGTAACGCATCTCCGTCCGCTCGGGATCCAACGAGATGGCGGTATTGAGGTCCTCCAAGGCGCGGTTGTAATCGCCCACCTCCTGCCGCATCACGCCGCGGTTGTAGTAGCAATCGGCTTCTTTAGGCGCGATCTTCACCGCCTGGTCATAGTCGCTCAGCGCCCCGCGGTAGTTATGACGGTGGTAATGGATGATTCCCCGGTTGATATAATCGCCCGCCCATTTGGAACCTAAGTTAATCGCCTGGGTCAGCTGGACATACGCCTCGTCTTCGCGATTCAGCATAAGGTTTGTCACACCGAGGGCCGACCACACAGCCGGGTTGGTCTTGTCATACTGAGAAGCCTTCTCAAAGGCCTCGAGCGCCGTCAGCGTATCTTTCTTGAGGATGCATATATGCCCTTTCTCGCCCCATACGGAAGCCGATTGCGGTTCGCGTTTGAGCATCTGGCTGATGTCCTCCAACGCCGCGTCGTAATGCTTCATTTGCGCACGTGTGTCCGCGCGTAATAACATATAGGTGCGGTTCTCCGGCGAGAAACGAAGTGCCTCCGTATAATCCGCCTCCGCCTCCTCCAGACGGTTCAGCTGGCGGTAGATATACCCGCGGGCATAATAGCAGCCCGGCGAGAAAGGATTGCGCTCGATAGCCGCATTACAATCCCGCAAGGCGCCCTGATAATCCTCCAACTGGATCTTCGCGATTGCCCGGTAGAAATAGGGCTCGCTCAGGTACGGCTTGAGGTGGATGACCTGGTTGAAATACTGGATGGAGAGCACGTAATCCTCGAAATACAAGGCATTCCGTCCGATCGCAGTGATGCGGTCGGTGTTCAACTGGGCTCGCGCGGGACTAAAAACCGCTGCGACAAGCAACAACAGAATAAATACGGTATTTCGATATCTCGACATCTCGATATTTCGATTTTTCGATATTCCGGTAATTATTTACATCCTTCGTTCGGGTCAAACCATGCCGGGACATCAAACTGCTCCTCGGACGAATAGCCCAAATCCGGGTCTGCCAGCACTTTCTGCATGTACAGTCCGCAGATAGGCAACGCCATCGAAGCGCCCTGTCCCTCTGCCATACTATCAAAATGTATGCCACGATCTTCGCCGCCGACCCACGTGCCGCTGACGAGCGACGGCGTGAAGCACATGAACCATCCGTCGGAGTTGTTGTTCGTCGTACCCGTCTTACCGCCCATCGGTACCGTCAGACCGTATCTGTAGCGCATCCGGACACCCGTTCCGTGATCGATGACCGCGCGCAGCATATAAATCATCTTATAGGCGGTCGTCTCGCTGATGATCTCATGTGTCCGCGGGGTGAACGAACCGATGATATTGCCGTTGCTGTCCTCGATACGGGTGACGTAGAGCGGTTCGGTACGGATACCTTTGTTGGCGAAAGTCGTGTAGGCGTCCACCATCTCCTCCACGCTCACCTCGCACGGGCCCAGACAGAGCGAGACCACGGGGTCTAACTCGCCCTGGATACCGAAGGACTGCATGATCTTCACTAATTGCTCCGGCGTGAAGAGGGACATGAGGTACGCGGAGATCCAGTTGGACGAGTTCATCAGTCCCCAGGTCAGCGTCACCGTGTCGCCTTTGTACTTGTCGTGCGTGTCACGCGGCGTCCATTCGATGCCGTTGGCGTCGATGAGGGTCACGGGCTCATTGACCGTCTTCTCGCACGGCCACATGCCTTCGTCCATCGCGAGTGTGTAGAGGTACGGCTTGACCGTCGAACCCACCTGCCGGCGACCTTTGGTCGTCATGTCGTATTGGAAATGCGCGAAGTTCGGACCGCCCACATATGCCTTCACATGACCGGTATGCGGGTCCATGGACATGAATCCGCAACGCAGGTAGCTCTTCTGCCATTTGATCGAGTCATACGGGCTCATGACGGTATCAATCATGCCGTTCTCGTACGTGAAGATCTGCATCTCCCGCGGGGTCTTGAATGCCGCCATGATCGAGTCCTTGGAACACCCCTCACGTTTCATGTTGCGGTACCGGTCGGTCTGCCTGATTGAGCGGTTCATGATGCCGTCCACTTCCTCCTGCGTCAGCGACCGTGAGAAAGGTGCGTTCTTCTTGCGTTTGAGCTCCTTGAAGAAAGATTTCTGTTGTGCCTGCATATGCTCGCTCACGGCCTCCTCGGCGTACCTCTGCATCCGTGAATCGATGGTCGTGTAAATCTTCAGACCGTCCTGATAGATGTCATACTTGCTGCCGTCCGGCTTGCGGTTCTTCTCGCAAAAACCATACAGCGGGTTGTTCTCCCATTGCCATCTGTCCAAGCGGTATTGCTGTTGGTTCCACTCGGAATAATCGCTCTCTTTGGGCTCTTTGGCGGTCAGCACCACGCGCAGGTACTCGCGGAAATAAGGAGCGATACCTTGCTTGTGATCCACCGACCGGTAATGCAACTCCAAGGGCAGCGCCGCGAGCGAATCGCGTACGGCCTCGTCGATGTAGCCGTATTTCTCCATCTGCCCGAGAACCGTGTTACGCCTTCCTGTGGCGCGCTCCGGATGGCGGACGGGGTTGTACAGCGAGGGGTTCTTGCACATGCCCACTAACATCGCCGCTTCCTCGATCTTCAGCGTCTTCGGCGTGCTGGAGAAATAGACCTGCGCCGCCGACTGGATTCCCACGGCGTTATACAGAAAATCGAACTGGTTGAGGTACATCAGCAGGATCTCGTCTTTGCTGTAAAGTCGCTCCAGCTTCGTGGCGATAACCCATTCGATAGGTTTCTGCATCGCGCGCTCGAAGATATTGTTCGCGCGCGGAGACCAGAGCTGTTTGGCGAGCTGCTGGGTGAGGGTAGAGCCGCCACCTGCGCGGCCGAGTTTCAGTACCGCACGGAACATCGACTTGAAATCCACACCAGTGTGGTCATAGAACCGCACATCCTCTGTCGCCACCAAGGCATTGATCAGATCCGGCGAGAGATCCGAATACTGCACGCCGACACGGTTCTCATAGCGGTAGTAACGCCCCAAGGACTGCATGTCCGAGGAGATGATCTCGCTCGCAAATGAGTTCTTAGGGTTCTGCAATTCCTCCAAAGGAGGAAGATAACCCAACGCACCTTCCGTAATCAGCCAAATGACCAAAAAAGCTACGGTAATTCCGCCGAAAAACAAACTCCAAAACCAAATCAAAAATGGTTTATACCAACTTTTCCAATTCATATCATCAATTCTTCAATTATTCGATTTAATACATGCAGACCTTCCTGCGTAGCGACGAGCCGTCCGTCCTCCGTGAGCCGTAAGAGACCCGAAAAACGGTCCAATCCCGCGACCTGCCCGCGACCTGCCCGCGACCTTTGAGTATCGTCAAGGCGGATTCCTTTGCTCGTCCTGAGCCCAAGCATAATCCGCTCGTTGTACATATCCTTCTCGCTCAGCGTCTCGCTTTCCCGCACCAAAGAACCGTCCTCAATGCCCTTTATATAAGCGTTCAGGTCGCTTGGGTTCCAACTCCGAACGGGCGGCAGATAACTATGCGCGCCGGCGCCGATGCCGATATACGGCGTGCCGTCCCAGTAACTGCTGTTATGCTGCGCCTCATAGCCCGGCAACGCGAAATTGCTGACCTCGTAATGCACGAATCCCGCCTCTTTGAGCCGCCGGCAGAGGGTGTCATACATCGCGTTCTCCGTCTCTTCATCTACCGCCTCTATCTCGCCTTTCTCCAGCCTCTTCGTCATCGCGGTCCCGTCTTCGTACATCAGGCCGTAAGACGATATATGCTGCACCTTCAGCCCGAGCGCCGTCTCGATATCTTCCTCCCATTGCGCCATCGTCTGCGTTGGCAAGGCGTACATCAGGTCGATGGAGAGGTTTTCAAAACCCGCTTCCTGTGCCATCTTGACCGCCTCTATCGCTTGCGCGGCGTTATGCCGTCTTCCGATGAGTCGCAACAACTCGTCCTGAAAAGACTGAATGCCGATGGATAACCGGTTGACGCCGGCTTCCCGGATAGCCTTGAGGTACTCCGCCGACGCGTCGCCCGGGTTCAGCTCCATCGTCACTTCCGTAGCATCCGGTGCTCCGATGGCCTCAATCATCCGTCGTAGCAGCGAAGCCTCCAACGTGCTTGGCGTGCCGCCTCCGATATAGATCGTCCGGATCGCTCCGGCTTCTTCACGCCGTTTCTCAATCTCCTTCAATACCGCCTCAACATACGCCTCACGCCGCTCTAAAAGGGTGGTGGAGAAGAAGTCGCAGTACGCACACCTGCGCACGCAAAACGGTATATGTATATAGACGCCCGCCACTATTTGCTTCCCCATAGGAATTTCATCCAGTCTGCCATCTTCTGTTCTTGCGGGCTGCCTTGAGCCTGCCAGAATTCCCTTCCAACCAACTCGTCCGGCATGAATTGTTGCTTGACAAAATGGTTCGGAAAATCATGTGCATATTTGTATCCGTCCGAGTAACCAAGCTCTTTCATCAGACTCGTTGGCGCATTTCTCAGGTGCAGAGGTACGGGCAGATTGCCGGTTTCTTGTACTACGCCAAGGGCAGCGTCGATAGCTAATATGCCGGAGTTGCTCTTTGGGCTTGTGGCTAAATAGATAGTGGCTTCTGCTAAGGGGATTCGTCCTTCCGGCCAGCCGATTTTTGTCAGTACGTCGAAACACGCATTGGCTACCAGCATTGCATTCGGGTTCGCGAGCCCTATGTCTTCGCTCGCTGAGATGACTAACCGCCGCGCAATGAACTTCGGATCCTCGCCGCCTGCAATCATCCGTGCCAGCCAATAGATGGCGGCCTGCGGGTCACTGCCGCGGATGGATTTGATGTACGCGGAAATGATGTCATAATGCATCTCGCCGTCCTTGTCATACGCCACGGGATTCTGTTGCAACTGCTTGGTGACGGTCTCGTTGTCGATGACCTTAACGCCGCTATTGCTGACTAACTCAATGATATTCAGTAACTTACGCGCGTCTCCACCACTATACCGCAATATTGATTCCGTCTCTTTAACCGTGATACCGAGCGACCGGATATACTCGTCTTTGGTCATCGCGCGGTCTAACAACTCCAACAAGTCCGCTTTCTCTAAGGATTTCAGTACATACACCTGACAACGGCTCAGAAGCGGCGTGATGACCTCAAACGACGGGTTCTCCGTGGTGGCGCCGATCAACGTGATCGTGCCTTCTTCCACCGCTCCCAAGAGGCTGTCTTGCTGGCTCTTGCTGAAACGATGGATCTCGTCGATAAAAAGTATCGGACTGCGGCTGTCGGCCGGCGCAAAAAGACCGCTGTTCATGACCGACGTGCGTTTGGCTTTGTCGATCACGTCCCGTACCTCCTTCACGCCGCTTGTAACGGCACTCAGTGTGTAAAACGGTCGCTGTAACTGATGAGCGATGATTCGCGCCAGAGTTGTCTTGCCGACACCCGGAGGACCCCACAGAATGAACGAAGCGATATTCCCGCTCTCGATCATCTGTCTCAGGATCGCTCCTTCGCCCACCAGATGTTTCTGCCCTATGTATTCGTCCAAAGTCTTTGGCCGAAGTCTCTCTGCTAATGGCAACATAAAGTCATTTACAATTTGGTCATTTACAATCTTCTCATTTGCGATTCACCAGCTCTCTTGCCGTCTTAAGTGCCGATTCGCTTACTTCGTTTCCGCTCAGCATCGTGGCTATCTCTTGTATCCGTTCGTCCTCGTTGAGCCGGCTGATATGTGTCTCGGTACGTTGCGCCGTGTCGGCTTTATAGACCTTGTAATGGTTCTCGCCCAACGCGGCTATCTGCGGCAGATGGGTGATGGCGATGATCTGGCGGCTTTTCGCCATCTCCCGCATGATAGAAGCCATCTGGGTGGCGATATTCCCACTTACACCGGTGTCTATCTCATCGAAGATAATGGTCGGCAGACCTTTCGTATTGGCTATCAGCGCTTTGACGCACAGCATCAGTCGGCTGATCTCACCGCCGGAAGCCACTTCGCTCACAGCTCTCAGACTCTGATTGAGGTTCGCAGCAAACATCAGCTGCACCTCGTCGCAGCCTTTCGGCGTGAAGTCTTCCGTCTTCGTAATCGGAATCTCCACTTTGGCGTGCGTCACTCCCAAACGTTGCAATCCTTCCTCCAGGCTCTTGCATATCTGCGGCACCACGGCTTTGCGGCTCTTGGTTAGCGCCTCTCCGGCTTGCTGAAGGGCCTTTCGCTCTTTCTCCGCCTCTTTCTTGGCTTGCTCGATATCGAAATCGAAACTGTCCATCCGCTCCACCTGTTGCGCCAACGTATCACGCTCTTGGATGAGCTCCTCGACACGCTCCACGCCGAATTTCTGCAATAACTCATGCAAAGCTCCGATACGCTCTTCGACCCACATCAGCCGTTGCGGATCCATCTCCACGCGTTCCATCTTTCGCTCGGCCTCTTCTGCGATGTCTTTCAACTCAATCCGCACACTCTCTAATCGCTCTTGCAGTTCCGGCGCTGCATCTTCCAACTGGCACGAACGTATCGCCTCTATGGCGCCGCCACCTTCCATTCCGCCATTCAAGGCGAAGGTAGCAAGCAACAAAGCGTGCCGGATCTCCTCTGCATGACTCAACTGATACTGCTCTTGTTCCAACTCCTCCAACTCACCTTCCTGCAGTTCCGCGTCGCTCAACAACTTATACCGATATTGGATATAATCCGCGTCCTGACGGCTCTTGCGAGCCAACTCTTGCAATTTGTGCAACTGCTCTTGAGCCGCCATAAACCGCTCATACTGAGCGCTATAGCCTTCTAAAATCGCCTCATTGGCGGCTATCGCATCGACTACCTCCAACTGAAAATCCGCGTTCTCAATCAGCAGATTCGCGTGCTGCGAGTGGATATCTATCAGCCTGTTCGCCAGCGCTTTCAGTTCCTGCAACGTCACTACGCTGTCGTCCACAAACGACCGACTTTTCCCGTTGGCGTACAGCTCCCGGCGGATGATACCTTCATCAAACTCCGCCTCGATGATACATTTGTCTTCGCCGTCCGTAATCGACTTACTGTCCGCCCGGGCACCCATTACTAACGCCAGAGCACCTAAGATGATACTCTTTCCGGCACCGGTTTCTCCGGTCAACACCGAGAATCCATCGCTGAAATCGATGTCCAGATGGCTGATCAGCGCATAGTTTTGTATATGTAAATGTTTTAGCATCCTCTAATCCTCTAATCCCTTAATTCTCATTCATCCGGTCATACGTGCTTTGCCGCGTCGGGTCGATATCCACCAACAACTCATACACCTCTTTCTTCTCTTTGTCCGTGCCTTTCTTGAAGATATCCACCAACTCATCGGCCTTGGCGTCCAGGAACGTGTTGATGACGTATGTCGCCGGGCGCGCACGATATGCCTCTTTCAGCACAGAGATACCCTCTGCGATGCGGGCTCTGCCGTTGGTCACATTGCCGCTCATCTCGTCCAGTCCAAGCCTGTGGTACTCGTAGTAATAATTCCGGTACTTCTTAAACGCCTCGTCTAACAGATTGTTAATCAGCGCATAACGGTTGCGGTTGCTGTCAAACGCCAGCCATCCTTTCTGCTCGGAACTCTCCATGCTTGCGCTTTGACACGCATTCACGATATTCTCGCATTGCTCGAAGAACGGCGTGCCGCCCAGACGCTGGTAACTGTCCATATCATGCCCGATGATCAGATAGCAGTAGTACGCCAACATTGCCGTCAGGTTCGTCGTGAACTGGTTCTGCTGGTACTCGATACGGTCGAACTCCTGGTATGTGAAGTTGAAATTGCGGTCCACGAAATTGAGGAGCGGGGTAGTGTACGTCGTGCCATATACCGGCCGGCGGCTTTGTAACGTCATCTCGCAACTGTACATGTTGTCCGCCACAGCTTTTACTACCAGCATCATACTGCACTCGATCTTCTCCTGCTCCGCAAAAGTCATGTTCGTCCAGCGGTTCTGGTTCATATACTCCTCGATGGCGGATTTCAGGGTTTCATACACCTGTTTGTTCGATCCCTCGATCTGGTCGGAATTGATGGTCACGGTGCAGTTGATCTCCTGCGCACGAAGAGAAGCAATCCCGATGAGACTTACGAGAAATATGGCTATATATCTAAAATTTGAAATCATAAATCTGAAATCCTAAATTTGAAATTATTTCGTAATCGAAATCACTCCTCCTGTCTTCTCGCTGAACTTGATCTTCGGCAACTCAGCCCCCGTAAACAACTCTTTAGGCAGGGCTACATCGATACCGAACTGCGCCATCGGAACGACTTTAGACTGAATCAACTCGTCGTTGTAATACACCAAAGCTTGTGCGCTGCCCGGCAGGTTATACACGATCGGAGAGAGCTCCGGTGCATTCTTGTCTTTCTTCGCTTTCTTGCCGTTGTCTTTTTTGATCAACTGATGCACGAACTCCACATTGATCTTAATCTTGTCTGCATCCACATTATCCGCGCCCGTAAAGCCGTTCTCCGTAGAGAAATAGAGCATCTCGTTCCAAAACTTGAAATTATCTCCGGACGGACAACTTCCCACATGCTTATGCTTGATCTCTTTCGTTACTTTGCCTGTAAACAGCTCTACTAACTGCTTCTCCTGACGCTTTAACTCCTTGAGGACCAACTCCATGGCTTGCCCGTCCGCCGGTGCGTGTTCCACTTCGCCGTTCAGGAGATACATTCTTGTCTCCCGGATACGGAATATCTGTTTTGCCACCGCCTGCGCCTGTGCTCTCAAACTCTTGGCACCCGTATTGCCTGCATCCACTATCTCTTCGGTATAAGGTAAGACTTTTGTAGGACTAATCCTAGACCATTCAGCCTCTTTCTCAGGACCCTTCTTGTGCTCTTTAGGCTCCGGCGGCAGGTTATAACCCACCAACAAACCCCGTTCGTTGATGTTCACCAACTGCCACGGCATGCCGTTCTCCGCATAGATCACATGCGGCCGATTCAGGTCCACCTGCGCGTGTGTGGTAATCTCTACGCCCTTGAAGGTATAGGTCGTCTTGTCCTCCTTAATGGCGTCTTTGATACCTAATAACTCCTCGGCAAACGCCGCAAACTCACCCGCTTCTTCACGTCTTTCTTCATACGTGAAATCCAGCCGAACACTGGTCTTCGGACTGTAATACACCATTTCGGACTTACCCGCCGCGTGGTAATTGTCATTCAGATTCGTCAGCGCTATAGTTAATAGCACCATTAAAAATGTTTTCATATCTAAATATTAATCCTTTTAATCACTAATCCCCTAATCCCCTAATCCACTAATCCTTCCAAATCTTCCAAGCCGCTTTAGCTTGTCCGTACAGCATTTCCATGCCGTTACGGATAATAGCTCCTTGCGCTTGGCCTTTCTGCAGGAACAGCGTCACTTCGGGGTTATACACGCAATCGAACAGCAAATGTCGTGCCGAAAGCATCTCATACGGAATAGGAGGATACGTATCCTCTTCCGGTGCCATGCCCAACGGCGTACAATTGACGATAACCGTGTATTCCTTCATCACCTCTTCCGTCAAATCCTCATAGCCCAACATCCCTTCTTTCGGCGTGCGGCTGACAAGAGTGGGGGAGACGCCTAACTTGCTCAATCCATAACAAACGGCTTTCGATGCTCCGCCGGTGCCCAGAACCAAGGCTTTTTGGTCGCCTTCACGCAGCAACGGACGAATCGATTCAATAAAACCTAAACAATCCGTGTTGTAACCCACACGCTTGTGAATCACATTCACTGCCCCGACCGCTTTCGCCGTGTCGTCCAGACGATCCAGATACGGAATAATCGCCTGTTTGTACGGCATGGTGACATTCATACCATCCAAAGTGTCCAGAAGACTTTCGACCTTCGACTTTAGACTTTCTTCTTGTATAGGATACAAACTATACTCCGCATCGATATGCTCACGCTCGAACTTCTCATTGAAATACTTCGCCGAGAAAGAGTGAATCAGCGGAAATCCTATGATACCAAAGTGACGCATAATTTTCTTTTTTTTATTATTGCTTGGTGCGTCTTCGAAGTGAAAACCTTACCGCCTTCTCCCTTCTGCAACGCATCGTAAATCTTATCAATTTCTGCAAATCCGCACTCGCGAAGACTTTCGTACAGCCGTGCGATTCCTGCTTCGCGCGTGTCTTTGCCGTCTAATATGTCTATATATCCTTGCACGTATTCTGCCGTCTGAGCCATGTGTTCGATCTCCGCTTTGCTGTAACTCTTCAGTTGTTCGCGGATGGCATTCCGGCTAATAGTGGTGTCGCTGTTCGTGCTGTCGGTCACCCATTCCAGACCTCTCTTGTCGCGCAAGTAATGTTCTATATAATCCCGCGTGGTGCAAAGTAGCGGACGCACAATCGGCAGACCCTCTTTTACCATCGGATTCGGACTGATCGGTCGCATTCCCGCCAGACCTCTGAGTCCCGTTCCGCGTTTCAGATTCAGCAGAATCGTCTCCGCCTGATCGTTCTGATGATGCGCTACTGCAACTGCCTGACAACTATGTTTTCTGCCCACTTCGTCAAACCATTTGTACCGCAAATCCCGTGCCGCCATCTCTATACTAATATGGAGCGCGTGCGCGTACGCATGTGTGTCAAAATCCGCCACTTCTATCTCTACGCCCATCTTCCCGCAAAGCTCTCGTACAAAAGCCTCATCACGGTTGCTCTCTTCACCCCGAAGGTGAAAATTGCAATGTGCCGCTACACATCTATAGCCTGCGCGAAGCAGCACATCCAACAATCCCACACTGTCCGCTCCGCCGCTCAAGGCCACCAACACCGGCTTGTCTTTGTCCAACAAACTCCGCTGACGAATATATGTACTGACACGCCGTAACACTTACAAACTATCCAAATCAACCAACTTATTCACAATCGCATAGATCGTCAGACCCGCTGTAGAGTGGATATTCAGCTTGCGGGTGATGTTTTTCCTATGCGAGATGACCGTGTGCGTCGAGATGCACAACACATCGGCAATCTCTTTGTTGCTCAGGCCTTTTGCCACCTGAATCAGCACATCTTTCTCCCGTTCGCTCAACTCTTCGCTCTCGATAGCTTGCACATCGGTCTTGATTTTCCGCTTACCGTTCTTTGCGCGCTCCAAAGCCGGCCTGAGAATATCATCCTCAATCGCACAATGGTCGGCGAAATCCTGCTCCGTGTGCCATAAATCACTCATCACTCCGACTAACGGGTACCGCACATGAATATGCTGGCTCTCGTCCGAAGTGGTCTGCGTGTCGTCCTTCGGGAAATACTTGATAATCAACTCTTTGATCTCACTCAGCTTACCTGTGATTCGCTCGTCGTCATGCTCGTGCTCCTCGTATTGTCCTGCGTTCTCATGCTCGATATGCGTGCGGATCTCCTGCACAAACTCGTCGTAGCACCGCAAGATCAGCATTGGAATCTGGCTCTTCGGGTTGGCAGGATTGATGGCTTCTATCAATGCCAGACGAAGCCGAGGAAGACGAAACTCCAGAAAATACGTGTGGGCATGGTGCAAGTACCGTTGCAGAGTATCCAAATCAATCTCTGCCGGTAACGCACGCTGGCGGTATAACTTGAAATTGACGACCGTCAGGAACGTCGGAGTATGGACGCCGTGCTCTACACAGACCTCATCTATACTCTTGTCTCCCACACCCACATTCAGCCCGAAACGGCTGATGATTTGGATGGCTTCTTCTTCGTGCGCCATGAGGTCGCACATCTTGTCTTGCGCTTTATACATTGCCTAATCCTCTATATTTAACGCGGTGAGGCTGAACGGCTTCTTCGCCTAACCGCATCTTCTTGTTCTCTTCGTATTCCGAATAACTGCCTTCGAACCAGAACACCTTGCTGTCACCCTCGTACGCCAGAATATGTGTACAAATACGATCTAAGAACCAACGGTCGTGGCTGATCACGACGGCGCAACCGGCGAAGTTCTCTAATCCTTCTTCCAACGCCCGCAAAGTATTGACATCTATATCGTTCGTCGGCTCGTCTAACAGCAGCACGTTTGCTTCGCTCTTCAGCGTCAAAGCCAGATGCAGTCTGTTCCGCTCACCACCGGAGAGCACACCGCATTTCTTCTCTTGGTCTGCGCCGGTGAAGTTAAAACGGCTCAGATATGCACGAGCGTTAATCTCTTTGCCGCCCACACGGATGAACTCCGTGCCGCCGCTGATGGTCTCAAAAACCGACTTATTCGGGTCTATATCCGTGTGTTGTTGATCCACATAACCGATTTTCACCGTCTCGCCCACGCTGAACGTACCTTTGTCTGCTTTCTCCGTGCCGATAATCATGCGGAAGAGGGTCGTTTTACCCGCTCCGTTCGGACCGATAACACCCACAATGCCGTTGGGCGGCAACATGAAATTCATGTCTTCAAACAGCACTCTGTCGCCAAACGACTTGGCTACGCCTTCTGCGTTAATAACCTTATTTCCAAGACGCGGACCGTTTGGAATGAAGATCTCCAACTTCTCTTCGCGCTCTTTCTGCTCCTCGTTCAACATCCGGTCATACGCATCCAGACGTGCTTTCTGCTTCGCGTGACGCGCTTTCGGAGCCATGTGGATCCACTCCAACTCGCGCTCCAAAGTCTTTCGCCGCTTGCTCGCCTGTTTCTCTTCCTGTGCCATTCGGTTGGTCTTTTGCTCCAACCACGACGAGTAATTGCCCTTCCAGGGAATTCCTTCTCCGCGGTCTAACTCCAAGATCCAACCTGCCACATGATCCAGGAAATAGCGGTCGTGCGTGATACAGATCACCGTGCCGGCATATTGCTGCAGGTGTTGTTCCAACCAGTCGATGCTTTCTGCATCCAGATGGTTCGTCGGCTCGTCTAACAGCAGCACATCCGGTTGTTGCAACAACAGACGACACAACGCCACGCGTCTCCGTTCTCCTCCGGAGAGGGTAGTGACACTCGCGTCATCCGGCGGGCAACGCAATGCATCCATCGCGCGGTCGAGTTTCTGGTCGATATTCCAGGCGTCCGCAGCGTCTAACTTATCCTGCAACTCCGCCTGTCGTGCTAAGAGTTTGTCGAAGTCTGCGTCGGGTTCTGCAAAAGCCGCGTTGATCTCATCGTACTCCTTGAGCATATCCATAATCGGCTGAACACCTTCCTGTACAACCTCGCGGACGGTCTTGGATGCGTCTAACTTCGGGTCCTGCTCCAGGTATCCGACCGAGTATCCCGGACTCCATACAACCTCGCCCTGGTACTCTTTCTCTATACCGGCGATGATCTTGAGCAAGGTACTCTTACCGGCGCCGTTCAGACCGATAATACCGATCTTTGCACCGTAAAAGAAACTCAGATAGATGTTGTTCAACACTCGTTTCTGTGGACCGAAATTCTTACTCAGTCCCACCATCGAAAAAATTATCTTCTTATCGTCTGCCATAATTATCAATTTTCAATTATCAATTATCAATTCGCTTTAGGCTTAATTGTATTCTGCCTCTCGCGCGATCTACATCAACGACGCGCACTTTCACGTGCTGATGCAGTTTGACCACTTCCTGCGGGTTGTTAACCCGTCGGTCTGCCATCTCGGAGATGTGTATCAATCCGTCCTTATGCACACCCAAATCCACGAATGCGCCAAAAACGCTGATATTCGTCACGATACCCGGCAACACCATTCCAGCCTGCAGATCGTCGATCGTGTGCACGTGTTCGTCGAAATGGAACTCCTCCGTCTCGCCGCGTGGGTCACGACCCGGTTGCGCCAACTCCTTCATAATATCCGTGAGGGTGGGCATGCCCACTTCGGCTGTCACATATTTATTCAAATCCACTTGCTCGCGCAGTTCTTTCTTGGCAATCAAGTCCGCCACCGAGCATTTTTGGTCTTTCGCCATCTTCTCCACGATGCCGTAACTCTCCGGGTGTACAGCGCTGTTATCCAATGGATTAGCACCTTTCAATCGCAAGAAACCAGCCGCTTGTTCAAAAGTCTTAGCTCCTAATTTCGGCACTTTCAGCAACTCTTTGCGGCTACCGAACGCACCATGTTCTGCGCGGTAATCCACGATATTCTGCGCTAACATCGGTCCCAAACCGGAGATATACGTCAACAGGTGTTTGCTGGCGGTATTGACATCTACACCCACATAGTTCACCACGCTTTCAACCGTTTGTTGCAGGCTCTCGCGCAACTCCGTCTGATCGACGTCATGCTGGTATTGCCCCACACCGATGGACTTCGGCTCGATCTTTACCAACTCCGCTAACGGATCGATCAGCCTTCTTCCGATACTCACCGCTCCACGAACGGTTACATCCTCATCGGGAAACTCCTCCCGTGCAATCTTGCTGGCGCTATATACCGATGCCCCGGCTTCACTGACTACGAATATCTGAGGAACACTTAGTCCCTTGGTACTTAGTCCCTTTGTCACTTCACGCGCCATCTGCTCGCATTCCCGGCTTGCGGTACCGTTACCGATAGCGATGGCCTCGATCTTGTATTTCTCGATCAACTCCTGTAATTTCTGTGTGCTTTGCAGGTTATGCAGATAGATGACGTCGTGCATCAACAAATCGCCTTGCTCATTGAGTACCACGGTCTTGCAGCCCGTCCTAAATCCCGGATCGAGCGCCAACACGCGTTTCTGACCTAATGGCGCACCTAACAATAGTTGCCTCAGGTTCTCCGCAAAGACCCGAATCGCCTCTTCGTCTGCTTTCTCTTTCGAGAGTGCGGCAAACTCCGTCTCGATAGCCGGTTTCAGAAGCCGCTTGTAGCCGTCCTCCATCGCCAACTCTACTTGGTACGAGGTGTCGTTATTCGCCAGTAGCCACAAGTGTGCTAACTTATCCAGGGCTTTCTCCGTATCCGGTGAGATGTCCACCCGCAGGTATCCTTCCGTCTCCGCACGCCGGATCGCCAGTAACTGATGGCTCTTCACATGCTTGAGCGGACACTTGAAATCAAAATAATCCTTATAATTCTGCGCTTCCGGCGTGTCACACTTGGTCTTCACCGCCTTGCTACTCAATACTGCAGTATAGCTAAACTCGCGGCGAATGGCATTACGGCTCTTTTCGTCTTCTGCTATTCGCTGGGCAATAATATCCCGTGCGCCTTGCAGGTCCTCCTCGTTTGGTAACTTCATCGGCCGTTGTTTGAGAATCTCCTCTGCCAACGGCAATAAGCCCTTCTCAATCGCGACATCGGCACGGGTCTTTCGATGCGGTTTGTAGGGTAGGTATATATCCTCTAACTCCGTCGCGTCCCAACATTCTTCAATGCGCTTGCGCAGTTTCTGATTGTCGTTACCGAGTTCCTCTAACCGTGCATAGATGGTCTCTTTGCGTTTGGCGAGTTCCTGCAACTTCCCGTATTGCGCCTGAATAGCGGCAATCTGAACCTCGTCCAGACTTCCGGTCTTCTCCTTTCTATATCGCGCGATAAAAGGAATGGTCGCTCCTTCGTCCAGCAACGCTACTGTCGCAGCTACTTGTCTTTCGGCAATACCGACCGCGCCTGAAATAATATGTGAAAATTCGTTATTTCCGTACATATTCCGCAAACGTGTAATCGTACGGGTTCTTCTCGTCCGCCTCGTGCCGCTCTGCGCTGATTCGCTTCCATACCGCCGGATCGATAACCGGGAAGAACGTATCTGCGTCCTCCCAGCTGTGATGAATATGCGTGATATAGAGTTTGTCCGCACGCTCCATCATCTGGCGATAGACCATGCCGCCGCCAATAACGAAAGCCTCTTCTTCGCCTTTGACCTTTGCCTCCATCTCGTCCAAGGAATAAACGGCTTCGGCGCCTTCAAAGGTCTTGCCTTGCACATCCGTCAGAACGATATTCCGCCTGTTGGGCAGGGGATGTTTGGGCAGCGAGAAGAAGGTTCTTTCGCCCATCATGACGGTCTTTCCGGACGTAATCTCCTTGAAGTGTTTCAAGTCCGCCGGCAGGTGGCACAACAGATCACCTTTCTTTCCGATCGCATAGTTCTCTGCGATGGCTACTATAATCGAAATCATAAATTGTAAATTATCAATTATCAATTATCAATTATCAATTAAACTGACACTTGTCCCGCGATGTGTGGATGCGGGTCATATCCCTCTAATTGAAAATCTTCATACTGAAAGCTAAACAAGTCTTTCACCTCCGGATTGATGATCATCTTCGGTAAAGCCCGCGGCTCGCGCGTCAACTGCAACTTCACCTGCTCCAAGTGGTTCAGATAGATATGCGCATCGCCGAGTGTGTGTACGAAATCGCCGCACTCCAGACCCGTAACTTGCGCCATCATCTGTAGCAATAACGCATAGCTGGCGATATTAAACGGCACACCAAGGAAGATATCTGCGCTGCGTTGGTAGAGTTGCAGACTCAGTTTGCCGTCCGCCACATAAAACTGAAACAAGCAGTGGCAGGGTGGGAGAGCCATCTTTTCCACTTCCGCTACATTCCAAGCGCTGACCATCATCCGGCGGCTGTCGGGATTTTCCTTGATCATCTTTACTATATTGGCTATCTGATCAATCGTACCGCCGTTATAATCCGGCCACGAGCGCCACTGATGCCCATAGACGGGACCTAACTCGCCGTTCTCGTCCGCCCATTCGTTCCAGATACGCACGCCGTGTTCCTGCAGATACTTCACGTTCGTGTCGCCCTGTAAGAACCACAGCAGCTCATAGATGATGGACTTCAGATGCAGTTTCTTGGTCGTCAAGAGCGGAAAACCGTCCGACATCTTGAATCGCATCTGGTGACCGAACACAGAGATCGTTCCCGTGCCCGTACGGTCATGTTTGATAGTGCCTTCGTCCAGCACGCGCTGGCATAAATCTAAATATTGTTGCATAAATTATCAATTATCAATTATCAATTATCAATTAATAAAGTTTATAGGTTGTCTTTAGTACCTTAAATTCCGTCCGACGGTTGATCTGGTTGCATATCTCCTGCTTGTCTTCCGTCAGCCCGGTGATAAACGCCTCGTCCAACTCCTGCTCCACGGGAATCCACGGATACTGCTTATTCAGCGCCTTATCGGCTTTCACAGGTTTGCTCTTGCCATAACCCACCGGCGTCAGACGCTCTTTCTCAATACCTTTCTGGATGAGGTAGTCGCAGCAACTCTGCGCACGTTTCTGACTCAGCTCCTGGTTGAACGCCTCATTACCTTTCATATCCGTGTGTGCGCTCAGCTCAATGGTGATATTCGGGTTGTCTTGCAGCAGTTTGACGAGGTGCAACAACTCCGTCTCACTCGCTTTGGTAATCTCCCATCGGCCGAACTCATAGAAGATGTTCTCCATCTTAACAGGCCTGCTGATCGGGCTTAGCGTGAAATTGAGCGTATAAGTCTTGCTGTCCTTCAGGTTCATCGTCGTCCATTGCTCTCTGGCATTCAGATGGCCGCGGGCGGTGGCTAACATCACATACTTCACCTCTTTCTGCAACTTGATCTTATATGTTCCGTCTCTCCGCACATTAACGCGGCTGTTGGTACCGTCGCTGCCCACTACATGCAGCTTGGCGTCCGAGAGTGGGTTGCCTTCTTCGTCGCTCACAGTGCCTTCTGCGATAAACTCCATCTCCGGCAACCGGAAACTGTAGATCTTGTCAAAACCTTTCTTGTCGCCTCTGTTCGACGAGAAGAAGCCGTCCTGGCTATCACCTGCAAAGGTGATTCCGAAGTCGTCTCCCGAGCCGTTAAACGGCGTGCCCATGTTATAAAGCACCCAGACCGTCGTGTCTTTTGCCGTCGTGTCGAGCGTCGCTTTATAAATATCCAGCCCTCCGTAACCCGGATGCCCGTTGCTGGCGAAATACAGCGTTCCGTCGGCATGCACATACGGGTACATCTCATCCGCCGGCGTGTTGATGCCTTTTCCGAGAGGATGGGCGTTCACCCATTCCGTGCCGTCTAACTCTGCCATCCAGATATCTTTTCCGCCTTCACCTCCCACGGCGTCACTCACGAAATACAAAGTATCGCCCGTGGGGTTCAGAGCCGGATGACCGACCGTAATCGAGCTGTCCGCAAACAGCTTCACTTCCTGCGCTTCGCCCCATTCTCCGCTGGCACGCTCGCTCTTGTAGATCTTAGCGCCCAGGTCTTTGCCGTTGATCGGCTTTGAATAGGTGAAATACATCGTCCTGCCGTCTTTGCTGAAACAACAAACACCCATCTCAGCGGTTCCGGATTGTTTGCCGCCGGTAGAATCGTTCTTCTCTGTTTGTTCCTCTTCCGGCGCGTCGTACAGTCCTTCCGCGAGAACTATCTCTTCCCATTCGCCCGCAGCGTTCTTCCTCGTCTGGTATAGTTGGAAGAGCTGCTGTCCGGTCACGTTACTCGGTCTCTTCAGCTTCTTCGTGCCGCCTTTCTGCTTCTCCTGCCGGTTACTGGTGAACATCAACGCATCGTTTTGTTTGCCGATAAACATCGGTGCGAAGTTGCTTGTGCGGCGCTGATTAAACTCCTTCGCCTCGGCAATCTTGTACCGTGATCCTTCTTTCTTCCACTCCTCTATCTTCGCGCACGCGTATTGACCGGCCTGCGCAACATAGTTATCCGGATGGGCTTGAAGGTACAACTCATAGTTCTTGGCAGCATCTTTATACTTACCCTGATACTGGTACGCCATGCCGGCATGCAAGAACACCGTCGAGTCTTGCAGGAAATACTTGTTACGGATGGCATTTTGGTAACAATTGACCGCTCGCGGGTTATTCAAAATCCGATAGCACTCGCCTTGTTTGTATGCCACATAGCCTTTCATCTGCTTCTCCGTCTTGGACGACAAACGCCCGTAGCATGACTTATAGATATCCGCCGCAGTATAGTACTCGCCGATAGCAAACTTCTTATCCGCTCGCTTGATACGCTTCTGAATACTACATCCCGGCAGTAATATCATCCCCACCAAAATTGCCAATAATGAATATGTGTAGATTCTGCTATTCATTTATGTCTTTATTCCTTCTTCCTTGAGCGAAGCGGTCCTTAATCCAAACTATGTACTACAAGTCCGCTGCGCAGTTTCGGTTCAAACCACGTCGTCTTCGGCGGCATGATATTTCCGCTGTCGGCGATGTCGATGATCTGCTGCATGGTAACGGGGTAGAGTGCCAATGCCATCTTCATCTCGCCGCTATCAACACGCCGCTTCAGTTCGCCTAACCCCCTGATTCCGCCCACGAAATCAATGCGTTTGTCCGAGCGCAGGTCTTTGATGCCGAGGATCTTGTCCAAAATCAGGTTACTCGAGATGGTTACATCCAGCACGCCGATCGGGTCTGCGTCATTATACCTTCCTTCTTTGGCGGTCAACGAGTACCACTTTCCGCCCAGATAGAGCGAGAAATTATGCAAGCCTTTCGGTTTTACTGCGCTGAAGTCGTTCGAAATCTCGATATCTCGATATTCCGACACCTCGAAGTCTGCCTCTAACGCTTTCAGGAACTCCGCCTCGCTAAGCCCGTTCAGGTCCTTCACCACGCGGTTGTAATCAATAATATTCAGCTGATCATCCGGGAAGCACACCGCCAGGAAATAGTTGAACTCTGCGTTCTTGTCTCCTGTTGCTTTCTGTTTCTCCGCCCCGACACCTGCTGCCGCCGCACTACGGTGGTGTCCGTCGGCAATATACATCGCCGGAATCTCAGCAAAAATCTCCGTAATCCGGGCAATCGTCTGCTTGTCGTTAATCACCCAGAACGTGTGGCGGAAGCCTTCAGGAGCCGCTACAAAATCATACTCCGGCGTACCCTTCGTCACTTCTGCTACAATCGCGTCCAAGTCCTCACGATGGGGATAAGCAAAGAAAACCGGCTCCATGTTTGCGTTTAACACCCGCACATGCTTCATACGATCCTCCTCTTTGTCCTTACGCGTCAACTCGTGCTTCTTAATGCGTCCCTCCAGATAATCATCTACCCACGCGCCGACAACCAGACCATACTGCGTCTTTGCTTTCTCTCCTGCCAAAGCCGCTCCGGTAGCGTTCTCCAGACCCTCGCCTTTAGCCAAAATCGTTTGCGCATAAACGTAGTATTTCTCCTCCTGGTCCTGCACAAGCCATCCTTTCTCTTTGAACAGCTTAAACTGCTCAACTGCCGCTCCATACACACGCTCGTCGTGCTCATCCGTTCCCGGCGCAAAATTGATCTCCGGCTTGATAATATGGTACAAACTCTTCTCGTTGCCTGCAGCTTCTGCACGTGCTTCTTCACTATTCAGCACGTCGTACGGCCTGCTGCTCACTTGCTCCACCAACTCTTTCGGCGGACGTATTCCTCGAAATGGTTTAATCTTCATACAATTTCTGTATTTTTGTAAACTACACCTATTTTCGGTTAAACTATACCTATTTTCGGTATTTGGGGTTGTTATTTTTTATTTTGTTCATTGTGCCGGATGGTATCCGGCTTCCTCCCTTTACGGGAACTATACCTATTTTCGGTATTTGGGGTTGTTATTTTTTTTATTTTGTTCATTGTGCCGGATGGTATCCGGCTTCCTCCCCTTTATGGGGGAGGTTAGGTGGGGTTTATTTCTTCTCCGTAGCCGCTGCAACATTAGCGCCCATCGAGCAACTGCCGTTAAACTGCGCACCCGGCTCTACTACCAGGATCTTTGTCTGTACTTCACCCTGGATCTTTCCGCTTGCACGCAACGACAACTGCTGATTGCAAGTGATCTTACCGTCCATCAGACCTAATATCTCTGCGTTCTGGCAGTTCACGGTGCCTTTGATCTTGCCCGCTTCGCCAATAACTACTTTGCCTGTACATCTCAAATCCCCCTCAATCGTACCATCAATACGAAAATCGCTATCGGCACTAATATTACCGACGATCTTACTTCCTGCGGTCAGCGCATTAAACATCAAACCGCCTTGTTGCTTGTCATTTGCCATAATTCCTGTATTTTATAAATTATCGTTTTTTTAGCCGTCTTCCGTGTGGCTACTATATTTCTTTTTTTAGCCGTTTTTTTTTAGTGGCTATTTTTTTTATACTATTTCATTTTGGTGTTTGCTAATCAGCTTCACGCTGTACTTTCTTAGCCTGTTAAAGCCCAAGAGGAACACGATCAACATGATTCCTGCCACGTATTCCGGCATCGCACCCATACTCATCAGTACGCCGTCGTACAGCCCGTGCGCCATCATCGGCATGAACCACGCCAAAAACATATTCCGCTTTCTCTTTGCCGGATCGCCAAAAGTAGCCAAACCATAGAAAAATCCCATGACTACGCCGAAGAAGAAATGCCCCGGAACCGCAAAAAGCGCTCTGCTCACGCCGATAGAGATCCAACTGCCGTCTTCCAAACCTTGCATCAGATACCCGATGTTCTCAAATCCCGCAAAACCCAGACCGATACACGACGCATACACGATTCCGTCCAAACGCTCGTCATAGTACGGATTTTTTCTCAGCAGCAACCACAGCATCAGCAATTTCGCACTCTCCTCCGGTATACCTGCCTGCACAAAAGCCTTCAGAAAGCCCGTTACCCAACTCGTCACTTCCATCTCCCCGAACGGACTCATCACAATAATGACCAGCAAAGCCGAAATCACGCCATAGCACAAAGCCTTCAGCAGCCATACCAACGGCTCCGGCTGCCGCATATCTTTGATCAGAATATAAATAAAAAGCAGTATTACCGGCGCTAATGCCGCCGCCACCAAACTCCACATCATAACGTAATATCCATTATTTTATCTCTCTATTCCTTAACTCCTCTTCCTCAACCTCTCTTCCTCAGCCTCTCCTCTTCCCATCTTTCTATTCCTTATTTATGGTTGTTTTATGGTCAGTAACTCTCCTTTCTGCAAAATTGCGTGCAAAGTTACAACTTTTTTTTGACATACGCAAGCCCGCGCGCGTTTTCTTTAATTTTTTTATGAAAATCCCTTCCATACCCGCCGCACACTCTACACCTCCTTTTTCGACCCCAAACAACTCCATTTACTACCCCAAATAAGTATCTCACCATAGGATCACCATAAGATGACCATAGGATCACCATAGGATGAATGCCCGATTTTGTCATTTGTGCAACTTTTACTATATATACATAGTATATATACTTTTTATTTGTCACCTTTCAAAAATAAGACTCATTTCATCTCTTGATTTCCTTCTTTAACCACCTCTTTTTATGGCAAAAAAATGAGAAAAATCACGAAAATGATGGCATATGCTTGCATATGTCATATTTTTTTAGTAACTTTGCACGCAATTTTTGAAAATGTATGAAATCTATACTGTTAGCGATAGTGTTTTTGATGGTGGCGATGATGCTGCTGTGCGTGGGTGTGATCTTTCGTAAAGACCATACTTTCCGCTCGCAACACATCCACCAGAACGCGCGTCTGAAGAAGGATAAGATCCACTGCGCGAAGACCCTTGACAAAGAGGCTGAGCGGAAATCCGCCCAGAAAATAGATGTAGCAAAGCTATAGTACTACCTATGACTACCTAGTACTACCTAGAGCTACCTAGGGCTACCTAGTACTACCTATGGCTACCTAGGACTACCTATGGCTACCTAGGACTACCTAGGACTACCTAGGACTACCTAGTTCTACCTACAAAAAAGTAAACAATAAAAAACAAAATAACAATGAACAAAATTAGTATTATCGTTGAATCGATTTTGGCAGCAGGAGTTGCTGCGCTGTTTATTCTCTTTTTTACGTACAATCCTTGGTCGAAGAAGTCTGCTAATGCAGAGGTTGAGGCGCAAGGTGATTTGCTGCCGATTGCGGTAGTGAATACGGACTCCATTCTGACCCACTACACTTTAGCGGTGGAGAGTTCGGAGAAACTGCAATCCCAGTATGAGGAGTCGATGGTAAAACTCGATACGAAAGCTAAAGCTTTCCAGAAAGAGTACGAGACTTTCCAGCAGGACGTGTTGAACTTCCAGAAAAAAGTAGAAGCAGGTGCCTTCCTGAGCCGTGAGCGCGCAGAGAGTGAGCAGAGCCGTTTGCAAAAGAAAGAGCAGCAGTTGGCAGCCAAACAGCAGGATCTGGAGAACCTCCGTCAGCAGCTGAGCACAGATTTCATGAACCAGCAAGCCGCTCTGACGCAGCAGTTGCAGGATTCTGTACAGGCATACTTGCGTGAGCTGAACGCCGATGGTCATTACCACCTCATCCTCAACGACGCCGTGCTGATGAACAAGGTTGCCGGCTACGATATTACCAACGAAGTAGTAGAAGGCCTGAACGCACGTTATAAGAAGTAATTGAAAACGGAAAATTGAAAATTGAAAATTGATAATTATGAATAAGAGTGCTCACAGCTATTTTCGCTGGGTAGTCGTAACTGCTATATTGTCAATTGTCAATTGTCAATTGTCAATTGTCAACGCACAGCGCATCCCGCAGGCGATTGAGTATTCGGAGATTTATGACTTCATCGAAGAACTGACAACTGATGGAGTAATCTCCTCCAATGCGGCAATCAAGCCTTATACGCGAGATGCTATCGCCCGTATGTTGGCTGAAGCGCAGAGTAAAGACTCGTTGCTCAGTAAGCGACAGAAGGACGATCTGCAGTTTTACTTGCAGGATTATGCGCTGGAGCTGGACACACTCCCTGTTTATTACTCGTACGGGCATAGGCACGTGACGCAGTGGATCACGCCGGTTTCCAACCTCTCGTTGGCGGATCCGAGTCTGCATATTCTGACCAAAGACAAGATCTTCAAGATGCGTATCCGTCCGATACTCGGCATGGATCTGTATGCCAATAAGAAAGGTGTGATCTCGCATCGTTGGTATGGAGCAGAGATTCAGATGGACATCGCGCATCACCTCTCTATCTGGGGTTCCATCCGCGATAACAGCTGGCGGTGGGTGAACTATAAAACATCGTATTACCCCGATTCCTGGTCCCAATATAACGGTCCTCGGCTGACACAACCGACCTTCCTGAATAATCTGCCGGGCGTGCAATACAAAGAAGTGTCGCATGGCAATGGCGGCGATTTCTCGGACTCACGAGGCGGTATATCGCTTTATGCCTGGTGGGGTAGTATTGGTGTGCAACGGGAACGTATCCAATGGGGCGATGCGCAACATGCGTCGAATATCCTCTCTGCACATAATCCCGCCGTGCCGATGGTGACGCTGCAGCTGACGCCGTGTAAGTGGTTTCAGTTTGATTACTTCCACGCGTGGCTGCCGTCCAATGTGATGGACTCGACGTATTATTACTCGGAGGTGTCTGAAGAAGGCGTGATTAAGAAGAACTATCGCCCTGCCAACAAATTCATGGCGGCGAACATGTTCACGTTCATGCCGATTAAGTATATTCAGTTCTCCATCGGAAACTCGATTGTTTACGCGGAACGCAATGTGCAAGCAGCATATTTCATACCGATTGCATTCTTCAAATCGCTGGATCACCTGCTGACCAAAGGCATCAACTCCGAGAACCAGAACTCGCAGGCTTTTGCAACTATTACCGTTCGTCCGACAGACCATCTGCGGCTCTACGGATCGTTCTTCCTGGACGAGTTTAAGTTGTCGCGCTTAAAGAAATCCGACCCGCAGAAGAATCCTATTTCTTACTTGGTGGGCTTTAATTGGAGCGGCTGGCCGGTAAAAGGTCTGTCGCTTCGCGGAGAGTTTATGCGTTCGTATATCGCTTGCTACACGCACTCGATCAAGGTGACGGATTTCTCGTCCAACAGCTATAATATGGGCCATTACATGGGCGATAACGCGCAATCGATCTTCGTGCAACTTGCGTATCGTCCTGTACGTGGTTTGAGGCTGGTTCTGGATTATACGAATGATACGAAATATAACTCGTATGATTATATTCGCCGTAATATAGGCACTATCATTGCTCAGAAACCGTTTGCGGAGAAGATCTGGCGAAACGACGAGATCAACTTCCGGGCAATATACGAAGTCTTTAATAACTGCTATGCGCATGTGGATTTTACCTATAATAATACGCGTGCGTACGCTCCGAAATCCGCTCGGGTACCCGGAGAAGACCGCGGATGGAATGCCGATGGTACATCGCAGGAATTATCCGGCGATGCGCTCGTAGATTATTATCTCAACAAATATACACCCATTTATCTGCAAGGCAAGAATATTACGGTGACTTGCGGACTAAGCTTTGGATTTTAACGAAAAAACAACTATATGAAAAAAGAAATTCAATTCTCCCTTGTCTATCGTGACATGTGGCAGAGTAGTGGTAAATACGTACCGCGCAGAGATCAGTTGGCGAAGATAGCGCCGGTGATCATCGACATGGGCTGTTTTGATCGTGTGGAGACCAACGGCGGTGCGAGTGAACAAGTGAACCTGCTATACGGCGAGAACCCGAACTTGGCGGTTCGTACGTTCTGCAAGCCGTTCAACGAGGCGGGAATCAAGACGCACATGCTGGACCGTGGTCTGAATGCGCTCCGCATGAATCCGGTACCGGCAGATGTGCGCCAGCTGATGTACAAAGTGAAGCACGCGCAAGGAACCGACATCACCCGAATCTTCTGCGGTCTGAATGACCCGAGAAATATTATTCCGTCCATCAAATGGGCGAAAGAGGCAGGCATGACCGCACAGGCAACAATGTGTATCACCTATTCGAAAGTGCATACTGCAGAGTATTACATCAACCTCGCAGAGCAGCTGATCGAAGGTGGCGCACAGGAGATCTGCCTCAAAGACATGGCAGGTATCGGTCGTCCGCATATGCTGGGTGTCATCGTAGCAGCCATCAAAGAGAAACACCCCGATATTATCATCCAATACCACGGACATTCAGGACCGGGATTCTCTGTGGCTTCGATGCTCGAGGTAGCGAAAGCCGGCGGCGATGTGCTGGACGTAGCGATGGAGCCGCTCTCTTGGGGAAAAGTACACCCGGATGTGATCACTATTCAGGCGATGCTCAAAGATGCAGGATTCCTTGTAAAAGACATCAATATGAAAGCCTATATGGAGGCGCGCAGCCTGACGCAGTCGTTCATCGATGATTTCCTCGGGTATTGGATTGACCCGAAAAACGCATTGATGACTTCGTTGCTCGTGGGTTGCGGTCTGCCGGGCGGAATGATGGGTTCGCTCATGGCGGATCTCAAAGGCATGCACGCAGCTATCAACGCCAACCTCAAGAAGAAAGGCGAACCCGAACTCTCCGAAGATGAACTGCTCGTACAGCTCTTCGACGAGGTACAACGCATCTGGCCGATGCTCGGTACGCCGTGTCTCGTAACGCCGTTCAGCCAGTATGTGAAGAACGCTGCGCTGATGAACCTCTTCAGCCGCTCGATGGGTGAGAAAGACTTCACACGCATGGATCCGGCTATGTGGGGTATGATCCTCGGCAAGTCCGGTAAGTTGCCGGGAGAGTTAGCTCCGGAGATTATCGAACTTGCCAAAGAGAAAGGCTTTGAGTTCTACACCGACGACCCGCAGAAACTCTATCCGAACGTGCTGCCGCAGTACATCAAAGAGATGAAAGAACTTGGCTGGGATAGGGGACAGGACGACGAAGAGTTGTTCGAGTTCGCTATGCACGACAAACAATACCGCGAGTTCAAGTCCGGCATCGCCAAAGAGCAGTTCAACAAGGATCTGGCAGAAAGAATGCAGAAGGCCGGCAAAGAAGTACCGGAGAATTTGCGCCAATACTTGCCGCAGGCTCAAATGGCAAATGACAAACCACAAATGACAAATGCTGCCGATGAAATGGCAGCTGTAGCGATGGCATTGCATCTGGCGCAAGGCAAACAGCATAAAGAAGGAATTATCGAGCTGCCGAACGTACATTCGACCGCTTGGAATAATAAGTATTATACGTTAAAGTAAACAATCAAAATACATAATTGTATGAAAAAGTATAATTTTAACGCAGGTCCGTCGATCCTGCCGCAAGAAGTAATCAAACAGACGGCTGATGCCGTACTGGATTTTCAGGGTGAAGGACTTTCTATCTTGGAGATTTCTCACCGCGCTAAGTATTTCCAACCCGTTATGGACGAGGCAGAAGCGCTGATGAAAGAGTTGCTGAACGTGCCTGAGGGCTATCGTGTACTGTTCTTGGGTGGCGGCGCGAGTCTGCAGTTCTGCATGGTTCCGTTTAACCTGCTGGAGAAGAAAGCGGCTTATCTGAACACCGGCGTTTGGTCGAAGAAAGCACTCAAAGAGGCAAAAGGTTTCGGTGAGGCAGTAGAAGTAGCTGCAAGCACGACTGACATTCCGACGGATTATGAGATTCCGCAGGATGCAGATTATTTCCATATCACGACCAATAACACTATCTTCGGAACGGAGATCAACGATGAGAAACTCGCGGAGATTTACAAGAAAAAAGGCAATGTACCTTTGGTAGCCGATATGAGTTCGGATATTCTGAGCCGTCCGATAGATGTAAGCCAGTTTGATATTATCTACGGCGGTGCGCAAAAGAACCTCGCTCCGGCAGGTGTGACCTTTGTCATCATCAAAGAGTCGTGCCTTGGCAAAGTAAGCCGTTATATCCCGACGATGCTGAACTACCAGACGCATATCGATGGCGGTTCGATGTTCAATACGCCTCCTGTACTGCCTGTTTATACGGCGCTTCTGACGCTTCGTTGGCTCAAAGCAAACGGCGGTGTGAAGTGGATTGAGGCACGCAACAAAGCGAAAGCGGACTTGTTGTACAAGTGCCTGGATGAGAGCAAGTTGTTCATGCCGACCATCTCTAAAAAGGAGGATCGCAGCCGCATGAATATCTGCTTCGTCTTCAAGCCGGGCTACGAGGAGCTGCAGGACGATTTCTTCAAGTTCGCTACTGCAAAAGGCATGGTGGGTATCAAGGGTCACCGTCTGGTAGGCGGTTTCCGTGCTTCCTGCTATAACGCAATGGACCTTGAGGGCGTACAGGCGCTCGTCGATTGCATCAAAGAATACGAGAAATTACATTGATTATGAAAGTATTAGTAGCAACAGAGAAACCTTTTGCGAAAGTGGCCGTGGACGGTATTCGCGAAGTGGTGGAGGGCGCAGGGTATGAACTCGCTCTCTTGGAGAAATATACAGACAAACAGCAGTTGCTGGACGCTGTAGCGGACGCAGACGCACTCATCATCCGTTCGGATGTGGTGGATGCTGCGGTATTGGACGCAGCCAAGCAACTGAAGATCGTTGTTCGTGCCGGAGCAGGGTATGATAACATCGACCTCGAGGCGGCTACGGCACACAAGGTGGTAGCCATGAATACTCCGGGTCAAAACAGCAATGCCGTTGCCGAATTGGCTTTAGGATTGATGGTATATGCCGTTCGCAATCTATATAACGGCACTTCTGGAACAGAGCTGAAGGGTAAGAAACTCGGAATTCATGCCTTTGGAAATGTGGGCCGTAACGTAGCGCGTATTGCGCAGGGCTTCGGAATGGAGGTTTATGCGTACGATGCATATTGCCCGGATGAGGCGATGACGGCAGCTAACGTGAAGCCGGTTCACTCCGCCGAGGAGTTGTACAAGACTTGCAACATCGTGAGTCTGCATATTCCTGCTACGGCTGAGACCAAGAACAGCATCAATCATGATCTTGTTAACCTCCTGCCGAAAGGCGGTATTCTTGTCAATACCGCGCGCAAAGAAGTGATTGACGAGGAAGGTCTGATTGCGTTGATGCAAGAACGTACGGATCTGAAGTACATGACGGATATTATGCCGGTTGCGGATGCGAAGTTCCGTACACTCTTCGAGGGACGCTATTTTGCAACGCCGAAGAAGATGGGTGCGCAGACCGCAGAGGCCAATATCAATGCCGGCATCGCTGCTGCAAAGCAGATTGTGGACTTCATCCAGAACGGCAACACCCGTTTCCAAGTAAATAAATAAACGAAATGTCGATCAGACGAACAATAGGAATAAGTATCCTTTTGCTGCTTGCAGCCGTTTCCCATGCCTCCATTATAGAGTGTGTGGGAACGGCTACGCAAGTAGTGAACGGAAATGATACTCTGTTTATTTTTAAGGATGAGATACATCTGCGCTCGACTATCGGGAATGTGACTTGGTATGATGCCGATGGCAAACCGGTAGCATCCGGCACTGATGAGATTTATCCGGATGAGGGTGGGTATTATGTATCGGATGGCATTACTCAATCAGCTCCGGTATATGTGTTCTTGTATTCCGAGCCAACGAGTATGGAACTCTCCATGGCAGCCGATTGCGGCGGTACGACTCTGACGCTAAAGGGCGACACGAAGCCTCTTACTTATACGCGCCAGGATGGTACGCAAGGTTCGTATGCGCGCGCGTGTTCCATAGATTATAATGCGCTCGCGTGGAATACAGAGGAGTGGGTAGATTCTGCAGCTACGGTAGCTTCGACCCTTCGTCCTGTTTTTATGCTTCCTGCTCTATATGGCCCGACGCCTATTAAACTCTGCTACGACCAGACCGTCCGTGAGGCATTAGGAATGGATTCGGCGTGTGTAGAGATCGATGTACCGATAGATAGCATTAAGGCAGTAAAGATGCAACTCATGTCATTGGCGACAACCCGAGGTAAAGAGGGTGAGAAATCCAATGAACGAAACCGCCCGACATCCCAGGAGCTGATCGCTTCGTCGGAATATAGCGGTCCGTTGGAGGTGGCGTTTTATTCGAATCCCACACCTGCAGCGCAGTTCTATAAATGGTCGATCTATCATTCCACGGAGTTGATCGTTACGCGTAACGACAAGGACATCCGTTATACCTTCTCGGAACCGGGTTCATACCGTGTGGTATGTGCGGTCAATAATGCCACTTGTGCGTCCGACTCGATGGAAGTGACGGTAGCTGTCGCGGAGTCCTATCTCGCGGTACCGAATGTCTTCACGCCGAATGGCGACGGGAAGAACGACGAGTTCCGCGTGGCGTATAGATCGCTGCGGGATTTCCATATATGGGTCTATAACCGTTGGGGCAAGTTGGTTTATGAATCGACCGACCCGGCAAAAGGCTGGGACGGAAATATCAACGGCCGTCCGGCAGCAGAAGGAGCGTATTTCTATGTGGTACGGGCTATGGGAACGGACGCGGCTAAGAATGCATCGTTTATGATGAAGGCTTCGTATAACAAGAAGAAACTCAACGCCGATGAGTCTGTTTTAGGCATCTATCAGATGTCCGGCGACATCAACCTCCTCCGAGGGAAATAATATTAACTTCGGTATATCGACAGACCGATATATCGACATATCGAAATTATCAATGAGAAAATTACTAACTATGGCTCTTGCCACAACTGTTTTAGCAGCTACGGCTGCAACCAACCCGTTCTTCGAGTATAAGAACTGGAAAACGCCGCATGGCACGTATCCCTTTAATGAGATTCATGCGGAGCACTATATGCCGGCTTTTGAGGAGGCATTCAAACAAGGTCTGAAGGATATTGACAACATCGTGAATAATCCTGCGGCCCCGACTTATGCCAACACGATCGAGGCTTATGAGGCTTCGGGAGAGTTGCTGACGGTAGTTGCCGGCTGTTTCTATAACCTGACCAGCGCAGAGACCAACGACACGCTGCAGCAGATTGAGATGGAGCTCTCTCCGAAATTGTCGGAGTATTCCTCTACGATTCGTCTGAACGAGGGATTGTTCAAGCGTATCAAGGCGGTTTATGACCAGCGTGCCAAACTCAAACTGAACAAAGCACAGTATAAGCTGCTGGAGGATATCTATGAGTCGTTTGCCAATAACGGCGCGAACCTCTCGCCGGAGGATAAGCAGACTTACCGTGAGCTCTCTGCCAAACTCAGTCAGCTGACCCTCCAATACGGTCAAAACGTGCTCAAGGCAACTAATGCCTGGACGATGCTTATTACCGACGAGGCGCTCTTGGCAGGTCTGAATGACGACACCAAGGCTATGCTTCGTGCTAACGCAGAGAAGAAAGGGCAGGAGGGATGGTTGCTGAACCTCAAACCGACGACCACCATCCCTGTGATGCAGGATCTGGACAACCGTGACATCCGTCGTGAGTTATATATGGCGAATGCCGGCAGATGTGTTGGAGGTGAGTTTGACAACACCGGCCTGATTGTGGAGATCGTGAATACGCGTCTGGCGCTCGCGAAGCTCTTTGGCAAGAAGACGTACGCAGAGAAATCGCTCTATAAGACCATGGCGGAGACGCCGGAGAATGTATATCGTCTCTTGGATCAGCTGCGTGACGCCTATATGCCTGCGGCTCGCGAGGAAGTGAAGGAATTGGAGGACTACGCTCATGCGCACGGCTTCTATGCGGCTCATCTGCAGCCTTGGGACTTCAGCTATTATAGCAAGAAACTCAAACAAGAGAAATATGCCATCTCCGATGATGATCTGCGTCCGTATTTCGAGTTGGAGAATGTGAAGAAGGGTGTCTTCGGACTCGCGGAGAAACTGTATGGTCTGAAATTCAAGGAGAATAAGAAGATTCAAGTGTATAACCCCGAGGTGACGGCCTATGAGGTGTTTGACGAGAAAGGTAAGTTCTTGGCGGTTTACTACGCAGACTTCCATCCGCGGGACGGCAAGCGTGGCGGCGCATGGATGAACGATTTCCAGCCGCAGTATATGAAGGGTAAGAAAGATCATCGTCCGCATATTGTCAATGTGATGAACTTCACTAGGCCTGTGAAGTCCGAAGCTGCAGGCGAGAACTTCTCAGGACAAGACAAACCGGCGCTCTTCACGTATGACGAGGTGCGCACGTTCTTGCATGAGTTCGGTCATGGTCTGCATGGCATGCTGACTCGCTGCCAGTACGCAGCGCAGAGCGGTACTAATGTGCCGAGAGATTTTGTGGAGCTGCCCAGCCAGTTTAACGAGAACTTCATCGACGAGAAAGAGTTCCTGGATACCTTTGCAAAGCACTATAAGACAGGTGAGAGTCTGCCGCAGGAGTTGCTGGATAAGATGCATGCTTCGCAGACCTACCATGCAGCGTACGCTTGTGCACGTCAGCTCAGCTTCGGCTATCTGGATATGGCATGGCATACCTTGGAGAAACCCTTTGAAGTGAATGAGGCGATCGGTACTGTGGAGTCCGTCGTTCGTTTCAGCGATGAGGCAATGGAGCAGGTACAGGTTCTGCCGAACGTCCCTGGAACACAGATGTGCTGTGCGTTCACGCATATCTTCTCCGGCGGTTATGCGGCAGGTTACTATAGCTACAAGTGGTCTGAGTTGCTCGATGCAGATGCATTCTCCGTCTTCAAGGCTGCGCAAGCCAAGAACGGCTCTATCTTCGATAAGAAAGCCGCAAAGCGTTTCCGCGAGAACATCCTGGAGAAGGGTGGTACCGAGAAAGCGATGGATCTGTACAAACGTTTCCGTGGCGGCGAACCGACCATCAATGCCCTCCTCGAACGCGACGGCATCAAAGCCCGTGAGATCAAGTAGTAATTATTTATACCGAATTCGGTATAATTAAATACAAATATTAAGAAAATGGCACTTTTATTTGCAAGTGTCATTTTTTTTGTGTACCTTTGCACTCGCAAAGCAGTTGCTACAACTTCTTTGCATGGCAGTCCCACGCTTGGGTGTCTGTATAGATATGTAGAGGGTGGGATTGCAGACATATTAAAAGGCGTTTACTAAACGCTTGTTTTTGATCAATTGAAACGTAGGAAACTTCAATTATTGTAACTCGAAAACAAGGCAGTGGTAGATGCCCAAGGGTGTTTATACACTCGCACGTACTTGTTGTACGTGCGTAGTAATGTATATACACAGCGTGGGTTTCTGCATTGCTTATTCGGTTACAAAGGTTCTTCCTACGACCTCAATTGACGGATAAGCAATAAAAGAGATCCGCGTTTTTTATGGTTAAAGAACTCTATTTTCGATTTCGCAATCTCATCTTGTATGGGATCATCGGTGGCTTTTGTGCCGCGCTTGACTTCGGCGTATATACTGCGCTGTGTTACTTTGATATTATGCCCTATCTGTGGGCAAACATCATCAGTATTCATATGGGCATCTTCATGTCCTTTATTCTCAACCGCTCCTTCAACTTCAAGGTGAAAGACAAGACGACGCAACGTTTCTTGTCTTTCTATGCGGTGGGCTTAACCGGCTTAGGTATTAGCGAGTTAATGCTCTATTTGATGGTCACTCTCGGCGGCATGAATGAGCTTCTCTGCAAACTCATTTCCATCGTCGTTGTTGCTCTGATACAATTCATTTTGAATAAATATATCACCTTCAAACGAAATACTAATGGATAAGATCTATTTTGTGCTTCCTGCCTATAATGAGGAGGCAAACATCGAAGAAGTTATCGCCCAGTGGCATCCCATCTGCGAGCAGATCAACGCAGAAGGCAACGAGGCTCTTTTGGTCATCGCTAATGATGGCAGCAAAGACAAGACTTTTGCTATCATGCAGAAACTGCAAGCCAAGTATTCTCTTCTCAAACCGCTTGACAAACAGAATTCCGGACACGGATCTACGGTGCTTTACCTCTACCATTATGCCATCAATAACAAAGCCGATTACATCTTTCAGACCGATAGTGACGGACAGACCTTGCCGGAAGAGTTTTGGCAAATGTGGAAAAACCACCATAACTTTGATTTTCAAATAGGTACGCGTGGAGGCAGACAAGATGGAGCAAGCCGTGTCTTTGTGACGAAAACCTTGCGTTTGGTCGTTTGGCTCATGTTCCATGTGTGGGTTAAGGATGCCAACACGCCTTTCCGTTTGTTGAAAGTAGAAAAACTCAAACCCATCTTGGATGTCATCCCGCAAGATTATAATTTGGCGAATGTAGCCGTTAGTGCGATTGCTGTCCGCTGGCATTATAGCATCGGTTGGTATCCAATTACTTTCCGTCCTCGCCAAGGGGGTGTTAACTCCATCAACATGAAGCGCATCTTCAAAATAGGTGTCAAAGCATTAACAGATTTCAGAACTATCAATAGAAATTTACAATGAATACAAAAAATATTTTGAATAAATTTGGTGTAATATTATTTTGTATACTCTCAGCCACGTTGTTCCTGTTATTTTTCTCTCAGACATTGTCCCCTTTATATACTATTGAAGCTTGCGATAGTAGCGTATTCAAATTAATGGGACAAGCAATACTCCATGGAAAGGTGCCATATGCAGATTTGTTTGATCATAAGGGGCCTATGCTATATGCCATACAGGCATTGGGGCAATGGCTAATTCCTGGAAGAAATGGGTTATTTCTTTTAGCAGTAATAGGATTGTCTATTTCTATCTTTTGCTGGTATAGAAGTGCAAAATTATTTACTACTCCTTTTAAAGGGATTATTGCTATATTGCTTTCTCTTCTTACCTATTATTTTTATGCCGAATATGGAAATTTCACGGAAGACTGGAATATTCCATTCATCTCGGTAGCGTACTACCAAATCCTTTCTTTATTATTTAAAGAAGAATCTGAGAAACTTTTCATACCCGGAGTAGTTGTTGGACTATGTTTGGCAGGATCTTTCTTCATTCGTCCAAACGATGCAGTTGCCTTCATAGGTGCTCCTGTTTTAGGATTACTAATATGGTTTATAAAAGAGAAAAGGGTACACGATGTTTTAGTATGGATAGGAGGTTTTGCGTTAGGTTTTTCTATCATAGCCTCAATTTTCATTATTTGGTTTGCCTATCATAATGCACTTAATGACTTATGGTATGGCTTGATAGGATTCAATGCTAAATATGCTACGGGCATTAAAGGACTCCTAAAAGGATGTTTGAAAATCAAGAAATTAAGCTATGTTCCCTTTTTAGTGACTTTGATAGTATTGGCTACTCAAATTAAGGGTAATAGAATCATTTATATTTTAATTCCTTCTACTATTGCTGCTTATGTTCTACAAGGAAATGATGCTTACATGCATTACTGGATGGCATGGGTTCCGGTTATATTTTTCTCTTTTTGGCTAATTGTTATGTGTCAAGCAAATATCGCGTTCAAGATAATTGCCATTTGCGTCTTTTTATCTTTGCCTATTTTTAACAGTATGAATTGGTTAAAAACTCCCATAACTATGTATAAGGAGGTAAAACATAATATTCGAGCTAAGGATTCTACCCTTGTTAATACGCAATGCCTTTTTGAAGAAATGAATGAAGTAGATAAGGATTCTATCTGGAGTTATAACCTTACTTGGCATGCTAAAGGTTCTATTTGGTCTGATGCGTTTAATGTACTTTTGGTGAATAAAGTTATCCCGTGCAATAGAGTGCCGTTAATATTTATGGCTTTACGAGATGAAACTTTATACGAGAGTATGGACGTAATAAAGGCGCAACCTAAATATATATTATACTCTCCAAATCATTACACCCCAAAAACTTTCGAAAAAGATAGTCTATATATCTACGAAAATTATATAACTTACAAAGAAAGTATTAAACCACAGATTATTCTATATAAACGAAAGCAATGACCCAATATGATTATTAATTCGGAGCAACATTGGACAAATCTTTTGGATAAAATGCCGCTATTTTATGGAAAATATTACAAATTGAAGATTTATTTGTAAAGAATCGCAGATTTTTCTTGCAAGAATCGGAGATTTTTTGTATCTTTGCAGCGGTTTTTAAAGTAATTATGCCGAAAGGATGAGAAAACAGCTATGATAGTACGTTCACAATGTCATGATTTTATTGCCAGGTTGCAAGAGCCGAGGCGAACAATTCAAGTAGTTGCAGGTCCGCGTCAAGTGGGCAAAACAACAATGGTCAAGCAGGCACTCCAACAGTTAGAAATACCTTCTCGCTTCTTCAATGCTGACGGTGTAGATGCGGATGACAAAGAGTGGATTGCCACCAGATGGGAGGAAGTGCGTGCGTTGTTACGCTTCAATCACTATGACGAGATTATTCTCGCCATTGATGAGATCCACAAAATCAACAACTGGAGCGAGCAAATCAAGCGCGAATGGGACGATGACACCTTCCATGATGTGAATATCAAATTGGTATTGTTGGGCTCATCGCGTCTGCTGCTCAAAAAAGGGCTTACTGAATCATTGGCAGGACGATTTGAGATCATTCCGATGGGACATTGGTCTTTTGCTGAGATGCATGAAGCCTTTGGGTGGAATATAAATCAATATGTCTATTTTGGCGGTTATCCGGGCAGTGCTCCATATATCAATAACGAAACACGTTGGCGCAAGTATATGCGTGAGTCTATCATATCACCGGCGATAGAGAAGGATGTGTTGCAAACCACATTCATCTACAAGCCTGCCCTCATGCACCAACTTTTTCACCTCGGCTGTGCCTATTCCGGAGAATTACTGTCCTACAATAAGATGCTTGGCTTATTGCAAGATGCCGGCAATGCGACAACCTTGGTCAATTATCTGGAAGTTTTAGGAGAGAGCAAACTGCTTATCGGTCTGCCCAAATATGTGATGGACGCTTCGCGCAAGTACCGCACGATACCCAAGCTGCAAGTCTTTAACAATGGGCTGCTAACTGCTTTAACGGATGGCATTTCGTTTGAAAAAGTGAGTACAAATCCCCAACTTTGGGGACGCTGGGTGGAGTCGGCTGTAGGATGTTTCCTGCTAGACAAAATGGATGAACTGGAAGGAGAGTTGTATTACTGGCGAGAGAACGATGAAGAAGTTGATTTCGTGGTGCGTCGCGGTGATAAATTATTGGCTATCGAGGTCAAGAGCGGCAGACGGCAAAACAACACCGGCCTTGGCACATTCATGCAGCACTTTCACCCGCAACACTCGTTGGTGGTCGGAGGCAACGCAATGCCGCTGGAAGATTTTTTCAATGGAGATATTGAAAGTTTATTGTAATGAAATACGATTATCTCATAGTTGGCTCTGGTCTCTTCGGAGCAACATTTGCTTACAAAGCAAAGCAGGCAGGGAAGAAGTGTCTGGTCATTGACAAACGTCCGCATTTAGGAGGAAATGTGTATTGTGATCAGATTGAAGGGATCAATGTGCACAAGTACGGTGCGCATATCTTCCATACTGCCAATAAAGAAGTATGGGATTTTGTGAACTCCCTTGTGCCATTTAATCGCTATACCAATTGTCCGGTAGCTAATTTTCATGGGGAGTTATACAATCTTCCTTTTAATATGAATACCTTCTCGCAGTTGTGGGGTGTACGCACTCCAAACGAGGCAAAAGCGAAGATTGATGAGCAGCGCGCGGAAGCATTAGCTGCTCTTAATGGGCGAGAACCGCAGAACTTGGAAGAACAAGCCCTTTGCTTAGTTGGCAAAGATATTTTCTACAAACTCATCAAAGAGTACACCGAAAAACAATGGGGTAGAGACTGCAAAGAGTTACCGGCTTTTATCATCCGTCGTTTGCCGGTTCGGTTCGTGTTTGATAATAATTATTTCAACGATACGTATCAGGGTATTCTCCTATTGGCGGGTACAATAAGTTAATCGCTGCGCTGTTAGAAGGTGTGGAGGTTAAAACGGAGTGTGATTTCTTTAAGGAATACAAAGATTCATGGCGTGAGATAGCAGACCAATTGGTCTATACCGGACCGATTGACGAGTATTTTGATTTTCGTTTAGGTCGGCTCGATTGGCGCACAGTTACTTTTAAGACGCGCATAGAAAACACCCCGAACTATCAAGGCAACGCGGTTATTAACTATACCTCGCACGATGTGCCATATACCCGCGTCATCGAGCACAAGCATTTTGAGATGTTCGGGCAAGCCGTTTATGATTGCCCAAAAACCGTCATCAGCGAAGAGTATTCCACCGAGTACAAACCCGGCATGGAGCAGTTTTATCCGGTGAACGATGCCCGCAATAACACCCTTGCTGATCAATATCGCTCACTTGCTGCTCAGGAAAAGAATGTCATCTTTGGAGGTCGCCTAGCCGAGTACAAATACTACGACATGGCTCCGGTTATTGAGAAAGTCCTCAATATGCTTATTTAGTACTTTCATCCTTTTCCCAGCATGCCAAGCCGTTTGTATAAAAATTTGCATGAGATTCTTGATACACTTGAGACTCTTTCGTCTAATTTGCTCATTTTCAGACGAATCGTTGACATTTGGAAATCTTAACTGTCTCAACTATCTCAACTTTCTTACATCATTTTTTTTGTTCTAATCGTTTTAACCTTTTGGGGATGAAACGGTCAAAACGGTCTATGTGGTCATGTCTTTTTTGTCGTATTGACCTCCGTCCAAACTGACTCAAATCAGCTCCTCCGATAGTCCAATCGTTAGTGATAAGTTAGTTATTCGTTGGATATTCGTTAGTCATTGTACTACCCAATACGTACCCAAAAAGGATTAAAACAACGAAAATCCCGCCACTCGGAAGAGTAGGCGGGATTTTATATAGTTAAGAGGTCCTTTTTAAAAGCGAAAACAGCCGTCATCGCGACGTCTGTTTTTCTAAGGTATTAGTCTGTTTATTTAAGGTACAAAAAAGATTGGTCTTGTTCGTCTTTGGACTCTCAATAACAACCCCCATTTTGCTAACTGTAGTTGTCATTTTCAAATCCGATGCAAAAGTACTGCTTTTTTTTGATATGACCAAATCTTTTTTTATGTTTTACAACATATTCCACCAAAAATCTCAATTTTTTAACATTTTTTGCACTATTTATGGGGTAAATCACAATCTTTCCAGCTCAATTACTTCCAAATTGTCAATTTTTGATCCATTGATGGTAAATCTCAAAAGTGTCTGGCAGGGTTGCCATCCTTGTTTTCCTGCTGCTCCGGGATTCATCGTGAGGAATTTATAGAGCGGATCGTATTGCACTTTGAGAATATGGCTATGACCGCAGACGAAGAGATCGATGGCATTTACCATTTGGTCATTTACCATTTGTTCATTTATTGGGTCATTGGGCATTTTGGCATTTTTTGCTTCGAGACTTTTGCGGAACCAGGGAATGAGCCAGGGGTTGTATTTGCCGGGATAGCCGCCAATATGTGTCATAAGGACGTTTACCTCTTCTACGCGGAAGCGGTAGAACTCAGGAAGGGAGTAGCGCACATCTCCGGAATCCATGTTTCCATATACCGCACGAGTGGGTTTAAACTCCCGCAGGGCTTGTAATACTTCCGCGGAACCAATATCACCGGCATGCCAGATCTCATCGACATCCTTGAAATGCTCAAAGATGCGGCGGTCTAAAAGACCATGTGTGTCCGAAAGAAGTCCGATGCGAGTCATGTCATTTTCTCATTTATACATTTTCTCATTTGCGGGTGAGACGGTCGATGGTAAAAATAGCAGCGATGATGGCGAAGATTGCTATGGTGACAAAGAAGACTACGTCACGCAGGTCTAAGACTCCACGGGAAAGGGCAGAGTAGTGATCCTGCAATAACACCCAGTAAAGCACAAAGCAACTCAGCGCGCCGGAGATGAAACAAACAATCTGGCTCTTGCTGAACGTAGCGCAGAGCAGACCGATCGCCATAAATGTACCCGACAAAAGTATCAAGCCAATGAACGAACCCAAGAAGGCACCGCTGTCCAAGTTACCCATCGGTTCTGCCATATATGCCACTACAAAATAGTGAACGAAACAGGGTAACAGGCCGATCAGAACTAATGTCCATGCCGCAAAATACTTACCGAGCATTATGCGTGTAAGCGAGATGGGCTTCGTGCGAATAAGATCCCAGATGCCCGACTGCCGTTCTTCGGAGAGAAGCCGCATGGTTAATGCAGGACAGAGCAACATGAAGAGCCATGGCGATAATTGGAAGAGTCCGTCCACTTGGGCGTACCCGGAATCAATGATGTTCCATTGACCGGGTATCACCCAGAGGAAAAGGCTGATCGCCAATTGATACAAGCCTATGACGATGTACGCAATCGGCGTTGAGAAATAATATGTAAGTTCCTTCTTATACATTTAGTGTTTCACTTCAAGGTTCTTGTTCACCGGGGTTTTCGGGAAGAAGATCCAGAAGGAGATCGCAACGACAAGTGCAAAGCCTGCGAAAATATACCATGCTTGTTTCCAACCATCCCAAACGGCTAATGGACCTTGTGAAGTGACTTCCTCTGCCATAACGAGTTTATTGACAATCGCTTGGGCAGAGAGCGTACCGATAGTAGCTCCAAAACCGTTGGTCATCATCATAAAGAGCCCCTGCGCAGACGAACGCTGTGCTTCTTCTGTCTCCTGATCCACATAAAGGGCGCCGGAGATATTGAAGAAGTCAAAAGCAAAACCATAGACGATGCAGCTGAGGATGAAGAGTATCACGCCGGGGAATCCCGGGTTTCCGGCTCCGAAGAAACCAAAACGGAAGACCCACGCGAACATCGCCATTAGCATGACATTCTTGATTCCGAAGCGTTTGAGGAAGAACGGAATAGCCAAGATACAGAGCGCCTCGCAGATCTGGCTGATGGAGATGAGGATGTTTGCGTGCTGTACACCAAAGGTGTTTGCAAACTCTTCGATCGCGCCAAACGAGGTAATGAAGGGGTTTGCATAACTATTCGTCACTTGCAGACACATTCCGAGCATCATCGAGAAGATGAAGAAGAGCGCCATCTTCTTTTGTTTGAAGAGCGCAAAGGCCTTCAGACCGAGTGCCTCTACGAGATCGACCGATCCTTCTGTCTTATTGATTTCACAAGCCGGTAATGTCAGCGCGTAAGCCGCTAACAAGAGACTCAGACCGCCGGAAACGACAAACTGCCACGGGGTAGCTTGGAAGCCGAGTAGGTCAATACACCACATAGTCGCGATGAAGCCCACCGTACCAAACACACGAATCGGCGGGAAGTCCTTCACGGTATCCATTCCGGCTTTTACTAAGGCATTGAAAGCCACGGAGTTTGTAAGCGCGATGGTCGGCATGAAGAATGCTACGGAAATCGTGTAAAGGGAGAAAAGGGTAGCAAAATGTACATCTGCCGCCGTATAAGCGTAGAGGCCTGCAGCACACATGAAGAGACCCGCTAAGGCGTGACAAAGGCTGAGCGTCTTTTGCGCCTGAATCCAGCGATCCGCCACGATACCCATCAACGCAGGCATGAAAAGGCTGACGATACCTTGGATAGAGTAGAACCAACCGATGTGCTGACCCATACCTTGTTTGAAGAGGTATGTTCCCATTGAGGTTAAGTACGCGCCCCAAACTGCGAACTCCAGGAAGTTCATGACGATGAGGCGGATTTGTAGTGATCTGTTTTTCATATTGATTTGATTTTACTGGTTGTCCTAGTTTCCTAGGAATCCTAGGCTCCTAGAATTCCGAGGTGAAATGGAAGGTAATATGTTTATAGTCCTGTTGCGCCATGGAGAGGACGTACGCGGAATCCGCCATGAAGACGTCGCGGCCTTCTTTGTCCGTCGCCATGTACTGCGCCTTGCGTTTCTTGAAGGTGTCGAGTTCGGCATCGTCGTCGGACTCAATCCAGCAGGCTTTGTACATCTGGAGCGGTTGCCAGCGGCATTTGGCCTGATACTCATGCTCCAGACGGTATTGGATGACTTCAAACTGGAGTTGTCCCACCGTTCCGATGATCTTACGGCCGTTGAGTTGGCTCACAAAGAGCTGTGCCACACCTTCGTCCATAAGCTGGTTGATACCTTTCTCCAGTTGTTTCTGCCGCATCGGATCGGCGTTGTCGATGTATTTGAACATCTCCGGAGAGAAAGAGGGAAGTCCCTTGAAATGCAGTTTCTCTCCGGCTGTGAGCGTATCTCCGATCTTGAAGTTACCGGTATCGGGAAGACCCACTACATCGCCTGCAAAAGCTTCATCGACGGTCTCTTTCTTCTGTGCCATAAAGCAGGTAGGAGCGGCAAAACGCATTTGTTGGTCCTTGCGCACGTGATAATAATAGGTGTTGCGCAGGAACTTACCGGAACATATCTTGAAGAAAGCGATACACGAGCGATGGTTCGGATCCATGTTTGCGTGGATCTTAAAGCAGAACGCGGTGAACTTATCTTCCATCGGTTCCACTATACGCTCTTCGGCTGTCACAGGAAGAGGCGAGGGTGCGTTCTCTACAAGAAAATCAAGGAGTTCTTGCACGCCGATGGTCTTGTACGCTGAACCGAAGAAGACAGGTGCCAAGTCGCCGCGCAGGTATGCCTCTTTGTCAAACTCCGGATATACGCCATCAATCATCTCCAGATCTTCCTGCAGTTTCTCAGATAGTTCTGCCGGGCGATTATCAAGCGCGAAGACAGACTCGAATTTGAGACCCTGTCCGTTCGCCCATGTTACAGGCGTACAATGAATACCGAGTTCTTTCTCTGCTTCGTCCATCAGATCGAACGGATCTTTACCCTCGCGATCCATCTTGTTCATGAAAACCATTACGGGTGTTTTGCGCATCCGGCATACTTCCATGAGTCGGCGAGTCTGCGTCTCGACACCTTTTGCGGAGTCGATGACGACGATGGCTGAGTCAACCGCGGTAAGCGTACGGAAGGTATCTTCCGCAAAATCCTGGTGACCCGGTGTGTCGAGGATGTTGATATGATGGCCTGCGTAGTCAAAGCCCATGACAGACGTTGCCACAGAGATGCCACGCTGTTTCTCTATCTCCATCCAGTCGGAGGTAGCGGTCTTACGAATCTTATTGGATTTAACCGCTCCGGCTACGTGAATAGCACCTCCGTAGAGCAGGAGTTTTTCTGTCAGGGTCGTTTTACCGGCATCCGGGTGCGAAATGATCGCAAAAGTGCGACGTTTTAATATTTCGTTTTGATCAGATGAAGGGAGCATTAGCGTAATGTGGCGCCAAATTTGTCCTCAAAGGTCTTTTTGAGGCGGTTCATAATGTTCTCAATCTGCGTATCTTTGAGTGTATTCTCCGCATCCTGGAGGATGAAAGAGAGGGCATAAGACTTCTTGCCTGCCTCGAGATTTTTGCCTTCATAGACGTCGAAGAGATAGACGTTCTTGAGGAGCTTGCGCTCGGTAGCAAAGGCTTCGCGGGCGAGGTCTGCAAACTCGATGGATTTATCTACGAGGAGCGCAAAGTCTCGTTTTACCTCCGGATATTTGGGCAGGTCGTTGATAACCGCTTTGTATTGCTTATTCTGCTTGAGCAGTTGGTTCCAATCGAGGTCTGCGTAATAGACTTCCTGATCAATATCAAACGCTTTGAGTTGTTTGCGGGAGACGATGCCGATGAAGCCTAAAGGCTTGCCGTTAGCGGGTTTAAGGACGAGTCCATCGGAGAAGAGTTCGTTCTCCAAGCGCTCTACGGTCACTTTCTCGATGTCCACGCCAAGGCGCACAAGGATGTTGTTGACATAGGCATGCAGCTGGTAGAACGTGGTTTTTTCCTCTTTGCGAACCCAGCTCTGCGCGGCTTTGTTACCCGTGAGCCAAAGACCGATATGCGGTTCTTCGGAGTACTCGACGAGCGAGTTCTCGGGATTATGCTCGCGCGCTGCAGGATTGGCATGGAAATGATAGCAGTTGCCGAACTCGTAGAACTTGAGGTCGCTGTTCTTGCGGTTGGCATTGCGTGCGATGGACTCAAGTCCGCCGAAGAGCAGGGTCTGACGCATCACACCAAGGTCTTGGCTCAGCGGATTCATGATCTTGACGCACGTGTCAAGCGAGAGTTCTGTTAACGGCTCGTAGTATGCGATTTTCGTGAGCGAGTTATTGAGGATCTCGTTGAAGCCCTGTGCGGTCAGTTGCTCTGCAATCTTACGACGCAGTTTCTCGGGATCGGGTTTGATGCCGTACGCGAGGCTGGTATTCAGTTTCTCCGGGAACTCCACATTGTCATAGCCGTAGATACGGAGGATATCCTCCACAACGTCACACTCGCGCTGAACGTCCACGCGGTAGCGCGGAACGGCGAGATTCCAAACAGAGCCGTTTTTGCTCAATATCTCTATCTCGAGGGCTTTGAGGATCGTTTCAATCGTTTCCTCGCCGATGGCTTTACCGATAAGGCGGTTGACGCGGTTGATATCGATGGTCACAGACCAGGGAGAGAGTAGCGTAACATCTGCTGTATGGTCTAGGATCGGTCCTACAAAAGTCCCTTTTGCTACCAACTGAATAAGCAATGCGGCGCGTTTGAGGACATAGAGTGTGTTGCAAGGATCACAGCCACGCTCGTAACGGAAGGATGCGTCTGTCTGGAGCTGGTGTCTGCGGCTGGTTTTGCGGATGGTTACGGGGTCGAAATAAGCGGACTCCAGGAAGATATTCTTGGTGTTTTCAGTCACACCGCTCTCGAGTCCTCCGAAAACGCCGGCGATACACATTGCTTCTTCTTTGTTGGCAATCATGAGGTCGCGCGCGTCCATCGTGCGCTCTACGCCGTCGAGAGTAACGAATTTATCGCCTTGGTTCGCATAACGAACGTGGATCTCGTTGCCCTTTATCTTGTCGGCATCGAAGGCGTGGAGCGCTTGTCCCATCTCGTGCAGGACGAAGTTCGTGACATCGACGATGTTGTTAATCGGGCGAAGTCCGATAGCGAGAAGGCTGTTTTTGAGCCATTCCGGCGATTCTTTCACTTCTACGCCCTGGATATAGAGACCCGAATAACGCGGAGCTGCGTCCGGTGCGTCTACCACTACTTTAATCGGCGATTCGTTGAGGTCTAACTTAAATTCGTCTACCGAGGGTTTGGTAAGTGCCACTTCCTGTCCGTGCGCCTTGTAATAGGCATAGAGATCGCGTGCTACACCATAGTGGGAAGCTGCGTCTGAACGGTTAGGCGTGATATCCACCTCGATGATGGTGTCATTCTCAATGTGGTAATAATCGGCAGCTTTCATGCCAACCGGAGTGTCCGCCGGCAGAACGATGATACCGTCGTGGCTGGTTCCGACGCCGATCTCATCTTCAGCACATAACATACCAAAGGAATCCTCGCCGCGGAGTTTGCCTTTTTTGATCGTGAAAGACTGATCACCGTCGTAGAGGACGGTTCCGATAGTAGCCACAATGACTTTCTGTCCGGCAGCCACGTTCGGTGCACCGCAGACAATAGGCAAGGGTTCGCCCTCGCCGATGTTGACGGTTGTGAGATGGAGATGGTCGGAGTTAGGATGGGGTACACATGTCAGCACTTCGCCCACAACGAGTCCTTTGAGACCGCCTTTGATCGTTTCTACCGCTTCTACGGTACCCACTTCCAGACCGATAGAAGTAAGAATTTTCGCTACTGTCTCTGCATCGTCAGGCAATGCGATGTAGCGTTTTAACCATTTGTAAGATATATTCATTTTTCAGTAATATTTATGCGTATTCACAAATTGCGTGCAAAGTTACGCAAAAAAAATGACATACGCAAACAAAAATAAATTTTTGTAGATTTTTTATTCGGGTTTGAGAGCTGGAAAGAAAGAGTGAGGAAGTTGTGTTCTCACGTGTGGTCGTGCGCGTATGAATGGCTAAAACGGGCATAAAGGGCATATATTTGCGTTCTAAGCGCATGAAAGTTTTTTGTCGGGGTCCTGTCGGAAAAGAAAGAAAAATCAAAAAAATGAAAAAAATATTTGCACATATCGAAGATTTTTTGTAATTTTGCAGCGCAAAATGTATGGACTAGGACGACCTAGGTAGACATAGCATGACCTAAGAAGACCTGGGACGACCTAAGAAAGCAAGAAAATAATTAAATAAACAACAATACAAATGGAAGAAAACAACGATTTGATTAAGAATGACCACATCATTCCTGTGAAGATAGACGAGGAAATGAAGTCCTCGTACATCGATTACTCGATGAGTGTGATTGTGAGCCGTGCGTTGCCGGATGTGCGCGACGGTTTCAAGCCTGTTCACCGCCGTGTGCTGTTCGGAATGAACGAGTTGGGTAACACCTCGGACAAACCGACCAAGAAGAGTGCACGTATCGTGGGTGAGGTAATGGGTAAGTACCACCCGCACGGTGACAGTTCTATTTACGGCACGTTAGTTCGTATGGCGCAACCTTGGGCAATGCGTTATTGCCTGGTAGATGGTCAGGGTAACTTCGGTTCTGTTGATGGTGATGGCGCAGCAGCTATGCGTTATACGGAGGCTCGTCTGTCGAAGTTGGCAGAGGAGATGCTTCGCGACATCGACAAGGATACCGTGGATATGCAGAATAACTTCGACGACAGCTTGAAAGAGCCGGTTGTGCTGCCTTGCCGCTTCCCGAACCTGCTGGTAAACGGCGCAAGCGGTATTGCCGTAGGTATGGCAACAAACATGCCGACGCATAACCTGAGCGAAGTGATTGACGGCTGTTGCGCGTACATTGATAATATTAAAGCGCGCATGCATGACGCGAGCGTGGAAGAGATCACGGTGGAGAATCTGATGGAGTATGTGAAAGCTCCGGATTTCCCTACAGGCGGTACCATCTACGGCTATCAGGGCGTTCGCGACGCTTTTGAGACCGGCCGCGGAAGGATTGTGATTCGTTCGAACGCTGACATCGAGACCGATGACAACGGACGTGAGCGCATCATCATCACAGAGCTGCCGTACGGCGTTGTGAAGAGCGATCTGGTGAAGAATATCGCAGAACTCGTAAACGACAAGAAGATCGAGGGAATCGCAGATATCAACGACCACTCCAAACGCGATATCCGTATCGTAGTGGAGGTTAAACGCGACGCAAACGCACAGGTGGTTTTGAATAAGTTGTATAAGTTCACCGCTCTGCAGTCGAGTTTTGCAGTAAACAATATCGCACTGGTGAAAGGTCGTCCTATGTTGCTGAACCTCAAGCAGTTAATCGGCCACTTCATCGACCACCGAATGGATGTCGTTACCCGTCGTACACGCTATGAGTTGCGTAAGGCTGAGGAGAAAGCGCACATCTTGGAGGGCTTGATCATCGCCGTAGATAATATCGACGAGGTGGTTCGTATCATCCGTGCGAGCCGCACTCCGGCTGATGCGCAAGCTAACTTGGAGAAGCGTTTCAATTTGGACAACCTGCAATCGAAAGCTATCGTAGATATGCGTCTGTCGGCTCTCACCGGCCTGCGCATCGATGAGTTAAAGGCCGAATATGAGGAGATCGAGAAGTTAATCGCTCATTTGAACGAGTTGCTGGCAAGCGAGGAGATGCGTTACGACGTCATCAATGCCGAGCTTATCGAGATCAAGGACAAATACGGCGACGAGCGCCGCACAAAGATCGTGAAGATGGCGACGGAGTTCAATCCGGAAGATATGTACGCCGACGACGAGATGGTGATCACTATTTCTCACCTGGGGTATATCAAACGTACCCCGCTGGCTGACTTCCGTCAACAGAGCCGTGGCGGTATCGGTTCGAAAGCCGGTAGCGCACGTGATCAAGACTTCATCGAGAGGGTTTATCAGGCTTCGATGCACTCGACGATGATGTTCTTTACGGAGATGGGTCGTCTGTACTGGCAGAAGGTTTACGACCTGCCGGAGGGCAACAAGCAATCCAAAGGCCGTGCTATCCAGAACATGATCAACCTGCAGAAGGGCGATAAGGTGCGTACCTGTATCAACGTGAAGGGCTTGAATGACGCAGAATATGTCAACAGCCACTTCCTGATCTTCATCACCAAGAACGGATTGATGAAGAAGACGACCTTGGAGTCCTACAGCCGTCCTCGCGCAAACGGAATCATCGCATTGGGTCTGCGTGAAGGTGACGAGTTGATTGGCGTTACTCTGACCGATGGCGAGAGCGAGATGTTGGTGGCTTCGTACAACGGTAAAGTCGTTCGTTTCAACGAAGGCGGCGTACGTCCGATGGGCCGTGGCGCAACGGGTGTGAAAGCGATTACTTTGGAAGAAGATGGCCAAGATCGCGTGATTGGCACGGTTTGTGTAGAGAAGGGTACAGACAAGACTATCCTCGTCATTTCGGAGAACGGCTTTGGTAAACGTACGCCGGTGGATGACGAAGAAGGCAACCCGATATATCGTGTGACGAACCGTGGCGGTAAGGGTGTCAAGACCATTGAGATTACGGAGAAGACCGGACATCTTATTGGTATTGAGGCAGTTACCGATGCAGACGACCTGATGCTGATGACCAAGTCCGGAACGGCTATCCGCATGGATATCTCAACCATCCGTCAGACCGGTCGCGCAGCACAAGGTGTCAAACTGATAGAACTCCAGAAACGTAACGACAGCCTCGTCAGCGGTTGTATCGTTCCGAAAGAGGAGGAAGAAAATGGTGACGCTTCGCTTAATGGTGAGAATGATGCAAATGATGCAAATAACAATGAAACAAACGAATAAGTTATGAAAAAGAGTTTGATTTTGGCAGCATTAGTGCTGGTAAGCGCAGGCTGCTTTGCACAGAAAAACCCGTTGGTAAAGAAAGCTAAGAGTTATGCGATGTCCGAGACTCCGGATTTCGGAGCGGCTCGTTCCGCTATCGAAGAGGCACTCGCTGCAGAACCGACTGCAGAGACCTATTACTGGGCCGGCATGATTGGTTTTCAGGAGTTGCAGCAAGAGAACTACAACCAGATGATGGGTAAAGGCGTCAACCAGGCAAAGGCCGGTTTCGCTGTTGAGGAGAGTTATGACTACTGGCTCAAGGCAGACGAGTTGGCTATGATTCCGACGCTGGATAAGAAAGGCCGCGAAGTAGTAGATCAGAAGACCCGTAACAACATCGCTAAGAAGATGCTGGAGTACTACAAACAGCAAGAGTTGGTGAAATATGGTATCTATCTGAACGAGCAGAAAGACTACGAGGGCGCTTTCCAGGCATTCCGGAAGCATATTGCTATTCCTGACTTGGCGATGATGCAGGATGCCAAACTGCAGAAAGAGATGCCGCGCGACACGACGTACACCCAATACAAGTACTACGCAGCCATCTTCGCCGTTCAATCCGAGCGTCACGAGGATGCGATAGCACTGTTGGAGGATCTGAAAGACGGCGATTATGAGGGTATCTCTGTAAACCAATTCCTCTATCAGGAGTATGTAGCGCTGAAAGATACGGCTAAGTTCGTAGCTACCCTGCAGCATGCTATCAACCGCTTCCCGCAAGAGACATGGTTCCTGCAGAACCTGATCAACTACTATATCTACTCCGGTCAGGAGCAGACGGCGGTTGATTACCTGGCTCAGGCTATCGAGAAAGAGCCGAACGTAGCGCAATATCACCATATCAAGGGTAACCTCAATGAGAACCTCGGTCACTACGAGGAGGCGCTGAAGGACTTTGACAATGCCCTGGCTATCGATCCGAAATTGGCTGATGCTATGGCAGGCAAGGGTCGTGTATATTACAACCAGGCAGTCAAACTGAACGAGGCTGCTGCGCTGATCTCCGACAACAAAGAGTACAAGAAAGCGCTGGACGAGATGAACGAGGTGTTCCGTAAATCATTGCCGTTCTTCGAGGAGGCACATAAGATGGATCCGCAAGATCGCAACTACATGCAGATTCTGAAGGGTCTGTACTATCGCTTCCACATGGACGATAAATACAACGCTATCAACGAGGAACTCAATAACCTCTAATGGGACGAATACTCGCAATAGACTACGGTCGTAAACGCACAGGATTAGCCGTTACGGATGCACTCCGCATAACGGCTAATCCGCTGCTTACGATTGAGACAAAGGAGTTATTGGGATGGCTGCAGGAGTACTTCGCCAAAGAGCAAGTGGACGAAGTGGTGATCGGTCATCCGACGCAGATGAACGGTGAGGAATCGGAGAGTATGAAGTATATACGGCCGTTCATGGGACAATTCAAAAAGCAATTTCCCGACAAACCTATAACTATGTACGATGAGCGCTTCACATCGGTGTTGGCGCATCAGGCGATGCTGGCCGGAGGCATGAAAAAGAAGGATCGGCAAGACAAAGCCGTGGTGGATAAGATCGCCGCGTGCATCATTTTAGAAGGCTATTTGGAGAGCCTTCGTTAAAGTGTACTTAGAATATGATTTTACCTATATATTTGTACGGACAGCCGGTACTCAGAAAACAGGCTGAAGAGATTGAACAAACGCCGGAACTGAAACAGTTCATTGCGGATATGTATGAGACACTGACGCAGGCAGAAGGTTGTGGTCTGGCGGCTCCGCAAGTGGGTAAGCCCTGGCGGTTGTTTGTAGTTGATGGTTCGGAGTTGGCAGAGGATTATCCGGAGTGTAAGGATTTCAAGCGCGCATTCATCAATCCGGAGCTTCTGGAGACAAGCGAAGAGACTTGTACGTATAGTGAAGGGTGCCTTTCGCTGCCGGGAATAAGTGAGAATGTTGTCCGTCCGGCAACTATCAAGATCCGCTATCTGGATGAGGATTTCAAGGAACATGAAGAGACGTTTACGGGCTTTCAGGCACGTATCGTCCAGCATGAATATGACCATTTGGAGGGTCATGTGTTCACCGATCGTATCTCACCCATTCGCAAGACATTCACCCGTAACAAACTGATGGCGATTGCCAAAGGCAAGGTGGGAGCACGTTATAAGTATAGGAGAAATTGACAATTGATAATTGACAATTGATAATTATGGATTGGTTGAATGTGATTATAATGGGCATCGGTCTGGCGATGGATTGCTGTGCGGTTTCGGCTGTGCAAGGCATGAACCAAGGCAAATGGCACCCGCGAGCAATCCTGATGGCGGCTATTTTCGGCTGTTTCCACATGGGAATGCCGATTATCGGCTATTATGCTGGAAACTTGTTTGTGGGTTTCATGCGAACTTATGCACCCTGGATTGCGTTGATTCTATTAGGATTCTTGGGCGTAAAGATGATTTGGGAGTCCTTCCATGACGAACATAAAGATTCCAAAACAGCCAACTGGCATGTGACGAATCTGCTTTTGCTGGCTGTAGCGACAAGCATAGATGTGTTAGCGACCGGATTGTTGTTTGTACCGTATCCCGAGTGGCTTTATCCGTCCGTTGTGACTATCGGCGCTATTACTGCGGCTTTTTCGTTAGGAGGCTATCTGTTAGGCGCATTCATCGGTAAACTGAAACTGAATATGGAACTGGTGGGCGGTTTGGTGCTCATCGGTTTGGGCATTAAAATCTGGGCAGAAAGCTTCTTATGTTTGTAATAGGAGAGAACACATTAGTTTCGCTGGACGTACTGGAGAAAGAGTTCTGCTGCGATCTGGACACCTGCCGCGGATGTTGCTGTATAGAAGGCGATGCCGGAGCTCCGCTGATGGCGGAAGAGGAGGAGAAGATACAAAGTATCTTACCTGTCTTACTTCCCGGCATGACAAAAGAAGCAAAGGCGGTAGTGGAGAAACAAGGAATAGCTTATAATGACCCATCCGGCGAGCGTGTGACATCCATCGTGAATGACAAGGATTGTGTCTTTGCTCGCACGGATCATAACGGATGGTGTTACTGCCTGATAGAAAAGGCCTATAATGCAGGATTGATAGATTTTAAGAAACCCATCTCGTGCCATTTATACCCTGTGCGGCTGACGCAAGTAGGTGAATATACGGGAGTGGAGTACCATCGGTGGGATATCTGTCATTGCGCTCGTATCAAAGGAAAGAAACTGCATTTGCCGCTATATCAGTTCTTGAAAGAGCCGTTGATACGTCGGTTTGGCGAAGCCTGGTATGAGGAATTGGAATTAACTGCAAAAGAGTGGAAGAAACAATGCGAGCAGAAATAATAACGATAGGAGACGAATTGCTGATCGGTCAAGTAGTAGATACCAACTCCGCATGGATGGCCGAACGGCTGAATGAATGCGGAATAGAGTTGTTCCAAGTGACCTCTGTCCATGATAACCGCGAGCATATTATTGCTGCGCTGGACGAGGCTTTCGGGAGAGCCGATATTGTCCTGACTACAGGAGGTTTGGGTCCGACGAAAGATGATATTACCAAACATGTGTTGTGCGAGTATTTTAGAACACACCTTATTGAAGATATGCGTGTGCGCGCGCACATACGTGAATTATATAAGGAGCGGCCGGATGTACTGAACCGTTTGACGGCTACGCAGTGGCTCGTGCCTGAATGTGCGGAGATATTGCCGAACAGAGTAGGTAGCGCTCCCTTGATGATTTTCCATAAAGAAGAAAAACTGCTTGCTTCCATGCCCGGTGTGCCGTATGAGATGAAGATTGCGATGGATGAGCAGATCCTGCCGTATATCCAGCAATCAGTATCCAGAAATCAGCAATCAGCTATTCTGCATCGGACGTTGCAAGTGACGGGTATCCCGGAGAGTTCACTGGCGATTCTGTTGGAGGATTACGAGAACGAGATGCCATCAGATTTGCATCTGGCATATCTACCCAAAGATGGAATCATTCGTCTGCGATTGTCTTCTTATGGAGGAATGACGGAGAAGGAAATAGACGCGTGGTTCGGGCGTCTGAAGGAGTTGACAAAGGATTATTTGATTGCCGATACGGATGAACCATTAGAGGTGATAGTCGGCAAATTACTGAAAGAAAAGGGAGCGACCATCGCTACAGCAGAATCTTGTACGGGCGGTAAGTTAGCATCGCTGCTCAACAAACATGCCGGCAGTTCTGCCTTCTACTGGGGCTCTGTGGTGAGCTATGACAACTCTGTCAAAGAGCAGGTTTTGAATGTTCCTGCAGAAATAATTAAGACGCATGGCGTAGTAAGCGAAGAAGTAGTTCGCGTAATGGCAGAATCCGTTCGCAAACTAATCGGAACGGATTTCAGTATTGCCACCAGCGGCATTGCCGGTCCTTCCGGAGGCTCGGAAGAGAAGCCCGTAGGCACCGTTTGGATGGCTTGGGCTACCCCGAAAGGCACATATGCGGAGTGTTTCCATTTAGGCAAACTGCGCGAGCAGATAACCGATCGGGCATGTATGAAAGCCCTAATCGGCATACTAAAGATACTAAAAAACGAATAAACCATTTATAGAAAATGCATTCATTGGAATCATTTTTGTTTCATCCTTCAATCACGCAGTCCCTTTTATGGTTGACAATAGTGATGACGATAGGTCTTTGGCTTGGTGAGAAGGCAAAGATCCGGCAATTCTCGTTAGGCGTGACGTGGGTGTTATTTGTGGGGATCGCGCTGGCTTCTTTAGGCGTGAAGATTGACCATTCCGTGGCACAGTTTGCCAAGGATTTTGGTCTTATTCTCTTTGTTTATTCGATAGGTCTGCAGGTCGGACCCTCTTTCTCTCCGTTTAAGAAAGGTGTGTTGCATCTGAATATGTTAGCAGCGGCAATCGTGCTGTTAGCATGTGTCTGCACAATTGTCTTGCATTATATCACCGGTATTGATATGTCCACTCTGGCGGGAGTCATGTCCGGAGCAACGACCTCAACCCCTTCTCTGGCGGCTGCACAACAGGCTTATTTTGATCTCAAAGGTACGACGAACCCGGATATCGCAACAGGTTATGCCGTGGCGTATCCGCTGAGTATAGTGGGTCTGATTCTTGCATTTGAATTGGTTCGCAAAGCGTTCCGAATCAGTCTGCCGGAGGAGGAGAAACGACTGAAAGAAGCTGCCAAGGCGACTACAGAAGAGCCTATTTGCGTGGATATAACGCTGAATAACCCGCAGTTAGACACCATGACCCTTGATGAACTGATGCTCATATGCCCGGTGAAAGAGATTGTAGTCAGCCGTGTTATCCGTCCGGATGGCTCGGATGAGTTGGTTAATGAGCAGACTACCTTCCAAAACGGTGACACACTGCGTATCCTGACAGAGCAACAGTATCTCAACTCGTTGCGTCTGCTTGGAAAAATGAAGGATTATGACCTGCATGTGCAATCCGAGAAATCGGACCACTTGATTTCCCGACGGATTGCAGTGACGCGGCCGGAATGCAATGGCAAACGGATCCGTTCCTTTAATCTCCGCCAGCAATATCATGCTACTATTACACGCGTCAGCCGTGCCGGTATTGACCTTTTGGCGACTCCGGATATGATTCTTCAGCTGGGCGACCGACTGATGGTGGTTGGCAACAAAGAGGATGTCAGTAAAGTGGCGGATACCTTTGGTAATGAGCTCAAAAGGCTCGACGTACCACATCTGCTGCCGATTTTCTTTGGTATCGTCTTAGGTATCTGCGTTGGTTTGCTGCCAATTCCTATTCCGGGCATGGGGACAACCTTCAAACTCGGTCTGGTGGGCGGTTCGCTGATTGTTGCCATTCTCATCGGACATTACGGACCATACTACAATATGGTCACTTTCTCCACTACTTCCGCCAATATGATGCTTCGTCAGGTAGGCTTGACGCTTTTCCTTGCGGCACTGGGTCTCTCCGTAGGAGAGAATTTCGTGCCGACGGTGGTGAACGGCGGATACATGTGGATCGGCTACGGTTTTCTGATTACGATTATTCCGCTTCTGATAGTAGGCGCGATCGCTTATAAATGGCTGCACATGAACTATTTCAATGTTGTGGGACTGATGGTCGGATCGATGACTTGCGCCATGGCGCTTCCATATGCGCAGTCGCTTTCTAACGAGAATAACCAAGCCGCTGTATGTTATGCGACGCTGGCGCCTTTCGCTACTTTCCTGCGCGTCATGGCGGGTCAACTGATTGTGCTGATTTTCTGTAGTTTCACCACGGCGGATAGTATCCAGCCGCAGATATTACCCAATACCATCAATACAGCCATCGGCGAAGAATACGGGCCGACGCTCACGATTGACGATAACACCCTCTATTTTGTGGGGCTCAATCGCGGAGAGACGAATATGTCCGAGGATATCTTTGTCTCGCGTCGCGACAGACGGACAGGAGAATGGAGTAGTGCTCAAATCGTTCCGGCACTTAGTACGCCTTATCGCAATGAAGCCCCCACCTCTATTTCCGGAGACGGCAAGACGATGTTGCTTTTTGTGGAAGGTCGGATGTGTTTCTCGCAGCGCGGACCATACGGATGGACAGAACCTCGTCCGCTGCCGTCGTATCTGCAGTTAGGTAACTGGCAAGCCGATGCGCAAATCAGTGCCGATGGTTCGGTCTTGCTTTTTGCTGCCAATTATCCGGCAGAAGGAGAAGAACGTGCTTCGCTCAATATCTTTGTCTCCGAACGCGATGAGCAAGGTCGTTGGGGCAAACCTTATTCCATTGGTTCGGTCATCAATACATCAGGAATGGAGCGATCGCCATTCTTACATCCGGATATGAAAACGCTCTATTTCTCGTCCGACAAAGAGGGGACAATAGGCGATTTGGATGTGTGGGTGACAAGGAGGCTCAGCGACACCTGTTGGACATGCTGGTCGGAACCGGAGAACCTCGGTCCGCAGATCAACACCACCGGTCGCGACTGTTGGTATAAGATATCCACGGATGGCAAAACAGCCTACTACGCACAGAAGAACGGCCGCCGGCATGATATCTATTCCATCACACTGCCGGAGGATAAACGTCCGGAACCGATTACCGTTCTGGCAGCTAATGAAGCGGTGGCGATCAACAATTTGCTTTTCGAGACCGGCAGCGATGTGATCATGCCTTCGTCCTTGCCGGAGTTGAAACGTATAGCAATGTTTATCGCAACATATGGATATAAGGTTCGTTTGGCAGGTCACACGGATAATGTTGGTCAGCCGGAAGCGAACAAAACACTCTCACAGGCCCGCGCAGAAGCCGTTAAACGCCAGTTGGTGGAGTACGGATGTGCAGCCGAGAGTATTAAGGCCTTTGGTTATGGCGACCTCAAACCTGTGGCTTCCAATGAAACCGAAGAAGGTCGCGCACAAAACAGACGAGTAGAAATAACATTATATTGATATGAAAAAGACAATTTTAGCCCTGATGGCATTTCTGCCTATACTGGGCATGGCGCAAGAGCGGATTATGGTAGTTGCGGATCCGCATGTCCTGCCGCAATCACTCATCGCAGAGGGTAGTGAAGAGTTTGACGCCATGATGGCAAAACAGCGGAAAATGTTGGACCTCAGCGAGGCTGCTTGGATCGCCATGATGGACACGGTGATGAAGTATCAACCGTCGTTGTTACTCATTCCTGGTGATCTGACGAAAGATAGTGAGAAGGCCTCTCATGAATTAGTTGCGAATTCTCTTCGCGCATTAGAAGAGGCGAACATCAAGACCTTTGTCATCCCAGGAAACCACGACATCGGAGGTAATGCGTATCGGTATGAAGGCACTCAAAAGATTCCGGTAGATAACCTTCCGGACGAGGAGTGGGAGAGTACATACTCATGGATTTACGATAGTGTCGTAGCCAAAGATCCGTCTTCCCATTCGTATGTAGCAGAGCCTTTGGAGGGATTATCCATCTTAGGAATTGATGGCGCGCATAACACTGCCGGCACAGGTTGGTTGTCCGATGAGACGCTGGCATGGATCTTGGCGCAGGCGGATAGCGCGTGTGCTAAAGGCAACACCATTATCGCCATGTGTCACTGGCAGATCCTGGAGCATTTTGATATGCAAGGTTCACTGGAGAGCGCTTGCCGCCTGAAAAACGCCGATGCTATCCGAGACAGCCTGATGCATCATGGCGTGCGGCTGCTTCTGACCGGACATTTCCACGTTAACGGCATCACCACTTTTCGCGACACAACAAGTCTGACCAACGATTCAATTGTAGAGATCACTACCGGTTCGCCGATCACTTATCCGTGTCCCTATCGCTGGCTCACGCTTTCGGCTGACAGGACGCAAGTGCAAGTTCAGACCGATGATATCATGGCTCTGGCTACGCAACCGGATCTGCTTCCTTATAGCCGCGAGTGGATGAGGATTCATACGCAGAATATGATTCCGGAAATGACCCTCCGCGCATGGCGGAAGATAGATGAGAATATGGATAAATTAGTTGCGTATTCCGGTATTCCCGCCGCTACTATTGAAAGTGTGCTTCCGCAAACGGATTCAGCTAAAATTGCCCTTACTAACAAGTATTTCGGATCTACGATTGTTGACTTGTATCTGGTACATAGTGAGGCAAATGAGGCGCAAAACTCTGAATCTGATTCCTTGGCAACAGAGCTCTATAATGGTATGGACGGAATGATTACGGAGATATGTAGTTCAAATTTCTTGCTCGCGAAAATGAGTCCGGTCTTTTCTTTCATGGCGCAAGAACTTGCTCGCCCGATTGTGCAATCTCTGGTAGAGGATATTAACCTTTATGGCACGGATTATGCGAATCGTACGGATGACCTGCATCTCACGTTGCGCATCAACGGTCAAAATGATCAGGCTATCGAAACGACGCGGGAAAATATTAACAAAGCGGAAAAATTTATCCTCGACGGCCAACTTTTTATCCGCAATGGAGACAATTTATATACCCCGCAGGGACAAAGATTGTGAATAATGAAAATAAATTTGCATAATTCATAAAAAAGTAGTACCTTTGCGGAAAATTTATGTAAATACATAAAATAACAAAATATCATTTAATTTTTTTCAAGTATGAAACCCACACACATTGAGCATTTGGGTATTGCAGTAACCTCTATTGAAGAGGCTGCTCCCTTCTTTGAGTTCCTTACCGGGAACAAGTGCTACAGCATTGAGGTTGTAGAGGACCAGAAAGTACGCACAGCGTTCTTCAAGGTTGGTGAAGTAAAAATCGAGCTTCTGGAGCCGACGAGCCCTGAGTCCACAATCGCCAAGTTCATCGAGAAGAACGGTGGCCGCGGCGGTGTTCACCATGTCGCTTTCAACGTGGACAACGTAGCAGATTGTCTGGCTGAGTGCGAGGCTGCAGGTATCCAACTCATCGACAAAGCTCCGCGCAAAGGCGCTGAGAACCTGATGATCGCTTTCCTCCATCCGAAGAGCACGAAAGGCGTTTTGACAGAGCTCTGCCAACAGCCGAAATAAATGACCAAATTGTAAATGACAAAATAGTAAATGTCTTTATGGATCAAGAGAAATTAAATAAACTGGTTGAGAACCGCGAGAAGGCCATGGCCGGAGGCGGTGAAGCAGCTGTAGAGAAACACCATGCCAAGGGTAGCTACACCGCTCGTGAGCGCATCAACATGTTGCTTGACGAGGGTTCGTTTGAGGAAGTGAATATGTTCCTTACCCACCGCTGCCATGATTTCGGCATGGAGAAGAAAGTGTTCCTGGGCGATGGCGTAGCTGTTGGTTCGGGTACTATCGACGGCCGTCTGGTTTTTGTCTTTGCGCAGGACGCAACTGTCATCGGCGGTTCGCTCTCTGAGACCATGGCGCAGAAGATTTGCAATGTCATGGATCAGGCAATGAAACTCGGTGCGCCGATCATCGGTCTCAATGACTCGGGTGGCGCGCGTATCCAAGAAGGTGCTTGCGCACTCGCGGGATATGCAGAGATTTTCGAGCGTAATATTCTGGCTTCCGGCGTAGTGCCGCAGATCTCAGTGATCTTCGGTCCGTGCGCGGGTGGAGCAGTATATAGCCCGGCTTTGACCGACTTCATCATGATGACCGAGCAGAACTCCTATATGTTCATCACCGGTCCGAAGGTAGTAAAAGCCGTTACAGGCGAGGATGTCACCGTTGAGCAACTCGGTGGCGCAAAGATCCATGCTACCAAATCCGGTGTGACCCATTTTGTGGCAGCTACCGAGGAAGAGGCACTCGCAGAAGTACGTCGTCTCGTTTCCTTCATTCCGCAAAACAATATGGAGGAGGCTCCTGTAGTGGCATGCACGGATGATATCACCCGCGTGGACGACAACCTCAACGAGATCGTGCCTTCGGATCCGAACAAGCCTTATGACATGCATGAGATCATCAACACCATCGTGGATAACGGTGATTTCATGGAGGTGCACAAAGATTATGCAAAGAACGTCATCTGCGGCTTCGCTCGTTTCAATGGCCGCTCGACCGGTATCATTGCTAACCAACCTTCTTGGCTGGCAGGTGTGCTGGACTGCGACGCTTCCCGTAAAGCCGCTCGTTTCGTACGTTTCTGCGATGCCTTCAACATCCAGATCCTGACCCTCGTGGACGTTCCGGGCTTCCTCTGCGGAACCGGTCAAGAGTACGCAGGTATCATCGATCATGGAGCAAAACTGATGTTCGCTTACGGCGAAGCGACTGTTCCGAAAGTAACCATTACCGTTCGTAAGTCTTACGGCGGCTCGCATATCGTGATGAGTTGTAAGCAACTCCGCGGCGACATGTGCTACGCTTGGCCGAACGCTGAGATTGCAGTAATGGGTGCGAGCGGTGCAGTAGGTGTACTCCAAGCCAAGGCTATCAAGGCCATCGAGGATCCTGAAGAGAAGAAGAAATTCATCGCCGAGAAAGAGGCGGAATACAAAGATCTCTTCGCTTCTCCGTATCAGGCAGCTAACCGTGGTTACATCGATGATGTCATTGAGCCGCGCTACACCCGCAGCCGCATCATCCGTGCGTTCGAGATGCTCCAGACCAAACGTCTGACTAACCCGCTTAAGAAACACTCTAATCTTCCTCTGTAATTATGGTTTTATTAGCAGTTACAGCAGATACATGGATCGTAACCGGCTTAGGTTTCGGTATCGTGCTTGTGCTCCTCTTCTGCCTCGTGTATATCCTCCAGTTCTTTGGATGGGTGATGCAGAAGGCGACCGCTCCTCGTGCTCCGAAAGCCGAGAAGCCCGCTACCGAAGCTCCGAAAGCGCCCGTTAAATCGGCAGAGCCGACGGACGAAGGAACGAAAGCCGCTATCGCCATGGCTCTGGCTCAGGCAGGTGATGAAGACATCGCCGCTATCGCTTATGCGCTCCATCTGGCGCGGTTTAGCAAACATGATATCCCCACGCCGATGATCTCGCTCAATCAACACGAGACCGCGTGGAATACTAAATCAATTGGAATGAACAATGTCGGCTTCTGATAACTGATGGCTGACGACTGAAAACTTTTTAAAACAATGAAAGAATTCACATTTAAAATCAATGGCGCTGAGTACAAATGCGCTGTAGAAGAGATCGAAGCCGGCAAAACGAACGTTACCGTGAACGGCAAAGTATATACCGTAGAGACCGAGGCTCCCGCAGCTCCGGCTCCCAAACCTGCTGCTAAACCGGCTCCTGCTCCTGCGCCAAAGCCCGCAGCTGCTCCTGCTCCTAAAGCAGAGGCTTCGAAACCCGCTGCTGCACCTGCTGCCGGACTCCAAGTGAAGAGCCCGCTGCCCGGATCGGTTATCAAAGTGCTGGTATCGGAAGGCCAGGCCGTGAAGAAAGGTGACACCCTCCTGACTCTCGAGTCCATGAAGATGGAGAATGCCATCATGGCGGAACAGGATGGTACGGTTAAGCAGATTGCCGTTACCCCCGGCCAGAACGTAATGCAGGACGATTTACTCGTAGTTTTAGGATAATATGAACATCTTGGAATTTTTTCAAGGCATGGGATTCATGCAGATGACGTGGCAACAGGGTATCATGCTGCTGGTGTCGTTCGTCCTGCTGTACCTTGCCATTCATAAGAAATACGAGCCGCTCTTGCTGCTCCCGATCGCCTTTGGTATGTTGCTTACCAACCTGCCGGGCGCAGGCATGTTCCATGATGAGTTATGGACCGCCTTCCTCGACCCGTCGAGTCCGGCGTACCATTCTTATGGGGCTATCCTCAAGGGCGCCGGTCTGCTGGATGTGCTCTATATAGGCGTTAAGGCAGGCGTTTACCCGTGTTTGATCTTCATTGGCGTAGGTGCTATGACGGATTTCGGACCGCTGATTGCGAACCCGAAATCGCTGATTCTCGGCGCTGCTGCCCAGATCGGTATCTTTGTCACTTTCCTTTGTGCTAACGCAATGGGTTTCACCCCTGCCGAGGCAGGTTCTATCGGTATCATCGGTGGCGCAGATGGCCCGACGTCTATCTTCCTGACTTCCAAACTGGCTCCGCATCTCCTGGGCCCGATCGCTATTGCGGCGTATAGCTACATGGCGCTCGTGCCGGTGATCCAGCCGCCTATCATGCGCGCGCTCACCACTAAAGCGGAACGCGCGATTAAGATGGGACAGCTGCGTCCGGTGTCGAAGACCGAGAAGATCGTCTTCCCGATCATCATCACCGCTATTGTGGCTCTCATCCTTCCGGATGCAGCGCCGCTGATCGGCTGTCTGATGCTCGGTAACCTGATGAAAGAGTGCGGAGTAGTGGAGCGTCTGTCTAAAACGGCGCAGAACGAACTGATGAACATTGTGGTTATTTTCCTCGGTCTCTCCGTAGGCGCAACGGCTACCGCCGGAAGCTTCCTGACGCTCAAGACACTCGGAATCCTCACAATGGGTATCGTTGCTTTCGGTTTGGGTACTGCAGGCGGTGTGTTGCTCGCCAAGTTCATGAACCTCTTCCTGAAAGAGAAGATCAACCCGCTGATCGGTTCTGCCGGCGTTTCCGCAGTGCCGATGGCTGCGCGTGTGTCGCAGACAGTCGGTCAAGAGGAGAACCCGTCTAACTTCCTGCTCATGCATGCCATGGGACCGAACGTAGCCGGTGTCATCGGTTCGGCCGTTGCGGCAGGTGTCCTCCTGACAATGCTTGGATAATTGTCAATTATCAACTATCAATTGTCAATTATAATGTCCAACCGACAGATAGGATCTTTAGTACTGGTAATAGCCATGATTATCGTGGCTATTTCCGTACTTTTTACCAATAATCTGGCACGCTCGCTCCAGCAGGAGGAACAGAAGAACATGGCCGTCTGGGCGGAGGCAACACGCCAACTCATCCTCGCGGCCGATGACGCGGATATCGATTTCGTCTCCTCGATCATCGAGGGCAACACGACGATCCCTGTCTATATCTGCGATAGCGAAGGAAATATCCTGGCAAGCCGCAATGTGCCGGAAGGTAAAAAAGGAGTGGGAGAGCATGGCCCGATCGAGTTATCCATCGCCCCGGGCGTTACCCAGTATATCTATTGGGACGACTCCAACCTCCTGACCAGCCTTCGGTATGTGCCGTACGCCCAGTTTGCGCTCATCTTCATCTTCATCGCCATCGCCGTGATGATTATGCTCACGGCGCAGCGGAGTGAAGAGAACCGCCTCTGGGTTGGGCTTTCCAAGGAGACGGCACATCAACTTGGCACGCCGATCTCGTCTCTCAATGCATGGCAACAACTCCTCGCGGATAAGTATCCCACGGACGAGTATGTCCCCCAGATGAAGCGGGATATCGACCGTCTGCAGATGATCGCAGACCGCTTCCAGAAGATCGGTTCGGAGCCGACGCTCAAGCCCGAGAACCTCATCCCGGTTGTCCGTTCCGCCATCGCTTATATGCGGGCGCGAACCAGCAGCCGCATCACCATGGATGATGCCTCGCTCGAAGGAGTGGAGAGGATTGTCATGCTCAACGCTCCGCTCATGCAATGGGTCATTGAGAATATGCTCAAGAATGCCGTGGACGCTATCTCCGGTCAGGGAACGATCTCTTTCCACCTCCATGAGAACGAACATGACATCATGCTCGATATCACCGATTCCGGAAAGGGCATCGATGCAAAAGCCCAGCGTCGAATATTCGAGCCGGGCTTTACTTCCAAAGACAGGGGATGGGGATTAGGACTGCCACTCGCCAAACGTATCGTTGAGCAGTATCATGGAGGCAAACTCCTCCTCAAGCATTCTCAACCGGGCGTCGGAACGACCTTCCGCATCGTCCTTAAAAAGGCCGAAAACAGTTGAGCCACTGCCGCTCATACTGGCATAAGAAGCGCCTGCGTCCAGCAGACGCTTTTTTATTGCAGCTATCACCGGATGCCCCGGAAAGACCGTCGCCTCAAAATCATTCACGAAAAGACCGGCTTCGCCTAACAGAGTACAGACCGGCTTCGCCTGACAGAGCACAGACTTGATTTGACCTGCTACTTCCGGATGTCTGGTAATGCCGGAATACGCTTCGCGGGTTGAGACACCCTCATCCGGCTTGATCAGCACGATCCGGATACCCTTCATATCTAACTCAACTGGTGACAATTTGTCACCGATACCTTCCGCAAAACAAGGCCGGTTATAGATGAAAAACGGGCAATCAGCCCCTAAGACAGCTACTTCTGCCGCCAACTGCTCCTTACTGAGCCCCAATTCAAACAGCTCGTTCAGCGCGATAGCCATGTGTGCCGCATCGCTGCTGCCGCCGCCCAAACCCGCGCCAAAAGGGATATTCTTTTTGAACCGAACCGCTACATTTCCCACTTTCGGGTACTTCGCCTTCATCAGCCGGTAACACTTGACAATCAGGTTATCCTCCGCCTCACAATCCACCGCAATCCCTTCCTGCTCAAATATCAATCCACCATTGAGCGGCGAAGCCGCGCTCATTCCATCAATAATAGAGACTTCCAGCTCATCGTGCAGCCCATAAATCGGCACAAAAATCGTCTCAATGTCATGATAACCGTCCTCGCGTTTACGGATGACGCGGAGACCTAAATTGATCTTGCAGTTTGGATAGAGTAGCATAACCGTTTCTTTTTACGGCTACAAAATTACTGCTTTTTTCCCACATACGCAAATATTTTTGCGTAATTCCTTATTTTTACGCGTGCCTGCGCATGTAGGTACCGCAATGGGAGCAGGTGTACGAATCAGAAGAACTCGTAGAATAGGAACCAGGTTCCATAAACAAGCGCAGCATAAAATCCTGCGCTTGTCTGAGATTGTTGAATAAATTTGTATTCATAATTTTAATAGGTTAGGGTTTGATGGTAATAGTTGCCATTGTTTTCATTTCGAGTGCAAAGGTACAAAATATTTGTGAACTATACAAATAAATTCTGCAAATTTTTACGCAATAAAGGTGAACACTGTTTTGCGATATTTTGCACACATTTCTGCCGTTCACAAACTGGATAATCTTACCTGATTTTGAAAATAAACTTCATGATCCGGCAAATAGAGTAGGAGAGTACCTATAAACAAAAAGACTGCTATTTATCCCATCAGGAAGCCTAGTAAACAAGCCGTTTATTTCACAAAATTAAAGTATATAACTTATTGTATATCAGCATTTAGCAAATTTACTTAAAATATAAATACATGCAATATTCCAATATCCGCCTGCTTTTCTGCAAAACCGCTATTCTTGTACAAAGTAAATCTTCTAAATCGCTTAAAATAAGCATATTATGTAATTTAATAAAAGTATTACAACCACGTTATTTGAGGCATTTATGCACGCTTACTGTCAAAGACCCGGATATTTGATTAAAAATGTTCCACGGTTCGGGCGTCTTGAATTGTGAACACAAGGCAAATACACTATATATTCACAAATAACAAATTTATTTTCACAAAAATGTGTGCATATATTTGTGTATTTCAATAATTTTTTGTACCTTTGTGCCAAATTTCAAAAACTATGAATGAGAGAGAGCGTATTGAGAAGGTAAAAGACACCTTAGGTCTTACGGCACGGCAGTTTGCTGCAGAAATTCACGTGCAGCCCGGCACAATCAGTAACATGATGGCTGGACGCAATAATCCGAGTCTGGAAGTCATGAAACGTATTATGGAGCGCTATCCGACGCTCAATCCAGAATGGCTGATTCTCGGCGTAGGAGAGATGTGGCGTACCAAACCCGGTCAGGAAGCCGGATTATTCGACCAACTGCCGCCGGAAGGTATCCAAAAGAAACAGCCGACCGACAAAAAAGAAGAGCCGCAGACTCCTGCAGCTCCTCCTAAACAGATTAGTCGGATTGTCGTTTATTATACCGACAACACCTTTGAAGAATTTTACACGAATCGACAGTAATTCGAAATTTTAATGGGACAGCAATAATTTTGAATTTTGAATTTTTAATTAGAAAAAGCACTCATTGGAGTGCTTTTTCTATGACCTCGCTGATATCGTGCACGAAATGCAGCTTCAGCCCCTTGAGGTAGATCTCGTTGATCTCCGCAACGTCTTTCCGGTTGTCCTCGCAAAGGATGATATCCGTGATACCTGCTCGTTTCGCCGCGAGCAGTTTTTCTTTCACGCCGCCGATAGGAAGCACCTTCCCGCGCAGCGTCATCTCGCCGGTCATCGCGATTCTTGGTTTCACTAATCGCTTCGTAAAAGCGCTCACCAATGCCGTAGTCATCGTGATTCCCGCACTCGGGCCATCCTTCGGAATAGCTCCTTCCGGCACATGGATATGTACCGCCGTTTTCTCGAATACATCGGGCTTGATGCCCAGTTCTTTGGCGTGCGCCTTCACATAGCCGAGTGCCAAGGTTGCGCTCTCTTTCATCACGTCGCCGAGGTTGCCCGTCAGCGTCAGACTCGGTGCTTTCGCCGCAGAGAGGCTCGTCTCGATGAACAGGATCTCGCCGCCCACTTGCGTCCACGCCAGACCGGTCACGACGCCCACATATTTGTTGGTCTCCCAACTGTCGCGGCTGAAACGCGCCTGACCTAAGTAGTTCCGCAGGTCCACAAGCGTCACGGTCACATTGTATTCCTCGCCCAGCGCAATCTTCGTATCTACCTTCCGGCAGATGGTGGCAATCTGTCTCTCCAGACTCCGGACGCCCGATTCACGCGTGTAATCGTCGATGATATGGGCTAAAATCTCCTTTTTCAGTTTCAACTGCGAGGCCTTCAGACCATGGTTCGCCAGCTCTTTGGGGATGAGGTGTCTTTTCGCGATCTCCTCTTTCTCTTCCTGCAGATAACCGGTCATCTCGATCAGCTCCATTCGGTCGAGTAGCGGCCTTGGAATCGAATCCAAGGTGTTCGCCGTTGCGATGAACAGCACGCGGCTCAGGTCATAATCGACATCCAGGAAATTGTCATGGAACGCACTGTTCTGCTCCGGATCCAGCACTTCCAGCAACGCCGAAGTGGGGTCGCCCTTGTAATCCGCGCCGATCTTGTCGATTTCATCGAGCACAAACACAGGATTCGATGTCCCGCATTTCTTGATTCCATCGATGATCCGGCCGGGTAGGGCACCTATATACGTCCGCCGGTGACCGCGAATCTCCGCCTCGTCGTGCAGACCGCCCAATGACACCCGCGCATACTTCCTGCCGAGCGCCTCTGCAATGCTCTTTCCGAGACTCGTTTTGCCGACTCCCGGAGGGCCGTATAGGCACAAAATCGGCGATTTCACCGGGTGTTTTTCTTTCTCTTTTTCGCTTCGAAGACTCAATTGACGTTGTACCGCAAGGTATTCGACAATCCTTTCCTTCACTTTGTCCAAACCGTAGTGATCGCGGTTCAGGATCTCCTGCGCATGTTTCAGATCGAAATTATCCTCGCTATAGACGCTCCACGGCAACTCTAACAGGTTCTCCAGATAATTCAGCTGAACAGGGTAGTCCGGCGCGTGCGTCGTCATCCGCTCCAACCGCTGAAGCTCCTTCTCAAAGGTCGTCTCTATCGCTTCCGGCCACACTTTTTTCTTGGCGCGCTCACGCAACTCACGAATCGTCTCGGCGCCCGTGTCGCCCAGGTCCTGCTTGATCGTCTCTATCTCCTGTTGCAGGAAATACTCGCGTTGCTGCTTATCCATCGCCTCGTGCGTCCGCTTGCGGATGTCTGCTTTGATGGCAAGCATCTCGTTGTCCTTCTCCAGGATCGTCAGCAACGCCGTCGCGCGGTCCATGAACACGTCGATGGCGAGCAGCTCCTGCTTCTTCTCGACGCTCAGGTCGTATGTCGCGCAGACATAATTGATGAGGGTAGGGCCGTTGGTGATGGTTTTCAGGGTCATCAGCAGTTCTACCGGCGGGTTCTCTTTCTCGTTCAGAATCCGCAAAACGAGATCACGGATCGACGCATGAACAGCCGCAAACTGCTTGTCCCGTTTCAAAGGCATAGCTTCCTCTAATTCCTGCACTTCAGCGAACAACTGACCTTTGCCATCTTCCTGAAAATCAATGGCTTGCGCACGGTTCAGGCCCTCTAAAATAGCCATCACATGCTCGCCTTCGCCCATCTCGGGAACCGGCACAATCTGCCTTACCCGGGCGATAGTTCCCAAGGCATACAGGTCACGGCCGGTCGGTTCTGCCACAGCATTGTCTTTCTGTGTCAGAATCATGATTTCCCGTCCGTCCTTGTTGGCAGACTTGATCAGTTTCAAACTCGTTTTCCGGGATACCGCAACGGGCATCAACACTCCCGGAAAAAACACCATGTTCCTAATCGGCAACACTTCCAGCTGCCGATTCTTTTTAATATCTTCGATTTCCTTTGCCATTTTCTTCCGATTTCATTGAATAGGGATTATTCCGAATATGCTATTTTACATAATCACGATTAGGTTTACACTGCATACATTTCTTGCAAAAATAAATATACAATAATTGTACCATTATAATGAACAAAGATTATTCTGCCATAATGTCAGTAAAAAGAAAGTTAATTTGCATTCTCCAATTTTTGACGGATGATCGCTTGAATGAAGTTGTCGAGTTTGGAATATTGTTTTTGGCGGAGTTTCATGGAGCCCGGTTCGGGTTTCTTCTCATACGGAGCTTCCGGATCGGGACGTTTGAATTGCGCATAGAAACGATTTTTGAAGTTTTCCAGTTCTGCGCGCAGTTCAAGCGTTTTTTGACGCTCTTCTGATGTCATGGCTGCGAGTTCTTCGTCAGAAACTTTGCCTGAATTGATAATCTCAGACGCCAGACGTTTGGATTCGCTAAACAATTGAATATTAGCGAGTTCGGCGCCCTTAGGCGGATTCTTTTCGTAGTCTCGTGGATTTACGAGCTTGTATGATTCCTGAACTCCTTCTTTCAGGACTTTTCCATTCGGTGCGCGGTATTTCTTTTTTCTCATGATAATACCGCTTCCTTTCTCGAATTCACCGTTCATTTCTTTGACCGGCGCATAAAACTTAATTTGCGTCATAATGGCATCGTTTTTGCTGTAAATATAATGGATTTCTTAATTAATGACATTTTGTCATGCAAAAGGCTGTTTCTTGGTTTGTCCTCATCCTTTCCTTATAATAATCTCCATAAAATCACCCTCTTATCACCCTGTAATCACCACGTAATCACCCCCTTTTGGTCTTATTTTAGTCTTTAAAAACCTCGGTTTTACCGAGGGAATTTATAACTTGTTTTTCTTGAGTTTGGAGGCGAAAACGAGCCCGTTGGTGACGGCTAACAGGACGGCAATCAGGTCATCTATCCATCCTACAACCGGCATTGCGTCCGGGGCTACATCTATCGGAATCAGCACATAGATCAGCGCAATCAACGCCCCTATTCCGATGTTCATTTTATATTTTGTCGCTTTCTGCATACAAAAAAAATCTTACCATCCGCAGCGGTTAATTTCAAAGCGTGACAACTTGTCACGGTTTCATATTTTTGAATCAAAACCTTTGCGAGTGCAAAGGTACAAAAAAAATCTGATATATGCAAATATTGGAGGGGAAAAACACAAAAAATGTCGGAATGACATTCCGACGCAATGGACGATGCAAGCGGAGCTGACGCTCTTTGTCGGGGACGTAATCTCGCGCTAACGGAGGTAGCGCGCACAGGACAGTGCGTGATGGAAACTCCGGTAACGAAGGCATCGGACACAGGGCATCGCGGTTGCGTTATCCCGTGCTCGCGTGATTGTATATGCGTCTCCAAGATTTAGAGATAATATTTCTAAATGGTTCTTTTTCGCAACGAGGAATGAAATTGCCTGCATTATGATGGTAGTGCTTGAAATTGCCACACAAGGAGCAGAATTTTTTATAATGGTCTTGCAGTTTTTCCTCTGTGAGTAAATCAAATGATTCAGTGGCATTAGTCCCATTTAGAACTCTGTCTATTCCCCCACAAGCCGCACAAGCATAGTAACCTCGTGCATTAAGTCCGATTCCACAATAAGCCGTCACCCAACAAGCTTTCGTAAAATCCGAATGTTTGAAGTTTTCATCATCTATAGGTGCATCATTAAATGGCGAGAAATACTCGATTTTATTGTTCGTTTTGTAAGAATCGTAATCAATCACGACATTCTTGAATGTATTCCTGGCCTCTTCACAGAGCTGACGAGACTTTTCGGTAATGCCATTAGAAACCACTTTGATGAGCGTTTGCGGAGAATATGTATCGGCATAATTCTGCAAGGCTGCTAAAATATTCATAAAATCGGCATGTAACGTTGGTTCTCCCCCTAAGACATTGACTTGTAGCCATTTTTTGCCCAAGCGAACACTATCGGCAATGAATTTTTCGATTGTTTCCATGCTGATTTGTTCTTTCGTTGGAGCTTGTGCACAAGAACGATTGCAGCCGATGCACTTGAGGTTACAATCATACGTAATGTCAATTTCAATTCTCTCGAAGTCCGGTCTGAATTTCTGTCTTGTCGAAAAGACGTAGTCCGGACTTAGTTTAGGTTTATTCATGATAGCAGCAATACAGCACTCTTTTCGCTCTCTAATATCGTTTCGATGCTCATAATCACGTTCATAGAAATAGTTGATGTAGTCGATCTGCAACGGATTAGAACTCATCTCGGTCATTGGGATCATAAAGGCATAATCATCACAAGTATCCAGCCAAGGACTTGCATTGGGGCGTACTTTGTCCACTGCATCAAACTTGAAATGAGTAATAGGAATGGCATCAAACAAGTATTTCTTGAATGTTTTCAGATGTTGATACACATTTCCGCCGTTATTTTCGCGCGGAGCATAGAAATTAGCAGGATACCTGTAATGAGGTTGCAAACGATAAGTTTGATGAACTCGTCCTAAGACCAGATCTTTATCCCAAGATTCATATTTTTCCCACACATCCTGCAATGCATTTTTTCCGATTAAGGCATCGTCGGCATCAACCATGACAATGACGGATTGAGGATTTGTACAATAATAATGAATAGCTCTATATACGTTAGCTATGCGCGGCTCACGATATTTAGCACTTATGAATGTTATTCTGTCCTTGTATGGCTGAATAAGTTGTTGGATGAAAAGCGGTAAGCCATCATCCGAATTGTCATCGTAAAGAATCACTCCAAAGTCTTGAAATGTTTGGCTCATTAGTGAACACCAAAAACGCAAGAAACGAGGAATAGAAACATTTCTGAAGCAGGAAACGATGACCATTTTCTCGTTTCGTTTAGCTGTCTGACACCAGTCGTAAAAAGAGCCTTCACAATCAAATCCTCCGTATTGGCATTCCGGGATTTGCAACTGCTCTACTCTATCCAACATGGTCATCCAAGCATAAGGCAATTTCTTTCTATAGTTCTGCGGATGAATATAAAAAGTCCTGTTGTCTCCACCGCGAATAGAGCAATAACCTGTCTGTCTTTGGAATTGCTCAACACTACGATGCCAAGCTAATTTCAGTTTGCCATCTGTATCTAATTCATTCGGGAATGGTCGAAGCGCAAAAAAACGATTTTTATCAAACAACCCTAAACGAACTTCCGGGACAAAACCACCGTTCTCAAAGCCGAAATACTCTTTAGACTCGCGGTTGTAAATGTTAAAGCCGACAGAAATGACTTTATCGTTGCTTTTCAGCTGATCAATCATATCGGTAAGATACGAATGAAAAGGATCTTTTCTGCCGATAATAACATCCGAATCCATCTGCAATATATAATCTCCGTGGCATTGCTCAAACGCATAAAGTTGCGGCGTAACAGGTATTTGATTTGCGGTATAGGCAAAAGGAGATGATAATCCGAACCACCTTTTATTGATTTCTTGTGTTTTCGAATCATCGAATAGAAAATATCGGTCTATGACTTTATTTTCCTTTAGTTTGTCTATGATTTGAATAAGTCTTTCGAGGCTTCCTTTGGAATTATATTGCCGAATGAAATGGTTTTGTTTGGTATCAATGGAAACAACGACTTCATAAAATGGATTAGGCGCAGATAATTGCTTGACAATATGCTTGATATTCGATTCAATTGTCATTTCGTCCTGTGCGCACGTTTTGATTAAAAGCGTAATTTTATCCTGTAATGGAGTTAACTCTTTGTAAGACAGAGCTATCTTTTGAGGTTCAAAATACAAATCATTATTTAGATGGATATCCGCGCATTGGACGGATGATAAATATTTGTTTTCCTTGATTTTAGCATAAAATAGATGTTCTAAATTCGGTAATGAAGCGGCATTGTATAGTTCATCAGCATTTGGCAAGGGATTATTCAGCTGCTCATTAGCGGATTGCGATTCTGCAAAAATAATATGTGCGAATACTTTATTAACGAAATCACGTACTCCTTCCAATTCGGGCAAGTTAAAATTATTAATGGCACTTCTTTTAAGTTTTTGGAATGCGTGAGGAGGCAATTTTTCAAAGAAATGTATATACAAATACATCCGTACGCACATGTTCAAGAATAAGTTATCCGTGTAATTACAAGCCTCCATGTCAACAAGGCGAATAGAATGTTCGGTTCTAATAAAATTATGAGGTTTACAATCCCTGATAGCTATTCTATTTTGAAAACATTCCGTAAGAAAATCTATCGCTTCCTGTTCTGTGAAATTGACACAAGGAACAGAAGGCTCGTACGGATATTTTATAATAACCGCGTCTTTCGTTTCTATACATTCTTCTATTCGATAGAGGGTCTTACTAGTATTGATGTTAAGAAAGAATGAAACTCGTCGTTTGATTTCCATTTTATCCGGACAAATCGTATATACCTTATACACAAATTGATTATCACGGAACACCACTCCTTCACATCCAAGACCAAGATATTCGGGATTATTTATGCCAGTTTGGGCTAAGATGGACTTCGCTTGAGTTATTCTTTCGATGTCTTGCATAATTCGAGTGTTTTTAGATATAGTTCTTTTCTGCAACGGATATAATTACCGGAAAATCTGTTTTGAACTGTTGTGCTTCCTCCTAAGTTATAAATAACAGGTAGTACATCTTCGGCAAAGAAGATAGTATATTTATCTTGATTCATCAGATAGTCAACAAACAATGCATGGTCTTCTCCGCTATCCATTGACGGATAAGGTAAAAGTTTGCAAGGACGGATAAAGAGATTACACGAAGGCAACTCTCCTTCCGGCAAACATTTTGACATCTGCTCAAGGCGTAATAGAACGTAGCCGATATCAGCCAAGCGCTTGTCTGCAATATTCGTTCGCTCTATAATCACTTCATTTTCGCGCAAGTAATTGCCTGCTGAAATAACATCCGGATGGTGTTTGTCAAAAACATTTTCTATTTTCAATAGTTCTTGCCATGAAGAATACTCATCATCCGCATCCAAACGTCCTATTAGCACACAATTAGGAATATTTTCTAATATGAAACGGTTGATGTCGTTCCTCGTTTTAACTACATTGTTGTTTTGTAATGTAAGGATAGTAATTCTTTCGTCTGCTAACAAGTCCTCAATCTCGCTTTGCCAATTATCTGTGGAGTTATCATTGGCTAAAACCACATGAAGTTTCCGTATAATGTGTTCTTGTTTAAGTATTGAGGAAAGGCATCTTCTAATAGTAGAAGCGTTGTTATGCATAGCAACTCCTATGGCTATGACTTGGTTAGAGATACTTTGCTTTATAAAGAGGTTTATCCCGCTTTCAACCGGTGTCGATGGTTGCCAATTGAGCAACATTTTGGCTTTAGAATTATCAGATATGGTATAATCGGGTTCGACAAAATTATGGTTATTAAATTGGGTATTTATTTGGACTCCATAACTATTTTGCGTAATTGCTATTATTTCATTGACGCTATGATTTTTACCAGTTCCTATATTGATAATCTCTTGTAGATTTTCAGAGACAAATCCCTCTGCACACTTTATGACAGCATCCACCACATCATCAATGTATGTAAAATCGCGTTTTTGCATACCATTTCCATTAATGATTAATGGCTGATTATTAGTGGCACATTCAATACATTTGCTAATCAACGTTGCGTACTCGTTAGCAGGTTGATGTGAATAACCATATACATTAAAGAATCTTAAAATCAGCAATTTAGATGAAGACTGAGAAAATATATCTTTAAGTAATTGTTCCGCTTCTAACTTTTGCTCGGCATAAGGAGAAAGAGGATTGAGCGACATGTCCTCTGTCATGAATCCGCCTTCTTGTTGGCCATATACGGATGAAGATGATGAGAAGACGAAAAGTTGGACATTATGTTTTGCAGCAGCTATGCCTAATAACTTTGTCGCAATTACATTCGCTTCGTAACTCTCTTTCGGATGATCAAAGGAAAATTTGATTCTTGGCAATGCTGCGAAATGAAAAACATACTGAGGATGATAGCGCGCGAAAAGATTGTCAAGTTCCACTTCGTTGTTTAATGACATCTTAACAAAATGGAAATTATCTGCGTGGGAAAAATCTGCTATATTTTCCAAAACGCCTGTTGACAAATCATCTACTCCAACTACATTATATCCCAATTGGATAAAGGCGCGTGCAGCATGTGAGCCTATAAAACCGCATACTCCGGTAATTAGTACTGTAGTATTTTGACGAAATGCTGATTTTATCTCCTCTGCGTCCGGGAAATGGAAGAGTTTTTCTGCCCTTTTGAGCGACTGAGTTAAAACAGGCCAGGAAAATAAACCGAGATGCTTATGGTAAAATGTGTTTAGACCGGCACGTTTGGTGTGATAATTAGAAGTAACCGTATTGGCTGAAGCGTAGTAGTTGATTAGTTTTTGCTCAATGATAGTGATATTTTCATTGCCAAAACGTTGTAGAAAACGTATCATTAAATCTCGATCCGTGGTGGCACACAATGTCTCATCAAAGCCACCTATTTCAACCAATCTTTTTAGTTTGAAGCACATATTACTACCTTGAACTCCGGGGTCTTTAATGAGGAATTTCTCAACTGTTAATTCCTGTTTTGTGAACGCAGATATATAGTCAGTATCAGATCGTTGAATATATGCAAATATCGCATCCGGATTATCTACAACATGCTCGTAAAGTGTTGCTATATAGTTTTGATCCCAACTGTCGTCATCATCTAAAATCGCAATGTAATTTTCCTCACCTAAAACTTCGCATAACAGTTGAATGCCTGTATTCCAGGCTCCTGTTCCGGACATATTTCTTGTCCTTTGGTTTTTTGTATAGTAAATCCGATAGTCTGTTTTCAAGTTTTGTATTCCATGCTCTATATGCTGACAAACTAATTCATCATTGTTATCATCAACCACGACAATACAATCCGGTAAAACGGTTTGTTTTAAAACTGATTGCAAAGATAGTGAGAATAATGTCTCTATTCTATTCATGGACGTTGCAATCACAACCCCTATTTTTCTATCAACCTTCATTTATATTTATTAATTTCAAAATGCGTATATATTAATATGTGGTTATTTCGTTCGCAAAATTATAACTTTTTTCCGAGATACACAAGAAAAATGTACGATTTTTTTGAAATTTAACAAAAAAATCCGCACTTGCAAAGCGCAGATCAATGTAATTTAGTGGAGTGAAACGGACGTATTGATGGTAGCTTGACTCCGAATGTCATTCGGAACAATGGATGATGCGGCAAACTTTCGCGAAGGTTACTCCGAATGTCATTCGGAACAATGGACGATGCGGCAAACTTTCGCGAAGGTAACTCCGAAAGTCATTCAGAATAATGGACGATGCTGCAAATCTCTTCTGCCATTTGATTCATGGCGACACATTCTGCGCGGGTGACTTGTTTCTTTTTCGGGTCAAACGGCCATGGGGATAGAATAAACAAACGCCCCTCTGCCACTGCATCAAACAAGCCGTCTGATGGTTTGAAATACTGCCCGAAACCATTATCCGCAATGTAAATAATGGGATGTTTCTCTTTTAGGAGCACTTCCAGAACCGCTCTCTCATGCTCGCTGATGAACGGCGAGACCATCACCGAGCCGTTTCTTGCAGCCAACACACAACGGTTCTTATAGTCCCGGAGCCGTTGATTATCTCCGTGCTCCGCCTCATCAACCATTGTCCGCCGCACATGAACCGGCATAAAATGCCTTTCCTGTAGAAGCTTGGCGTTCCCCACTCCGCTATAGGTGCGTCCGGCTATTTCAATCCCATCTTGCACTCGGAAGAATCCCGGTTTCAGAAGTTTGGTCGCCAAACGCTGGGGATTCATCTGTACATAGCGTATCATCGCTTGTAACTGGCCTCGCCTTGACATAGGGCGAATGAATGGTACCTCATTAAAAATGGGATCAACACGTCGTTCGTTATCCCGAATGTCATTCGGGTTAATTGACGATGTATATGCACGTCCGATGATCTTAGCGCCCTGCCAGAAACCGCGCATAGCGGCTTTTATGCCAATTTCCATCTTGCGCTTTACATGAAGGATAAAATGGACATGATCTGGCATCATCCGTAGCGCAAGAATCTGTATCTCCGGATGATGATTCTGGATTGTTTTTACACACTCCTTTATCTCATTACCCAATGGCGTCAATTCTACCCTCGCCTGTTCCGGATCATTGTCAGGAATGACCAATTCTCCCAGCAACGGTTTTCTACTGGAAACGACCATGGTGATGTGGTAGATACCAACGCCTTTCCAGGCAGTCTCCGGCTCTTGCCAGATCCATTGTTCCTCCTCGTTTTTCATTAGATGATATCGTGAGATAATTGCTCGAGGTATTTTCGGTCGATTTCATCGAAGGTATTGAGGTCGGCACTATCGATGTCGAGGACCGCAAAAACCTCTCCGTTCCGGAAGAAAGGCACAACGATCTCACTTTTCGAAGCACTCGAACAAGCTATGTGGCCGGAAAAGAGATGCACATCCGGCACGACGATGGTTTGCGCTTGTGCCCAAGCAGTCCCGCAAACGCCTTTATTATACGGGATGCGCGTGCAGGCTATAGGTCCCTGGAAAGGCCCGAGGACCAACTCCCCCACTCCTGCCTTTCGCTCAACGCGATAGAAACCTGTCCACCAGAAGCCGAAAGTCTCATGAAGGACAGCTACCATATTCGCCATTTTTGCGATTTCATCGGTCTCTCCCGCCATCAACGCCTGAATCTGCGGCACGATCGTTTGATATTTTTCTTCCTTTGTCATCTTAATTTCTTACGATTTCAACGGTGTTTAAGCCGTTTTTCAAGCCGGCGACATTTATGATAATAATTCCAAAATTTTTTTGGCGTCGGAACGTGTGAATCCTTCTGCATGAATAGTCTGGCTTCCTTTGCTCTCGATGACGATGTCGCCAAAGAGCAGATGCATAGAGATATTCACAGAACCGATGCGCTCACGCATGATAACCGATTGATCATAGCCGATGATTTTGCCTTTGTAATAGGTCACTTTGTCATCGTCGATAATCAGTTTATCCGGAAAAATGGCATTCCCATTGCCGGAAATCCGGCTCGCTACAAATGTATAAGTCATAGTGGTATTTGTATTTTTGGTGCAAAGATACAATAAATTTTTGATATATACAAGTCCTTTTTGATTCTTTTAATAAAAAACAAGGGAGCGCGAACTCCCCTGGCTTGATTTACGAAAAGATATTGTGCTTTGTTTTGAAAGTATTATTGTGCTTCTTGTCCTTGCAAGGTATAAACCTTCTCTCCGCGTTCGATAAACAATATCCCGTTGCGGAGTACCTTGGTACTTGGTACTTGGTCACTTGGTACTTCCTCGATGCCTTGACCTTTTGGTGTAGCCGTATAGGTGGCAGTATAAGTAGCATCTTCTGTTACGGCCACAATTGCCGGAGTCCATCCCAAGAAAGTATAGGTATATTCCTCATCGTCCGGACGTGTAGGAGTCGAGCCTGTATATTGCGGCATTTCGCCCTCTGCGACACTTAATGTCTGCAAGTTCGAGCCATCCCAGTTAACAAAGGAGATAGTAAAGGATGAGCAATTAGCGACAATACGATCCGCATAATCACTCCATGCAGTTTTATAGGCGTTTACAGCATTGCAGGGAACATAGATAGGATATGTAAGAGGAAAATATTCTTCACCATCAAAAACATAATGTCCTAACGTAGGCGGAATATCTGCTTCTATCGTCACAGAGCTCAAACGGGTGCAATTCCGGAAAGCCTCCTCTCCAATGCTGGTGACGCTATTGGGAATCGTCACAGAGGTCAAACCGGTGCATCGATAGAAAGCCCCCTCTCCAATGCTTGTGACGCTATTGGGAATCGTCACAGAGGTCAAACTGCTACAACAAGAAAAAGCATAATCTCCAATGCTTGTGACGCTGTTGGGAATAACCAAATTAGTTACTTCTACATTATTTACATATAAATGCTCGGCATAATATAACGGATTACTATCAATACCACTGAAAGTGATATTACACCACGCTGCGATATCCGTAATATTTACAGAGGTCAAACCGCTACACCAATCGAAAGCCCCATCTCCAATGCTGGTAACGCTGTTGCCAATCGTCACAGAGGTCAAACCGCTGCAACCTTCGAAAGCCCCATCTCCAATGCTGGTAACGCTGTTGCCAATCGTCGCAGAGGTCAAACTGCTGCATTCATAGAAAGCCCAATCTCCAATGCTGGTAACGCTGTTGCCAATCGTCACTGAGGTCAAACCGGTGCAACTAGAGAAAGCACCATCTCCAATGCTTGTGACGCTATTGGGAATCGTCATCGAGGTTAAATTCTCCATTCCAGAGCAAATGCCAACAGGTATTATTTCTACCTCTTCGCCAAACGTAAATGATGTTATATTTTCTATAGAATTATCGAAAGGAGGAAATATAGTATTTTCGTCCTCTATCGTCGGACAATTTCGAGCATTCCACACTATAGATGAAATAGCCATGCAATTATCAAAAGTACCCTTTTCTATACTTGTGACATCTTCACCGATAGTAATATCGGTAAGTTCTGTCATTTGTGAGCAAATTTCGGAAGGAACTTCTCCTGCCATTTCCCAAACCAAAATTTTAACATGCGTACAACCACTGAAGGCCTCATCTCCAATGCTTGTGACGCTATTGCCAATTATCAAAGAGGTCAAACCGGTGCAATCATAGAAAGCATAATCTCCAATGCTGGTGACGCTATTGGGAATGGTCACAGAGGTCAAACCGCTGCACCACCTGAAAGCCCTCTTTCCAATGCTGGTGACACTATTACCAATCGTCACAGAGGTCAAACCGGTGCAATTATAGAAAGCATAATCTCCAATGCTGGTGACGCTATTACCAATAATATATTCTTTCACTTGGTCGCCAAATATATTTTTAAGGTTGGTATCATAAATATATGCTTTGCTCACTATAGCATCCGATTCTATTGTCACAGAGGTCAAACCGGTGCAACTAGAGAAAGCACTATTTCCAATGCTGGTGACGCTATTGGGAATCGTCACAGAGCTCAAACCGGTGCAACTAGTGAAAGCATCATCTCCAATGCTGGTGACGCTATTGGGAATCGTCACAGAGCTCAAACCGGTGCAACTTAGAAAAGCACTCATTCCAATGCTTGTGACGCTATTGGGAATCGTCACAGAGCTCAAACCGGTGCAACCAGAGAAAGCACCATCTCCAATGCTTGTGACGCTATTGGGAATCGTCACAGAGGTCAAACCGGTGCAACCAGAGAAAGCATATCCTCTAATGCTGGTCACGCTGTAAGATACGGAATTGTAGGTCACAGAAGCAGGGATAACAACAGAATTTGTGTATTCATTTGAATACGAATAAGAGTAAGCCCCTCGAAACGTAACTGAGGCGGTTTTTGAACTACTATCGAAATCATACCAAATGCCATCGACTTGAATGTCGGAGGCAAACATTGTTCCAACGCTTGCTGCTACAGCGAGCAATAGGGTAAAGATTTTCTTCATAAATGATGTGGTTTTATATTATAAATTAGTTATTTTGGTTTCTTGTTTGTCTTTCTTAATGCTTTCAGATGCTCTAACCAGTCTTTAGTTACCGCACAATTACCATCTATATTAAGCGGATAATTGCCCAACGCTATACATATTGCTTCTAATGGAACAATCAATTCCTTCTCTGTTTGGTTAAATGACTGCCATTCGAAATATGTGTTCTCCATTATTTTACTTATGCGATCTTCATTGTTAGGGTTGTACTTGTCATTAATCAAAATACCATACAAAGTATGACGAATCGTGGAGTTTCCGACATTTCCTTTTATGTGTTGCGCTACAATACGAGTTTTGCCATTTTCGCTTTTCCCGAAATAGATGGCACAATATGGCTTGTTATCAAGCAAACTCATTTCCATATTTTCTAAAATAAGGCGTAAACATGGATACGTTTTGCTTTTTTGTAGTAAACTATTTATGACACATCCATCCCATGGCACCCACCAACGATATAAAACAGGATCAGTTGGAACGATATTGGGATTACTCAAAATTTCGCGTACTGAATGCATATTCTCACGCATCAAGCGATAAATTTTGTTCACAACTATTGTGTTGCTTTCAACTAATGCATTGTGAAAATAGTTCTTCATGTTTTTGCGGCTGCAAAATTACTACTTATTTGAGATATTCAGCCGCAACGTATCAATGCTATCGAAGGTTTTCCAATGGACCGTTTGCTCAGCCGCCAGGCGATTTGCCTGTAAGTCATCAATAAAAATGACGTTTTCAGGATTGCCGAGTTCCTTTTGGACGGCTTCAAAGATTTCTGGTTCGGGCTTCGCCATGTGCATCTTTTGGGACAGGAAGAACCCGTCAAAATGACTTTCCAAACCGTACTTACGATTGATGAAATCATAATGAAGGTCATTCCCGTTGGACAAAAGGTACACCGAATGTCCTTTGGCGCGCAGCGAATCAACGAACGCCAACCGCTCTTCCGGTAGGTCATCCAGCATAGACATCCAAGCCTCAAGGATCTCATCTGTCGTAGTTCCCGGGTGGCAGTATTGCCGAATCTGAGCGAGGAAAGTCTCAGGAGAGATCATCCCCCGCTCAAAATCCACCATCAGTTGTTTGGAGGCAATGCTAACCGCTTTCACGCCTTCACCACGGCTGTCCATCCCCAGAACGAGACGCATATTCTCCTCGCCCATGATTCGCTCAAAGGCTTGTAAACAGCGATTTACATTCAGATTGATGAGTACGCCTCCTAAATCAAAGATATATATTAAACGCATGTATAACCTCCATCAACGGGCAATGCTACGCCTGTTACATACGTGGATGCATCGGAAGCAAGGAAGACCACTGCACTGTCGAGTTCGCCTTCATGGCCATAACGCTCCATCGGGATAACCGTTTTCGCATAATTAGCGAAATACTCCGACTCCAAAGTCTCTTGGGTCAGCGGCGTAATGAAATAGCCCGGGCAGATGGTGTTGACCGTAATGCCGTGTTTCCCCCACTCTGCAGCCAAAGCACGCGTCAGGTTGACAACACCGCCTTTGGCAGCATGGTAAGGGGCTGCGGGAGCAATCTTATTACCCACCAGACCATACATGGACGCGATATTGATCACGCGGCCGTAATTATTCGGGATCATCGATTTCTTCGCTACTGCGCGTGCCACGCGGAAAGTACCAAAGAGATCCGTCTGCATCTCATTCTCAAACTGCAAATCGGTAATGTCCTCCGCCGGAGCTACTGCTCCTGTGCCGGCGTTATTAACGACAATATCAATGCGTCCAAACTGTTTGATGGCTTTATCTACCATCCAATTGACAGCCTCGGTATTGGTGATGTCGCATTGTAACGGCAATACCTGAATACCAAACTCTGCCTCAATGGCTTTTTGCACTTCCACCAACTTCTCATACCGGCGCGCGATAATCACCAAGTTCGCTCCACGAGCCGCCAGCGCTTTAGCCATCTGCACTCCCAGGCCGCCCGAACAACCGGTTACCAACGCTACGCGGCCTGTTAAATCAAAAATATCTTTCATTCCCAATATATAAAATTTTACAAATATTTATATCTATCACTTATGGCTTGAAAGGAGAATCTCCATCACCTCAGAAGGTTTTCCTTCCGGTGTGAAGGCTCCCATATCATAGCCGTTCCAACCCAGCGGGATATACTCCGCCGGTCTCCAATTTCCATAGCACTCCGGCTCCCAATAGAAGATACCGGCACACGAATCAATGGATTGCGCACGCTCCACAAAATCCGCCATGACGGTAGCAGAAAGCGTGTCGTTGGCAAACATACCGATCTCAGCAATCATCACCGGGCAATGCCATTGGCTGATAAGACGGCGGATATTGGCCTCCGCCAGTTCGTTCATCTCCTGCCACGTCTTACCTCCGTTCCAAGCGCTCATCATCGGGTAATGAGACAGTCCAATCATATCCCATTTGCCGCCGTGAGCCGCCATCTGAGTCCAGAACCAATCGCGCTGCTCATAGGCGTTATCAACATGAACGATGACGTTGATATCCGGGAATGCCTCTTTTGCGGATTTATATCCCATCGCCGTAAATCCGGCGTAGTGCGCCCACTCTCCTTCTTCCTTATTTACTTTCCCCATCGGCCATAACATACCGTTAGGCGTCTCATTGCCGATCTGTACCCATTCGGGTTTGATACCGGCTTCCTTGAGGGTATAAAGGACATCGAGCGTGTGCTCACGCACGGCTTCCAGCATCGTTTCGTAGTCGTAGTTCTGCCACGCAGCCGGAATAGTCTGGTGGCTGGGATCTGCAAAGAAATCCGAGTAATGGATATCGATCATGATCCGTTGCCCTTGTTGGGCTGCCCGTTTGGCGAGGGAAAGCATGTCCTCTTTATTGCTCCATCCGGTAGTATGGTTTACCCAGACACGGAGTCGCACAGCGTTCATGCCCATCTCGCGCAACGTGGCTATACAATCGTCATGGAACATCGAATCATGCTCCATCTCACTCAGCCAACTGATGTCAGCCCCTTTCGCCCATGAGCCGCGCGGACTATCCGTCTTGTGATAACAACTACAGAATAGTCCGCTGACAAGGGCTATGAGAAGAATTTTCTTCATTTTATCCGACTTGAACTTCCGGATTAATCTTACGGATCAGACCTTTGAGGACATCTCCCGGACCGAACTCATAGAACTCCGTCGCACCGTCCGCAATCATGTTTTGCACGGACTGCGTCCAGCGAACGGGGGCTGTGAGTTGTTTCAAGAGGTTTTCGCGGATAATTTCCGGTTCTGTTTCTGCTTTTGCGGTCACGTTCTGATAGATCGGGCAGAAGGGCTTGTGGAAGTCCGTTTTAAGGATGGCAGCTTTGAGATCTTCCGCAGCAGGGGCCATCAACGGGGAATGGAAAGCGCCGCCTACCGGGAGTCTCAACGCGCGACGTGCACCGGCTTCTTTCATGGCTACACAAGCAGCGTCGATGGCTTCAACTTCTCCGGAGATAACAATCTGACCAGGGCAGTTGAAATTGGCAGCAACGACAACTCCGCTCTGCTTTTTACAGATCTCATCCACCTGCTCATCCGGCAAGCCGAGTACGGCAGCCATCGTACCTGGGTTGGCCTCACATGCAGCCTGCATCGCTTGCGCGCGTGCGGACACTAATAATAAGGCGTCCTCAAAACGCAAAGCGCCACATGCCACCAATGCGCTGAACTCACCAAGGCTGTGACCGGCGACCATGTCGGGTTTCTCGATGGTCAAAAGACGCTGTGCTACAACAGAATGCAGAAAGACGGCAGGTTGCGTCACTTTGGTCTGCTTCAGATCATCGGCTGTGCCCTCAAACATGACATCCGTCAGCGAGAAGCCAAGCAGCCTGTCGGCTGTTTGGCACATCTCGCGTGCTTCTGCATGTGCATCGTACAGATCTTTGCACATGCCCGGAAACTGGCTTCCCTGTCCGGGAAAAACAAATGCTTTCAGCATTTTCGTTTAGCGTTAATGGTTTAGAGCACTACGGGTTCGCCCATCAGACCGCCCATAAGAATTACTACGAGCAGTGCCAAAATAGCGTAAAACTCCGGGAAAGCGGCCATGATCATGGTACCTGCAGTCACATTGTGACCACTACCGGTAGCTGCTACACCATTTGCACAAACCTGACCTTGACGGATTGCGGACAGAAGAGCCACCAGACCCAAAGCCATACCACCACCCAGAATAGCTGCAGCTTGAAGAGTGGTAATACCTGCTGTCAGATATTTCTGGATCATAAAGTATCCCACGAAACCGTAGATACCCTGAGTAGAAGGCAGTGCGGACAGCAAGATGTACGTACCCATAGCTTCCGGACGCTTCTTGAGCGAACCAACTACGGCGTTACCGCATATTGTCAAACCATAAACACTACCTACGCCGGACAGACCGACCATGAATGCTACGCCAATAAAGGCAATAATCAAATTTAATGTCATAATACTTTTTATTTAATGATTAATATGTACAAGTTATTTTTTGAATGGTTTATACTCTTTTCCGCCACCTTCGAAGCCTGCATTTTTGTAGAACTCCACGAAGGTAAGACGCATCGGGTGAACCACGGATGAGATCAAGCAGAGCGCGAAATTAAGCGCGTGGCCAAAGACCATGATCAGCAAGGTCGGCAGCCATCCTATCCATCCGGGCAATGCCCCTCCGGCTTGAAGCGCCAAGGCATTAAACACATTGCCTAAAATACCTCCAGCGAGACCCAGCGCGAACAGACGGATATACGACAGCACATCGCCCAACAGGCCGCTGACCATATTATACGTGCCCCATAAACCGCCACCGATATTCACCAGCAGAATCTTACGATCCGGATTGCTGTAGAACAGGATGAACAGCGCGCATATACCCAAAATCGCATAAATGCTATAGAGTCCGATGGTAGACAGTGAACTTGCGGTAGCCGCCCAAACGATGAGCGTTACCAAGGCAACAAGCCATGCACAATCATACGCTGCATACTTGAAGCCGTCCCGCAAGGTGATCTTCACTACCTTAAAGCCCATGGCAAACAGTATTTGGAAGATTCCGATGAGGATGGAAAATACCATCATGGGATGGTACGAGCCGCCCATGAAATGCACTGTAGCGTTCGTCTCCGTAATGAAATACTGCTTTACAGGAGCAAGGAATGCCACTTCCTCCAAATTGATTCCGAAGAACATTCCGGTAAGAATACCCACAACCATGGTTGTCAAACCCATGAACACACCCAGCCATCCCCATTCTTTCATCTTAGGAGCTTTGAGAATCACCGCTATACCTGCCAATAAGATCAGCAGACCATAGCCTCCATCGCCCAGGCATAAGCCGAAGAAAAGCATGAAGAACGGCGCAAAGAAAGGTGTCGGGTCTATCTCCGCATAGTTCGGCAACGAATAGAGCCGCGTGATCGGTTCAAAGAGCCGGGTGTAGAAGTTATTCTTCAGTTGGATCGGCACTTCGTCCTCTTTTTCAGGATCGGTCTCTTCGTAATAAACCTCCGCTTTAGCCAGCATGGCATTCAGTTCCGCTTCTTTATCTATCGGACAGAAGCCCTCAAAGAGACAGAGCGAACCTTCAGCGAGTTTATCGGTCGAGAGCGTAACACGCTGCCAATCAATGTTTTGACGAGCTTCTTTAAGTTGCGCTTTGAGATCCTCAATATTCGCAATTTGCCATGCCTCAATGCGGGCATTAGCAGCAGCGAGCAGCCCTTTGAGGTTTTCTACTTCCTGCATGTACTGGGTAGCGGATTTTTCCGGCTGCGGGATTTCGGTAGCCTTCTCGAGAAGATCCGAGTTATCGACATTTCGAGATATCGAATTATCGAGGTTTACAAAGTACGTCTTACCTTCTTTCTCGGAGACTTTTATACCCCACTCTTCCTGGAAAACAGAAGTGCTGCAAGTGAAGAAACGAAGCGTGTAGCCGGCTTCTTTGAGTTGCAGGATACGTGCGGGATCGAAGTCACCCCATACTGCGGCTTGAGAAGCCGCTTGTTTGGCATCCGCAATGCTTTGTTCGATGTTAGCACGTTCTGCGAGCAGTTGATCCGGCGCACCTTGTTTGAGCAGACGACGCAGTTCATCCTCGTGCTGGAGGGCTGCCTGGAGTTGCTCATCGTCTTCGATGAGACCTGCAGCTTTCTGCGTGATATGTACTACACCGAGGTCGCGGAGTTGCGTCAGGAAAGGCTCATAATCGCGATGGAACACCAAGAAGGTGTATTTCTTCATTTGCGTAATCATGCGTTACCCCCTTTCTTTTCTTCCGCGGCGCGTGCTTCGGCTTCGCGTTTAGACTTAACGATTTTCTGGCTGGACTTGGAGAGGTTCTCTTCATCTTCCATGAATCGTTTGATTTTACGTATAGCATCCTGATACCCAGGAATCTGCACTTTCTCAAAGAGGTTCACTTTCTGCGTCGTTTTCTTACGCGCATACTCGAGTAGTTCCACTTTGCGACGTACGAACTCCTGTCGGATACCGACATCGGCGATGGCTTTGAGTTGCTCAAAACCATCTGCAAACCATTTGGGAGACGAGAAGAGCGAGAACTCTTTGGTCGAATAGACGACTTCATCCAACACGGGTACGCGCACGCCCGCAATCTTTTTAATAGACATGCGTACGTCGTCCACATGGATGAGCGAAGTGTCAAATTCGCCCCAAAGCGCAATCATCTGGTCGTAATCTTTGATGCGGCGCTCAACTTCCAAGTCCAGGTCTTCGAGTTCTTTCTTTGCCTTCTTCACTTCGAGACGAAGAGCTGTCTCTTTGCTCTGCAAAGTGGGCAAAGTTCGTTGCCGCATCTTCAGATCTTTCTCCAAAGTCTGCAACGATGTTTTATTGAATTGGTATGTTATAGCCATAACCTATTATGCTTTTGGCCAGTACTTCTCAACAAGAGCGGCCTTGATATTTACTTCTTCCGGTTTGAAATATTTACCAAAGAGTTGCCATGCTACGTCAAGCATCTGGACGGTATTGATGTTCACGTCGATAGCGAGGATCTCGCGGCTGTAGTCGCGTGCGAAGTCCAAGCAACGCTCATCGTAGTTGGTCAAGTCGAAACCATTCTCTTTCTTGGTCTTAGCGTTAGCGGCGTCGGCATACAAGCGAACAGCGGCGTTCATTACCTGCGGATGATCTTCGCGGGTTTTCTTGCCGGCTACCAACTGCTTCAGACGAGACAGCGAACGGAACGGATCGACGATGACTTTACCGATTTCGGAGTCACGGCGGAGATAGAGCTGACCCTCTGTGATGTAACCGGTGTTATCCGGAATAGCGTGTGTGATGTCGCCACCGGAAAGCGTGGTCACGGCGATGATAGTGATTGAACCGCCACCTGCCTGCTCCGGGAACTGAACGGCCTTCTCGTAGATCTTCGCGAGGTCGGAATAGAGCGAACCCGGCATGGAGTCCTTGGAAGGAATCTGGTCCATACGGTTCGACACGATTGCCAATGCGTCGGCGTAGAGCGTCATGTCGGTCAAGAGGACGAGCACTTTCTCATGTTTCTCTACCGCAAAATACTCTGCTGCGGTAAGCGCCATGTCCGGGATCAGGAGTCGCTCAACAGGCGGGTTCTCGGTCGTGTTGACAAACGAAATGATGTGGTCAAGTACGCCGGCGTTGGTGAAGACGTTCTTGAAATAGAGGTAGTCATCGTTGGTCAGACCCATACCGCCGAGGATGATCTTGTCTGCCTCTGCACGGAGTGCCACGTTTGCCATCACCTGGTTGTACGGCTGATCCGGATCCGCGAAGAACGGGATCTTCTGTCCGGAAACGAGGGTGTTGTTCAGGTCTATACCTGCAATACCCGTAGCAATCAGCTCTGACGGTTGTTTACGACGAACGGGGTTTACAGATGGGCCACCGATCTCAACCTCTTTGCCTTCTATAGCCGGTCCGCCATCAATCGGGTCGCCGTACGCGTTGAAGAAACGTCCTGCGAGTTGGTCGGACACTTTGAGGCTCGGTGCTTTGCCGAGGAAAACCACTTCTGCGTTGGTCGGAATACCTTCGGTACCCTGGAACACCTGCAGCGTCACCTCGTCACCGATGATTTTTACTACCTGCGCGAGTTTGCCGTTGACGGTAGCGAGTTCATCGTTACCCACTCCTTCGGCTTTCAGCGAACAGGTCGCTTTGGTGATCGCCGTAATCTGGGTATATATTTTTTGAAATGCTTTAGCCATAAAACTATTTACGATTTATTCATTTACCATTTGTTCATTTTTTTCAACTACTGTTGTACTAACCTTAGCCTCATCTTAGCCTTCACCGTCGGTTGACCGTCGTTCGACTGTCGTTTTTGAATGCTAATTGAGTGCAATGCATTACAACTGCTTTTCTGCCAAGAGATCATCGAGTTTCTTGCGGTAGTCTTCAAACTCTGCAGAATGGAACTCACAATAGTTCATCTGCTTGCAGAGGTTGATGACGCGCTTGAAGTAATCGATGACATCGAGGAAGTTGTCGAAATCGTAGTCGTGTTTGCAGATGTCCATGACGAGGCGGAGCATGTACTGCTGGCGCTCGAGCGGACAAACAGCGTCGATCTTATCGAAGGCATCCTGCTGAAGGATGACAAAGTCAATCACCTCGGATTTCCAGAAGGTCTCGTGGTAATCTACCGGCACACCATCGTCACCAAGGATGTTGATCTGCTCCTGAATCTCTTTACCGCGCTGGAGGTACGTCTTCATATCGTTGACCATCGGCAACCAGTTTTTGTCAATCAAGCCGGAGATATATTCCTCAAACTCAGGGTATTCCACATATTTGGAGTACGAGTCGATGGGGTTCACAGCCGGGTAACGTTTGCGGTCGGCACGTGCCTGCTCAAGGGCATAGAAACAACGTGCCACTTTCTTCGTACCTTCGGTAACCGGCTCTTTGAGGTTACCACCGGCAGGCGAAACGGTTCCGAGGAAAGTAACGGATCCTGTAGCTCCATTATTAAGGTACACGTAACCTGCGCGTGCGTAGAAAGCACCGATGATTGCAGAGAGGTCCATCGGGAAGGCATCCTGTCCCGGAAGCTCCTCCAGACGGTTAGACATCTCACGGAGTGCTTGTGCCCAACGGGAAGTGGAGTCCGCCATGAGGAGGACGCGCAGACCCATCGAACGATAGTACTCGGCGATGGTCATGGACGTATAAACAGACGCCTCACGGGATGCCACCGGCATGTTAGACGTGTTGGCGATGATGATAGTACGCTCCATGAGCTTGCGTCCGGTATGCGGGTCATCGAGTTCCGGGAACTCGGTAAAGGTCTCAACGACCTCGTTGGCACGCTCACCGCAGGCAGCGATGATCACGATGTCCGCTTCGGCTTGTTTGGAGATAGCGTGCTGGAGGACGGTCTTACCGGTACCGAACGGACCGGGGATAAAGCCTGTACCACCCTCGCAAAGCGGGTTAGCGGTGTCGATGGTACGTACGCCTGTCTCGAGCAGTTTGAAGGGACGCGGTTTCTCGCGGTACGCGAGGATCGCTTTCTTCACCGGCCATTTCTGAACCATAGTTACTTCATGGTCGTTACCTTCTGCATCGGTCAGAACCGCCATCACCTCGTTGATAGTGTACTCACCGGCTTTGGCGATGGACTTCACGGTGTATGTACCTTCGAAAACGAAAGGTACCATGATCTTGTGCGGCTGATGGTTCTCATCCACTTCTCCGAGCCAAGCGGCAGCCTCTACCTTGTCGCCCACTTTGGCGATAGGTGTGAACGCCCATTTCTTCTCTTGGTCAAGCGGGAAGTTGTACTCACCACGTTTGAGGAACACGCCGGTGAGTTTGTCCAGGTCGTTCTGCAGACCGTCGTAGTTACGGCTGAGCAGACCCGGACCGAGCGTCACTTCAAGCATGTGTCCCGTGAACTCCACTTTGTTGCCCACTTTGAGGCCACGAGTGGACTCGAACACCTGCGCATATACGTTAGCGCCAATGACTTTGATGACTTCCGCCATCAGTTTGGTCTCGCCGACGTAGATGTAGCAAATTTCGTTTTGCGCAACCGGTCCATCGACAACGACGGTTACCAGGTTGGCAATAATTCCTTTAACTTTTCCTTGTGTCATATTTGTGTTTTATTAAATTCGTTATAACGAGATATCGATATATCGACATATCGAGATTTCGATTAATCGAGTTTCACGCCCCGTTTCATATCTGCAACAAGATCGCGGAAGATTTTTTCGCCTTCTTCGATGGTGAGGATAGACCAGCGATGGAGCATGAGGGCTTCGAGGTAATAGGCGAAGACCATCTCGGGCGAGAAGAAATCAAACTCTGTGCGTTCTTGGAGCCATTCGAATCGGATGGCATCTTGGGCTTTCTCACGCTGCATAAGATCCTCTATCTGCGCGAGCGCAAGGATCGATTGGTAGTCGCCCGGCAGTTCGTTGAGACCGAAGTCCTTTTGAGACGTGTGGGTGCGTAACTGCTCCGCCACTTCGCCCTCTCCGACGATCTGGGTCTTGACATCGAATCCGTGCTTGCGGCAGATCTGCGCCACGAGCACGTTGTTCATGTCTTGATTAAAACCGAACCAATCCCGAACAAAGCGGTTCTTGGCCTTGAGTCCTTGCTCGAGCGTCTCTTCATTCATCGGTGCGCGCAGCAAGTCCAGCAAAGCCTTGTCGGACGCACGCAACTGCTCATCGAATAACTCATCGAGTTTTTCGAGAGAAATAGGTGCATCTGATCCTGCTTTTAGTTCAGGCAGCCCGGCAAGTAAATATTCGTAAGTCATATTAGAACAATTCCTCTACGAGTTGTGGACGAAGCATTTCCTTGAAGTATGCGATGAACTCCGCGTCACCGAAGGCGAGTTTGTAACCGCCCTTAGCCGGCTGGATTGTGAAGTCCGTTTTGATGCCTTTGACCTCAGTAATATGTACTGCATGGTCTAGGATTCCCTTTACATTAGACGCAAAATACTTCTTTAAAGCCTCTGCATCTTTGGCTTCGATAATCACTTCTCCGTCTTTCGCCATCTGCTCTGCGAGTTTAGCAATGATCGATTGCATGAATTTCGGATCTGCAGTAGCTGCTTTAACGCTATCAGAAGCGATTTTGTCAGAGAGGAGGTTTACGATCTCCGTCTTTACAGCGTTTACACTCTGCTCAGCGTAGAGTTTGAGCTCTGCGCGTGTTTTCTTGTCGAGGTCAGCAGACTTGTTTTCTGCAGCAGCGACGATAGCAGCGGCTTTTTTCTCAGCCTCCGCGATGATGCCGGCAGCCTTGGCGTTCGCTTTCTCAACGATTTGTTGTGCCTCGGCATTGCCTTTCTCTACGCCTTCCGCGTAGATTTTGTCAGTTAATTCAGAAAGATTCATTTTATATAGTATTTTTATGATAATTCCCGGTTAAAAACGCTTACGCGCCAATTTTGGCGCAAAGTTACAAAAAAATATTGACATATGCAAGAAAAAAACGCCCCGAGGGACGTTTTTTTTATTTTCAATAAAAGAAATCACCTTGTTTTGACCCAAATCACCGCGTCAGACTCGAGTGTCCAGTTCTTCAAAGGAGAGGAAGGAATATATCCGGCATGCTCAAAAATGGCGGAGCAAGCGGTGTTGGTTTGTGCGATGACAGCGTAGAGACAGCGAAGGTGCAAAAAATCAAAGGCATATTCCTCTATTTTAGCGAGCGCCTCGTGCCCCACTCCTTTTCCCCGATGCTCCGACGCGATATACATTCCTAAAGCCGCACGTCGGTTACGAGGATCAAAATCGAAGAGATCAACGCAGCCGATGGTAAGACCGTCCTGCGGACTGACAGACCGCTGCGCTGACAGAGTACAGACCGCTTCGCTGACAGACTGAATTACAAGACGGAGCTGTCCGTCTTTGAAAATATCTCCTGTCGTAGAAGCAATATACTCTCGCAGGTCTTGTTGGGACAGCGGGTTATGGTTCGCGCCGTCCGCCCATGCCGAAGCATCATTCTCCCATTGATAGAGGAATGGCAGATCGGTCGGTTCTATTTTGCGTAAAGCAATCATCGGATTAGTCGAAAAGCCGCGCAAAGAAGCCTTTTTTCGGTTTATGAAGATCTTCCATATTGCCTTGCGGAGCCGGTTCATACGGATGTCCGGTGTGGATCATGTTATAGATCACTCCCCAATCCGGCAGCCCGCCGAGGTTGCGGTCATCAATCCAGAGATCCGCTACAAGTTTGCGGGCGGTACCATGCTCCGGTTCTTCCTCCGGATAATTGGAGTTGACGGCATAGAACTCTAAGCCTTTGGACTTGCAATAATCAATCGCCTCCTGCAGCAATGCGCCCTCACGCACGGTCCAAAGGATAATCTGGTGATGATCCTCTTCCTGCAGTTTCTTCAAGGTCTGGATGGCAAACGGGATTGGTTTGCCTATTTTCGGGTACTCGTGGGTCACGATCGTACCATCAAAATCACAAGCAATTATCATTCGCTGCTGGCTATCCTCGTAAGCGCCACAAAACTTCGTTTTATGGGTAGTTACTCGGATGCCCTCGCTCTTCGGTCCGCACGCACTACGTTAGCGTACGTCCCGAGGTGGAGAGCCCTCTTAGCCAGTAAGAGGTCTTTATATTAATATGTTTCTTGATTCGGGTCTTGGGGTTTCATTTCCTGGTCCATCTTACCGATGGTGGGTTTGGTAAAATACCACGCGATAGCACTCATCGCCGCCAGCCACATCATCGATTTATAGCAACCAAAGAGGTAGTAAAACGCAATATTCATGGGCATCGTCAGGCCGACAACAAGAATCCGTCCGGTGGCAATCCCCTTGTATTTCTCCAGGGTGTCGGGCTTGAACAATTTCACCATGTATAAGCCAAACGGAATGGCAACAAGCGTTACTCCAATCGCTACGTATTGAAGGATCATGCCGACTTGCTGCAGCGGTGACAGAGGCTCAAAATCCGGCTGCGAAGTGAGGTAATACATCACTCCGAGAACGATGAGCGTGAAGACCATGACTCCGTAGTAGTAGCCATTGAGGGTTCTGATAATTTTCTCTTCCATATTGTTTTTATCCTTTAAATTCTATTCGGTTGACGATGGACCGCCCGAGGGTGATCTCATCGGTGTATTCGAGTTGGTTTCCAACCGCGACACCGCGTGCAATCTGGGAAATCTTCACCTCCAGCCCGGCGTTCTGCAGACGGCGGTAGAGGTAGAAATTGGTGGTGTCGCCTTCCATCGTGGTCGGCAGAGCGAGGATGATCTCATCCACGTTTCCTTTCGCCACGCGCTCTATGAGCGAATCGATCTCTATATCCTTTGGACCGACGCCTTCCATGGGTGAAATGACGCCTCCGAGAACATGATAAACGCCGTTGTACTGTCCGGTATTCTCGATGGACATGACGTCCTGAACATTCTCGACGACACAGATCGTAGCGTGGTCGCGCCTCGTAGAGCCGCATATCGGACAAATCTCCGTATCCGATATATTATGGCACTCGCGGCAGTAAACCACCTCTTTTTTCAGTCGCGTGAAGGCATTGGAGAACGCCTCTACGTCCGCTTCGGGCTGACGCAACAGATGCAGCACGAGCCGCAACGCCGTCCGCCGCCCCACTCCGGGCAGCGAAGCCATCTGGTTAACGGCCTGCTCTAATATGACACTCGGGTAATCAGACATCAGTTTTTCTTAGCCCATTTGGCAGGGATCATTCGATACGGATAGCGCTCGCGTATATTCGCCGCGTTCGGACAATCGATGCGGTGGATACGGATACCTTTGAGAACGGAGACAAAGGCAAAAATCGGGTCGCCCGGTTGCGGGTTACAACATTTCGAGAGGTTATAATCCACGTTCTTCACGTTCATATCCACCTCGATTGCCAGACCTTTGAGTTCGGAGCGATCCACATACTCCGTATGTTCGCGGGTCGTTGGTGTCTCTTCGGGCATGAGGAGCACGTCACGCAGATGCTGCATGTCCTCCTTCCCGTTTGCCACGGATTGGTACATGTCGGACACCTCTTTGTAACCCAATTTGAGCGCCATGCGGGTGATGTCCGCTTCTGTATATTCGAGTTTCCAGTTCTTGAACCGCCGCTCGATAATCTCCTTTCCTTCCGCCGCTTGTTTATACTCAATCTCTTTGAGCGCCTGGCGGATCTTATTCTTCGCCTTGGTGGAGACCACGATATTGAGCCAATCGGCATTAGGATGCTGGTTCGGCGAGGTCGTTATTGATACCTGATCGCCGTTTTGCAGCTTCTGGCGGATAGATACATTTTGATTTCGAATAGTACCTCCGACGCAGTGCGCACCCACTTCGCTATGGATGGAGTACGCAAAATCCAGTACGGTTGCCCCTTCCGGCAGACGTCTCAAATCGCCGGTGGGCGTGAAGACAAACACGTCTCCGGAGCGTTGCACGATGGAGCCTTTGACACCTTTGTACGACCAGTGAGCAGCTACCCCCTGCTCCGCTATCTCGTCCATTCGGCGGGTACGAATTTGTACCTCTACCCATCGTTTTTCGGGTCCCAAAACGGTAGTATGAAGCGATTCATAACCGTTCTCTTTGGGTACAGAAAGCCAATCTCGCAGACGTTTGGGGTTCGGCGGGAAGATGTCGGTAATGAGCGAATAGACCTGCCAGCAATCCGATTTCTCACGCTCCAACGGAGAATCCAAGATGATGCGGATAGCGAACAGATCATAGATGTGGTCCACATCGCAATGCTGCGCCTGCATCTTATGATAGATGGAGTGAATCGATTTCGGACGACCTTTGATGGTAAACTTAAAGCCTTCCGCCTTGAGTTTCTCCTCCAACGGGGCGATAAACGAAGCGATATACGCCTCACGTTCCGCTTTTTTGGCATTTAACGCGTGCGCGATATATTTATAGGTGTCGTAATCGAGAAACTTCAACGCCAGGTCTTCCATCTCGGTCTTGATCTGGTACAAACCGAGCCTATGCGCCATCGGTGCATGCAGATTCTGGGTCTCGCGAGCGATGTGCCGGCGCTTCTCAGAATCGCCTTCTTTATCCAGCTGACGGAGTAACTCCAGACGCTCTGTTAGTATCGAGTATAGGACTTTATTGCTATCTTCCATATAGGCTAATCTCAAAAAACGCTGCAAATTTACGATTTTTCTTGCACATATGCAAATTTTTTTGTACCTTTGCAGCGATTTTTTGCAAATAATAAATTTAACCGATAATGAAAACAACAAGAAACATTGTAATTTGCGTATTAAGCATCGCCGCAGTTGTGATGGCTTATTTCTGCGTAACGAGCGTAACAACGCCGATCAAGTTTGAGAACACGCGTGCAGAACGCGAAGTAGCAGTGATTAAGAATCTGGTAGATCTCCGTACAGCAGAAGTGGAGTATCACCATCAAAACGGCCGTTTCACGGCAAGTCACGACAGTTTGCTGGCCTTCTTGAAGACCGCTCCGAAAAAAGAGGTATTGAAGGAAGGAAGTTTGACGGACAAGCAGTTAGAGGCAGGTCTGACCGAGCACAAAGCTGTTAAGATCCTGAACGAGGCAAAGAAGAAAGCCATGAAGAAGAACCAGTTTGAGGACAACGATGCGTTGTACGCTTATATCTGGGAGAACGACAAAGACGTAGTTAGCAACGGTCTGGCAGGTTTCCGTCGTGATACGATTGAGCTGAACATGATTCAGGCGCTTTACAAAGGCGAGTACGACGAGAAGAGCATCGACCGTATTGTAGAGATTCCTTACAGCGAGGGCAAGCGTTTTGAGATCGAGGTAAACAACGATTACAAGACCAGCCAAGGCATCCGCGTGCCGCTGTTCGAGGCTCGTGCACCGTTTGAGAGCTATCTTAGCGACCTGAACGAGCAAGAGTTGGTGAACCTCATTGACCGTGAGACCAAGTTAGAGCACTATGCCGGTTTGAAGGTCGGCGACATCTACGCTCCGAACAACAACGCAGGTAATTGGGAGTAACCGGTTTAGAACCGGAGCAAGACAGCCATGCGGATAATCTCTGGCACATACGGGGGGCGGCGATTGTCGCCCCCTAAAAATATCACCGCGAGGCCCACTACGGACTTTGCGAAAGAGAGCTTGTTCAATCTGCTCAACAACCGAATGGATTTTGAGGGGATTGACGTATTGGATCTCTTTGCAGGCACCGGCGGAATAGGGCTTGAGTGTATCAGCCGTGGCGCACGGGAAGTGACGGCAGTGGAGATTGCGCATGTGCAGCAAAACTGGATCATCAGTTGTTGCAAGCAATTAGGCATCCGCAACCTGAGCGTCATCCGGGGCGATGTGTTCAAGTTCCTGAGCGCTTGCCGCACGAAATATGATTTCATCTTTGCGGATCCTCCATACGCCTTGGAGGAACTGCCTGCTCTACCCGACTTGATTCTCAAGCAGGAGATATTAAAAGAAGACGGATGGCTGGTCATCGAGCACGGTAAAGATACCGATTTCACCAGCCACCCGCAGCATGTAGAGACGCGTTCTTACGGCAGCGTCCACTTCAGTTTCTTTCAGTCTATATAAACTTCCAAGAGTTTGCACTCGCCTTTCGGCTCAATACGAATGTCATTGAGCGCAGCGGGAACAAGTACAGCTTCTCCTACTTTTAGAGAGACTGTGCGGTCTTCCGTCTCGCAATCCAACGCCGTGAGTAATGCTTCTCCTCCGACACACATAAACGCCACAAACGAGTCAAGCGGCGCATAATCGCGTTGTACGGGCCTGTTAAAAGTCAGCAGATTCGTCGTGAAGAAAGGCGATTTACAGAGGTTAACCGCTCCGTTCATAACGGGCTGCGGATGAGCAGCAGTCGTTTCTTTCGCCGGAGAGAAATTCATTACATCCAGCGCCTTGTCCAGCTTCAGCGGACGCATCCTTCCGTCATTTCCTACCCGATTATAATCGTACAAGCGGTACGTAATGTCACTATTTTCCTGAATCTCCGCCACGATGGTGTCCCGCTGCATGGCATGTACTGTCCCGGCAGGAATAAATGCTACATCCCCTTCTACGACAGGGATGTGACACAGATATTGCGCCAGCGTTCCGTTCGTTATAGCCGCATGAATAAGCGATGCGTTCATCGTCTGATACCATCCGCGATAAATAGCCCCTTTCCCCTGTGAGTGAAGGACATACCACATCTCCGTCTTTCCGGGAGACTGCTCATGCTCCATGGCGTATTCATCATCCGGGTGCACCTGGATAGAGAGGTCATCTACGGCGTCAATAAACTTCATCAACAGCGGGAATTGGTTTCCGAAGGCTTCATATACCTTCTCTCCCACCAGTTCGTCCATATAGACCTCCAGCAGATCCTGCAGCGAATCGCCTGCATGAGAGCCATTGGCTACTTCAGTCGGATATTTTTCTATATCTGAAATCACCCAAGCCTCCCCGACGTTCTCATAGTCCGCAGGAACGTGGTCATACCATTTCGCGATAGTGTGGCCGCCCCATAGTTTATGGAATAGCTGAGCCTGGAATTTAAAAGGATAAAGCATAAATATTATTTCTTATGACGGATGTGTTGCTCCCATTTCCATGCGGATGCAAGGACTTCGCGAATGGGCGTTTCGGCTTTCCAACCAAGCACTTCGTTAGCCTTTCTCGGGTCTGCCCAAACTTTCTCGATATCACCTTCGCGGCGACCGACAATCGAATAAGGCAGTTTGACACCGGTGGCAGCCTCGAACTCGCGGATGAGGGTCAGCACGCTCAAACCGGTTCCGGTACCGAGGTTGAAGACCTCTACGCGCTTGCGGTCCTTGGCGTTCAGCATCCGGTCGATTGCTTTGACGTGCGCTTTTGCCAGATCGACTACGTAGATATAATCGCGGATGCAAGAACCATCGGGGGTGTTGTAGTCGTCACCGAAGACTTTCAGTTCTGGACGCATACCGATAGCCGTCTGCGTAATAAACGGCAGGAGGTTCTGCGGTACGCCATTCGGCAACTCACCTATCAGAGCCGAGGGGTGCGCGCCTATCGGGTTGAAGTAACGTAAGATAGTGGCACACAGCGTTTTATCAGCGTGTGCCTCATCATTAATGATCTCTTCGTTGATCTGTTTGGTATTGCCGTACGGCGAGAGCGCTTTCTGAATCGGCGCGGTCTCATCTACCGGCAGATGGTCTTCGTCCGGCTGGCCATACACCGTGCAGGAAGAGGAGAAAACGATATTCTTCACCTCATGCAGACGCATCACCTCCAACAGTGTAACGAGGCTGCCGAGGTTGTTGCGGTAGTAAAGAAGCGGCTTCTCCACCGACTCGCCAACCGCTTTGCTCGCTGCAAAATGGATGACGCCCACGATATCCGGGAACTGCTTGAACACATGATCCAGATCCATGAAGTTACCGCAGTCGATATTGGCAAAATCCGGTTTCTTCCCCACGATAGCGGTAATGCCGTCGAGCATATCGAGGGACGAGTTACTGAGGTTATCGACGATCGTCACGTCGTAGCCCTGTTGCATCAGTTCAACAGTGGTGTGCGAGCCGATATATCCGGTTCCGCCGGTTACTAAAATACGTGCCATATTAGAACAATTTCTCGGGGTAAACACCCTCTTTGATTAACTGATTGATCTTCATTACCACTTGCGGTCTGTCCTCCGAATAGGTCACGCCGAACCATTTAGACGGGGTGTCCAGCACTTTGCAAGTCGCTTTTCCTTCGCCGATAAGCTGATTCACAAGCGTCGGGATATAGAATTCGGATTTGAGCTCCTGTCCCTTCTCTGCGAGGAATGCGCGGAAAGCCGCTTCGCTGTACTCGAAATACTCCGGCGTGAAGCCCCACATGTTCATGGATACAGGAGTATGCGGATCCAGCGGCGTGTCCACTCCGTTCTCCGTGAAGACAATCGTGCCGTTCTTCTCCTCTATCTGCGTACGCTCTACGACGTCCGTCAGATGGCCCTCAGCATCCGTAGAACAAACGCCACGGCTGACCGAGCCATTCTCGCTCAGGGTGTTCGCTACGCGGTAGCCGACCATGCAGTATTGGCCTTTCTTGCCCTCTACCGAACGCAGGAAATCTGCCAGAACCTGGTAGGATTCTTTGCCATAAAAATCATCGGCATTGATGACGGCAAACGGCTCTTTGATCAAGTCACGGCCCATGAGCACAGCGTGGTTGGTCCCCCAAGGTTTGGTTCGCTCGGGGTTATACGTGCAGCCTTCCGGCACTTTGTCCACCGACTGGAAACACAGCTCACATTGCACCTTGCCCTCGTATTTCTTCAGAACTACGCGGCGGAAGTCCTCCTCAAAATCCTTACGGATCACAAAAACGATCTTCCCAAATCCGGCACGAAGCGCGTCATAGACACTATAATCCAAGATGGCTTCTCCATTCGGTCCCAGGCCATCCATTTGCTTGAGGCCACCATAACGGCTACCCATTCCGGCAGCCAAGATAAATAACGTTGGTTTCATTTCTATCTATATTTAATTGATTATCAGTAATTTAATTTATTCTTTCACAGCCTCGATTTTGCCGTGTACTTTCTTATGCCTTATCCACAGTCCATAGACCTCCGAGCAGTTTCCGGCGGTGATAAAGGCTTTTATATTATTGTTGCGGATGAACGCCATGACGGACGAGAACTCGTCCTGCGTCAGGAGCGTCTGAATCTCCGTATGTTCTTCTCCGCTATAGCCGCCTTGTACTTTGTACAACGAGCAACCGCGCACGAGGTCCTCCACTATATATTTTCGTACGCGCTCGGGCTCCGCGGACACGATGCACACACGCTTGCGCCTGTTGAGCGATGCGGTGAAATAATCGATCGCCAGACCGTTGATCCACGTACCGATAATACCGATCACCACCATGCGGAAGTCGTTGATTAAGAACGATGTACAGCAGATGATGATGCCGCCGATAGCCACCGAAGTGCCGATATCAAAATGCAGGTATTTGTTGACGATCTTTCCTAAGATATCCAGACCACCGGTAGAGGCGTTGATACGGAAGAGGAAGGCCTGGCAGGCAGAAAGCAGGAGGACGAAGCAGATGAGGTCAAACCACACATCGCCTTGTCCCAGACCGCCGCCCATAACGCTGTCACGCACCCGCTCCATCACTTCGCCTGCGCGGCTGAGGATATAGGGATTGCCGTTTGCGTCCAGTACGGTCTCACCGGCTTGCAGTTGCGCAAGGATATCCGGTGCGTCAATCACTTTATGCGTCAGATTCGTATTGGGATAAATGCGGTCCCAGACCTGCGTCAGCGGACCTAAGATCATCGCCGTATAGACCGTCTTGGCGCCGAACTCATTGCCAATCAGGATAAACGCCAGCAACAACAGGAATGCGTTGATACTCATTACCCAGTAGGAGAAGGTATCGGCCGTTCCGCCCATGAGTGTATTCAGCACAATCGACAGACCGGAGATAGAACCCACGATCAGGTGGCTGGGCATTAAGAAATAATATACTGCAGCGGCGCCAAGACTCATTCCCGCAGTCATCATCAGCAACTCGCGCCAGAACTTTTTTGTCCCGAGTGCTTTCCAAAAAGTTCGGAGCAGTTCACTCCAATACGCTACAGTAAAATACTGTTTTAAATAGTTTTCCATGGCTTTTTATGCTTGCTCAACGACCACTAATCGCGCCGTGCGGCGGGTAGTCTGGCTGAGCATGATTGTTTTTCCGTCTTTCGCTTTCTCCAAGATCTCCGGCGTCGTGCCGCGGATGGTCAGCAGCGAAAGGTTTTCATTATAGGTCACATTGAAATGTTTCTGCAACTCGGTAATCGCCTCCGGCACAAACCGCGTGTTATCCACGCAAACGGAGATCGTCACCGCCGACGATTGAATCAGCGACACTTTGAGACGGTGGTGACGGATGATATCAAATATCTCACTCAGGCTCTCCTCCAACGCAAATGCAAAATCCTTGGCACGCATGGTGATGAGAATCTGGTTCTTGCGCCAGATATACACCGGCACATCAATCGGTCCCACGCCGTCTTCCGCGATACGCGAGCCCTCTGCCGTCGGATCGCCGAAGGGCTTTACAAACAAAGGAATCTGCTTGTTCTCAAGCGGACGGATCGTTTTCGGATGGATCACTTGCGCCCCCGAATAACTCAACTCAACGGCGTCTTGGTATCGCAACGAGGGGATCAGAACGGTGTTCGGCTCGATCCTCGGATCGGCATTCAGGATACCCGGTACGTCTTTCCAGATCGTCACGGATTCGGCATCGAGATAGTTACCCAACAGCGCAGCGGTATAATCCGAGCCCTCGCGGCCCAGCGTCGTCCGACGGCCGTCTGCCGTACCGCCGATAAAACCTTGCGCCACCACGATACGCGGTCTCTGACGCCGGTTCCATCCGGAGCGGATGATCGAAGCGCTGGTCTCGTTATCTACCCTTGCCTCGCGCCAGGTCTCGTCTGTCCGCAGCAGTTTCGGCATGTTCCACCACTCGACCGGCAGACCTTGTTTCAGGAGATAGACCGCCACAATCTGCGTGGACATGATCTCACCCATTGAGACAATCTGGTCGTAGTTCTCGTCAAACGATTTGGCAGGGTCATACGGGATCTCGCCTTGCAGACGGATATCCACTCCCGGCTGCAGCCCCAGCTCCTTCATGATCGCCACATGGAAATCGATGATATCCACCCATTGCTGCAAGGCTTTCTCTTCCTGCCCTGCCGCAAGTGCCTCTACCACGCGCTCCAAGGCGTTGGTGGTCTTGCCCATGGCGGACACGACGACCATCAGGTCGTCTTCCACCATGCGAACAATCTTCTCCACATTCCGAACGCCTTCTGCGTTCTTCACGGATGCCCCACCAAACTTATAAACCTGAGCCATTCGTCTTTCTACTTTTGACTTTCGACTTTCGACTCTTACAAATTCGCCATGCGAATTGCCGTATAGGCGCCTTCGATACCTTTATTGCCCAACTTGCCGCCGCAACGGTCCAGCGCCTGCTGTTTGTTCAGGGTCGTCAGAACCGAGAAGATAACCGGCACTTTGCCTTGCGCGTTCAGCGCCGCTACACCTTGCGTCACGGATTGACACACATAATCGAAATGCGGTGTGTCGCCTTGGATGACGCAGCCGATGACGATGACGGCATTCACGCGCTCCTCTTTCATGACGCGCGCTGCGCCGAAAGTCAGCTCTACAGCGCCGGGGACATGGATGACGTCGATACTATCCTCCTCCACCCCATGCTTGGTTAACGTGTCAATGGCTCCTTGCGCCATGGCGTACGTGATCTCGCTATTCCAATCCGCTACTACAATCGCATAGCACTGACGTCCGAGGACATCAGCGCTAGGCAACTGGGAAGCGTCATATTTTGACAAATCAGTAGTCATAGTAATTTACCTTTGGGTCATTTACCATGTACGGTTTATTTAGCAATAGCGATGTATTTGTCGATATCCTGAGCCTCTGCGGAAGCCGGATAATCAGCCTTGATAGTCTCAAAAGCCTTCAGCGCTTTTGCGTTCTGACCCTCGTGCAGATATACGAGACCTGCTTTCTTCAGGCTCATCGGAGCAATCACGTTGTTGCCGGACTTTGCTGCAGCCTCAAAAGCCTTGGCTGCCTTGCCATACTCCTGCAACTCTACATACGCGTCGCCGAGCAGCTGATGAGCGGCCGGATCGATGTTCACGTCGTCTGCGTCAAATTTCTTGAGGTACTTGGCAGCCTCTTCGTACTCGCCCTTCTCAAAATAGCAGATACCGGCATACAATGCTGCCAACTCGCCCTGCTGATAGTGGCTGTACTCGTCTGCGATAGCCTCAAAACCGATGCACTCAGCGTCGTCGCCGTTCAGCGCCTTGTCGAAATCGCCCGCCATGAAATAAGCCACAGCCTTGGCATTCTCGTTCGATGCCTCCAGAGCTTTCGGCTTGATCACGTACTGGTTGATAGCGATGATTCCCATCACTACAACGGCGATGCCGCAAACGATCCAACTGATGAGGTTTGCATTGTCCTCAATCCATTTTCCGGCGCCTGTCAACGCCTCATTTACTTCTTCTAACTGTTCGTCCTGTTTTACGAACTCTTCTTTCTTTTTTGCCATTTTATTTGTTGTTTTATTATTTTCAATAATATGGTTTTCACAAATCGGCTGCAAAGGTACAACAAAAATTGCACATATGCAAGCGTTCGGGCATTTTTTTTTGAGAAAAAAGCGATTTATCGCATATTTGTGTGTTTTGAGCGATTATCGGGACGCACCTTCGAGGTGGGACGGCATAGCCGTGTCGGTGCCCTCGAAGTTACTACTTTTTATCCCACTTGACTTTGTCCTTTGCAGCGGGATTAAATCCCGCTTCTCCGCTTATTTTCGCAGGATTGAATCCCACTTACCCTTTTATTGCCTAATGTAAGCAAAAAATAGGACTCCCATAAGAGTCCAATCGAATGCTCATCGTATGCTGAACGTATGCTCATCGTATGCTTCGTACGACGTCAGCCCCACGTACTACCCCTCATTACTCTCTTCCGCTGCCTTTTTCTGCGCCTCTATCAACTCATGCTTCACGTAGTCGCACAACCGCCCTTGAACGGGCTTGTTCTGCCGGATAGCCTCACGCTTTGCCTCATCATATTTCGCTTGCCACTCTGCCCTTTTCTCCGGATCATGCAAGATTGCCTTGCATTCCGCCATCATCTCCTTAAACTTCTTTACATGCGGCAGGGCGGCTTTCTTTTTCTTGGTCTTTTCGCTCAACTCCGGTTTCTCACACACAGCGGCATACTGCCAGTTTCCCGGTATCCGCCTTGCGTAATGATTGCGGTCCACATGTCCCCGCAACTCATCCACCAACCCTGTCCATTTTGCTTTCATCTTTTTTCTTATCCAAATCCGACGACAAAGATACACAAAATTCCTGACATACGCAAATTTTGACGATATTTTTGTCCCTTTTTCTATATTTTTCTTCTTTCCCATTCGTTCTGTTCTCGCCCCGCGTTGTCCTGTTTCTTTTCCTTCTGTCTTTTTTCGCCCTGCGTTGTCCTGTGCGCGCCACCTCCGCTGGCGCGTTTCTCTGTGCATTTCCCGCGCATCGTTGCGCGAGCCCGCTCTTCTTGGTAGTTGCGTCGGATGGTATCCGACAAAAAAGCGGTGAGTTCTCCCCACCGCCCTTCTTTCTTAGTATTCCGCGGAATTTTATTCCGTCCACCGCATGGTGCTTTAATGCAGCATAAATCCCGCCTTATCTTACCTCCTGTCCCGTGAGGGTATATTCCTTTTCCCCGCGGAGGATGAAGATTTGCCCGTTATGGAGGATCTTGGTAGGAGTATTATCCATTCCAATATCCTCTATAGCCTCAGTCGACTTACGCTCTAACAGAAGAACATCACCATGCTTGATTTCGTAGTTGGAATTGTAGCGCAATATGTTTCCCTTGACTGATACATAGTCACCAACTTTTATCTGCTCCGGGACATTGCACCAATAACTTTGGAAGATTTTCCCTCCGTTTTCTGCATCTGCCATCCAAAAGATTTGTTGACCTTTAGAAACAACTCCATCTGTCTCAGTCACATATCCAGTTACATTATATGTTTCAGACGTAGGCGTGTTATTATTCAAACTTGTTGCAATCTGACACGCTTCCACACATGTAACATCCTGTATGTTGGGGTTGGGTGTCTCCTCAATATCTCCTGACAACTCGTAATAACCCAATCCATTCATACCAAAAGGCGTTACCCTAAAATACAAAATAGTTGGGCCGTCAAAGGTAATTGTTTCGTCAATCACATAAGTTCCAGAATACGTGCTATTTCCTACACAATAAGCAAATTGTGCGCCTGCATTGACATAATGCCATCCGCCTTGATTTAACCTATCAAACAATGAGACATGAAGCCGATAAGTGTTAGAGTTCGGGAATACGATTTTGTAATAATCAATATCACTATCTTCATGGAGAGAAACCGTCCATGTTCCAAAATCTTCCATTTCCGGATCTATTTCCCATTGTAAAGTTGTTGCTTGAGGTTGTGTATTATTCGGTTCGTACTCATCTGCATGCAACTCAGGAGCCTTTACAACAACGTCTACAGGATTAGGATATGACGAAGTACAATCCATATAAGACCATGTACTTTGATTATTTCCTTTTACTTGCAACGTCAATTTATAGGTATTAGGCTCCGCACGAAGTTCTGTGAAGAATGTTAAAGTATGTGTTGTGTTTGCTGGAAAAGCTGAGGAAGAATAATCCGCTTCTTCTATCACTTCCGCAAGAGTGCCGTCTTGATTTAACAAGCACAACCTAATTTTACCGTTAAAACTTGATGATGTCGAGGTGTTCCTAACGTCAACATTAACTCTGATTTTTGCTCCTGTGACCCAATAACAAAAGATTTCATCAAGTCTATATGAAGATACAGGCTTCAATGTGCCAGAAGATTTAACTGTAAATGCTACATTATTATATTCTGTAAGAATAATACCTTCATCAGTCTTTACTACTTTACTTTGCACCTCATCATCGTCCTGATAATACATGTATGCACGGTATTTCCCGGGGAGGAAGGGCACACCTCCGGTAAATGTATATGTCTTTTGCACCGTATACTGACCAGCATTTAACGAAAAGTGGTACGACTCATTTGACCAAGCGACAAATTCACCACTATCTGTAAAGGCTGCTACTTTTAGATTTCCGACGAAAGGACCTGTTCCATTATTTTCTACCTTTGCGGTAAAGGACATCGTATTACCAAATTTATAAGCATTTGGTTCAGATGATGTTGAACTGCTCGTATTTGTCGCAGTCAAGTCGGTATTCATGTACAAATCATAGTTCTTTGCTGGCGCAGAACCATCTTTTGGCTTAATACCAATAACAGCTTGTTGCCCCTGCGAAAAATTGTAATTTCCAGGCGTGAGTGCAGTCAATGAGAAATAACCATTCGCTTGGCCTCCCCAGCCCCAATTAAAATGGAATTTATTATTACTATCATATCCATCGCATATAAATGCATGTCCTCCACCACCACCTGGAGTAAATCCAGCATAAAGAACAGGCATTTTATTATTCAATTCCGTTTTAAGCATGTTTGTCCATTGCGTGGTAGTAGTACTTTGATCAAATTTTTTGCCTGTAACGGTCGAAGCATATCCGAAATACTCGGTCAAAGCTTTTTCTGCACTTGCTTGACCATAGCCTATATCAACAACATAGGCGCCACTACTACCTCGCCCATCTGAATTATAATTCATTGAAACAGCTACTCCGCAATGATACATCAAAGTAGCCACAGCATTATTTTGTGTAGAAGAAGTTGACGAAGACAGCTTTAGAGGCATATTGTCCCAATCATATGCAGTACTTCCAAAGTTAGCTGATAGATTTCCGTAATATTCCGATCTATAACTCTTGCTGCCACAGCCTTTTTTCGGATATTCCCAGTACTTCATTATTTGCGCCATAGCAGTCGCTACGCAGCCGGTAGTTGGATGCCCTCCTAAAGAAGAAAGTGAAGGGTCAGATGGACACTTATTGTTATACCTAGGATATTGATCCCAAGAAGTCTGTATTAGTGCGCTTACTGCGGTTGTCGTAGTCTGCGCTTGGGGAGCACGCCTATACGTAGCCCATGCTTCGGTTACATCTTCAGTTGCATGTAAATTGTTATCTACTGCTTCTTGAATTTCCAAAGCATATGCCTGGAGTAATTCCTGCAGCTGAATAGGCATATTATCAAGATCAATGCTTCCCTCATCGGAATACCCTAAAATAGGAGTAGCACAATCATCTCCGGAAACAATAACAAATCCCCCATCTGCGTTGTTAAAGATGTAATAGGGAGGATTATCTGTGTCCTGTTTCGCAACGCGTTTCAGTTTACGCGACAGCCTTGCTGGTTGTTGAGAGTATACTGAATCACCAGAACTAATGAAATTCTGCGCAACTTGTTGAGCGACATTAGGGTCAACCGGAGCGGCTAATAATATAGCCGGTATCATTAGTAAAATGAACAGCAACTTTCTCATATCAATTAAATTTGAAAATATATGTTATTGTTCCTATTTGTTCGTCATTCCCCTCTGTGAATTTTGCTTTCTTGGCAGCGTCAAGTGCCATTTGTCTTGTTTTCTTGTCAGTGACAGTCGTACCATCGACAATGGATGCAGCTATTACATCTCCAGCAGCATTAACACGAACCTGTACAACTACTTTCCCTTCTTGGTTGAAATTATTCGAAGGTTGCGGCAAAGTGCCTTTTATGCCACGACCGGAAAGTGACCATGAATTTCCTCCTCTTGAACCATGACCAACTGGATTGCCAGAACCTCTATAGTTCTCATTTCCAAATAAAGAGCCTATGGCATTTGCTTTTGCAATTGCTGTTGTTTCCTTTTCTTTATTTGAAGCCGCTTGCGCTCTAAGACGGGCTGCTTCTTCCTCTTGTCGAACACGTTCGAGCCTTTCCAGATCATTTTGCTCATCTTCAGTTTGCCTTTTAGATGCAGCAGACAGACGAGCGCGTTCAAGTGCTAATTCCTCATCCGATTTTGGTTGGTTATAAAGAACCACTTTACCATTTGCATAAATGATCGAGTTAATCTCGTCAACACGTAGTATAAAAGTTGGACCATCAAGATTATCTAACTCCTTGTATCGGATTTCCGATGTGGAAACCTCAAGAATCTTCGCGTCGATTTTTTGCGCTTTGATTGTTACGATAATATCCTGCGCGTAAACGCAAATGGATAGAAGCGAAATGGTAAAAATAGATAATAACTTTTTCATATCTAGTCTGTTTTAATTTACAAAGTATTTCCGAAGTTCGCTGCAAAGGTACTGCAAAACTTCCAATTAGCCAAATATTTTGCTGCGATAAATGCGAAATCGCAATAATCGCAAGCTTTAGGCAATGCCTAATACTAATTTCAAGTCGGATGTATAACGCGACTCTCCTTTCTTATCTAATGCACGTTTATAAGCCTCATTGAAATGTCCTTTGTCTGCGTCATGTGTTCCGGTAACTTGTTCTACCCATAAGCGGAGATTATTATAGTCACCACTATCTTCCAAATGACCTAAAGCTTTCAATGTCGCTAAGAAGTTGGCAACTTCTGAACGGTTCATTTTGCCAGAGCCATCGCTTGACGTAGCTACTCGCTTTAGGAGATGGAGGATTTGTTCTTCTTGATCCTGCCTGACGTTGGATAATAATGATGGTAATTGTTTTTGCTTACGCAGATAACGAATCAGCCATAATATCAGTACAACAATCCAACAAAACAAACTACCAATGAGACTACCAGCTACTATTACACGATACATCTGCATAAGAATAGAAGGCCAGTCATATTCGTGGAGACTAAATCCTAAAAGATTTTCCAGGAAAAGAGACAAAAGTTTATCAAGCAACAATACTGCAAAGATGATACTCAGTATTATTGCAATTTTCTTTAAGAAGCTATATGTCTTGTTCAGTACAAACATTTACTGTTTATTTACTCATAATTCCATTAACTCCATCGTCATTGACACAAATTATTTGCGTTACCCCCATCCCACTTTCATCATCCCATGTCAATTTCACTTTAATGTCATGCTGATAACCGCCAGTTAAAGGTATTGGCTCTGCCTTTTCCGTCACATCAAGTTGGTTTATTCTAAATTGCGTTGTACCATCCTGAAATGTTAGAACTTCTTTACTTTCTAAATTAATAACAATGTTTTTTGCCGTGCTTTTTCCTATGTTTTGAAGATATAACATGTGACGAACGAACAACCAATCATATTCCACGTTAAAATGTGCCCGTTTATTTTCTATGGCTTCACGCTCTAATTTTTCTTTTTCAAGGGTTTTGATTTCTTTATCATGTTTGATATACACCCATAGAGAGAAACCGAGTGCAAATATTGCTATCCAATCTGACCAGTTCATATTAATGTTGTTCGTATATAATATATCTTCCATGAGAGCGAACATCATTGTCACTTATCCATCATCTCTTGGCTCTGTACAACATCTATTGTTCAATAAGCAACAATTTTGCTTGCAAAATTACACAAAAAAAATGACACTTGCAAATAAAAGTGCCATTTTTATGCATTTTTGTATCTTCTTACCGGATTTTTATCACCGCTTTTTTACGCTGTCGGTAAGGTCAAACCTGGGGATATATTATGCTTTCAATACTACCAGCCTCACGCAAAAGGGGATCGAATTCGACCCCTTTGAAAAGAGGATTATTTAATGCTTCCCACATCCCAATTTTGCTTTGCCATCTTTTGTCTATCTTCTTCACCGCTTTTTTACGCTGTCGGTGCCAGCGCTCCTGTTTTACGTCAGGGAGTGACGAGAGTTACTACTCTTTCTTTATGAACTTAACGATACAATCAATACAAATCGGTTTGTCTGTCAGGGCATCAATAAAGACATTTGCAGGGTGCATGTCTTCCAAATACAAGCGGTCACCGATATAATTCACGCCATTGCCGTCTCCATTGTCATGAAAGCCTTTGGACGCAACCATCTCGTCAATCTCCGCTTTTGTGGCAAGTCTTTGACAACCGATATACGGTTGCGTGAGAATAATGCGGAACAAGCCATCCGAGTCTCGCGTAAAGCCTATAGTGGTCATCTGCGTTTCCGGAAACAAAGCGTTGTGGAGCACTATCGCTTCTAACGCTTTATCTAAAGTCGCATAGATGGATGTACGTTCTTTAATAACAGAGGTGTCACCGGACTTATAGTACACTTTTGCTTCGGCTCCTTTGGCAATCATTGAACCATAGACGGATGTTAGTACCTTTTCCGGATCTGAGAACCAAATTCCCTTAGCGCGGGCCCATTGCTCTACGCATTCCTCTTGTTTGGCATCTATTTCCCAGTTGCTTGGGCTGCTTGTTTGGCTTTTAGAAGAAAAGCGACCTGGTTCAAAGCTTGCTCGCGCGTAGCCACATACGGCGTACGCCCCAATGAGCGGCGAATCTGCAAGGCAGAGGCCTGCATGCTCTTGTTGATTAAATCGATCAAGATTTGTTCTTCCATGGAGTATATCGTTTGTATAGTTATCTATCAGTTGTAGTGTATGAGCCGAGAAACCGCTGTCGCGGATACTATCAAATATAACGATTAATGGATTCTCGTTCATGTCATTCAAACCTTTGCGGGTGCAAAGGTACAAAGAATTTTTGAAATATGCAAATAAAAGGGCACAAAAAAGCGTCCGCATAACTTTTTACTCGAGAAAACTTCCTGAGAATAGGATTTGAGGCCTGCTTTTTCCTCTGTAATCCGGCCACCTCATCGCTACCCGGGGATTAGGAATGTAAGCTAATCCAATGCACGGGGTCTCGGCGTAGAGTACCGGCACGCCATTAGTGAAGCATTTGCACTCGGTTAGTTGTTTTTTGTTGAGTTTTCCGGTTCCTATTGTTATGCGGACGCTCGCTTAAACTAAATAAATTTCTTTTTATCTGTGCCAGCCGATTGTAAAAACAATGCGGTGGGTTGTTGCGTTAATATCATACGGAGTGGCGTTTTCGTGGGCAAAAAGGTCAATATGTTGCCAGCGATACTGGTACGCCGCCTGAACCATTACATACGTGCCGCGATAACCCAATGCCACCGAGGCATACTGGGCAGTGCGGGGGAATTGAGAATACACATCCTGGCGATCAAAAGTAGGATCCATCAGGACGGGAGAACCTTCCTTTTTAAAGGTGCTCTCGCACGCATAGCCGGCATTGATATACATACCCATCACCGGGATGACTTCCACTCCTGCGCGAAGAGAATGAATCATTGGCGATTGTTGCTGTTTATAGAGGTCATATTGCAACGCAATCATACCATATGCACCGATCTGGAAAGCCGCTGAAGTAGAGAGATGCACGGGCAGATGGAAATCCGTAGAGCGGAAAGAAAGCAAGGGAGCATTCGAAGTGCCCAAAGTATCAGTCATGGTCTGCAGTTTGCCATCCGTAGAGGTTCGCAAGGAACCTAAAGAAGGCGTATGAATAGCGACACCAAGACGCAACCAACTCAGAGGACGATAGATCATTCCTGCTGCCAGTCCTACTCCCACGCCGGAATGCGAGACATAAGATTTGTTATAGAGCCATTCCTTGCCATACACCTCCTCATAGAGGGCATCTTCTGTCAACGAATAGGAATGAATGCGGAGCCCCAGACCGAAATAGAGTTTGTTGGAATAGTTCATCGCCCAATCCAGCCCAAACTCATTTGCCTGACCGCGTTCGTAGAGACGGAAGGCATTGGAGTCATGCGTGCGATGATACGGAATAGCGATATCCCACTCGACATCGGCGTTTGACAAAAGCGGCGCAAGTGCCGGACCTGAGCCCGCGTATCCATAATAATCCCGGAAAAACGTACGATGACGCTTATAGGAAATCATGAAATTATAGGCAATGAGGCCGTCGTCTTTGCTAAAATCTCCCAAAGAGAATACCGCTGAAGCCTGCGCGAGCGAGAGACGAAGCGTCTTTCCGGCTGTTTCTTGGTCGGTCTGCAGCGTTCTGTCGATACCGATATCCATCGTAGCCATCGCTTCTGCACGACGGTAGAGACCTAATCCTGCAGGGTTATCCGTCACCGCCGAAGGATCACCACCGATAGCCGTCATCGCGCCGCTCATACCGACATAACGCGCCGTTCCGATGATCGTGCGTTCGGAAAGACGGGTGTAGTCCTGAGAGAAGCCTACGGCAAAGACCGCTAACGCTGACAGAACACAGACCGTCCTGCGGACTGACAGAATACAGAACCCTATGTTTCGAAGATTTCTCATCGCTTGATTTTAATGGTGACAGTTGTGTCTTGGACGTTGGTGTATTCAATTGGAATACTAGGGGTACTAGGGGCACTAGAAGCACTAGGGGTACTAGACTCGCTATGCTCGGTATGTACAGATTTGTCCGGCCAGTAGTACGCATCGTCCAAAGGCGCTTGCGAAGTGGTGTGGCAAGCGGTGAGGGCGAGGAGTAACAAGCCTACTCCAACCCTCCCTAAAGGGAAGGAGACAGAGCGTAATATTTGGACAAATTTCGACATTTCGGTATTACGTTATTACGGGATTACGGAATTTCGGGATTTTAGATCTTTCTAAAGCCGATAATTTCCCGTACTTCTTCAATCGTTTTTTCTGCTCGGGCAGAGGCAGCTTCGGCTCCCTGACGCATGATCCGGTCGAGGAGTGCGTCGTCGGAAGAGTATTCGAGAATACGCTCACGAATAGGCGCGAGGAGTGCATTCGCATCTGCTGCCATCTGTTTTTTCATATCTCCGTAGCGGATCTCCATACGGTTGTAGAGGTCGTTATAATACTCTGCCGCTTCTTTGCCGCAAAGGAGTTCGCACAAGGTGAAGAGGTTCTGGATGACCTCGGGTTTCTCCTGGTTGAGCTGAGTCGGTCCCTGATCCGTTACGGCGCGCATGATCTTCTTCGTGACGGTTTTCTCGTCATCACAGAGATAGAGACAGTTGCCTTCGGATTTACCCATTTTTCCTGTCCCGTCGAGTCCCGGCACTTTGACCGCTTTGTCAGCAAAATGGAAGGACGCCGGCTCTTTGAAGTACTCCACTCCGTATATGCGGTTGAATCGCCGCGCAAAGAGTCGCGCCATCTCCATGTTCTGCTCCTGATCCTTACCCACCGGCACTTTGTCCGCCTTATGCATGAGGATATCCGCCGCCATGAGACAAGGGTATGTCAGCAGACCGGCGTTAACGTTATCCGGCTGTTTGCGCACTTTCTCCTTGAAGGACGTAACGCGCTCTAATTCACCCAGATACGCGTTCATATTCAGATACAGATAGAGTTCGAGCACCTGCTTCACATCCGATTGCACGTATATAGGCGCCTTCTCGGGATCAATACCGCAAGCGAGATACTCACTGAGGATGGTCTTGACGGATTTCTTGATATCTTCCGGCGTCGGATGGGTCGTGAGCGAATGCCAATCGGCAATAAAGAACATGCAGTCATACTCGTCCTGCATCTTCACAAAACTCTTCACGGCGCCAAAATAGTTGCCGAGGTGTAAATTGCCCGTGGGGCGTATTCCACTAATAACTCGTTCCATATTAAATCTCAATCGGTAACTGGCGATAAATAGGCTGAGCGAGCGCAGTAAGGGTCGTCGTGTCAGCGACACCCGGAATCGCCTGAATCTTCGTATTCAAGAGGGCTAAGAGGTGCTCGTTATCATGCGCAAAGACCTTGATCAAGATACCAAACGCGCCGAGGGTGTATTGCGCCTCCACGACCTCCGGGATCTGCTGGAGCGCCGTAATGACCTGGTTATACATGGAGGCTTTCTCCATAGTGATACCGATATATACGCAGAGCTGATAGCCCAACATCTTCGGCTGAACATGATAACTGGATCCGGTAATAACTCCGTTATCGAACATCTTCTGAACACGTTGGTGAACCGCTGCGCGGCTGACTCCACATTGCTCTGCTACATCCTTGAAGGGAATACGCGCAGATTGAGTGATAATCTTCAGGATTTTGCGGTCTAACTCGTCTATTTTCTCCATATAAATAGTAAAACGTTTAAATTTGGCTGCAAAGATACAGTTTTTTTTGGATATATGCAAATTTTTTTATACTTTTGCAGCAAATTTTGTAACAAAATGACACTTGAAGAGTATATTTCCCTCCACACAAGCCCGGAAAATGAGGTTTTGGAGGCTATCACGCGTGATACGCACGTTCATATATTAAACCCGCACATGTTGAGCGGGCACGTGCAGGGGCGCGTGTTAAGTATGCTGAGTCACATGATTCGGCCGAAGCGGATTTTGGAGTTAGGTACGTTCACGGGCTATAGTGCCCTGTGTCTGGCGGAAGGATTGGCAGAAGGCGGCCGACTCATCACCATTGAGCACAACGACGAGTTGGAAGAGACTATACAGCGGAATATAGCAAAATCTCCCCTATCAAACCGCATCGAGCTGATCATTGGGGATGCTGTGGAAGTCATCAGTAATCAGTTTTCAGTATTCAGCAATCAGCCTTTTGATTTGGTCTTTATCGATGCGGACAAACGAGAATATTGCGCGTATCTGGATGCGGTTTATCCTTTGGTCACGGTAGGCGGATTCATTCTGGCGGACAACACCCTCTGGGACGGTCACATCATCGATCCGGCATACGACAAAGACAAACAGACCTTGGGACTCAGAGCCTTCAACGACAAACTAAAAGAGGACGACCGTTTTGAACAGGTCATCCTCCCTTTACGAGACGGACTTACGTTGATACGAAAGGTCAAATAGCTATCAGCCGTCAGTATTCAGGATTCAGAGATTGAGGGCTTCCTCCCAAGTATAGTCACGATCTTCGACAGAAGAGGCAATGTACCCCATTGTCTCTTTTGCTTTATCCTGTGGGAAAGTGAAGTACGTGCAGACGCACTCGCAGAGCAACTCTCCTTCGGCGGAGTAGATCTCCCCTACTACGATCGCCACATTCCGTCGCATCTCTTTGAGATAGCCGCGGAGCTTGATATAATCCTGCAGCGTAGATACGGGTTTATGGTAACGCATCTCCATTTTCGCCGTCACGCCGGCTGTCTGGAGTTTATGAAAGACGACCCATCCGCACACTTCGTCCAACAGAACCGCCTGAACACCGCCGTGAAGGGTATTGAGCCAGGATTGATGGTTCTGCGTCGGACGCCAGATAGAGATGATGTCATCCCCATCCTCAAAGAACCGCATCCGCGTTCCTATGGGGTTATCCGGGCTACAACCAAAACAGTTATAACCGGGCATGGAAGTCCAAGGATTGATAATTCGTTTCATTAGAAATTGTATTTGGTCATCAGTTGTACACGATGGTTCGTCACCCAATGGAGGTTCGCCTTTGCGAGTCCGTACAGGTCGGAGGTTCCGGCTTGACCGTATTGCACGGAGGTAATCTCATACTCCAGTCCTAATTGGAACTTACCCACCGTATAGAGCAAGGTAGGCGACAAACGCCACATACGATTCATATTATTGGCGCGGGGCGTGTATAAGTCATCCGGACGACCGTCATGGTTACCGTCGTAAAGCGTTTCCTTCGTGCCGAGATTCTCAATATATCCGGCAAAGAGAATACCCTGCAGTTTCTGCGGGTGTTTGTCTTCCTGCGCCCCTATTTTGCCGCCATACACGATACTCAGCCACGAGGATGATGCGCGGAGCGGCGTATATTCCCACGAGCCATCCGGGTTCTTGGCTTTTACACCATAACCACTATTGAGGTTCATGTGTTCGCCTGCCTCCGAGAAGATGGTCTTCGCTTTGATTGAGAACTCATCTTTCTTGTATTGTACGTAGAGGAAAGGCGAAGCGGTGGTGATACGATCCTTAACGCTGACGGAGATTGTGTTTCCTCCGACATTAACCGTGCCTATCTGTCTTGGTTTGATACTCAGTACGTCGGCGCCGGCGCGCAGCAGGAATCCGTTCGTGTGGACACTCAAGCCTAAATAGGCCTCCGGCGTCTTGCTGTACATGATAAAATCTGCGGCTTGAGTAGATGCGCCGGTGGGTGACGGGCCTAAGGAACAGTATTGCATCTGCCATAACAGCGAACCCGTAAGCGTAAAATACTTGCCTAAACGCGCATCCATCTTCACTTGCGGCGAGCGGTTGAACGGTCCGAAGGGAGCGCCCGAAGCCAGCGAGATGACGTCGCTAAAGTCCGCAGCCATCGGATGCCAAGCCTGACCGAGCAATAAGTCCACCCGCGCGTAATCCTTATCATTCATGCGCAAACTATCCCAGCCTAAAGTCATATATGCCTGACGCAGGCGAAACTGCGCCACGCCGCTAACGGGGTGAGAGACTTTCGTACTCAAGCCCGCGTAGAAATCCGCTTCGATCTTACCTCCGAACTCCGTGTTACGCCATTTATAGCCCACGATATCCAATCCTACGCGTGTCGTCAAACTCAAGAAACGAAACGTGCTATGTGCGTTCAGGTCTTCACGAGGAAGGCCGGATGCAGCTGCTTCTGCTTCTGTCTGATTCCACGCCTCGTCTTTGGGCTGGTAGTTATACAAATCGCCCGTTCCGGAGATGGACTCACGGGAATCGAAAGTAAAATAGTTACGGATAAAACCGTAGGGCTTGAAATGCTGCTTGAGGTGGGACTTCACCGCCTCTTTCTTAGCTGCTTTGGCATCTCCCTCCAGCGCAAAGACCGAAGTGACGGTCAATGCGCAAAGAAGGAGGAGAATCATTCTATTTTTCATACGTTAATTGCAGCCGGAATCCGTAGTTAAATTATTTTATTGCAAACAACGGTCTAACGCATCGGTAAGCGCTTTCTTATCCAGATGCTGGCCGATAAAGACGAGTTTCTGCATTCTGTCGCCGTATTGGTCATCCCAATCCTTGCGGAGCTGCGCATCGTCCGCCATGAGTTGCATCAGCTCCTCTTTGGGCATCGTCGCAAACCACTCTCCGGCCTTGCGGAGGTTGAACTGGCGTCCGGCTTGCTCAAAGAGATAGCACATATCGTACTCCTCGGCAAAATAGCACATGCCTTTGCAGCGGATGACGTTCTTCGGCCAATGAGCCGCCACAAACTCATCAAAAAGCCCGAGATCAAACGGTCTGCGCGCATAATAGACAAAGGTCTCTATACCAAACTCCGCCAGGTGGTCATGCTCGCCATGCTCATGATCGTGGTGATGCTCGTGATCGTGGTGATGGTGCTCATGCTCATCGTGATCATCATCGTCATCATCGTCGTCGTCATCATGGTCATGGTGGTGCGACGCATCCTCCACTTCCTGGATCCAAGCAGCGGAAGTAGCTGTGCGGTCAAAGTCGAACATACGGGTGTTGAGAATCTTCTCAAACGGCACATCGCAGTAGTTCGTCTCGATGATTTCTGCGGTGGGCTGTATGGCGCGAATGATCGATTTAATCCGCGCTAACTCTTCTTCGCTTACTTCGGAGGCCTTGTTTAACAAAACAATATTCGAGAACTCAATCTGCTCAATCACGAGTGCTGCGAGGTCTTCTTCCTTGGGCACATAGTGCGCCAACTGCTCGCCGCCATCAAACTCGTCACGGATACGGAGAGCATCCACCACCGTGCAGATACAATCCAAAACCGGCATTCCGTCCTGCGCAAACTGAGGTACCATCTGCGGGTACGAACACAAGGTCTGGGCAATAGGCGCAGGCTCGCAGATGCCGGAAGCCTCGATGACGATGTAGTCATATGCCTTTTGCGCCGCGAGGTCGTGCAGCTGGTTGATGAGATCGGTCTGGAGCGTACAGCATATACAACCGTTCTGCAGCGCCACGAGGGAATCATTCTTCTGCGACACTACTCCGCCCTGCTGAATGAGTGAAGCGTCGATATTCACTTCGCCTATATCATTGACAATAACCGCAAATCGAATGCCTTTGTTATTCGTCAGAATGCGGTTAAGAAGGGTTGTCTTGCCGCTTCCCAGATAACCGGTAAGCAGCAAGACAGGAATTTTTTGAATACTATTCATTCGCAATTCGTAATTTTTAATTTGTAATTCGTAATTTTTACTTTACGTACGCGGCATAATCGCCGTAATATTTTTCTACCAATTCGGATTGTCCGTTCCGCTCACACGTCTGGAGAACGTAACCCAATACTGCCACTTGGCGGCTGGTGGTGGTCTCCATCAGTTCGCGTTTGCGGCGGTCCAGAGACGATGCAAAACGCAGGTACTCTACGCAGGTGTTCGCAACATCATCCATGATCGCTACGGCTTTCTCGTCCTCTTTGAGCATGAAATACATCGCCGCCATCGATGCGGATGTGTAATCGTACGGGATATTGTATCCCGGGAGTTGCTCTTCGGCATAATCCAACACCTCAAGAGCCTTCTCACGCTGGTTCTCACGCAGCAGTTGTTCCGCCAGTTGCGCAAACATCATCCGGTGGGTACGACACATACGCATGAGGTTCTCATCGATGTAGATGCCGGGGATATTCATGTTGCCGAATTTGAATTGGTGCATCATGTTCTCGTACATCTTCTCGGTGTTCACGCGCGGTTGACCGTCACGGCTGCGAGTAGGAGTAACTTGGTATGCCAGACCCGTAAGTTCCATATACGGCTCGAGTCCCAGATAGTAGTCGTTGCCGACCGTTGCGCAGAAATAGATCGGACGCTGCCATTTGTTGGTGGACAACATCTCCATGATCATCATCTCCGAACGGGTGTACATCCTTTTCTTCTTAAACAGGATCTGCTCGCCGGAAGGAGTCTCCACGAAGAGCTGGTCGGACGGGATATAATTATCGCCTTCGCGAGTCTTGGTTCGCGGATCTTCCGAACGCAGGAAATTAAATGCTTTCTCGACGGAAATAGGCTGTCCGAGGCGGTTATCCACGCGGGCAATCTCATTTGCTCCGGGCATGTAATCTTTGTACTCCCAACTGATAGGAAGTGCCTCCGACTCGTAGTACGGACGCTTCATCTGGGCGATGTACCAATCGGTCTGCAGATACGAGAGGTTGCACACACGCTTGTCGGTTCCGACCTCTTCTACCTCCTGGTTGTACCAAAGAGGGAAGGTGTCGTTATCGCCGTTCGAGAACAGGATCGCCTGGTCCTCGCAGGACTTGAGATAGTTAGCTCCGAAATCGCGGCAACTATACCGTTGACTACGGTCATGGTCATCCCAGTTCTGCGATGCCATCTGCGCAGGCACGAGCAAGCAGACGAGGCTTGCACAAACAGCCACAACAGCCTTGCCCTTTTCGCTCTTCAGCGCGCCGTTGATCCAATCGACAATCGCCAGCACACCCAGACCGATCCAGATACAGAAGGCATAGAACGAGCCCGCGTACGCGTAATCACGCTCGCGCGGTTGATAAGGTGTCTGATTGAGGTAAATAACGATAGCCAGACCCGTCAGGAAGAACAGCAGGAACGTCAGCGTGAAGTTCTGCCAACCGACAGCCTTTCCGTCCTTGTCTTTCTTTCCGATTTGCCAAACGATACCGAGGATACCCAAGATGAGCGGCAGGAAATAATAGACGTTATGTCCCTTGTTCTCTTTGAGTTCGGTCGGCAGTTTGGATTGATCGCCGAGCATCGCGTTGTCAATGAACGGAATACCGCTGATCCAGTTTCCTTTGGTAATCTCGCCGTACGACTGCAAGTCATTCTGACGGCCCGCAAAATTCCACATAAAGTACCGCCAGTACATGAAATTCACTTGGTAGCGGAAGAAGAAACGGAGGTTCTCCGCAAAAGTCGGACAATACTCTGTCTTCTGCTGGCCGCAGTACTCATAACGAATACGCTTGCCTTTCACGTTCGCCCACTCTTTATAGGCGCTCACATGGCTTCCTTGCGCAGAATACATACGCGGGAAAAGCATGCAGAATTGCGGCATATATTTGTACGAAGACTTATATCCGGTGATAACATAATGGTCCTTCTCACCTTCTTTTTCAGGAGCCGGAGCATATTGCGCATGGCCTTGTTTCTCGACCGGCACGCACATGTTACCCTCGATGCGCAGCTCAACCGGCGCATTGTAGGTCTGGCCGTAGAACAAAGGACGGTCGCCGTACTGCTCGCGGTTCAGATAATACTTCAGACTGAACACATTATCCGGGCTGTTCTGATCCATCGGAGTGTCGGCGTTGGAACGAATCACCAAAGCGGCGTACGAGCTGTAACCGATGAGGATGACCGTCACCATCAAGATACCGGTATTCAGCCATCTCCAGAGGTTCTTGCCATTCGCCTCGGAATACTCGATATCGGCACGTTTCTTCGTGTACAGAATCGCCCAGACGAGGATTCCCACGGTCAATACGATACATACCGCGAGACCCGTATTGAAAGGACATCCGAGCACATTGACGAACAACAACTCAAACCATCCGATCAGCGTCGGGAAGCCGGGGATAATACCGTACAAAATAACCAAAAGCACCAAGCAGGAGGCCAGGAACGCATAAATCAACCCCTTCCACGAGAACTCGTAGCGGCGGAAATAATACACCAGACCGATGGCAGGAATGGTCAGCAAGTTCAAGAGGTGGACGCCAATACTCAATCCCATAAGATAAGCGATGGCGATCAGCCAGCGGTCACTACCCTCTTCATCGGCCTGCTCATCCCATTTGAGAATCAGCCAGAATACCACCGCCGTAAACAACGATGAGGAGGCATATACCTCTCCTTCCACGGCCGAGAACCAGAACGTGTCGCTGAACGTGTATGCCAACGCACCCACTACTCCTGCTCCAAGAACACCCAGATCCGCCCACAGCGAACCTGTCTCCTCCCCTTGGGAGGTCGGGAGGGGTTTTACTAATTTTCTCGCAAGCGCCGTGATGGTCCAGAAAAGGAACAGAATAGTGAAGGCGCTCGCCAATGCGGAAAGGGCGTTGACGCACATCGCTACATGCGCCGTGTCGGACGCAAACAGACTAAAGAAATGCCCCATGAGCATGAAAAACGGTGCTCCGGGCGGGTGTCCCACGTCCAACTTCCAGGCGGAGGAGATGAACTCACCACAATCCCAGAAGGACGCGGTGGGCTCCATCGTAAGGAGATACGTTGCTGCTGCGATGGCAAAAACAACCCATCCGCACAGCGTATTCCACAATTTAAAATTCTTCATATTTTTATTATTTTATTAATTTTTAGGCCGTTTTTAGGCAAAATCGTCACAAAGGTACTACAAAATCTTGAAAGTAGAAAATGAAAAGCAAAAAATTTTCGTTTTTTGCACTTATACGCGTTTTTTCTTTATAAAATTGCGCGCGCACTTGCGTATATAAAAAAGTTTTTGTATCTTTGCAGGCTTTTTTAACATAAACGAATAAATCTAAAACAAAATATAAAATGATTAAAGTTGGAATTATTGGATGCGGCTTCGTTGGAGGAGCCCTGAAAAACTGGTTGGAAAACAACAACCCTGAGTGTAAATTATTCATCAGCGATCCGTACAAAGGATACAATGATGACTTGAGCGGCATTGACATCGCTTTTCTTCAGATTCACGTACCGACAGAAGATGATGGTACGCAAGATTTGCGGCTGATGACCGAACTCATCAAGAATCTGCCGGACGTACCGGTTTTCGTTCGTACAACTATTCTGCCGGGCACCAGCGAGCGCCTCTCAAAAGAGACCGGACATCATGTGTATTACATGCCGGAGTTCCTGACCGAGCGCACGTATATTGAGGACTTCAACAGACAGACGATGGTATTTACCGGCGCGCAAGAGCTGTTGACGAAGATTTTCGTTGGCAAGAAATTTACCGTCATGAGCCCGCTCGAGGCGGAGTTGACCAAGTACATGCACAATGTCTTTGGTGCCTACAAAGTAACCTATTTCAACGCTTGCCGCGAGTATTGCGAGAAAATGGGAGCCGATTGGCGCAAAGTACACACCGGCATTCTCCTCTCCGGTTACATCAACGACACCCACACCTACGTCCCGGGACCCGATGGTAAATTCGGTTATGGCGGAAAATGTTTCCCGAAAGACGTGAACGCATTTGCGGAAATGACCAAAGGAACATCCCTCGGAATACTCTTGGAGCACCTCCACGAACTGAACGTTCATTTCCGTGGCGTCGAGGAACACATTTAAAAATCTCACTGAACACATCTAAGAGCCTCCAAAAACGGTCTAATCCCGACGGTCAAACGACGGTCAAACGACGGTCAAAGCCAAGGTTAGTACTCTATTACACCCTTTTTTGAATCATGAAGATTGCAGTTGCAGGAACAGGTTATGTAGGTCTCAGCATCGCTACCCTGCTCGCCCAGCATAACAAAGTGACGGCGGTGGACATCATCCCGGAGAAAGTGGAGATGATCAACTCTCGCCGTTCACCCATCCAAGACGAGTATATTGAGAAATACCTCGCCGAAAAAGAACTCGACCTCACGGCGACACTCGATGCCGAATCCGCTTATAAGGACGCGGAATACGTCGTCATTGCCGCTCCGACGAACTATGACAGCCAGCGGAATTATTTCGACACTTCGGCCGTGGAGAACGTCATTGAGACCGTCCTCCGCGTCAATCCGAAAGCGATCATGGTCATCAAATCGACCATTCCTGTCGGCTACACCGAGTCCGTCCGTCACAAGTTCAACTGCGGGAACATCCTTTTCTCGCCGGAGTTCCTGCGCGAGTCCAAAGCGCTCTACGATAACCTCTACCCGTCCAGAATCATCGTCGGTACGGTCAAAAACGACGAACGTCTCACAAAGGCGGCGGAGCGTTTTGCCGAGTTACTCAAAGAGGGCGCGATCAAAGAAGAGATCGAGGTACGTATCATGGGACTGACCGAAGCCGAAGCCGTCAAACTGTTTGCCAATACCTATTTGGCACTCCGTGTGAGCTACTTCAACGAACTCGATACATACGCCGAGATGAAAGGCCTGAACACGCAGGACATCATCGACGGCGTGTGTCTCGATCCGCGTATCGGCACGCATTACAACAACCCGTCCTTCGGTTATGGCGGTTACTGCCTCCCGAAAGACACCAAACAACTCTTGGCGAACTACCAGGACGTGCCGGAAAACCTCATTGAGGCGATTGTCGAATCCAACCGCACACGCAAGGACTTTATTGCCGATCGCGTTTTGGCGAAAGCAGGCTATTACGACTACTATCATAACGGACAATTCAACGCCTCCGAGGAGAAACCTTGCACGATTGGCGTCTATCGCCTGACGATGAAATCCAACAGCGATAACTTCCGTCAATCCTCCATCCAGGGAATCATGAAACGCGTCAAAGCCAAAGGTGCGCAAGTGATTGTCTATGAGCCGACATTGGAAAACGGAACGACCTTCTTCGGTAGCGAAGTAGTGAATAATCTTGCTGAATTCAAACTTCGCAGCCAAGCCATCATCGCCAATCGCTACGACTCCGTCCTCGACGATGTTTCCGCAAAAGTGTACACCCGCGATATTTTCAGAAGAGACTAATAAAAAGAGGATGACTAATTCACAACGCATCATAGTAAATACGGCTGCGCAATATATCCGGACTCTGATAAATACGTTTCTGGCCTTGTTTTCCACGCGCTTTGTGCTGGCTGCTTTAGGGCAAACGGATTTTGGAGTTTATTTCCTTGTGGCAGGTGTCATTACGATGTTTGCGTTTTTAACGAATGCGTCTGTCATCACCACCCAGCGATATATTTCTTTTTACAACGGACAAGGACAACAAGATAAGATACATAGCATTTTTAGCAATAGTTTATTGCTCCATATTGTTATTGGCGCCGGATTAGTAGCAATCATGCTTGCATTATGCTATCCCGTCATTTATTATGGGCTTAATATACCGGAGAACCGGTTAGAGGCTGCCTCCATGGTCTATGTCATCACCTCTCTCATGTTCTTCGTTTCCATTATACTGGCTCCCATCCGTGCACTGTTTATCGCCAAAGAAAACATCGTATATATCTCTTGCATTGATGTATTGGACGGCTTATTGAAACTTCTTTTCGCTTGGCTGTTACTATTTGCTTCGTCAGACAGGTTGATACTATACGCGGCTCTCATGCTGAGCATCCAGATTATCAATCTACTTGCCTTGACAATATTTGCCAGCAAAAAGTTCCCGGAATTTCACTTCCCGCATTTCAAAGAATGGGATAATTCGACAGTTAGAGAACTATCAACTTTTGCCGGCTGGACATTATACTCTTCCGGTTGTATTGTGGCCCGTAACCAAGGCATAGCTGTTGTATTAAACTTGTTCTTCGGCGCCATTATTAATGCTGCATACGGAATCGCAACGCAAGTGTCTGGTTCCGTTGCATTCGTTTCCTCATCCATTATTAACGCCATCAATCCACAACTGGTCAAAGCAGAAGGAGCAAAAAACCGTTCTCTTATGATGCGAATGGCGGAGTATGAAAGCAAATATGCCTTCTTGCTATTATCCATGGTGTCCGTTCCTCTTATATTTGAAATGGAGACCATCTTACGATGGTGGCTGGGAGAAGTACCGGAACATGCTGTTGCTTTCTGCCAAATAACACTCATAGCCGCTCTATGCGACCAATTATCTATCGGACTCACTTCTGCTATTCAGGCGATTGGAAATTTAAAAACTTATACACTCGTCTTCTATACTACTAAACTTTTAACGTTGGTAGCTATTTGGGCATGTATAAAACTGCATTTGTCCGCCTCTGAGGCGCTTGTAAGTTATGCTGTGGTGGAGTTTGTCGGCTCTCTCCTCCGTTTACCTTTATTGAAAAGCATTGCCGGATTGAATATTGCTACCTTCTGCAAAAATGTTTTTGGTCGAATATTCGTTCCCTTCCTTGTTATTTGCGGAACATGCTATGCAACGCAACACTTCCTAACAAGCGGCTACAGGTTTTTTGTAGCTCTAGTCGGCTCTGTACTACTTGGCGGGATTGCCGCTTGGTTGACATGTCTCGATAAGAACGAACAACAATTTATATATTCGTATATACACAGACATGATTAACTCCACATACGACATAGCAACCGATACACGTCATACGTCAGTTAATTTCCTGTTAAGCGGGTTTCTAATTGCGTTAATTGTCGGATTGAACGTCATTGCCGTTCCATCGTCCGGTTTGGTTTTCCTTGTTACCAGAGCTATTCAAGCTTTTCAATTGTTGGTTGTTGTATGCTTTGTTCATCTCCATTTCAAAACACTGAGTGTTGCTATTCCTGAACGACCTTTACGCTTGATACATTATTGGTGGGCTTCCTTATTTATACTCACCCTACTAGCTGACACCATCCATTTCACCATTATATATCAGTGGCTTACTTTATGGCTGCTAATAATGGTATTTCGGCTTACTAATGATGCAAACAAAATTGTTTTAATTGAATTCATAGCCACGTTACTTTCTCTGCTCATTTACGCTAACGCATTTCTGTTTCTCATCTTCCCTGATGGTTTATGGACAGATACGGAATGGGTAGGAACCGGAGATCCAAGTCGACACCTTTTCGGTAATTACAACCAAACAGGTATGGTATGCCTGCTTGGCATTATGTCTCGGGGAATCACCGTTATTCATCATCAAAGAGGTTATTGGAGATTACTGCTACTATTAGCTGTGAGTGTAGCAACTGCTTATGGGATGGGGTCTATGACATCCACGGTAGGATTAGTGGCCATCACTATTTATTTCCTCCTTCACAAATTGGTTCCCCCCCTCCTCTATACTGTAGGTTTGACCATCTATCTGCTATTATACATTCTCTTTTTCTATATCATCGTATGGCAGGGATTTGAGATTGATAATTTAAAATTTGCTACCCAATTTATCGAGAACACATTGCAAAAAGACACCTCGTTTACAGAACGTATCTATCTATGGGAAGAAGCCTCCTATCTCATTCGAAACAGTATGTGGTTTGGTTATGGAGTACAAAGTCCGGAATGGATGATGGAAAAAATTGGCGGTAGCGGTCCGCACAATTTCTGGATGCTTAATTTGTTACAGGGTGGATTACTGCTCTGTGGTATTTTCGTTATGATTGTTTTGGAAAGCATTATAAATACATTCAGAAACTCAACAGCGAAAAGCCGTTGGGCTTTGGCTTGTTTATGCATCATGATGCTTATGTCATTGTTTGAAACATATAATATCATTTGCATATTTATGGTAATAATTATGCTGCACTTTACATTAAAAATCCCTGATGAGAAATGAAACCGCTTGTATCTATTATTATCCCTTGCTTTAATCAAGGTACATTTCTAGTTTATGCCCTGCAAAGTCTGCTGGCGCAAACGATTAATGAATGGGAATGTATCATCATTGATGACGGCTCTATGGATAATAGCGCCGAAGTTGCTGCATCATATTGCCGGAATGATAAGCGGTTTCATTTAATACAACAACCTAATTCGGGATCCGCGGTAGCGCGTAATAAAGGTTTGTCTGTAGCAGAGGGTGAATATATTCAATTCCTGGATGCGGATGATTTACTCAATAGTGACAAACTCCGCTTACAGAGCGAGTATATGACAGCTAATAAAATAGACGTCAGCTATACGCTTAATGCGTATTTTCATTCCATGAAAGAGTTAGGAGAATATTACTTGCAACCTAAAAAACAATTTCGGTACTACACCAATATACGGAATGCATTGTTGAGCCGATGGGGAATAAGTTTCTCCATTCCTGTACATTGTTTCATGTTCCGGCGTCAGTTCCTTGAGGAGCACGGATTAAGATATGACGAGCATATTCGTCAACGTGAAGACTGGAAATTCCACTTGGATGTGAGCCATTATTGCGTGCATCCAAGCGAATTGGAATACGTCGGCGCCTTCTGCCGCATCAATCCAACAAGTAAAACAAGTTCATATACGAAGATGGCAAAAGGAAATATGATATTGATGCATTACATCCGTCCGCAACTTAGCATCTTAGAATATCCGTTTCTGGCATATCGTCTATCCTATGAAATAAGCCAAATTTGTATTCATGCTTTACGGTATATGACAAACGAAGAACTTCGGTTTATTATTATGTTCTGTAAATCATTTGGAGACATAGGCTTACTCCTCATTGCCATTCTGCTTTTACCTGTCACATTCATTGCTAACCTATTACGCCGAATATTATGAACAAGATATCTATCGCTATTGCAACCTACAATGGGGAGCGCTTTTTGAGAGAGCAGTTAGACAGCCTTTATACGCAGACCCATATTCCGGACGAGGTAGTCGTCTGTGATGATCATTCCTCGGATAATACCGTTTCTATTTTGGAACAATACCATCAAAAGTACGGATTACAGTATTACGTGAACGAAAAAAGTTTGGGATGCAACCGCAACTTCATCAAAGCCTTTGGATTATGCACTGGAGATTTTGTGTGTATCTGTGATCAAGACGACATATGGCTTCCAAACAAGATAGAAACACTATATAGTAAAATTTCCTCTTTTGATAATTCCACACCGATAGCCATTTCGTCTCTGCGATATGATATTGACGCAACAGGAAATATTATCGGGCAAGTAGACGGGAAATTATCGGAAGGATGGCGCTCTACCCTGCTCACCTATAGTCGCTCACAAGGATGTACCATGATTATGAATCGATGCCTTGTTGATTTGATACTAAGCATCACACAGAACAGATCGGAGTTGGCATATCAAATGTATTATGATGAATTAGTGGCATATACAGCTGCTATAAAAGGCATCAAGATTAATCTTCCCGATAAACTAATGTACTATCGTCATCATGATAAGAACATAGTCGATCCCTATGTTGGGAAACTATCCTTTAAGGACAAAGTGAAAAGGGTTCCTACTTTTTACGGATTCACCATTGATGAGCGATTGATACCTTTATGTATCATAAATCAACTCTTCAAGGATGAAATAGAAGATGAGGAATTGAAACTGTTTTTGGAAGAAATCAGTTCTATGATGCAACAACCGACTACATGGGATAAGTTTGGTGCTTTGATTCGAATGCGTTCTCTACCTCTAAGACAGCGAATAAGTATCTTTTTCAAATCATTGACAAGTATTACCCTGAAAAAACTATACCACTACCCCACTATATGATATTATTATCCGTCATAGTGCCTGTTTTCCGCGTTGAGAAATATCTCGACACGTGCGTCATGAGCCTTCTTCACCAGGATCTGAACGCAGACGAGTATGAAATCATCTTGGTGGATGATGGCTCGGACGACTCATGTCCGCAGAAATGCGATGAATATGCCGCTCAATATAAGCAGATAGTTGTTATTCACCAGCCTAACAAGGGTCAATCGACTGCACGTAATGCTGGGATAAAGGCGGCAAAAGGGGAATATGTCTGTTTTGTTGATTCAGATGACTACGTAGAGCCGAATACCTATTCGTCATTGGTGTGTCAAGCTCAAAAAGAGCAAATTGACACCTTGGCATTTCGCTTACAATTAGTGTTCGATAAGAAGCAACAACCCATTGAAACATTTACCGGAAATATACAATCTGCATGTACTGGTGAAGAGTTTATCAATAACTCTTTAAGCGTCCATTGCTTCCCTGTCATCTATCTTATTCGTCGCAATCTTTTGATAGAAAACAACCTGTTCTTCAAAGAAGGGATATTCTATGAAGATGTGGAATGGTTACCGCGTTTCCTTTATTCCGCAAAACGGGTGATGACTTCCGATAAGATAGTTTACAACTATGTCCAGCGTGCAAACTCTACAACCCATCCGACAACCCAAGAGCGATGGAAACGACTCATCGCAGATAATATAACAGTACTTAGACAAAATACCGCATTGCTCCAAACGGTCTCTAATCCTATTTGGTTGCATGCGATGAACGCATCCATCATCACCTCTATACTAACTATCGTATCAAAGCATTTCTACGCCGAGCGTCAATCGTACATAGCTTCGATACGGGAGATATATCCTTACCCGCTGCAAGGCAAAGCCAATTTTCCTTTTGCAGAGAATATCAAGATAAGAATTACTCGTCTCTCACCACAATTATATTGCTTTTTAAGACATTACCTATGATACCTAAAATAATACATTATTGTTGGTTTGGCGGCAACCCTCTGCCCGAAGACGCGAAGCGATGTATCGCCTCGTGGAGACGCTATATGCCGGAGTATGAAATCAAAGAATGGAATGAGAGTAATTTTGATATCCGCTGCAATAAATACTGCGAACAAGCGTATAATGCGAAGAAATATGCATTCGTAAGTGATTATGCCCGTCTGTGGATCCTGTATCAGGAAGGCGGTATTTATTTCGATACGGATGTAGAAGTGATAAAACCGCTCGATGACATCATCGCAAAAGGAGCCTTTATGGGTTGTGAGACATCGCCGACCAAGGACAATCAGATCATCACCGTCGCTCCCGGTTTAGGTTTAGGAGTAGAGCCGAAGCACCCTGTCTATAAGGAACTGCTGGACTTGTACGACAAACGGTCCTTTATCTTGAGCGACGGATCTATGGATCTCAAAACCATCGTCACCACAACGACAGAAGTGCTGTTTGAACATGGATTGCAAATCAGCAACGAGATCCAACAAATAGACGGTATTTCCATCTATCCGAAGGACTTTTTCTGCCCTATTGGCATCGACGGAAAAATGGAAATGACAGAACGTACCCATACTATCCATCATTATGCGCAATCATGGATGCCCGCGTCGCATATCTGGCTGCGCAAGATGATACTCAGCCTTGGAGGATGGCGTCTTAAACGTTTGGTTTCCAAGCTTTATAACGTAATAAAGAAACACTAAAATGAATATACTGCACGTCATAAATATTAGCTTTGTGTTGCGTCATTTCATTGGTGACCAATTCTTCTATTTCCCGCCCAAGGGATATAAATTATTCGTTGCCTGCTCTCCGGATGAAGGACTACCCAAAATGGCGGAATACTACCATTTCGAATATCTGGCAACACCTGTAGCGCGCAAAATATCCATCATCAGTGACTTCAAATCGATATTTCGTCTTTGTCGGTATATTCGCCAAAACCACATTGACATCGTAGAAGGTCACTCGCCCAAAGGTGCATTATTAGGTATGATTGCTGCCAAATTATGCGGCGTGCCAAAACGCATCTATTTCCGGCATGGACTTGTTTACGAAACGAGCCACGGACTCAAACGAAAGCTACTAATCTGGATTGACAGATTGACATCGGCTTGCGCCACAAAGGTCGTATGTGTGAGTAACTCACTCATGCAGCAAAGTCTCCGTGACCACTTATGCCCTGCGAGCAAGCAAGTACTATTAGGAAATGGCACCTGTGGCGGTATAGATACACAGAAAAAATATAACCCTACATTGATCGATCCGCAAAAGTTGGCTTCCTATCGCGAACAATACGGGATTAACGAAAACGATTTTGTCATCGGTTATACGGGGCGTCTCGTTCGGGATAAAGGGATTATAGAGTTAATAGACGCATTTGACCGTTTACCCGAAGAACTACATGCCAAACTGCTCTTGGTGGGCATGTTCGAAGAGAGAGATGCCTTACCTGCGTCTATTCAAGAGCGAATTCGCAATGATCAACACATTATTTTTGCCGGATTGATAGATACAGACATGGAATATTACTATGCGATGATGAATATTTATGTCTTAGCATCCTATCGAGAAGGTTTTCCGATTGGAGCACTCGAGGCACAATCCATGCAAAAGCCCGTTATTACTACCAAAGAAACCGGATGTATTGATGCGATCAAGGACGGCATAACGGGATTATACACTACGCATGACCCTACGGATATTGCTAAGCAGATAAGAATAGCTCACGACCATCCGGAAATGGGAATCAATGGACGAAAATGGGTCGCTGAGCATTTTGACCATTCCGTGATTTGGAAATATATAGAAGAATTATATAAACTATGAATATACTGATTACAGGAGCCGGAAGCTATGTCGGAACAAGTGTTGAGCGGTGGATTAAAAACCACAGCAACCACCGTGTTGATACATTAGACATGCTTAAAGATACATGGAGAGACACCGATTTCTCCCAATACGATGTTGTGTATCATGTAGCAGGAATTGCTCACGTGAATGCCAAAGCAAACATGGAAGCGTTATACTATAAGGTGAATCGTGATTTGACGATTGAGGTCGCACAAATAGCCAAAAAAGCCGGCGTGAAGCAATTTATCTTCATGAGCAGTATGATTGTTTTTCACGAAAGCCAATCGCTTATACCGGAAATGATTACGTCGGATACGAAACCCTGTCCGAACGGCTTTTACGGAGATAGCAAACTGCAAGCGGAGAAAGGCTTGCATGAGTTGGAATCCGATACCTTCAAAGTGTGTATTCTGCGTCCGCCTATGATTTACGGACCTAACTCCAAAGGCAATTTCCCGAGGCTGATCAAGTTGGCGGCAAAGACTCCTGTATTCCCCGATTTCCACAATCAGCGCAGTATGCTCTATATCGATAACCTTGCGGAATTTGTGCTGCAAGCCGTGAATCGCCAATTAGCCGGCACGTTCTATCCGCAAAACCGCGAACTCAGCGACACCGTGGAAATTATTCGCTATTTTGCCAAAGCACAACACCACCACGTGTATTTCGCAAAATGGCTGAACCCGTTTGCACGCATCGCCAGCCATTTCCTGCAACCGATCAACAAGATGTTCGGCACGTATTACTATGCGCCTGAAATGAGCAAAATGGATTTTGATTACCAACTCGTAAGTTTTGAGGAATCATTAAAACATATATTATAATGCCCATATACTGCACATATATCATCATAGCGGCTTTGCTCTTGGTTTTAGAGTTAGTCTATTTCCGCATTGCAGACCGGTTCAATATAGTCGATCGACCTAATGAGCGATCTTCGCATAATAGTATTGTCATCCGTGGAGGAGGAATAATCTTTTTGCTTGCTGCATGGATCTGGAGCGCATTCTTTGGATTTAACTATCCTTGGTTCCTCGCAGGACTGACTATCGTTTGCGGCATCAGCCTTTGGGACGATATCCATTCCCTGCCCGATTCGGTACGGCTTATCGCTCAATTTACAGCCATGTTCATGATGTTTGCGGATTTAGGGATGATTAACTGGGAGAACTGGTGGATGATTGCCCCGGCGCTGATTGTTTGCGTGGGGATCATCAATGCCTATAATTTCATGGATGGAATCAATGGCATTACAAGCGGCTATTCGCTAACGGTGCTTTTGCCGCTTATTATCCTCAATCATTCGATACATTTCATTGAGATGTCCTATCTGATCGTAGCAGCAATTGCGTGCGTGGTATTCAGTTATTTCAATTTCCGCCCGAAAGGAAAAGCCAAATGCTTTGCCGGAGATGTCGGCAGTATAGGTATTGCTTTCATCGTACTACTCCCTCTCGGCAAACTAATCCTACAAACAGGTGACCTGACATATATCCTTCTGCTTGTAGTATATGGTGTGGATACTATCCTAACTATTTGTCATCGTATTATGCTGCATGAGAACTTGGGACAAGCTCATCGAAAACATGCATTCCAAATCATGGCAAATGAGTTAAAGATACCGCATGAGGTTGTTTCTCTCGGATATATGATTCTTCAACTAATCATCTCATTGGGACTGATCTATCTCAGCAGAATGCATTGGGTTTACTTCTTGGTGGCTGTTATTATTTTATGCATAGCCTACCTGCTATTCATGAAAAGATATTATCACCTTCATGCTCAATACTTACAAAGCATTGAAAAAAAATAATAATTTATGATCATCACTACTGAATTATTAGATCAGCTCAGCGCACAGGCGAAAAAGACGCCCCGATTAAGGATCAATTATGATCTGCGCAATTCGTCGAACGACCAAAGCCAGCGGATGCTCAATGCATTACAACCGGGTACCGTTCTGCCTATTCATCGGCATACTGATTCCTCGGAAATCGTCACCATCGTTCGAGGTGCTATTCGTGAGTATTTCTACGATGAAGAAGGAAAATGTACGGAAACCATCGAACTACGCCCAGGTTGCTCCGTCCCCTTACTCGTCGTACCTAAGGGAGTATGGCATAATTTAGAATGTCTGGAACCGGATACCATCATATACGAAAGCAAAGATGGAGCGTATCAACCAATAAAAGATGAAGATATATTAAAATAATAATACAATGGAAAGAAAAGTTAGAGTTCGTTTTGCTCCGTCTCCGACGGGTGCATTACACATCGGCGGTGTACGTACCGCTTTGTACAACTATCTGTTTGCCCGTCAGCACGGTGGAGATATGCTCCTGCGTATTGAGGATACCGACTCGACGCGTTTTGTGCCGGGCGCAGAGGAGTATATTCTGGAGGCCCTCGATTGGTTAGGCATCGGCATTGACGAAGGTCTGCGCCTGAAGAAAGGCACTAAGGAGATCGAGGCTGTCGGTGAACACGGGCCGTATAGACAGTCCGAACGCCGCGAGATCTACCATCAGTACGTGAAGCAACTGCTGGACTCCGGACATGCGTATATCGCTTTTGATACTCCGGAGGAGTTAGAGGCAAAGCGCATGGAGATTCCTAACTTCCAGTACGACGCCCGCACGCGTATGCAGATGCACAACTCGCTGACGATGCCCGCAGAGGAGGTTCAAGCCCTACTGGACAAAGGAGAGAAATACGTCGTGCGATTCAAAGTAGAGCCTGATGAGGACGTGCACGTGCATGACCTCATTCGCGGCGAGGTAGTGATCAATAGTAATATCCTTGACGACAAAGTGCTCTATAAATCCGCAGACGACCTGCCTACGTATCACTTGGCGAATATCGTCGATGACCATCTCATGGAGATCAGCCACGTCATCCGCGGTGAGGAGTGGTTGCCTTCTGCCCCGCTCCACGTGCTCCTTTATCGCGCATTCGGATGGGAGGACACAATGCCTCAGTTTGCCCACTTGCCACTGTTGCTCAAGCCTGATGGCAACGGCAAACTCTCCAAACGTGACGGCGACCGTCTCGGTTTTCCTGTCTTCCCGCTGGAGTTCCACAACCAGAAGGACGGCACCGTCTCGTCCGGTTATCGCGAGAGCGGTTACCTGCCGGAGGCAGTGATCAACTTCCTCGCCCTTCTGGGATGGCATGGTTCGGGCGATCAGGAGATGTACTCGATGGACGAGCTGATCAAGGATTTCTCTCTCGACCGTGTGTCCAAATCCGGTGCCAAGTTCGATTACGAAAAGGGCAAATGGTTCAACCACCAGTATCTGCAACTGCGGTCGAATGAGGAGTTAGCAGAGATGTTCAAGCCGGTGCTGGAAGAGCACGTCCGCAATAACGAGATCACGTCATCACGTAATGATGAAGAGATTGCCAAGATCATCGGTTTGGTTAAGGACCGTGTGAACTTCGTGCCGGAGCTCTGGGAGCAAGTTAACTTCTTCTTTGTTGCGCCGACGGAGTACGACGAGAAATCCCTCAAGAAGCGTTGGAAAGAGGACTCGCCAAAGCATATGACCGAACTCTTAGGGCTCTTGGAGAACCAAGACGACTGGTCTGCAGAGGCTTTGGATGCACTCGTTATGCCGTGGATTGAGAAGAAAGAGTACGGCGTTGGTATTGTTATGAATGCCTTCCGTATCTGTCTGGTCGGTGCAGCTCGCGGCCCGCATATCTGGGCTATCACCGATGTCCTCGGCAAAGAAGAGACTATCAAGCGCGTTCGTACCGCACTGAAAATCTTAGGATAACTTAGGTCAACCTATGACTACCTAGGTCTACCTAAGACTCTCCTCTATGACACCCCGCGAAGCGCTAAAAATATTCTTCGGCTACGATGATTTTCGCCCCTTACAGGCGGAGATCATCGATGCCGTGTTAGCGGGTCGCGATACCTTGGCGCTCATGCCTACGGGAGGCGGCAAGAGTATCTGTTTTCAGGTACCCACCCTTGTCATGGCCTCTGAGCATGAGAACAAACGTCTATGCCTCGTTATCACACCTTTGATCGCTTTGATGAAGGACCAGGTGGAGAACCTGCTTGCACGAGGTATCCAAGCCGCTGCGGTCTATACCGGCATGAGTTGGGGCAAGCAGCGCATAGCGCTGGATAACTGTCTCTACGGGCCGTACCATTTTCTCTATTGTTCACCCGAGCGGCTGGAGTCGGAGGAGTTTCGCAAACGCTTGGCAGATCTGCCGATAGGCTTGATCGCCGTCGATGAGGCACATTGCATCTCGCAATGGGGCTATGATTTTCGTCCTTCATATCTGAATATAGCGGCGGTGAGAAAGTTATTACCGGGCGTGCCGGTCTTGGCCCTCACAGCAACGGCAACGCCGGAGACCATCGATGACATACAAGCCAAGTTGGGCTTTGCCGAACCGAACGTCCTGCGCAAGTCTTTTCATCGAGATAACCTCCATTATGTCGTGCGCCAGACGGATAATAAAGCCGAGCAAGTGGCGCATATCCTCTCCCGTGTCCCGGGTTCGGCGATCGTCTATGTCCGCAACCGCAAGCGCGCACAAGAACTCGCCGAATGGTTAAATGTACAAATGGGAAATGACCAAATGGTAAATTTCTATCATGCCGGTCTGACAACCCAAGAGCGCAACGAGCGGCAAGAGGCGTGGAAAGAAGGCAAGACACGCGTCATCGTAGCGACGAATGCGTTTGGTATGGGTATCGACAAAGCGGATGTAAGGCTGGTAGTTCATGTTGATCTGCCGAACACACTCGAGAGTTATTACCAAGAGGCAGGTCGCGCCGGAAGGGACGGAGAGACGGCGTATGCCGTGCTGCTCTTTAATCCCCATGAGGACAAAGCGAAAATTAAGAAACGCATCGTTGACACCTATCCTCCGAAGGAGTTTGTAGAGATGGTCTATCACAAGACCATGGACTTCCTGCAGATCGGTGCCGGTAGTGGTCTCGGTCATCGGTTCATGGTACACATAGACGAGCTCTGCCACGTTATGAAGCTGCCCGTGCTGCAGACCTACTCTGCTCTGCATATTCTTACCCAAGCAGGGTATATCGACTTTGAAGAAGAGCATGAGACACAACCTCGGGTTCAAATCAAAGTGCCGCGTCACCTGTTAGGCGAATACAATCTCTCCCGCGAACAGGTAGAGTTAATGGATATTTTGATGCGTTCGTACTCCGGGATCTATACCGAACTGCAATATGTCCGCGAAGCGGATGAACCCTCAAAACATGAGATATTAGTCTCTTTGGCACAAAGAGGCATCATCACTTATATCCCTCGTTCAGTGGGATGTAGCCTTACTATGACTAAAGAGCGAGAAGTAGATCTCTACCTCTCGCCCGCTATTTTCGAGGAGCGTCAGATGCGCTTTATCTCGAAGATCAATGCGATGTTGGAATACGCAGAGCAGAATCAGTTCTGCCGGGAGCAAGTGCTACTCGCTTATTTCGGTGAGCGGGACGCTGTCCCCTGCGGCCACTGTGACGTCTGTATCGCCCAGTAACTCCTGCATCTCCTTTAACTCCTCTTCGTTGATCATCTTTTCTCGGTCGTTTACGCCCATGAGCGGACCGAAGAAGACTTTCAGCAATGCACGGCCGATGACCTTGCGGAAGCTGAATTTCGGGCTCTTGGCGTCACCTTTGACCGGCACGTCCAGGATGATCATGTCTTGGGCAGAAGTGAGGATCTTGAATCCAGTCCGAACGGGTATGTTTTTGTATGGCGCCTTAGAGAAGCGCTCTTTCTTTCCTACCCGCGGATGGTCGATGACAATCTTGTTTGTTCCGTCCATCTTGCCGGAGGTCACGTCTATATGGCTCTCCAGACTCAATACGCCGCCTTCCAAAGGATAGCCGGTATAGTTTCTACAGAGGGCATCGAAGTCCTGCAACTGAACACCTGTCAGTTTGAGGTTCATCCTAGTGTCTTGGTTCGCAAGGTCGAGACCGCCTACGAAATCCGCTTTCAGTTGCGCGTCAGACATGAGCGTTGCTTTCGCCGTGACGCTGTTACGGCCGTTAGTAGCGATATTACTACCATCTACCTCCAAGGTCTTGATCGCGTACTCCCACTCATTCTTCATCGAGTAATCGTGGTACGTGAGGTCATGCGCATTGATACGCACTTTCTTCGCCATCCATACTAATGGCTTTGTAGTAGAAGTCGGCTCTTCGTCACCGTACGGGTGCTCTTCAACGGTAGTGGTATCAGTGTCTTCCGGCTCTTTCTCTTTGATTAGACGCGAGAGCGTGTTCCAGGTCTCATGTACCTCGTAAGCGCCCGTGATACCAATGATAGAGAGTGTATCGAGGATGAAGGTGTTCGTACTCAGATCGCCTTTGTTGATCGCTACGCGCAGCTCATCCATAGCGGCTATCTGGTCGTCATGCGTATCGCGTATACTGAGTCCGCTCATCGCTAAGTTACCCTTCATCTGGATATTGGTAATGTTATCCAGACTGCCGTCCACCAACACCGACCCATTCAGTTTGGCGCCGAGACCGCTGATATTCAGGTAATCCTGCACGAGCGGCAGCACTACATCGGTATGCACATCGTGCAGATTGAGCTTCACGGCATAGTTATTGGATTGCATCCTGTAGCCGGCGATGATGCCTACCCTTCCGCCAGTCGGCAGACCAAACTCCAAGCCGGCATTCGTCTGCGTGTTGTCAAAGAAGAGTCCCGGCACACGAAGAGATATATCCTCCAGTTTCCATTGTTTATCGGTTACCACGTCGCGGTAACGGATGGAGCTATTATTGATGCGGATATCGTCTAAGGCTACGGTCCAGTTGCTTGGCGTGGTGTCTTTCGGCAGGGAGTCGTTCTTGGAGAAACGCTCGATGATGTCCGAGAAATTGAGCCGGTCATGACTCTTGAGAATCTGCCCGTTGAAGCCGTCCAGTTGGATCTTGCGCAGTTTGACGCGCTGGGCTATCAGCTGCGGATAAGCAATCTGTACGTAGAGCTTGTCAAAGGAGATGAAGTTCGTCTCCCCGTTGAGCTCTTTGCATTCGAACTCCTTGATTGTCACGCCGCCCCAATAAGGATTGATGATGACGGATTCGGTATGGAGCTGCCGTCCGACGATTTGCTCGCCGTAGTTGTTCACCACATATTTGGCTACGGGAGACGCTACGACAAGTATCAAAGCAAAGAGGAGCACTATTACAAGTGCTCCCCATCCAACTATCTTCAGAATTTTTTTCATGAGTTTATCTCATTATTCTGCAGAAAGTGTGATGCGACGGAAATCAGTGATTACCACGCCTTTAGCTTTCAGCACATCCTTCACGAGTTCTTTGGACTCGCTCATGATATATGCCTGCTCCACGAGGGTGTTCTCCTTGAGGAACTTACCCAGACGACCTTGTGCGATCATCTCGATCTTCTTAGCCTGGTTAGCGAGGTTAGCCTCTGCCTCTTTAGCGACAGTAGCTTTGATTTCGCGAGCCTGCTGTGCCTGCTCAGCGGTGATCCAACCTTTAGCCTGGTTCGACTCGATGTGGTCATCGGAATCTACGTGAGCGGGGTTGATACCTGCTTTGCGGATAGCGTTCTCGATAGCTTTGTTGATCTCGTCCTGTTTGGTCTTCTCAATAGCTACCTCGAGCTCATGTTTCTTAACCTCCTCAGCAACGTGATCTGCGTCGAGTGCGATCGGGCTCATGGCGGCTACCTGCATCGAGATACCGTGAACGGTCTCGTGGTCAGCGCCAGCCTCTGCTGCAACGAGCGAGCTGAGTTTGTTACCCAGGTGGTTGTAAGCGTCCACTACCGGTGCCTCAAGGCAAGCGTAGTCGGCAAGCTCCATCTTCTCACCCGTAACACCGGAGCGCTCAGTGATGATTTCTGCTACGGTGAACTGACCGATTTTGAGGTTCTTCAGTTCCTCAGCTGTACGTACTTTGTTGTCCAAAGCAGCGTCCAGAATCAGTTTCACCATGCCTACGAAGTCTTCGTTCTTAGCCACGAAGTCGGTCTCGCATTTCACGCCAACGATAGCGCCAAAGCCGTCTTTTACTTTTGCCAGAACGCAACCCTCGGAAGCTTCACGGTCGGAACGTTTTGCCGCGATGGCCTGTCCACGTTTGCGGAGCAAGTCCTTCGCAACCTCGAAATCGCCGTTTGCCTCTTCCAGAGCCTTCTTGACATCCATCATACCTGCGCCTGTAATGTCGCGCAGTTTTTTGATATCAGCTAATGTTACAGCCATAATTTCAATTAAAAATTAAAATTTAAGAATTAAGAATTATTCTGCGTCCTCAGCCTTTGCCTCTGCTGCTTTCTCCTCAGCTTTCTCTTCTGCTTTCGGAGCTGCTTTGCGGATGCGTTGACGGCGCTCTTTCGGTTGCGGAGCCTCGGTGTTAGCCTGAGCCTCTGCTGCCTCTTCGTCAGCCTTCTCAACCTTACGCTCCTCGAGACCCTCTTTGATAGCCTCGCATACTGCGGTTAAGATCACGTCGATAGCCTTGGTAGCATCGTCATTAGCCGGGATTACGAAGTCGATGTTGTTCGGGTTAGAGTTGGTGTCCACAATACCGAATACAGGGATTCCCAGACGGTTTGCCTCTGCTACGGCGATGTGCTCCTCCATTACGTCAACCACGAAGATTGCGCTCGGGAGGCGGGTCATGTCGGCGATAGAACCGAGGTTCTTCTCCAGTTTCTCACGCTGGCGGGTGATCTGCAATTTCTCGCGTTTGGATACGTTCTCGAGGGTACCATCGGTCATCATCTTGTCGATCTGGCCCATTTTCTTAACCGCCTTACGGATGGTCGGGAAGTTGGTCAACATACCACCAGCCCAACGCTCGGTGATGTACGGCATCTGCACCTCTTGTGCATGAGCAGCGATAACCTCCTGAGCCTGTTTTTTCGTACCAACGAACAGGATCTTACGGCCGCTGCGAGCCAGGTTCTTCAATGCCTCTGCTGCCTCTTCGATCTTGATAGCAGTTTTGTTGAGGTCGATGATGTGGATGCCGTTGCGCTCCATGTAGATGTACGGAGCCATTGCCGGATTCCATTTACGTTTGAGGTGACCAAAATGTGCGCCAGCCTCGAGAAGTTGATCAAAATTTGTTCTCATTTGTTTTTAATGAATAATGATTAATGAATAATTATTATTTCTCCTTGTATTTTGGAATGCTCGTTCACGCGCATAATACATTATTGAATATACGCGCACGCACATGCGTTTGAGACTCCAAAACAATCGTGTGGTAATCCCGCAGGAGTCCACACGATTTGGAGTTGTTCGATTAACGCTTGCTGAACTGGAAGTGCTTACGTGCTTTGGGCTGACCCGGTTTCTTACGCTCTACCTCACGAGCGTCACGAGTCATGAAGCCTTCTGCCTTCAGCGCAGCCTTGTCTTCCGGATTGATTTTCACCAGCGCACGAGCGATAGCGAGACGCAATGCCTCAGCCTGGCCTTTAAAGCCACCGCCGTCAAGCGTTACCTTGATATCGTACTTCTCAGCTACGCCGAGTTTGTTCAGCGGCTGGAGAACGATATAGCGCAGAATAGAAGACGGGAAATAAGTCTCGATGTCGCGACCGTTGATCACGATCTTGCCGGCACCTTCATTTACGTAAACGCGGGCTACTGCCTCTTTACGACGTCCTAATGCATTAACTGTTTCCATGTACTTCTATTATTTGAGGGTGTTAATATCAATTTGTTTGGGTTGCTGTGCCTGCATATTGTGCTCTGCACCGGCGAAGATGTACAGATTATTGATCTGACGAGCGCCAAGACGGTTCTTCGGGAGCATACCTTTTACTACGCGACGAACAAGTTTGTCTGCGCCTTTAGCCAGCAAGTCTGCCGGAGTGAACTCGCGCTGACCGCCCGGGAAACCGGTGTAGCGTACATATACGCGGCCGTTCCACTTGTTACCCGTCAGCTGCACTTTGTCAGCATTCACAATGATTACGTTGTCACCACAATCCACGTTAGGAGTGTAGCTCGGTTTGTACTTTCCGCGGAGCAGTTTCGCTACCTTGGAAGCCATGCGGCCAAGAATCTGGCCCTCAGCGTCTATCACAACCCACTCTTTCTTGGCGGTTGCTTTGTTCACCGACGCTGTTTTGTAACTGTTAAATTCCATTAATTTTTTAAAATTTAGTAAGACCGACGGACATCCTTTATGACTTTCGTTTTACGGGCGAACCCTACGTTATCCACCGCCCTGTCTTACGATTAATAAATTATTGTTTATATGCGTCCGCGTGCATTACACACGCAAAACGGCTGCAAAATTACTACTTTTTTTTGACATGACCAAATTTTTTTCAAATATTTTGCATTTTTTCTGCATTTTTTCGTTGGAACACGATAGTAGCGATTACTGTCAGGCCCAGGAGGAACGGATAGAAAAGCCAAGGCACGATACTCATCGCACTAATACCGGCTATCCCGGATGCCATCAGCAACTGCGCGCCATATGGCAGGAGTCCCTGTACACAACAGCTGGTGGTATCCAGCAGACTGGCACTTCTGCGAGGATCGATATTGAACCTCTCCGCCACTTGTTTTGCGATGTCTCCAACCGAGAGGATGGCAATCGTGTTGTTGGCCGTACAGATATTGGCGAAGGCAACCAGACCACAGATGCTCCATTCCGCTCCCGCGGTGCTCTTCACATGCTGCGTCATGCGGGAAATCATGAAATCGAAACCTCCGTTATAACGGATCAGCGCAAAAATTCCTCCTGCGAGCAAAGAGATCAAGATAAGTTCGCTCATACCCATAACCCCTTTCATTGCGGCTTCTTCCCACCCGATGAGGTCATAACTGCCATCGATAATACCGGTTGCGCATGTAAGTACGCATCCTAAAGCAAGGACGATCGTCACGTCTATTCGGCATATAGCGCAGAAGAAAACGACGAAATATGGCATCACTTTCCACCAGAGGACGCTCCCTTCAGTCTCAATTCCCGTGGTGCCCCAACCTAAGAAAATATACAGCGCGGTAACAAGGATAGCCGCCGGTGTGACCATCCGGATGTTAAAACGGAACTTATCACTCATCCGGCATCCCTGCGATTGCGTGGCTACGATGGTGGTATCGCTGATGACAGAGAGGTTATCCCCGAAGAACGCGCCTCCTACTACGGCTGCCGAGACAATCGGGAGAGTCATCGTGGTAGCTTCTGCCATCCCCGTAGCAATAGGCATCAGAGCTACGATTGTACCCACGCTCGTACCCATGCAGATAGAGGTTAGACAGGCGGCGATAAACAACCCTCCTAATGCAAAATTGGCAGGCAGGATACGAAGCGTCAAGTCCACCATTGCTCCTGCGGCGCCCATCTCTTTCGCGGTAGCCGCAAAAGCGCCGGCTAACATAAAGATCCAAACCATCAGCAACAGGTTAGGACTTCCTGCACCGCGCGAGAAAACAGAGATTCTCTCCGTCAGCGAAAGTCCGCGTGTCACCGCCACGGAGATCATTGCCGTGATAACAAAGATAAACAGCAGCGGCGCATTGCTCACTCCCCCATGGTAGATAGAGAGTATGATCAACAGTACAACCATCGCCACTATGGGGCTAAGTGCCAATAACCCTTTTTTCATTATTTTTCATTCATTAAAATCGCCTGCAAAAGTACTGCTTTTTTTTGAATTATGCAAATATCCGCGCATAATTATTTGATTTTTAGGAGAAAAGGAACGGGAGAAGGACAGTGCGTATTGCAGGGCAAGTGCCTCCAATCAGGGTACGTAATGGGTAGTACAATAACTAACGAATATCCAACGAATCACTAACTTATCACTAACGATCGGACTTGACAAGATTTTTCTTACTTAACGCTCCACCCATGGCAATTCGCTATGCACAAATGACATTTCGCCATGCACAAATGACATTTCTTCTCCAATTTTTTTTTGTACTTTTTCTTGCGTATGTCAAAAAAAAGCAGTAACTTTGCACGAATTTTGGCAAATGGAAGATAACGGCAAAAAGAAGAAAGCGGTAAATGGAAGATAACGGCAAAAAGAAGAAAGCGGTAAATGGAAGATAACGGCAAAATAGAAGTGATCGGGGCAAGGGTACATAACCTGAAGAATATCAGCGTGTCCATGCCTCGCAAGAAACTGACGGTGATCACCGGTCTGAGCGGCAGCGGGAAGAGTTCGCTGGCGTTCGACACGATCTTTGCAGAAGGCCAAAGGCGGTACATGGAGACTTTCTCGTCCTATGCCCGCGGATTCATCGGACAGATGCAACGGCCGGACGTGGATAAGATCACCGGTCTGAGCCCCGTTATCTCCATCGATCAGAAGACCACCAGCAAGAACCCCCGCTCCACCGTTGGCACGGTTACTGAGGTGTATGATTTTCTGCGTCTGCTGTTTGCCCGCGCCGGTATCGCCTACTCGTATCTGTCAGGAAAACCGATGGTGCATTACACAGACGAACAGATCGTCGAACTGATCTGCCGTGAGTACGCAGGTAAGAAAGTGCTGCTGTTGGCACCGCTGGTTAGCAACCGAAAGGGACATTACAAGGAACTGTTTGAGACCATCCGCAAGAAAGGCTTTGTGCATGTACGGGTCGATGGCGAGGTGCAGGAGATAGTTCCCGGCATGAAGCTCGACCGATACAAGATGCACTCGATAGAGGTGGTGGTCGATCGGCTGAAAATTAAGCCATCAGCTATCAGCCATCAGCCTTCAGAAGGGGAGGAGAAAGAGGATCTCAAGCGACTCCGGCAATCGATAGACCGCGCGATGACGCAGGGAAACGGGATACTAATGATCGCTGCGCTCAATGGTGAAATGAGCGCGGACAAGCCGCTCAATGGCGGAATCCAGTATTTCAGCCGTAACCTCATGTGCCCGGAGACGGGACTGAGTTATCCGGAGCCCGCGCCACATACCTTCTCGTTCAACAGCCCGTCCGGATGGTGCCCGTGCTGCAAGGGATTAGGGAGGATTAAGCAATCAGACGTCAGCCTTCAGAATTCAGAGGAGGTGGATGAAGCCATCCGCGAGGAGAACTGGTGGGAGCAGTTGCAGGAGTTATCAGCCAGCAGCGATCAGTCTTCAGAAGAAAATGAGGAGGAGAAAGAGGAGTGGATCGAGTGCCCGGAATGCAAGGGCAAGCGGCTGAGCAAAGAGGCGCTGAGTTACCGCATCGGCAAATATAATATCGCCGAACTCTCCGCGATGGACATTGACGAGCTGCTGAAGACGTTAGAAGAGATGACAGACCGTGGCGAAGCCACTGACAGAACACAGACCGCTGCGCTGACAGAGCGTCAGCGATCCATCGCAGAACCGATATTAAAAGAGATATGCGCGCGGTTGCGGTTCATGCAATCCGTAGGATTGAGTTATCTCAGTCTGAACCGCAGCAGTCAGAGTCTCTCCGGCGGTGAGAGCCAGCGTATCCGCTTAGCCACGCAGATTGGCAGCCGGCTGGTGAACGTCCTCTATATCCTCGACGAGCCGTCTATCGGTCTGCACCAACGAGATAACGAACGGCTCATCCGAAGCCTCAAAGAACTGCGGGACTTAGGCAACTCCGTCATCGTCGTCGAGCACGACGAACAGATGATGCGCGAGGCGGACTGGATCATCGACATCGGTCCTAAAGCCGGACGGTTAGGCGGCAAGGTCGTATTTCAAGGCACGCCGGAGGAACTGCTGAAGACCGACACGCTGACGGCGCAGTATTTGAAGGGGGAAAAGACCGTTTTCGATAGAATTCTGCCTGACAAAAACGTTCTGCCCCGAACTCCGGCTCCGCGTCCCCAACACGCTCCGCACGGTTTTGACCAGGCAAATTCTATCATTCTGGAAGGATGTACGGGAAATAACCTCAAGAACGTGACGGCGAAGATTCCGTTGGGGAAGATGGTCTGCGTCACAGGCGTGAGCGGCAGCGGTAAGTCCAGCCTTATCAACCAGACGCTCTACCCCATCCTCAGCCAAAAGTTCTACCGAAGCAAACAAGCTCCTCTACCCTACAAAAAGATCGATGGAATCGAGCATATTGACAAGGTCATCAACGTCGATCAGTCGCCTATCGGCCGTACGCCGCGCAGTAACCCTGCGACTTACACGAACGTCTTCAACGACATCCGTGAACTGTTCGCCCAACTGCCGGAATCCAAAATCCGAGGATGGAAGACAGGTCGGTTCTCCTTCAACGCCAAAGGCGGCCGGTGTGAGGAGTGTTCCGGCAACGGCTACAAGACCATCCAGATGCATTTCATGCCGGATGTGTATGTACCCTGTGAGATATGCGGCGGTCAGCGCTATAACCGAGAGACCCTCGAAGTACGATGGAAAGGCAAGACGATAGCCGACGTGCTGGACATGACGGTCAATCAGGCGGTGGAGTTCTTCGAACCGCAACCCACCATCCTTCGTAAGATAAAGACCATTCAGGACGTGGGGCTGGGTTATATCAAGTTAGGCCAGGCGTCCACGAGTCTCTCCGGCGGTGAGAGCCAGCGTATCAAGCTTGCTACCGAACTCTCACGTCCTTCGACCGGCAAGACCTTATACATCCTCGACGAGCCGACGACAGGTCTGCATTTCGAAGATATACGCGTGCTCTTAGGCGTACTGAGGAGATTGGTCGATAAAGGCAATACCGTCCTGATCATCGAGCATAACACAGACGTCATCCGTGCCTGCGACTGGATTATCGACCTCGGACCCGAAGGCGGAAAAGGCGGCGGAGAGATCATTGCGGAAGGTACGATAGACGACATCCGCAAGAGCCGCAAGAGTATTACCGGAAAATTCTTATAATTTCAGCGCTAAGCCTGCAAAATAGGTTCGCGGTACAGAAGGACCGTAGATGTAATTCGCATCGCGGTTCTCTCCTTTGTCAATGTCCCGTTGGAACTGATCGAGGACATTCTTCACACCGCAACTGATCTCCAGACAATAGTGTTTGTACAGATGCACGTCGTACGCCAGACGGATGCCTAAGTCCCAGAAAGTAGGGGTCTTGGTCTCTTCGTCCTGCGGTATATGGCCCGCCAGGTGCGGCACGATCATCGATCCCGTGGCTTTTCCGTTGATAGAAATCGTGAAATCATGTACCGGCTGGATATCGAGCAACACATAGGCGTAGTTATCCGGCGTATGCAGCATGCGTTTCTGCGGCGCAACGGTCTGGCTCCATTGCTGCGCCTCGGTATAACGGCTCTGCTGAAAGGTGTATCCGAGCTGAAAAGTAATGAGCTGACCGTATGTCAGTTTGCCCTCTACGTTCAGACCTCCCACCCATGCGCCGGGGGCGTTGGTACGGGTGAAGAGGATGTTTCCCGCGGCATCCTGACCATCCTCGCGAAGGAAGAAGACGTCCTGCAGATAAGTATAGAAGCCCTCCGCCGTGAGGTTCACCTCCAACCGGCCGAACTGGCGGTACCAATCGGCACTGAGGGTCGCCGAATGGGAGTACTCGGGTTTGAGATTCGGGTCCAGCGTGATAAGGGACACTACTCCACCCACGGCAGCCACATGCAGGTCCTCGTCATACGCCTGCGGCGCACGATAACCGCTGCTGTACCCCGCGCGAAGCACCAGCCCGTCAATCGGCGTATAACGGAAAGTAGCACGCGGGTTGACAACGGGCTTGCGGAGGAGGTTATGCTTCTCTACCCGCGCGCCGACAAGCACGCTCCACAACTTACCTTTCCATTCGTTCTGCGCGTATGCACCAACCACATGCACCTTCTGGGTAATGTCGCGGTTATAGCCCACCATGCGGTCATGAAGGCCGTTGTAGTTATACTCGGCACCCACCGTCAGATCGCCTTTGGCAAGGCCGCAAGGGTACGAGAAACGGTACTGCAGACCTGTGTTGGACGTCAGGTCGGTACTGCGACCATACGCCGCGGTGTCACGCCCCGCACCGAAATAACTCTCACGACCGATATGCTGGATCGCCGAATAAGCGGAAACGAAATGTTTGTTATCGGACGAGAACCAATCGAAAGCCACCGAACCGGCATCGATATTATGCCTTAGCTGCTCGGCTATATCTGCGTCGTGAGGCTCGTAATCTAAGCGATTACCGCCGCGGCGGAAGTCCGTTGTATGATGGTACTCCGCAGTAATCTTGCTATACGCCGAGGTCTTGAAGAACAACCGTGCACCGGCTGTCGTAGCCCTCAGACGCGGCACTTCGCTGAATCCGTCGTTGTCGCGGTCGTAAGGACTGCGGGTTCGATGAGAAGCAAAGAGATACGCACCTATCTTGCGGTTCTCGCTCATGACCGAAGCATTGAGATCGGTATGGATATCGTAGCCCGCATGCTCGTTGAGATGACTGATATTGGAGATATTGACGAAGTTGCGGACGGGTTCCTTGGTAATGATATTCACCACACCGGCAATAGCGTTCGCGCCGTACATCGCCGATCCGCCTCCACGAACGACCTCTATGCGGTCGATCATCGCTGCCGGCACCTGCTCCAAGCCATAGACCGAAGCCATAGAGGAGAAGACCGGACGCGAGTCCATGAGGATCTGGGTATATTGACCCTGCAGACCATTGATGCGCAGATCCGTCTTGCCGCAGTTGGAACAGGTGTTCTCCACACGCAAGCCCGGCTGAAAATTCAACGCATCTGCCACACACGCTACCGCCGTCGTCTCAAAGAGTTTGGGCGAAAGGACATTGACGATTGTCGCCGCTTCCTGACGCTTGGTAGCATACCTGTTCGCGGTCACAACAACGTTCTCCAACAGTTGTGCCTGCTCATGGATAGCAGCCTTGAGTTCCACCGTCCTGTCTTCAACAATATTAACCGGCAGCTCCTCTGTCTCGTAACCTACGTAACTGAAGACGATAATCTGGCGACCCAAAGGAAGGTCTTTGAGCAAATAATGGCCGGATTCATCGGTCACTGTACCGATATTCGTGCCCTTTAACTGAACATTCACAAACGGCAGGTGTTCGCCTGTTTCTGCATCCAGCACATGCCCCGTAAGGTGCGCGTCATACTGGGCAAAAGCAAGTGAGTAAGGAAATACTAAAACAGTAAGTATCCGTAAAAACAAGTTCTTATTCTTCATCTTTTCTCTCTAAATCATATCGGAAACCCAGATACACTTTCCATCCGGTAGTAGGTCCGCAGACCATGGAGGCATCGAAATCCGGGCTGTAAGGTTGAAAACTATCCACAATAGGCGCATGCTGACGGAAATTCGTCATATTCTCTGCACCGAGGTATAAACTGCAGGTACGGAAATACTTGGTGATCTGCGCCATCAGTTGCGGATACCACGTCAACTCCTTCGGCGTACCATACCCGCCTGCCAAATCGCCAAAAGCTACGAATCCATCGGGCATTCTGGACACGCCGTTAAACTGCGCCGTGACGTCAAACTGCCATTTCTTGAGCGGCGTCTGGTAACTTGTGGAGATGATACCTTTGAAGCGGTTGGTAAGGGCTTTGGCGCGGAGACGCGCTACGCCTTGGTCATCAATCGTCGTCTGCTCCACATCGGTATAACGGAAAGCCGCCGTCCATGTCCAGCCACGCAAGACCTCCATCGACGCCTCTATCTGCGCGCTATGCGCAAAAGACTTCGCGCCCGGCAGATCACTCTGATTATAGATATGAACGGCATGTTTGTCCTGATCCATATCAACGATGAGAGAATTGAGGAAATGGGTGTAGTAATACTCCGCAGAGAGTTGCAACTGCTTGCTGCCCATCGGGATATAAAAAGTAGTACTTATGCCCGAATTCACCGCTCTTTCCTGCTTCACCTCGGAGTCCAGATAGAGCACGCGGGAGGAAGGCAGTACAAACGCATTATCGGCGATGGCGTTCGGCGAACGATAGCCCATGCCGGCACTCGCCCGCAGCGTCCACCACTCGAACGGCGTATAACGGATATTCATTCGCGGAGTCACGAAGAAACCGTACCGCGTGGAGTAATCGGCTCTCACACCTGCTACGAGCGAGAGAATCTCGTCGTACTTGAGGTTATACTCGGCAAAGATACCGGGCGTCAGCTCCCAACGGTCCAAGTTAAGAGGCGAACTGAAAGAGGTAAACGGAAAAAGATTGAGGTTTTCTCCGTACTTATCGAAGTTGAGGGATATACCGGCGCTCAAGCGATGATCGTTATCCACCTCTCCGCGTCCCTCAAAATTACCCTGATATAGGGCGTTGAGGTAGGCGTTCAACTGATTGGCTTTCCATGAACGAACGCCGTAACTGTTATCGAGATTATGGTAACTAACCGCGGTGATGACCGCTACCGACGAACCACTCTCAGGATCGAAGACATAACCGTTTTTCATGAATCCCTCGACACGCCAGGTATTGAGGTTGATATGGTACGGATTAGCGATAGAATCGGCCATTTGTCCACCTCTGCGGCGGTCATAAAGCCCGCGCACAAAGGCCTGAAACGTATAATCGCCGTGCTTGTAGAACCATCGGTTGGCGAGGTTCGCATTCTGCACCTTCGGCATGTCCGCAAAACTATCTTTATTCTCGTCCATCGCCATGAAGCCCCCGGTGTAATGGGCTAAAATGCCGGTATAGAGATGCGGTTTGAGTTCCCAACCACCCATGATATTTGCTTCCGCCATAAGTTCGCTATTCATCATCAGATTGAGTGAGAAGGGGTTCTGGGTCTGGGGTTTGAGGAGCTCTACGTTGATCTGGCCGGAGGTAGCCTCATAGCCGTTGATCACGGAAGAAGTACCCTTGCTGACCTGGATTGATTGCATCCACGGGCCGGGGATATACTCCAAGCCGAAGTTCTGCGCCAGACCGCGCACGGCCGGTGTGTTCTCCTGAATCAACTGAACATACGTACCGCTCAAACCGAGCAGACGAATCTGCTTGGCACCGGTAGCGGCATCCGAATAGGCTACATCCACCGAAGCATTTGTCTCAAACGCCTCGGAGAGATTACAACAAGCGGCACGACATAACTCCTCCGTACCGATGGTCTGTGTATCGAAAGCGGAAGTACGACTTTTGATCACGCCCATTTTTCGCTCGGTGATCGTCACTTCGTCCAAGACGGTCTCATCAATGAGCACGATCGTCAGAGGCTGACGATTCAAGACCGTGATCGTATCATTATGGCAACCCACAAAAGAAGCCACCAGACGATTGGTTCCTTTGACCGGCATAATCGTAAACTCACCGTTGAAGTTCGTCGCTACGCCTACCGTTGTTTCTGCCCAATATATATTGGCTCCTATCAACGGTTCACCATGATCGTCCAATACCACGCCGCTAATTTGCGCGCGCAACCCACATATCCCGATTAGAAGGGATATACATAACAAACAGTACCTTTGCATCTTCATTTTTTTTTAAAATCGGGTGCAAAGGTACTGCTTTTTTGTCAATCCCACAATACCTAAAAATAGGGATTTAAGAATTTTTACTCTTCCTCAGACTGCGTAGCAGCGTAAGCAGCAAGGAGTTTCTCCTGAACATCTGCCGGAACGAGTTGGTAGCTGTTGAACGCCATTGTGAAGGTAGCACGTCCGCCGGTGAGGGAGCTGAGGGTCGTGGAGTACGACGAGAGCTCTTTCAAAGGCACTTGCGCTTTGAGACGGGTGAACGATTTCTCGGTCTCCATACCCATTACCATACCGCGACGGCCGTTGATATCGGACATGACATCGCCCATGATCTCCGACGGCACGAATACCTCGAGGTCATAAACCGGCTCAAGAACTTTCGGGTTCGCCTCTTTGAAGGCCTGTGCAAAGGCGTTACGACCTGCCAGACGGAAGGAGATTTCGTTGGAGTCAACCGGGTGCATCTTACCATCATAGATAATGACGCGTACGTCACGAGCATACGAACCGGTCAACGGTCCTTGCTCCATACGATCCATGATACCCTTTACGATAGCCGGGATGAAGCGTGCATCGATAGCACCGCCGACGATGGAGTTGATAATGATCAGTTTGCCACCCCACTCAAGGTTAATCTCCTGTTGGTCTTTGACAGAGATCTTATACTCCTGATTACCGAACTTATAGGTCTCCTTAACCGGCATGCCTTCCTCGTACGGCTCAACGATCAGGTGAACCTCGCCGAACTGACCGGCACCACCGGATTGTTTCTTATGACGGTAGTCGGCACGAGCAGCCTTGGTGATCGTCTCGCGATACGGAATCTTCGGCTCGCTGAACTCAACCGGCATCTTATCGTTGTTCTCCAGACGCCATTTGAGGGTACGGAGGTGGAACTCACCCTGACCGGAAACAATCATCTGGCGGAGCTCTTTACTCTGCTCTACTACCCAAGTCGGATCTTCCTCGTGCATACGGGTCAGGAGCGCTGCGAGTTTCTCTGCATCGGACTCAGTAACCGGCTTGATTGCACGGCGGTAACGCGGCTGCGGGTAAACGATCGGAGCATATTGGTTGTCGCACTCCTTTGCATTGAGAGTGTTTCCCGTACGGGTATCTTTCAGTTTCACAGTTGCGCCGATGTCACCGGCTGCGAGTTCATCTACAGCCGTACGGATTGAACCGGCTACACTGTACAACTGCGAGATACGCTCTTTCGAGCCACGCTCCATATTTACCAAGTCGTCGCCGTTATGTACGGTACCTTGCATTACGCGGAAATAGTTCACCTCACCGATATGCGGCTCTACAGAGGTCTTGAAGACATAAAGGCTGGTCGGCGCGGAAGCATCCGGGCTGATCTTCTTGCCATCTACGGTCGGATAGCTGAACTGAGAAGGAGACGGTGCCATACCGTTCAGGAAGTCCATCAAACGACGAACGCCCATATCTTTCAGACCCGAGCAACAGATAACCGGATACATCGAACCGTCTGCGTAAACGCTCTTCAGACCCTGCATGATCTCCTCATCCGTCAGACCTTCGCCTAAGAACTTATCCAATAGCGTCTCATCTGCCTCAGCAGCCTGCTCTTGCAGCGCCTGACGCATTTCCTCAACGCGGTCCGCATACTCCGCAGGAATCTCTTTCAGTTCAGGAGCGCCACCCTCTGCTTTCCATACAAGCATCTTGCCTTTCAGCACGTCGATAGCCGCATTGAAGCCTGCGCCGGCATTTACCGGGAACTGAATCAATGTACATTTATTACCAAAGTTCTCTTTGAGTTGGTTGAACGTGCGCTCAAAATCTGCGTTCTCATGGTCACACTTATTAATAACGAAAGCCAGCGGTTTCTTTGCTTTCTCCACGAGGCGGAAGTTATTCTGGGTTCCAACCTCAACACCGCCATTAGCGGAAAGTACAATGAGCGCCGAACCGCACATCTGCAAAGCTGCCACGGTACCGCCGCAGAAGTCATCCGAACCTGCGCAGTCGATGATATTCAGTTTCTTCCCTTCAAACTCAATGTTACAAACCGTAGAGAAGACGGAATAACCGTACTCTTTCTCCACCGGGAAATAATCGCACACGGTAGACTGCGCCTCGATTGTACCGCGGCGTTTGATCACCCCGCTCTCGAACAACATCGACTCCATGAGGGTCGTTTTACCAGATCCGCTGCCGCCCAACATAGCGACATTCTTGATCTCATTTGCTTGATAAACTTTAGCCATAATTGTGTTATTTAAGGTATTTTTGTAAAGTCAGCATTACAATTTGGGCGCAAAGGTACAAAAAAAATATTATATATGCAAACAATTCGTTAATTTTTGCAAAAAAATTTGCTTATCTAAGTTTTTTTATGTACCTTTGCAGCAAATTTAGTCATGAAGATCGCATTTACGACAGATTTGCCTCAGGAAGGATTCAAACGTTTAGCCGGTCATGAGATGAATGCTTCGCTCGAAGAAGCGGAGATTTTGGTGAGTACGTTTGATTACCCTGTGCCCCGAAAAATGATTGAGTTGATGCCCCATTTGCGGCTCATCGCTAATTTCGGTGCAGGGTTCAATAATATCGATTTGAACGCTTGTCGCGAGCGCGGAATACGTGTGACGAACACCCCGCAGCCGGTGATTGAGCCGACCGCAGAGTTGGCTTTTGCGCTGATGATTGACATAGCGCGGCGGGTAAGCGAGTTCGACCGCCTCGTCCGTGCCGGCCAAGCACAGTTCGGAGTAATGCGGAATCTGAGCCACTCCTTGTACGGAAAAACGCTCGGAATCATCGGTATGGGACGGATCGGTCAAGCGCTGGCACGACGTGCACAAGCAGCTGGCATGCGCATTATCTATCATAACCGGCACCGGTTGTCCGATGAAATCGAGCAGAAATACAATGCCACGTACGTAGATTTTCAGCACGTACTACAAGATAGCGATTACTTGAGTCTGAACCTGCCCTACACCCCGGAGGTGCATCATCTCATCGGCAAACCGGAGTTGGGAATGATGAAACGGACGGCATACCTTATCAATACCGCGCGTGGTGCGCACGTACATGAAGAGGCTTTGGTTGAAGCGCTCAAAAGCGGCATCATTGCCGGCGCTGCATTAGACGTATATGAGCACGAACCTGCGATTTCAACGGACTTATTGACACTTCCGAACGTCGTCCTATCGCCCCATACGGGCACAGGCACGTGGGAAGGACGCATCGCCATGTGTGAGAACGTGTGCGATAATATCTTGGCATTCATAGAAGGACAAACAAATAAAATGAATATTGTATTATGAGAAAAGTAATTTTGATGGCAGCCGCCGTGCTGATGATGGCAGGCTGCGGATTTCTGAAGAACAGTACTACCACCAACAACACTGGTGCGACCACCCAGGCTACAACCACTACGCAGACGGCAAACACCGCCGTGAGCGCCGGTCAGGGAGCAGGAACTGCACTTCAGGCACTCTATGCGCAGTACAAAGCCGACGGCAACAAGTACAACTACAAGAACATGCAAAACATTATCAACACCATGTCGCTGGTGTCTAACTGCGAGGGACTCAAAGAGAACTACAAAGACAAGACCTATCTGAAGGAGTTCGGCAAAGGTATGGTAGCTTCGTCCTTGGGCCTGGTAACGCAAAACAACGTAGAGACCGTTACCAACAGCCTTGTAGAGATGGTTAAGAACAGCGAGACCGTTAAGAACGCGCAGACCCAAACGACCCAAGCCGTTCAGAATGCTGCAAACCAAGCGCAAAACACAGCCAACCAAGCTGCTTCTTATGCCAACACCGCTGCTCAATATGCAGGCGCATTAAGCACGTTACTGGGTGCCTTTGGCGGCAAATAATAAGTTTGTATGAATATAGTAGATCGTTTCTTAAAATACGTGTCGTTCTGCACGACGAGCGATGAGAACACCGGCATGACTCCTTCTACCCCGGGGCAGATGGAGTTTGCGCAATACCTGGCGGACGAACTGAAAGGTATCGGCTTAACCGACGTTTCGCTCGATTCCAACGGATATATAATGGCGACATTGCCTGCTAACGGCGGAGAAGCACCCGTGATCGGTTTTATCGCACACATGGACACTTCGCCTGATGCCAGCGGAAAGAACGTCAAGCCGAGCATCGTGAAAGCCGAAGAACGCGACTATATCGACCCGCGTTACGCCGGTCAGGACGTTATTGTGACGGACACCACGACGCTTTTGGGCGCGGATGACAAAGCCGGTATAGCAGAGATCGTCACGGCGATGGAGTACCTCATTCAGCACCCGGAGATCAAACACGGAAAAGTCCGCGTAGGCTTCACGCCGGACGAAGAGATTGGCTGCGGAGCAGACCATTTCGACGTGCAAAAATTCGGGGCTGAGTTCGCCTATACGATGGATGGAGGCGCAATAGGCGAGTTGGAGTTCGAGAACTTCAATGCCGCGGCATGCAAGATCCACGTACACGGTCTGAACGTACACCCCGGTACAGCGTATCATAAGATGCGCAACTCCATGCGTATCGCCTATCAGATAGCCGTCATGCTGCCGCGTTTCCAAACGCCGGAGCACACGCAGGGATACGAAGGTTTCTACCATCTGATTGGCATGAACGGCACTGTAGAAGAGACGACGCTGAGTTATATCATCCGTGACCACGACCGCACGCAGTTTGAATACCGCAAACGGGAATTGGAGCACCTGGTGCGCAAGATTAACACCGAGTACGGAGAAGGCACTGCGGAGATTGAGATTCGCGATCAGTACTATAATATGCGCGAGAAGATTGAACCCGTTATGCACATCATCGATCTCGCCAAAGAGGCGATGAAATCGGCGGGAGTGACACCTATAATAAAGCCAATCCGTGGCGGTACGGATGGTGCAAGACTTTCCTTTGAAGGGCTACCCTGCCCGAACATCTTCGCCGGCGGAGAGAATTTCCACAGCCGATACGAATATCTGCCGATTCCATCGATGGAAAAAGCAATGGAAGTAATACTTGAAATCATCAAAAAAGCATAATTATGTTAAAGACAACACCATTTACAGACATCCACATTGCCTTAGGCGCAAAGATGGCGGAGTTTGCAGGCTTTAATATGCCGATTCAGTACCCGACGGGTATCAACCAAGAGCACATGATCGTACGCGAGGGCGTCGGTGTGTTTGACGTGAGCCATATGGGAGAGTTCTGGGTAAAAGGCGACAAAGCCCTGGATTTCCTGCAGTATATTACCACGAACGATCTCTCTGTCATTCCTGCAGGAAAAGCTCAGTACACCTGCATGCCGAACGGAAAAGGCGGCATCGTGGATGACCTTATCATCTACAAATATTCCACAACCAAATACCTCATGGTAGTCAATGCCGGGAACATCGACAAAGACTGGGCATGGGTAAATAGTATCAAGGACTCAAATAAGGATTGGGCAGGACTAATCCTAGACAATGCAAGTAGTCGTTACGGACAGTTAGCGGTACAAGGGCCTAAAGCCACTGAGCTGCTGCAACTGCTGACCGACGCGGATCTGAAGTCGATTGATTACTATGCTTTCCGCGAGTGGAGTTTTGCCGGTGTTCCGGGTGTAATCCTGAGTAACACGGGCTACACAGGAGCCGGTGGATTCGAGCTTTATTTCCCTGCAGAGCGCGGAGTGGAGATTTGGAATGCCCTCTTTGAAGTAGGCAAACCGTTCGGTCTGGCGCCTATCGGTCTGGGTGCTCGCGACAGCCTGCGTCTGGAGAAATGGTACTGTCTCTACGGTCACGACATCGATGACACCACCTCGCCGTTAGAGGCCGGTTTGGGATGGATCACCAAGCTCGATGCCAAGGATTTCATAGATCGCGATTTCCTCAAAGCGCAAAAAGCAGAAGGCGTAAAACGCAAACTCGTTCATTTCGAATGTCTGGAGCGCGCTATACCGCGTAACGGCTATGAGATATGCGATGAAAACGGCAAAACTATCGGTCATGTGACTTCCGGAATCATGCTGCCGAACACCAAAGTCGGTATCGGTATGGGTTACGTTGAGACGCCGTTCGCCAAGAAGGAAAACATCATCTATATCAAGATCCGAGAGAAACTGATACCGGCAAAAGAGGTATAAATGACCAAATGGTAAATGACCAAATGGTAAATAAGAATGTCGCATTAGTATTAGGATCGGGAGGTGCACGCGGGCTCGCGCACATAGGAGCCATCGAAGCCCTGGAGGAGAGAGGCTATACCATAACCAGTATAGCCGGTTGTTCCATGGGTTCGATCATCGCCGGCATGTACGCTGCAGGAGAACTAAAGAAAGCGAAAGAATGGTTCTTGAGCGTGGATAAACAGTTGATTCTAAGGATGATGGATATCAACCTGCTGAGCAGCAACTCCTTGGTCAAAGGTCAGCGGATCATCCATGAGTTGGAGACCGTGGTGCCCGATAGACTCATTGAGAATCTGAATATCCCCTGCTCTATCGTTGCCTCCGACATGGTGAATACAGAGGAAGTGGTCTTCCGGAAAGGCAGTTTGTTTGAGGCCGTACGGGCATCCATCAGTATTCCGCTGTTCTTCCAACCAGTACAGATGGATGACAAACTGCTCATTGATGGCGGAATCCTGAATCCGCTGCCCCTGCATGTCATCCAACGCACGGAAGGCGACATTCTCGTAGCCATGGATATCAGCGGTAAAGATAGTATGCCGACCGAAGAAATGCCCGAACCCATCGATGTAGATGGCAAGATTGCAGCTATCGAAGCCAAGGGCTTTGATGTACCGGAGAGTTTGGAGAAACAACTGCGTCAGTTAGGTAAGAAGATAGACTCGATCCGCGAAAGCCGGGCAAGAGACTTGGGTAAGAAAGTGAATTATTTCAGCATGTTGGATCGCATGAGTGACATGCAGATCCAGCAAAACACCCTGCTTGCACTCCGCCTCACGCCGCCGGATATCCATGCGGTAATGCGCCAGTATGCCTATAATACGTTCGATTTCGACAAAGCGGAAGAAATTATCAGGCAAGGGCATATGCTAATGACAAAGGCCTTGGTCGAATACGAAAACAAACTATCGCAAAAAGCATGAAAGACCGTAAGGAATTTATCATCCGGAAGGCAATGGAGCTGTACGCGCTGAAGGGGTATCAGAACGTTAGTATCACTGACCTGCAGTTTGCGCTTGATATGGGTCGCGGAACGCTATACTACTATTTCCGTGACCAGGACGAGTTGTTTCAGACTTGTATGGAGAAATATTTTCTGGAGCCTAAACAGCGCGCTTTGAACAGTGTACCTGAAGACGCAGGAATTGAGAGAATGATTGCTGCCATAACCGACTATCTGCATAGTCTGGAAGAGGCGCTGATGACTTTTGACAATAAAACTATCAATACCTCGAATGTCAATGACCTGATGTTTACCGCCTACAGCAAATTCCCTTCTCTTCATCGCAAAGCCCAGCGCTTGGCGCTTAAAGAGTTGGAACTTTGGCGCAAAGCGATTTACGCGGACCAACGCGCCGGAATAGTACGCAGAGACATAGACAGGGAGCAAATAGCCATAATGTTTACACACGTAAAAAACACCTTCGATCCTGGACTCGGACAAGCGCAAATGGACTTTCTTATTTTGGAGAAAACATATGCAGAATTATTCAATTTAGTAAATTTAGTAAAAAATGACGAAAAAATATAGTTTTCGAACAAAAGTTCAAGAATAAAGTCGTACCTTTGCACTCGGTTTTGAAAAACCATTTGATCAATTCAATTATTACCTTATGGCAACTAAACATTATTTATCCTATTTACAAGAGACAATGAGTCACCGCTGGGACTGTTTGGCATTACAGGACTTGGATGGTGTGAACAAATATACCTATGCGGAGTTAGCTGCAGCGATAAAAAAGTTGCATGTAACTTGGCAGGAGTTAGGTATCAAAGAGGGCGATAAGATCGCGCTTTGCGGACGTAACTGTGCTAACTGGGGATTGTTATTCTTAGCGGCAGAGAGTTACAAAGCGGTAGTCGTATCCATTTTGCCGGATTTCACGGCGGAGGGTATCTACTCGTTGGTGGATCACTCGGAGGCTACCTTGCTATACGTTGGTCCGAACGTGAAGAAGAAAATCGATCCGAAGATGATGAAGGGGCTGAAGGCCACCATCTTCATGGATGATATGACGATCGTTGAGGCGGATGATGCTACCCAAAAGGCATTCGACGGAGTTGAAGCCGCTTTCGTGAAAGCTTATCCGGACGGCGTGAAGCTGGAGGATATGCAGTTACCGACGGATAATTTGGATGAATTGGCAGTCATCAACTATACCAGCGGTTCTACGGGTAACCCGAAGGGCGTAATGCTGGCCCATCTCAACCTGAGCGGAAACGTAGAGTTTGCTTGCCAGCGTATTCCTCATAAACCAGGCGATGCCGTTCTCTCGATGCTGCCTATTGCGCACATGTTCGGACTGATGTTCGAGTTCTTATATCAGGTATGCGATGGAGCAGAGACATATTTCCTGACGCAGGCTCCTACCCCAACAGTACTGATGAAAGCCTTTGCACAAGTAAAACCCTTCATGATTCTCACCGTTCCTTTGGTCATTGAGAAGATCGTTAAGAAGGGTGTACTGCCGAAGATCAGCAGCCCGATGATGAAGGTGCTTTGGAAAACTCCGGGTATCAACCGCGTTATCAGAGGTAAAGTAAAAGAAGGCTTGGATAAGACCTTTGGAGGCAAACTGCGTTATCTCATTATAGGAGGCGCTGCCTTGAATGGAGAAGTAGAGCAAGTGCTCCATGACATCAAATACCAATACTGCGTAGGTTATGGTATGACTGAGTGCGCTCCGCTGATCAGTTATGAAGATTGGTGGGCATACAAGTTCCATAGCTGCGGTAAAGACCTGCCGCAATGCCATGTACGCATCGATTCCGAGGATCCGTATGGCAAAGACGGCGAGATCCAGGTAAAGGGTGTTAACGTCATGAAGGGTTACTATAAAAACGAAGAGGCAACCAAGGCGGTATTCACCGAAGACGGATGGATGCGTACGGGCGATCTCGGTGTGCTGGATAAAGAGGGTAACATCTATATCCACGGCCGTTCGAAGAATATGATCCTTGGTCCTTCCGGCCAGAATATCTATCCGGAGGAGTTGGAGGACAAACTGAACTCTATGCCTTGTGTAGTAGAATCCATCGTTGTGGATCGCGACCATAAGCTAGTAGGTCTGGTATTCCCGGATACCTCTGCGGAAGGCAAGAAATTATTAGGGACCAAGACTCTGACACAACTCATGGAGGAGAACCGCGTAGCGGTCAACAAAGACCTTCCGAATTATAGTCAGATCAGCTCTATAGAATTAGTGGCTTCGGAGTTTGAGAAGACCCCGAAACGCTCTATCAAACGTTACTTATACAAATAAGTAACACCCCACGTTATGGAGTGGTTTCCATAACGTTCTGTAAATAATAAGTGAGTAAGTATGAGATTCCTTCGGGAATCAAAGCTGGCGCGTTACTGGGAAGCAACGCGCCTGTTTTTTATATATCGTCGAATGATTTATATGAAAACGAATAAAGGACTTACAATTCCTGTCCTTGAAGCGTATAGAATTTGTCCCCGCGCTGAATCAACAGCTGACCGTCGCGGAAAATCTTATAGGAACCGACACCATCCTCACGAAGAGAGATATTCTCTATTCCTTCGGGCTCACGATAGCCATCGTCCATAGGCATCTTATGCGTTATGGCATAATCCAGATACATCTCCAACATAGTGTAACCGCACTCATGGCGGATATTATTATCCGGGGTATTCGGGTCGCAACCATTAGCACTCTCCCACTCGTCCGGCATACCATCCTGGTCTGTATCTGTCAGCGCAGCTACCTGCGGATAATCATAGAAACCCTCCGCATCGGTCTCCGAATCAATCACACCTTTTTTACTTGCTTTAGAACCCGTATAGGTGTATGTATTGTCGCGCGTCTCGCGGATGATCCGGTTCTCCACATGATCTCGCGGGAAACAACCTGCGGTATCCAGCACCGTCTGATAGGCATCAGATGCACTCTGGTATTCTGAAGCTGCATAGGCATAACTATCGAAATCATAAAGGCCGGAAAACTCCGTAGAATCCGCATTGCAATCCCAATAAGGTGTTTTCGTACGGATCAAGGTATCCACCCGCGCTTGCTCTTTGGTATAGCCTTTGATGTTCACTGCAGACCAGTTATCATTCGTGGCATTCGGCTCGCCTTCAAAAATATTTCCGGCTACATACCATTGACTCGGGCCTTTACTGGGATCTCCGTTACTACGTTTCTCATCTGCAACAAAGAAATACCGTGTATTCGTAGTATTAGGTCCTTTGATATAGTAGTTATTGACAAAATTGACTTCATGCCCGGAGTTACGACCGTTGTAATACTTATCGTCACAAGTATTCTCGCCCCCGTGACAACCGCTGCTGCCACCGAAATAATTGAAATTCACATTGTTGATATAGTCGAGATAGACGACTCTGTCATTGTTTCGCGAGCCGTTGAAGCGACAGGAACGACCGTTGTTGTGCGCCAATAAGTTATGGTGATACGATGCCGGCGAACCTCCCCACTGGCATCCGTAGCCACGCGCTCCTTTAGGATGACCAGCGCTGTATAGCCCCTCATGCACAATACAATACTGTACGGTAAAGAAATGACCGTCAAAAGTATTCATATTCTCCTCTACTGACCATCCGAAATCGCAGTGGTCAATGATAAAATGCGAACTGTTCTCTGCGCCGAAAGCATTGGTGATGATGGTGTTTCCATTCACATCTTTTTGCCCGATACGGAAACGTATATTTCGCACGATGAAGTTCTCCGAGCCGCCCAGATTAACCTTGTTATGGGTGATGACAATACCCATGCCGGGCGCAGTCTGACCAGCGATGGTGTAGTTCTTACGGTTCACGCGCAGGTCTTTGACAAGCCGGATCTCGCCGGATACCGCAAAACACACTGTTAGCGGCGTATCAGGGTGTTGTTTTAATGCCCAGCGAAGCGAACCTACGGTACTGCCCTCGGCATCATCCGCCAAGGTCGTGACATAGACTACTTTGCCGCCACGACCACCGGAGGTGTATTTACCAAATCCCTCTGCGCCGGGGAACGCTACAAGCGTATCGGGCAAGAGGCCAGCATAGGCTACTAATGAACTAATGCAGCAAACTGCTGCCATAACGAATCGTTTGGTACGGGAGCTGTAATACATATATTTTGCTCACTTACAGGATGAATAAATTCTATTTGCCGCGCATGGAGACAGATACCTCCATCGGGATTGGAGCGTTTCGCGCCATACTTGAGGTCGCCTTTTATCGGACAACCGATAGCTGCCAACTGGCAACGTATCTGATGATGCCGTCCGGTCTCTAAGTTCACTTCCAAAAGCGTGTAGTGGTCGCCTTTAACAAGCGTCTTATAGGTCAACACTGCCAACTTAGCATCCTTATCCCTCCCTTGTGGGGAGGGTTTGGGAGGGGTTGATATATAACTTTTGTTCTGCGCCTCGTTGCGTATGAGGTAGTTCTCCAGCCGCGCCTCGGGCTGCTTAGGAGCACCTTGCACAATCGCCCAATAGGTTTTAGTAATGGCTGATGGCTGATGGCTGACGGCTGATTTCTCTCTGAACATCTCATTGAGCCGCGTGAGAGCCTTGGACGTACGGGCAAAGAGAACCACACCGCTGGTAGGACGGTCAAGCCGATGGGTCACGCCTAAGAATACCTCACCGGGCTTGTTGTACTTTTCTTTGATATAAGCCTTTACGGTCTCGCTCAGCGGAGTATCTCCGGTCTTGTCGCCCTGCACAATCTCGTTGCAGGTCTTGTTGACGGCAATAATATGGTTGTCTTCGTAGAGTACTGTCATTAGCTCCGCTGCCGTACAGCTTCATAGATGAATATGCCTGCTGCGACGGAGACGTTCAGGCTCTCGATAACACCCGTCATCGGCAGACGCACTTGGTCCGTACAGAGTTTCAGGTTCTCTTCATAGATACCTTTTTCCTCACTTCCCATGACGATACAGGTCGGCACGGTCATATCTACTTCGGTATAGTTTCGATCCGTATGTTCGGTGGCGGCGACAATGCGAAGACCGCTTTCTTGCAGGTAACGAAGTGCGTTCTGTAGATTTTCTACTTTGCAAATAGGCAAAGAATGCAGCGCACCCGCAGATGCCTTGACCGCATCGCCGTTGATCGCCGCACTGCCTCGCGTACCTATTATTAGCGCGTGAACACCCGCGCACACGCAAGTACGTGCGATAGCTCCAAAGTTACGTACATCGGTCACACCATCCAGCATCACCAGCAGCGGCACCTTGCCTTCGTCGTAGAGACTTTGAACCAAACTATCCAGCGGCGTAAACTCTATCGGACTGAGGAAAGCAATCACACCCTGGTGGTTCTTGTCGGTAAACTGGTTGAGTTTTTCTAAGGGCACACGTTGAATCTGCGTGCCGGTGCCTTCTAACTTAATGAGTAACTCACGGCCGATAGCCGAAGACATATCCCGGCGGACGAGCACTTTGTCCAGCACTTTGCCGGCATCGATAGCTTCCATCACTGCGCGGACGCCGAAGATCATTTCTTTCTCCGGCGGACGTTTGGTGTCGTACGACTTGCGAGTCGTGGGTTTTAAAGGATGATTTGTATATTGCATAATTTAGTATTTTAGCCAGTTAATAAATTCCATCGGGTCGGTGGTAAACGCCATCGGCTCAGCGACTTGCGTACCATACGCATCCAGTTGGACGTAGTACGGCTGAGCATTCGAGCCGAACTGCTCGCGCTGAATAGCAGAGTTACGATCCCCTATTCCGTCGCGTTTGTCATCGACGAAAAGCTCAATGAAGACGTAGTTTTGCAGACGGGCTTTAACGGAGTCGTTATCCAGGACGTAAGCCTCCATCTTACGGCAGTTCACACAGCCGTAACCCGTAAAATCAATGATCACCGGTTTGCCCGTTTGCCGTGCGTACGCCAAACCCTCTTCGTAGTCGTTAAAGACCTCTCTGCCCTCTATCTCCATCGGAGGCGCAAAAGCGCTGATCGCTTTTACCGGTGCGCCGCGAAGACCCGGTACCAGGTAAAACGCAAAGGCCAGGGATGGGATGATCACGATCGCACGGATGATTTTACGTGGGGTCGATACGCTCCATATATCCCATATAAGATAGATTCCTATGCCCAGGAAGCAAACGATCCATATCGCAATAAAGAGCCATCTCGGCAATATACCCCACCCATACGCCATGTCCGCTACGGAGAGGAATTTCAGCGAAAGTGCCAATTCGAGGAAAGCCAAAACAACCTTGAAAGAGGTCATCCAATCGCCGGATTTCGGTGCTTGTTTGAGCCATTCAGGGAACATCGCAAACAGCGAGAACGGCAGCGCCAGCGCTATCGCAAAGCCTAACATGCCCATCGTCGGTGCTATGAGGCTGTGTCCGGCTGCTTCCACCAGCAATGTCCCGATGATCGGTCCCGTACAAGAAAAGCTCACGATGACCAGTGTGAAAGCCATCAGCAGAATACTGAGGAAACCGCCTGTCGAACGGGCTTTGTTATCGAGCGCCGTGGACCAGCTGTCCGGCAGCGTGATCTCAAAGAGCCCGAAGAACGAGAGCGCGAAAATAACGAGTATCAGGAAGAACACGATATTCACCACCGCGTTGGTACTCAAATCATTCAACGCCGACGCACCAAAAAGAATCGTCACCAAGAGACCGAGCCCCACATAGAGAATAACAATGCTCAAACCGTATAGGACAGCATCTTTAAGTCCGCCGCCTTTCTTCAGGAAGAAGCTCACCGTCATCGGAATAATCGGCCACACGCAAGGCGTGAAGATGGCTAACAATCCTCCTAAGAGACCTAACAGGAAAATCCGGAGGAGATCGGCTACGCCTGACAGACCACTTTCGCTGACAGACCGCTCCGCTGACAGATCGTCCTTCGGACTGACAGATTCATATTCCCAGATTTCCGGCGCGGTACACATGACGTCATTGCAGGCGTTGAAGCGTATTGGCGCGAGATCGGTCTTGGCCACCGTCATGGAGAAAGAATCCTTGAACTCCTGGGTGAACATAAACTCCCCCATCTCCAGAATCGACATGTGCCATCCGGGCTCCACTACGGCACGCAGCCGCACGCTGTCACCCACTTCTTCGCCGCTCCATTTCACAGGTTGTACCAACTGCGCGAACAGCGGATTAAAGACCGCTGCGCTAAAAGACAAAAGACAAAAGACTAATATAGTTACTATTCGTTTCATTTGGTTGCTTTATATATCTCCGGTAAGTTACGAGCCAAGCCGTCCAAATCCAGGCCATAACCGATCACAAACTCCTTGGTAATCTCCGCTCCGTAGTAATCCGGGCGGGCATCTTCGTACAGTAATTGTTCGGGCTTGAACAGCAGCGCCGCGAGCGCTATCGATGCGGGTTGTTCCCGCTCCAGACGTTGTTTGAAGGCATGCATCGTCAGGCCGGAATCGATGATATCTTCAATGATGATAACGTCTTTTCCGCGGATATCTGCATTGAGCGCCAACACTTCCTCTACCTTGCCGCAAGACGCCATTCCTTGATACGAGCGGAGCTGCACAAACGACATCGTGCAATCCATCGGCAGGGCGCGCAGAAGGTCGGTAGCGAAGAACACAGAGCCCTTGAGCACACAGATGAAATGCGGTTGTTTGCCGGCGTAGTCAGCGGCTATCCGCTGCGCTAAGGTTTCCACTATTTGCGCAATCTGAGCCTTGGTAAAGAGCGGTTCAAAAGTTATACCTTGATAAGAAACAGACATAATTATAAGTATTTGAGTTAATCTTCTCGTTTGATGCAAGCGCCGATAGCATTGAGGCGGTGCTCGATGTCTTCGTAGCCGCGGTCGATCTGGTCGATATGGTCAATCTTGCTGGTGCCATCCGCACTCATGGCGGCAATCAGCATCGCTATACCCGCACGGATATCCGGGCTGGTCATGTTGTTTCGTTTGAGTTGGCGGGTGTGGTCGTGTCCGATGACTACCGCCCTGTGCGGGTCGCAAAGAATGATCTGTGCGCCCATGTCTATCAGTTTATCGACGAAGAACAAGCGGCTTTCGAACATCTTCTGGTGAATCAAAACAGAGCCCTTCGCTTGTGTTGCCACCACTAAAAGTACAGATAACAAGTCCGGCGTCAGACCCGGCCATGGGGCATCAGCGACGGTTAGGATGGAGCCATCGAGGAACGATTCGATCTGGTAATGTTCCTGCGCAGGAATAACGAGGTCGTCGCCTTCTTCGTCAATACGGATTCCCAGACGACGGAAGGCATCGGGGATGATTCCAAGATCTTTGATTCCGGCATTTTTGATGCGTAGTTCGGAGCCGGTGATAGCCGCCATGCCGATGAACGAGCCCACCTCAATCATATCCGGCAGGAGTTTATGTTGTGCGCCGTGAAGTTCTTTGACGCCCTCTATGGTCAGGAGGTTCGACCCCACTCCGCTGATTTTCGCACCCATGTTATTCAAAAGCCGGCATAGTTGCTGCACGTACGGTTCACAAGCGGCGTTGTAGATCGTGGTGGTTCCTTTCGCAAGAACTGACGCCATGATAATATTTGCCGTTCCGGTGACAGACGCTTCGTCGAGCAGCATGTACGTACCTTGGAGGTGCTTGCCCTCAAAACGGTAAGCCAGCAGTTCCTGGTCGTATTCGAACGTCGCGCCGAGGTTCACCATGCCCTGAAAATGCGTATCCAGACGCCGACGGCCTATCTTGTCTCCGCCGGGCTTGGCGTACGTCACTTCGCCTAATCGCGCCAAGAGCGGACCAATCAACATAACCGAACCGCGAAGTTTGTTGCATTTCTTGAGGAAATCCGCACTCCTTAGATACGCCGTGTCGAGGTTTGCCGCCGTGAAGGCAAATTTGCCTTTCGCCAACTTCTCCACGGTCACGCCTATCGAACCGAGCAGGTCGATGAGGTTATTGACGTCCAGGATATTCGGCAGGTTGTCGATTACGACCGTCTCTTTGGTCAGGAGCACGGCACAGAGGACTTGCAATGCCTCGTTTTTCGCGCCTTGCGGGGTGATGGATCCATGGAGTTTATGTCCGCCTTCGACGATAAATGATGCCATTTATGAATTAAAAATTAAAAATTACGAATTAAAAATTATATGTAGTTTACCTCCGGTCGAATATCAATGCCGAATTTCTCTTTGACGCTCGCGCTGACTTGCGCTGCAAGGGCGATGATTTCGTCCGGCGTGGCGTGGTTGGCGTTAACGATGACCAGCGGTTGTTTGGGCCACACCTGCGCGCCGCCAAGCGTCTTTCCTTTCCATCCGCATTGCTCGATGAGCCACGCAGCAGGAATTTTCACACCTTGCGGGGAAGGAAAATTAGGCATATCCGGGTATATCTTTAGTAACTCATTCGCTTTCTCTTCGGGCACGAACGGATTCATGAAGAACGAACCCGCGGAACCCACTTCGCCGACCGTCGGCAGTTTTGCCATACGGGTCTGGATGATCTCCTCGCGGGTCTTGGTCGCGTCACCGGGTTTTACTTTATAGACCACCGACGTGACGATATATCTGCCTTTCAGCTCATGCTTGAATATACTGTCGCGATAACCGAACCGGCATTCCTCATTGCTGAACACGCGCTCCTCGAGGGTCTCGACTTCTAATGTATTCACCCGCAGGATCACATCTTTCGCTTCCACGCCGTACGCGCCGACGTTCTGTACCGCCGAGGCACCCACTTCGCCGGGAATGAGACTCAGTTTCTCCAATCCGCTATAGCCCATATCGGTCAGTTGGGCAATCATATCGTCGAGCCGCAAACCGTTCTGCGCCTCGACTGTCTCGTCGTCCAAGAACCGCGCACGCGCCATCCCGGAATGCAGGATCACGCCGTCAAAATCTTTCGTGAAGAGCAGATTGGATCCCTGCCCGATATGCAAAATTCGTTCGCCCTTGTACATTTTTAGCGCCTCGCGCAATTCGTCCAGCGAGTAGTACTCGATGAACAGTTTTGCTTTAGCGTCGATGCCGAAGGTGTTATACGGCAGAAGGGATATATTAGATACAACTTGCATCGCTCGGCATTCTCCAATCGCCCCGCGGGGACAGTGAAACATTTACTACTTTCGGTCCGTCTGGCATCGCGGAACGCTTGAACTGCTGCGTACAGAAACGGCGCATAAAGGTGTTGAGCCATTTCTCGATGGTCGCTTCGTCGTATTGGTCTTCAAAGGCCTGGCACGCCATGTATTTGATTTTCTCGCGGGTGAAACCGAATCGCATAAAATAGTACAGGAAGAAATCATGCAGCTCGTACGGGCCTACTTTGTCTTCGGTCTTCTGCGCGATCTCTCCGTTCTCGTCGGTGGGCAGCAGTTCCGGAGAAACCGGTGTCTCTACCACGTCGAGCAGGATGGAACGCAGCGGTTCGCCGTAGAGGTTCTCTGCCGCATATCTGACAAGATATTTCACCAGCGTCTTCGGGATACCTGCATTGATGCCGTACATCGACATCTGATCGCCGTTATAGGTGCACCAGCCGAGTGCTAACTCGCTCAGATCGCCTGTCCCGACCACAATGCCGTTCAGTTCGTTCGCCAGATCCATGAGGATCATCGTCCGCACACGCGCTTGCGCATTCTCATACGTCGCGTCGCGTACGTCCATGTCGTGTCCTATGTCATTCAGATGCTGCGTCGTCACCTCGCAGATGGATATCTCGCGGTGGGTGATTCCGAGCTCTTCCATGAGTTGCAACGCGTTCTGGTAGGTTCTGTCCGAAGTGCCGAAGCCCGGCATCGTGACGCCCACGACGCGGCTGCGGTCATAGCCCAGCAGATCGGCTGTCTGCACGCAAACCAACAACGCTAACGTACTGTCCAGACCTCCGGAGATACCGAGAACCACGGTCTCGGAGCGGGTATGTTCCCATCGCCGCGCAAGGGCAGATGTCTGTATAGAGAACACGTCCATGCAGTACTGGTCTTCCTTGTCTTTCTTGGGTAAGAAGGGTGACGGCGAGAAGGTGCGATGGATCGGTTCGGTAATATCTTCCTCCCGCTCGATAGGCGCCACGTTGATATGGCGGTAATGGCCGGCTTTGTCCTTCGTGAAGTTCGTATTCCGCTGCCTGTCGGTACGCAAACGCTCGATATCGATCTCTTGAATAATCATCGTGTTCTCGCGTTGGAACCGTTCGCCCGTGGTCAGGATATCACCGTTCTCCGCGATATACGTACTACCGGAGAACACGACATCGGTCGTCGATTCGCCCACACCCGAAGAGGTATAGACATAACCGCAGTGGACGCGTGCCGACTGCTGCTTGATCATCTGTTTGCGGAAGATATGTTTGCCGATGATGCAGTTCGAGGAGGAGAGGTTAAAGATGATCTCGGCTCCTTGGATAGCCAGCTGAGTGGATGGCGGCAGCGGAGACCAGAGGTCCTCACATATCTCGATTCCAAACGTATAATTGCGGGTACAGAATAGCAGATCCGTTCCAAACGGCACTTCCCCACTCCATATCTCTATCTTCGGGATCCTCGGAGCAATGCCGCCGGGCGTATATTCGCGTGCCGCACGGCCCGAAGTGAACCACCGCTTCTCGTAGAACTCGCCCGTGTTCGGCAGGTTGACTTTCGGCACAACGCCCATCACCTCGCCGTCTGTCATCACAAAAGCGCAGTTGAACAGGTCGTTATCCACCGGCAGCGGCGCGCCCACTAACACGATGATCGCTTTGCCGCGGGTGTAGTCGCATATCGCTTCCAGCTCCCGCATGCAGCTCTGTTGCAGCTGTTGCGTGAAGAACAAATCCGCGCAGGTATAGCCCGTCACCGTCAGTTCCGGAAAACAGATAACCTCCACTCCCTGCTCTATCGCCTCGTCAATCTGAACTTTCACCTGCTCCGCATTGTAGCGGCAATCTGCCACGCGCATCGTCGGCACAGCGGCCGCCACACGCACAAATCCAAAATTGCTGTTCATAAATTCATTTATACATTTTTAGCGCACAAAGATACAACTTTTTTTGCACATATCAAAATTTTTTTGTAATTTTGCGCCATATTTTGATAGAAATGAAGACTTTGGTATTCATATTAGCTCTTGTAAGCTCCTTTATAGGCCGTGTAGTGGACCAGAACGGCGAACCGATTCCGTACGCTACGGTCTATCCAGAGATTGCGCCGGAATGGGGCACGGCGACCAATAATGACGGTTTTTTCCGCTTTGAGGCGAACCTCACCAAAGATAGCCGAATCATCGTCTCCTGTATCGGTTATGAGAAGAAAACAGTCTTTACGGAGCAACTTCTCTTAAACAGCGAAGCCCTAAACAGCGAAGCGTTAAACGGCGTAGCCATAATAACCCTCGTTGAGCAGCCCATCGCCCTTGAGGAGACCGTCGTCGCCGCCAAGAAAAGCAAACAACGCAACAAACGCAAACAGATGGCGGAGCTCCTCCACGCCGTTTATGTGAAGCTCGAGGAGCAGTTCCCTGATGACAATGCCCAATACCAGGTTGTCAGCGACGTCCGGATGCTTTCCGACGGCAGCACTTGGGGTATGGAGCAGATGATTGCGAATATCGTCGTCCTACCCGAACGCGCCAAAGAAGGACGTGACTCCGTGCAGTTTCAGGGACGTTTCTGCAAACGCTTCTTCGATGCCCGCAAACGCGCGCAAGCGGATTCTATTCTTGCCTCCGATGCCCTTGAACGCATGGAACAGAAAGCGGCTCCGAAAGGTCATCCTGCCAATATGTTACGCAGGGCGGCAAACGCCGTAGATAGCGGCGTCGTGGTGCATCGTGCGCTTTTCGGCATCGGAAATATGCGCTATGATTTTGAGCAAGCAATGACCGACACCAGGCATTGGACCGTTTCCAATGAGTCCGAAGGAGAGACCGTTCTCACCCACACACAGTCGGTCAGCCGGTACTTAGGATGCTTCAAGATGACGTTCCAACGCCATTATATAGTGGATTCGCGCACGTACGAAGTGCGCCGTTTCTCCGAGCACGCGGAGGTCAAGGTCTTCATTCCGTTTGGCATCAAACTCAATGCCGACCAACTGCAGATGCTCAATCTCGTCAACATGAGCGAGAACTCCATCGAGAAATTCCGCCTCAAACGTCTCCGCGGCACTGTCGATCTCAACACCATCTACCAACGCCGTCCCGTTACTTCCGCCTCTTCCGTCTCTTCCGCTGAGCGTGTCTATATTCTCGAGAAGAACATGATCTGCGACGCGCATATCTTAGGTTCCAAGAAGGCGGAAATCCCCTTAATTATCAAAGCCACGCAACGTGTGACGGACCTCAAGACAGAGAACGTCAAACCTCTCTCCCCGTCCCAAATCACCCGTCGCGTCCGCCGCGAGATCGTTGAGATCTATTGATACCAGGCTTCCACGTCCGTAATGGGTACGTGATGGGTAGTACAATGACTAACGAATATCCAACGAATAACTAACTTATCACTAACGATTGGACTTTCGGTGGACCTGATTTGAGCCGGTGACTATACAAAAAAAATGACATGACACTTTTGACACTTTGACACTTTCTATCTTTTTGATAGCTTGCATAGTGTCTATGATGTCAAAATGTCAGGAAGCGAATAAAAATCGCACGCATTTTTGACCTTTTGTCTTTTCCTAAATTTAGTAGACAGTTTTTTGATTATTTTCCTAAGTTAGTAGACACTCTTCCTAACTTTGTTGACACTTTCCTAAAAAAGTAGACA
>ONEG01000010.1 GCA_900316845.1 uncultured Bacteroidales bacterium
CCTATTATATGGATGGCTTTGTTTCCGAGAAACCATAACTCTCTTTTTACGCTAATTTATCATAAAAATATCATTTTTTGATTATAGTTCGTTGTATATCTACAATTCTACTCATTCGTTCTATTAAGTTCATGCCATCCCATATTAGGGAGAAAGCGGTTGTCTCACCAAACGGCACTATACGATCAATGCCGTTAAGGTGATTACGGAGCACAAAATCTGCTAACTCTTGCTTGTCAAATCCGTAATATGCCAGCGTCTGATATTTTTCATTTACAATGGGTGCTATCTCGTCTAACGATTGAGCTGTATATTCCGAAAAATAGCCTCCGGCACAACGGAAGGAATCAATGTCTTGCGGTAATGCATTTATCTCTACACGGCGAAGGATATTATTCTTCGTTTCCTCCTCATGGGTCTGCATGGCACATGCCTGTTTATACAAAGCCGTCAGTTTATCTACCGCCATCACATCTTGGAACTGATATTTCTGCTCTGTCACTTGTTGTACTGCATTCCAAAACAGCTTCTTCGCTTCCTCAACATGATTACCCGTCCATACCACCAGATGCGGAGCGGAACATGCATTTTGGTCAAAGAGATAGGTGTCATTGTAGAAGCGTTCAGCGAGTTGCTTCAAGTTTTCAGGATTCAATTTGTCAGTATTCAGTTCATCCGAATTAATCGCAGCCAAAGAGTATCGATCTGCAAAACATATATCGAAAGCCCTTGGTGGGATAGCATTTTGACGGATAGTAGCGATAGTAGCATCCCCACCCCATATCACACGTACATCGCTCATTGCCGAGAACACTTCATTGGCATTGCTCTCATGCGGATAGCGCACTACGGCAAGCCGCTTCATTTCAATCTCACGCATGTGCTTCACAATAATATCCACCTGCGGGAACTGCTTCTGCGACACACGTACGACATTGGTGTTTCCTGCCAGCAATCCGGCTACTACCGAATAAGCAAAGTTCACCGGTACGTTACTCGGAGCAATGTGGAAGATTATGCCTCGACCTAATCTAATCACTGAAGGCTGAATACTGACTACTGATTGCTCCCTTAATTTCATCAGATTCCCTCGCCTGCAGAAGAATGCAAACGTCACCACATCCGGATAAAGACGTGATTGCGGATCACGCATTAGAGCTTTGGATAATGCATCCAGTTCCTCTATCACTTCCTCTGCGAAAGGCACTAATGGACGCTCATCCAATGCTCCTATGGAGCCATGAAGCCATTCTATATTATTGATTTCTTTCATCTACTTAAATTTTGCTGCGTATGTATCACTACATCCACGAATCTCTGCATTTTTCAAACGTCCGTTAATCTTAAAATACTTGCCTTTTCTACCACATGGGCAGTCGTCTTCTCCGAGTATCATACCTTTATCTTCGGTCAGCAGCACATGCCCGGGATAACTCTCCGGCAGCATACTTACCACCTCTATAATACCTTCTTCGCCTATCTCCGCAAGACTAAAATCCAACGGCCTGCGAATCAGCACATCCGAGAAAATCGGTGCGTGCAGATGCCCGCACTCACATTCCATATAAATCGTTCCTGTTTGCTCCACCATGCCGTAGTAGTCATGCACATTCTCCGGCAGAATGCCGCACACCTCATGCAGACGTTGTTTGAACTCAGACGGACTGACTTGCTCCTGCACCAACTTCTTCCATCCTCCTCCATGAATCAGCACGCCTTGCGACAAATCCGGACGATAACCTGTCTCCAACAGCTTCCTATAGAAATGCAGCCAAATCATGAAAGTGAAGCCATAAAGAAATATTCGTTCACCAGCATGTTCATTGAGAAACACTTTCAGTCCCTCGATGTCCAGTTCCATCTCTTCGTTCAGCGCGTATTGCCGTTTGGTTCCGAACATTGAGAAACCTAATATTCCGGCTCCACGAGCCGAAAACATCGCGCGATTCTTAATCACTGCCGAACTATCCAGAATCAGCATGGGCACACGTTTGGTCCCGAGCCATTCACTCACAATTTTCGTAAGGCATTTGGTCTGCAAAGCGGATGTATTCCGATCCAAAAAGATCTTACTCACCTGTTGTCCGGTAGTTCCCGAAGAAGTCATGGTTTTCACCACATCTTCTTGGGCGCACGAGCGCAGTTCCATCTCCTTAAATAATCGTACCGGTAAAAACGGCAAAGATTCGAAGTCTGGAAGATTGTTCACATCCAGTCCCACAGCATCCATCATACGCGCGTATGGCGCGCAATTATTATAATGTACACGCGTGAGTTCCTGCAACCGTGCATTCAACAGCTTGTGCTTCTCCTCCTTGCCCAACGAATAAGGCGCTATTTCTAATATCTGATTTATGTCCATTGTTGCAATAATTGATAGTCGATTTTGCCAGAATCCTTAACCGGAATACTTGCAATGACTTTCACCGCAAAAGCAATCGGATTCAGTCCGGTCTTGGCAGTCAACAGATCCTTGATTTCTTTCTCCAACCCATCTTTGGTCACAAAGACGGTGATATGGTCATCCACTCCTGCACAAGCGCATGTCGTGATGATGGGTTTTACCATCTGCTCTATCTGGTCGAGGTTACAACGGTTACCCCATATCTTCACAAACCTTTTCTTGCGTCCTGTGATATAATAGAACCCATCTTCGTCCACTCGCGCCATATCTCCTGTATGCAGAATGCCGTGATTCTCATCGCCTTTCAGCAAATCCTCCGCACACTCAGCATAGCCCATTGAGACGTTCTCGCCTTTGTACACCAGTTCGCCATCTTCCGCCAACGAGAACTCTCCTCCGGGGATAGCGACACCGATGCTGGCATATTTCTCTTCCGCTTTCTCCCATGGCAGATAGCTCATTCGAGCAGTAGCCTCCGTCTGCCCGTACATCACTATAAAACGTTTGCCTTGCGACTTCGCCCATTGGATATATTCTTTGGCAATCTCAGCATTCAGCTTGCCTCCGGCTTGAGTCATGGTCTTGACGGAAGGCAGATACATCCGCATGAACCGCAACCGTCTCAACAACTCCCATGTATAAGGCACACCTGACATGGAGGTAGCTTCGTTCTCTTTCAAGAAATTCCAAAACTCTCGCTGCGCGTATGTCTTATCCGTCAGTAGGATAGTAGCACCTTTCAGTAGATGGCTATTGATGATACTCAACCCATAGGAATAATACATCGGCAACATCGTGATAGGTCGCTCGTTCTCATCAATTTGCAGGTATTCCGCTATCGATTCCGCATTAGCGAGAATATTGCGTTTCGTCAACCGCACTAATTTCGGCGAACCGGTACTACCGCTTGTAGTCAGACATAGCGCCAAATCCGGATGACATTTCGTTTCGCCGGGTTTATATATCTTCCGCAGGTTCTCAATCGTCTCCGAATCTTTTGTTGCGTCCAACAACACCACCGGTGCTCCTGCTTCCAAACAAGCCAAGTACTCCACAATACTCTCAATCGAGTTCTTGCACAAACAGAATTGCAGCACACCTCTCTGCAACTCCTTCGCCCTCGCAGCCACTCGCTCCGTCAACTCATCATAAGTCATCCGAGTTCCATCATCCGCGATGATAGCGATTCGTTCCTTATATGTATCTATTCCGAATATCATGCTTTCTTCTGCATCTAGTACCTTTGATTTTGACTTTGTTTATATTTTGTTTTCCTTTTGTATACTTTTTGTATATCTTTTGTATATCTTTTGTATAAGAGAGATAGTATTATATGGTTAGTAGCCACTCCCCATATCTACGGCCACCTTTTCGTACCAATACTCCTTTCTCCTTTAACCTTGATATACAGAACGTTACAGATATTTCTGGCATACCAAGTTGCACCACCAGTTCCATACGTGTTATCGAAGGATTCTGTGCTATTGCAACCGCTACAGCAAACTGACTTCTAGACAATCGAATTCCCCTATCTATCAATTTCTTTTGTATATCTTTTTGTATAGTATTTACGGATCTTTTGGTAAATCCAAGTGGCAAAGGAATATGCACCGTGTACACGTCCTCATCGTCTATCTGTGGTTGCTTCCCTGTATAAATTGGTGTATATTTATAGATGTTTCGAATTCCAGTTCCAAGATGTTCTGCACGACCAATTTGGACAAAGAAATTAGCAATATGCGGATTTTTGGGGTATCGTGTATAATTCGCTAATGTCACTGGTCCGGCTTTTAAAGGCCTATTTGCATTTTTTGCTATTATGCCTTCCTTCGTAATTTCCAAGATAGTCGGAATCGCATTTTGATATTCACGATGCACCAACATATTGGCAACTATCTCTCGGAATATCTTATCTCTCAATGATATTCTCTGATCTCCTTCTTGATAGAAATTATCGGGCAAATGCTTCGCCAGAAATTCCATGAGTGCTTCATAATCATCAATGATATTACCATATAATGACAATCTATCATCATATCGGTCCGTATCTTCTAAACGCACAACGGCATCAATCCTATAATACGGCAATACACTCTGAATCACATCTGTCTTTCCAAACAACATTAATGCAGCTAATGTAAATCCCTCTTGATCTGTCATATAGTCATGATGGAAAAGATTAGCTTGTCTAAAGAAGTCCACCTCGTTTAATGTCAGCCATGGATGTGCTGAATTTGTATTACGAATTAGATTTTTGGCTTTTTCAATCGTTTCAGATTTCAGATGCTCAAGACGCACATATGGATATATTTGATTCTCTGAATATTGCTGACTCTTACGCAGATATAAAGCACTTATGGCGGCATCGGTTTTCAATTCAAAGTCTCCATCAGTACTCCTATCATAGATTCTCCCCGATGTATGATGAACTTGGCTACTTGAGGGAACGGATATAACAATTACCTTCTTGTTTTCAATATCGACAATCTCCGGTTGTAACAAAAATGTAGGAGATAACTTTTGCGGATTATTACTCATATTGGCAATATTCTTGCACAATTGATCAATTACGCTTGGGTTTACACCTTGAGGTATAGTTCTGTCATCTTCCACTCCAAGAACAATAATTCCGCCATCACGATTTAGAAACGCACACACCGTCTCATATAAACTACCGGGTACTTCCGTCCAAGCCCGCTTATACTCTAATGTCCGTTTCTCACGTTCTTTTAATATGCCTTTCAACTCATCTGTTGTCATTATATGCTTTTTCGTTTCAGATTTTATTATTGCGCAAAGATACTATATTTTTTTGATATATACAATAAAATAGGAAAGTTTTACTAAAATTTTCGTATTTTTACCTATTTATCCTTCCATCGGGTTCTCCTTCTTCCACTCCCAAAGCAAACTATTGAACTTCCAAGCATGAGCAGTGGTGTATGTTTTGCCATTGGGAGCTTTGCCTTTTGATGCTTCAAATTCAGCTTCCATCTGCACAGTCATTTCCGCATTCGCCTCTATTGCATGAAGTTCCTTATGCGCATAAGCAAACGCAGCCGAATTCCATTTCTGACGCGGAGACTGATTCTTCTGGTATCCTTCTTCACGCGAACGGAAATACATCTTGCCCGTTTTCTTGGACATATAAAAGTAGCCGTTGCTTGTGCTACTCATCTTTCCATGCAACTCATGTATAAAATCTGCCGGCATTACCTCTGCCATGACTATATTCAAGTTTGTCCATCAATCCATCATTCAGCAAGCCCCGCTTGCGTCTCATTTAGCGAACACTGTTCGCGTCTCATTCAGGCTCCATTTAGCCTTCTTTCCCGACGGTCACCCGACGGCTGACCGACAATCATAGCCCACGCCTATATGACGTCTATACAATTTACTTTTCTTCTTTGATTTATATCGACAATCCACAATCTACAATCCATCATCCGCGATGATAGCAAGACGAGAAAAATATGTATCTATTCTGAAAATCATCAATGTTGGTATTCTTTTATGTACGTATATAGAATATATGGTCGATATAAGCAGCGTAAATACATAACTCCCATTGCATTTGAGTATGCTTTAGAGTAATTCATATCTTTTTGAAATAATTGGTTGTTAGCAGTTATACATTCTTCGCTAAAATATCGAACGTCTAAACTATCTACAGGAGTGTCGTTGTATATTAATATTTTTCTGTAGAAAATTTTATTCGCCAAATAACTTTTTGTCTCATAAATTTTTAAGCACTCTCTCTTCAATAAATATACTGCATTAAAGAACTCTTCATTTGTACTAAAACGCGCTCTTTTTGAAATCACCTGTAATGAGTCCATATCATCATTTAGCATTTCAATATACTCGCTTGTACTAATCTTCTCCGTTATCTCCATATCGTTAGGACCTATATATGTTAACTGTGTTTCTCCACTCTTATTAAACGTGATAGCATATTGAGGAACAACATAAGGAGCCGTTAATGATTGCCCTAACTCGTATCTTTCTTCTGTGATCAAGTCCTTTGCTATTTCTGGCCTCATGCTTGACGAATAAAATTGCAGTTTTGTTGCAGAAAAATCAACAACAGACAACAACAAAATCATTGCAACTATATAGTACACTCGCCTCTTTATTTTCTGCTCGACTACGTACATTGGTATAAATAGTAAATAGTACTCAGCTAAAATTGAGATACCATTTGCTAATGCTAAGAATGTGTAATTTTCCGCCTCTGTATATGCTTTAAAGAAGAGAGTTTGCAATGAAATCACTATGAAGAACACGTACACACATACTACAATGATTTTAATAATCTCATCGTGTGATTTATTACTCATCGTTATATATGCCGAAATTATCACACACAAGAAAAAAGGTATCGAAACAGAGAAATTAAGTAATAATATCCCCACTCTATTACTCCACGTATCACCAACTCCCGTACATAATAATACTAATAAAGTGATTGCACCATAAAGAGCTCCTTGAATATATCGTTCCTTTGTTGAATATCCATCCCAATTTTCCCAGAACTTTCTTGGAGAGAGCACAAAATACCCAATATCCTTTAGATATCGCCAAATATCAAGTTCATTGAAGAATCCTAATATTTCCTTTATGTCGCTTATCTTACACACGTTTTATTTCTACTCCAAATTAAAAACAATTATCAAATATCATATGTTTTTCAAAACATTTTCTGCAACCAACTCTGGTGTTAGTCTGTACTGCGCAAGCAAATACGCATAATCGCCGACCATTGCATATTGATCATTCACGCCCAATCGCAGTAATTGGGCTGTAGAAGCGCTTTCTGCTAATACTTCTGCTACTGCGCCACCTAACCCACCTACAATGGAATGTTCCTCAATAGTAACTATCATTTTGCTTTTAGCACAATGTAGTATCTGCTCTTTGTCAATAGGTTTAATTGAATACATATCTACAACTTTGGCTTCTACTCCTTGTTGCGAAAGCAACTCCGCTGTTTGCAATGCGTTATACACCATAGAACCGGTTGCCAATAATGCGACATCTATTCCATCCCGTAAAACAATAGAACCACCTACTTTAACTTTCGGTTGCTCTTGATAGATTATAGGAATATTTAGTCCCCCTGACAGTCGCAAGTACACAGGTGCATGCATATCTAAGACTTGCTCAAATAGCGTGACAGCCATAGAAGCATCAGATGCAGAAAACACGGTCATATTGGGTATCGCTCGCATAATAGCCATATCTTCTATCGCATAATGGGAGTTGCCAAAGAAAGTTAACGAAAAACCTGAGTTTATTCCAACACATACAATCGGGAATTGCATATACCCCATATACTGTCGTACTTGTTCAAAGCTACGCATTGACAAGAAGCATGCCTGCGCCTCAGCCACCGTTGTGAATCCCTCCGAGGCCAATCCAGCCGCTACACCTAACATATTCTGCTCCGCAATACCGGTGTTATAGAAATCGTTAGGGTATTGGTTCTTAAACCGATCCAAACCTGCTGGACGAGACATGTCAGCAGAGACAACCTTAACACCACCATGCTTACTCATGTACTCCGGCAATGCCAAACCGAAAACCGATCCGGCTTGTCCCAATCGCGACACTACTCGTGCGTTAAAGTTGTCCATGACACACCTCCTCTATTGCCTGTTGGTACTGCGTCTCGCTCATGTTTGCGTGATGCCATTGCGCCACACTTTCCATAAATGATACTCCTTTACCTTTGATAGTATTTGCGATAATCGCTTTGGGTTTATCGGAATTAATATCCAATGCCTTCGTTAATGCATCCACATCATGTCCATCCAACTCTATAATTTCGCATCCAAAGGCTTTCATCTTGTCTGCAAGATTATCTATTTTCATTACCTCATCCACCAATCCGTCAGACTGCATACGATTTCTATCAATTATGAAAGTTATATTGCTCAGTCCGTAATTAGCAGCCGACATGATACTTTCCCATACAAGGCCTTCGTTGCACTCACCATCTCCCAAGAGAACATAAACATGGTTATTCAGTTGCTTTTCGCGACATGCTAATGCAACACCGACAGCAAAGGACACACCCAAACTAAGGCTTCCTCCTGAGAACTCGATCCCTTTTGTAGGATTTCGTTTAGCATGAGCAAAAAACTCCGTTCCATTCTGTTCAAACGATTGCAAATCATCTTCCGTCAGTATGCCTTTTTGCTTTAACACGCAATACAATGCCAAAGCACCATGTCCTTTGCTCAATATAACTCTATCACGATGCTCATCGGCAGAGATAGTCGCCTTATTGTATAGTGCAGCCAGGATTTCTACCATTGACAAACTGCCTCCAAAATGCGCACCTGCTGATGTCCGGTGAGCCGTTTCTATGATACTTTGCCGCAATGCACGGCATTGTTCGTTCAATATTGGATTGTTACATTCCGCCATCTACGCGCAATACTTGTCCTGTTATATACGATGATAAATCAGAGGCTAAGAACAAACATGCATTCGCAATATCCGTGGTAGTACCGGCTTCCTTACTATCCGTAGCATTAACCGTCTCTGCTATCACCTCGTCTGTCATACTAGAAAGCATATCCGTTTGGGTTATACCGGGAGCTATGGAATTAGCGTGGATATTTTTACTACCCAACTCCTCTGCCATGGCTTTTGTCGCACAAACCACTGACGCTTTGCTTGCTCCATAGATAGAACGACCAGAGTTGCCATCCAATGCTGCTGATGACGCGATATTCACCACGTTACCTCCTCCTGTACGAAGCATCAACTTGATAATATACTGCGAGAACAAATAAGGTGCTACAAAATTGACATCCATTGTGCGGCGAATCTGCTCCTCGTTCGACATTTGGAATAAGGCATTGTACGTGATGCCGGCATTATTCACCAAGATATCTATCTGACGTTGTGAACCACGAATCGTCTTAACCGCTTGCACAATTTGCTCCTTATCGGTTAACTCGAAATATACCGGTTCTACAATAACACCATACTGCTCACTCAACGATTTACAATATGCTTCAAACTCATCAGTCTGCGTTCTTGCACATGCCCACACATTAGCTCCGTGCATTGCAAACACCTCTACTACCTTGTGCCCTATACCACGTGCCGTTCCAGTCACAATGGCATTCTTACCTTCTAATAGCTTTTTCATCATTTGATTCCTCCATCAATTCGTAAAACTTGTCCGGTAATATGGGTAGATAGATCAGAGACAAGGAAGGCTAACGTACTTGCCACCTCTTCCGGTTTACCAATACGTTTCAAGTCGGATATATTCAACTTCTCGTCAAGAACTTCTTGCGGCACAATCTTATTCATATCCGTGTCAATCACACCCGGTGCGATACAGTTCACACGGATACCTTTAGATGCCAACTCTTTGGAGAGTGTCTTCATCGCGCCAATCAACGCAGCCTTACTTGCCCCATAACTCAACTGACCAACGTTTCCATCAATGGCAGTAATGGAACTAACGAACACCACGCTGCTCTTGTTCGGATTACGAAGCATTAGTTTGGTAATGGACTGAGTAAAATAGATCTGAGAAAAGAAATTCACTTCAAAGACACGGTGTAAATCATCCATCGAAACCATGTGGAAGATTGCATCTTTAGTCATACCGGCAATGTTAACTAATCCATCCACCGGCTGCCTGTCTTTCATAATCTCTTTCACTGCCGCTTTAATCTGCTCCTGATCAAGCAAATTAAAATACACCGGCCTCACCCATACGCCATTCTCCCGAGCGAGTTGCTGACAATGCGCTTCGAATTCATCCGATGGTTGCAGAGCACAAGCCCACACATTCGCATGGTTCTGTGCAAAATAATCCAACGTAGCACGTCCTATGCCTTGTATGGCTCCGGTGACTACTATGTTCTTTCCAGCAAGCATGTTAGAACTCTACTTCGTAGTTTTTAGCAAGTATCTCTTGTCCTTTCTCATAGGAGCTCAAATCGATGATGTCATCCGTTTCCATCATGATGTCGAATGCATCTTCAAGATTAGCCACTAATGTCATGTGACCAACAGAGTCCCACGCATCAATGTCTTGATACTTCAAGCCCGCAAGCTTGTCTTCTGTAATTTCAAAGGTCTTACAAAAAACCTCATTGTACTTTTCTAAATTTGTCATAATTGTATATATTTTAATATTCTATTAGTTCGTTTTTTAATTGATTAAATTGGATATGCGCTACTCCACACATCAGTCCTGTTCCAAATGCTACAGCCAGCACATTCTGTTTCTGAGTTGCAAATACTTCTGCGCACCGCGACACGACACATAATGGAATAGACGCATTGCTCGTATTGCCGAATTCGTCCAAGCAAATAGGAGTTTTCTCGGCTTCAAATCCAGCTTTTTTACGGATTTTATCCACAATATATTTATTAGCTTGATGACACAGGAAATAATCTATCGTGCGTGGATCTAATGCAAAATGCTCCATAAGTTGTTTAATCGTCTTAGATGGTGTTGACAAACTAAAAGCAAATACATTCATTCCATTCATCACACAATCTATCGGACGATGCAGGTATCCATCTGCGCCTTGTTCAACCTTGAGCGAATTTTCATTGAACGGAGCACGTGCGCCCCCTTCTTTGGTAATAATCTCGTTCCATCCGCTGGATATAGTCGCTATATTAAATTGCATCTCAGGCGCACCTTCCTTGTACTCCATTGCTGTTGCCGTTCCGGCATCTCCGAACAAAGGACGAGAAGATTTATCCAATGGATAATTCATTTTGGTAGACGTATCGCCTACTAACAAGAGTCCTCTTTTCATTTGTCCAGTTTGCAGAAATGTTCCCATAATGTACAATCCATACACCCATCCCGGACAACCACACGGAACATCAATCGCAAAACACGACTCCTTGAGACCTAACGAATTATGGATTACACAAGATGTCGTTGGTTGCAGGTAATCGCGATTAGTGGATACAAAAACTAAACAATCGATTGATTCTCTATCCCACTCCATCATATCCATCAGACGTTCTGCTGCTTTGGTACACAAATCAGACGGAGTAGTATTGTCCAGAACCACTCTCTTTTGCTTCACTCCGGTCGAGTCGATGATGCGTTTAGCTTCTTCCGGTTCAAAATTCGGCAAAGACATATTGTCCTCTACATTCTTTGGAACACATACCGTCAATCCGGAAACAGCCACATTATGTATCGTATAAAATGCCATATCCTATCACTTCAAAGTCACACCACCATCTATTACCATATTCGTTCCGGTTACCCATGACGAAGCATCGCTCAGCAGATAAATCATCGCGTATGCTACATCGTTCGGTTCGCCATAGCGTCCCAATGGATAATGCTTCAAATCTTCTTTCAGTTGCTCTTCTGAAACAGAACCTGATTCCATAATATTGGTATTTACCATTGCAGGACATACCGCATTCACTCGGATTCCCTTGGAAGCTAATTCCAAAGCTGCACAACGAATAAAAGCAGAAAGCGCTCCTTTAGATGCTGTGTACATACCATTGGCTACCGATGAAGAACCTATTCCCGCCATGGAACTTGTAAAAACTACGGATGAGTTCTTCGCTAACTTCTTCTTTTTCAGCAATCGTTGCAAAAGCATAATCGGTGCAACCGTATTCACATCCAATATAGATTGGAAATCATCTCGATTGATGAAATTGATTGGCAATAACTTCGTATAACCGGCATTATTGACAAGCGCATTGATTTCCGGCAACTGATCTACCATCTCGTTGATAGCACTGCTATCCGACAAGTCGCACAACAGCATTTGATGCCCTTCTCCCTCTAATTGAGATAGGGTTTCTTGCAATCGTTCTGCATTGCGTGCGGTAATAATTAACTTAGCACTCATCTTGGAGCACTCAATCGCCGCTGCACGCCCTATTCCCGAACTTGCTCCGGTAATCAGTATCGTTTTACCTTCTAATGAAAATGGATTATATCCCATTACTTTTTGCTCTTTACAATATTGTACAAATCTTCAATTGTAACAGCAGCACGCATGTCATTACCCTTGATAGCTACATCGTACTCCTCATCTACCATAGCTATGATCGACAATGCAATCAGCGATGAATACTCATCCAACTCGTGAAACACGGTTTGAGGGGTAAACACACTTTTATCGGTGTCTTCAAACTGCTCAGCAAAGTGAGCTACAAATTCATTCAATTCCATAATTTTATTTTGTTTTAAATAATATTTTTCTTATTCGTTGCATCTTTGGACTTGGATTTAATGCTCTCTCACGAGTGATAACGTATTTGTGAACATTATCCCCTACATACTCATCTACTTGAGTATAGCCGATTAACAGATTATAATCAATAGCACGTTTATTGTTATCTAATATGTAGATATAACAACCTTCAAGTTTCAACATGTCCCATATAAATTGACCCAAACACAGCCCTGCGCGCATGCCTACATCTGAATTAAGATACCCATCGTCATAAATATATTGTCCCGGTTCTCCTATCTTTTTCTCATAATTTATGCCCCTGATACATATAAGACCTATTGGCTTGTTTTGATATTCAACAATAAAGTAAAACTCAGTCTCAGATTGGCTCACCTTTTGGAACCATTTCTCTTGCATCTCAGGAGATATATAATCTTGAGTTAGCATATATTGGCTGATTTTAGGATCATTACGCCAATTACGTACCATCTCTATCCTGTCGTGCGAAAGTCGACGCAAAGTAACGCCATATCCTGTCAAAGTCAAATTTGGGTCAAATTGCATATTATAGTTGTTTAAAAATCGTAATAAATCGATTAATTATCTCCATATCGTATATAGAGGGATTTAAATTGGTTTCATTAGGAATGGTTGTATCATCTATCAAATTCCCCAAAGGAAGGAATCTATGTTCGTTTATTGCTTGCTCATATCCAGCTTTTTGGTTTTCTACATACCAACCTGCATATACCTTAGTACCGCATGCCATTGCCTCCATGCAAATACTACTAGCAGAACATATGATCGCTTCTGCTTCCTGCAAAATGGTTGCCATCTGTTTCGCGGTTTGATTCTTCAATACTTGTATATTAGGATCATGCACAATTGTATCTAAATACTGGTATCCATCCCCTACAATAGCATATATCTTGGATACTTTTTTTGTTTTTACTAGTAGGTTAATATATTTTGCTGTTAAATTATATGGATCGGAGCCTCCAAAACATACAACATAAACGCCTTTTTCGTGCTTTCCTTCTTCATGCTCTAAAAATGGTCGCCGTAACAACGCATATTCAGAGCCCAGGCAATAGCGTGTATAAGGTTCGCCATCAAAATCTTCTAAAGTAGCTGCCCCATGATTTATGACAGCATCCGCCACATAGTGTTTATCATGCATATCGTCTATGCAAACCAACTTACATCCTTTGGCTTTGATAGCTTTCTGGTAGTCCGTCGTGAAGAAGTAGTTGTCTAATACCACTATCTCATCTCCATGCAGGTATTCCAAGAACTTGTCGAACTTTGTGTTGTCAGAGGGCAATGCAACTATTGGACAAACATCCTTCGCCTCATTAATCTGATATTCCGTAGGCGTTTGCGTAAACATCGTGCAATCGAAGTCCTGCTTCAGCATATCAGCCAAGGCTAAACTTCGGATGTAGTGACCATATCCTATATCCGGTCCGGCATCTGTACGAAAATATATTTTACGTTTGGTGGGCATTAATTATGATAATTTTTCTTTATTTCAATTAAATGATTCGGAGTTGCAACTTACTAATATATATATCATTATATATACTGCGATACCGTTTCTAATACTTGCTTCACTTCGATGTCCCACGCACTATGATTAATCTCACTACTTAACCATTCTTTTGCCTGTTGCATGTATGATATAGAAACCTCGTCTTGATACCGTTCAAAATATTGAATGGCCTGTTTACCAAATGTGATGGCATGGAAGCGTTTTCTTTTATCAGCCTTCATACATTTTTCAAGTATTCTCATACTAGTATCTAATTCCGCGCGTGCATTCAAATCCTTCCTATATATATTTGCGTTAAACAATATTATCGCGTGCGTATTGCGTATTGAGAAGTACTTATCGTCTGTCATGTTCAAAGCACGGTCAATCCACTCAAAAGCATAGTCAAATTGCTGCTTTTGTGCGAGATATAGAGCTCCCTGTTGTAATACGTAGGGGTTATTTCTATCGTATACAAAAGCTTTTTCGTAAAATTCTTTTCCATCCACCCAGTTGGGAAATGCTTTCAATACTATACTTTTATCGAATGCGTATTTCCTAAAAATAGAATAGTCACAAATTCTATAACTGCCCACATTGTTCACAAGATTGGTTAATACAGAACATAGAATATTGCTAGAGCATGTATTAATAATTACTTCCGCTGCATATCGAGATCTCGGGTAATAGTAGTCCATATCTGCATATTTCTTGCCGTTGTCTATTGGCAAATAATCTTTTATGATATCATCAGCATCTTTTTTGAGTTCAAAAATATCTTTATAATCTACATCTTCATAAAGTCCTAAAAAATAATCGTAAGCTGTTTCGAAAGAAAGAGGCACATGGCAATTATGCATGTATGCACAAAGAATTATAAATTCTGCAAGTACTTCATCTTCCATTTCTAATTTTCGAATTGCTTCCTTATACCTATCTCGGATATTAGGATAATCCACGTTTCGTATCACAAATTCAAAAATAGAATCTTTCCCATATAAAGATAGTTCATTTTCTATCTTCAAGTATTCACCTCGAATTGTTGATGGTAGTGCGTTATATATCCCTTGCAAATCTTGATTAGTGAGTTGAGTAACATTTATGACATTATATTTTTCATCATCCACTAAATGGGATATAATACTAAAGTTGTGACTTCTTTCTGCTGCCACAATTTTAATTGTTGGAGCATTCTCAAAGACATGCAATGCATCTATATTATCAGCAACGTTATCAATAAAAACAATCACGTTTTCATCCCCAATGATTTTTGTTAAAAATTCGGCTCGTTCCTTCGATATACTCTTAAAAAATAACTTCTGACCATGATGGTTTATCAAAAAAGCCACTTGCATTAAAAGGGTTGATTTTCCACACACAGGGGCACCTATAATAATCACATGCTTCAATTTATCATAAACGAGATTATTGATAATATTGAAATAATGCGTCTTATATATTTGATTATTTATTATATCACACCACTCTGGAGAACTGCCGAGATAAAAATCCTTAATTGGACGTTGCACATTAACATCTTGAATTGAATGAGGAACAATATCTGGTTGCAACAAGTCCAAGCGTTCTTTATCTACATGCTTATGCTCGATGTCCTTCTGTGTAAACTCTTTTATATACGTTAAAAATTCCTTAATATCCCCTTCAATGATACTGAATCCAGACAACTCAAAATACTCGCGATATTGAACATCTTCATTTCTCAACAACATCCACATTTCTTTTCTTGCGTTTTGAAATGTCTGATGTGAAGTAAGAGCCTGTATTACTGACGAATCATTATATCCATACCCCAAAAAGACTGTTGGTCTTGCTTCTATTTCCCGAGCCAAGAAACTCCACAATCTTGGTGCATCATTATATATATTAGCAATGGATGCCACATCGAATATGTAGTTCTGAGGCTCCATGTCTACATATCCATGCAATGGCATATAATTTATTGCTTGACTACTTTCTGCTGGTCCATTTAGATACTGATTATTAACATATTTCAATCCACCATCTTTTATTATTTTCGGGATAAGATTATCTATGTTTGTTGTAAAAACACTTTTAATATTTAAATTATTAATATTTTTATACAATGTATCATAAGTCCCCACATTAAAACGTTCGGTCAAATAACTATATAATTCTTGGCGATTAGTCGCCTGAATAATTGTAGACAACTGGGGCAATGAATAAGTTTTAGCTTTAGAAAATCTTTCAGCCAATTCATCACGCAATTCATTACCTAATGGCAAAGTACGTCCATTTTTATCTTGAGCTAGTATTGAAAAACCAGCACCTACAAAAAGATTAAAGCCAGTTTTAAGTGCCTGCTCAAGAGAATTTTTATTTGTAATATTCATAACACTTATTTTATATGTAGCAACTTATATTTCATTTCTGCGAGTTTCCAATCCGTCTCTGTATCGATATCTTGTACTCGATCTTCGGAGACTATAATTGCTCCTATTTTACCGGATGCCAATGTTCCTTGCTGCAACTTATACCAATAGAAAGTGCCTGTATCATGATACTCCTTTGGTAAATCCTGCGAACGGCTATTCTCATATTCCGGCCAATGACGTTTCATAGAGCCGTCTTCTGCTACATCCAAGCAACGCCATATCGGGTAGGAGAATTGTACCACCGGATACACACATGCAAAGTCTCCTTGCGATAGACGATTATAGGCATCAACGATATCTTGCGATGCAATAAGAGGTGCAGTAGCATAGATACAGCAAAGGTTATCAAAAACTTGTCCACGTTCCTTATACTCCGACAACACTTCGTTCAGCACGTCCGCTGTTGTTGCAAAATCATTTGCTGTTTCCGCACTACGCATAAAGGGGACAGATGCACCATATTGCTTGGCTATAGCTGCAATCTCTTGGTCATCCGTTGAGACCATCACTTCATCGAAAAGTCCAGTTTTTAGAGCTGCCTCTATCGAATATGCAATAATGGGCTTTCCTAAAAAGTCCTTTACATTCTTACGTGGAATACGTTTACTTCCTCCGCGTGCTGGTATAATACATAAGTTTTTCATTTGTCGCTTATTTCTCGGTTGTCTCTCGGTCATCGCTCGGTGACTGAGAATAAAAATTCCATATGGTATCAATCACATATTGCTGCTCTTCATCCGTTAATGACGGATACATCGGCAAAGCGAGACAACGAGTATAATAGTCCTCAGCTACCGGGCATTCGCCTTCTTTATGACCGAGCGATTTATAGTACGGCATCGTATGTGCCGGAATATACAGCACTTGCGAATAGATCTGATGCTCACGCAGGTAATCGTACAATGCTTTGCGTCTCATCGGGTGTACTTCGATCACGTACAGATGGAAGGCGTGGACAATTCCTTCCTGACGATACGGAATCAGTATCGGCAGCTTATCCAACGACTCATCATATTTCTTTGCGATTTCGTTACGACGCTCAATGCTCCAATCCAGTCGCTTCAACTGGCTGCTTGCCAATGCGGCTTGGAACTCCGTGATACGGTAGTTATAACCCAACTCCTGCATCTCGTAGTACCAGCCTCCGTCATTGCGCATCAGATGCTCCGGATCTTTGGTAATACCATGCGTGCGGTACAGTGCCACCTTCTCATACAAGTCCTTGCGATTGGTTGTTATGCAACCACCCTCTCCGGCTGCAATATGCTTCACAGGATGAAACGAGAACACACTCAGATCGGCATACTTGCAGTTACCAATCATCTGCTTTTCACCTTTGCTATCCGTCCAGCTGCCTCCCGGTGCATGGCAACAGTCAATCACCGTCGCAAAACCATACTCCTGTGCAAGTGCATGCAGTTGCTCCTCATCAATCGGATATCCCGCAAAATCTACAGGCACAACGGCTTTATAGGTTCCTTTTGGAGAAGCCTTCAATATCTCTTCGAGTTTATTCAAATCCATCAGGAATGTCTTAGGGTCTATATCACAGAAGACGATGTCTGCTCCGAGATAACGGAAACCGTTGGCAGAAGCAACAAAGGTGATAGGAGTCGTTATGACCTTTTCACCTGGTTGTATATCCAATGCCATAGCGCACAGATGTAGTGCAGCCGTTCCGTTGCTTACCATACAAGCATGTTTCACGCCTAAGTACTCAGCAAACTTCTGCTCAAACTCAGGAATACGTGGGCCTTGGGTTAAGTAGTCGGACTTTAAAGTTTCTACTACCGCCTGTATATCCTCATCGGTTATGAGTTGATGTCCGTATGAAATTGGATGGTTAATCATTTCACTTCAAAATTAGGATCTACGTATTTCTTGATTTTCTCACGCATCGTTTCTGGAGTTTCCCAGTCGGTGTTATTATCCGAACTATAGTGGAAGCCATCCGGTACTGGTTTACCATTATGATGTTTAATATAATCCTCGCGCATCACATTGAAGCTAACCGAAGGCATAATCACATAGTACTTGCCCAAGTCTATTGTATCCAGCGCGTCAGTCACAGTAATCATTTCCTCATGCAATTTCTCACCTGGACGGATTCCTACTTCTTTCTGAGGTATCTTTGGAGCAATAGCCGTGGCTACATCGCATATACGATAACTCGGTATTTTCGGGATAAAGATTTCGCCACCCAGATGATGACCTATCGCATACATCACCATCGCAACTCCTTCTTCCAGTGAGATATTGAATCGCGTCATGCGCATGTCCGTAATCGGCAAGAACTCTGCGCCCTCATCACGTTTGCGGATAAAGAACGGAATAACACTTCCGCGACTTCCCATCACGTTGCCGTAACGAACGACCGAGAAACGGATATCTTTACTACCGCGGATATTATTCGCTGCACAGAACAATTTGTCGCTCGTCAGTTTGGTAGCACCATAAAGGTTGATAGGCGCACAAGCCTTATCGGTACTCAATGCTACCACATCATGCACTCCGCAAGCCAACGCAGCTTTGATAACATTCTGCGCACCATGAACATTCGTCTTGATGCATTCCTCCGGATTATACTCTGCAGTATCAACCTGCTTAATCGCAGCAGCATGGATAATCACATCTACGCCCTCGCAAGCACGAGTCAATCGCTCCAAATCACGTACATCTCCGATAAAATACCTCAACATCGGATACTGTTTCTCCGGATACTTGAGTTTCAGCTCATACTGTTTGAGTTCATCACGGCTATAGATGATGATTTTCTTTACATTGGGATAATCGCGAAGGATCACTTCGACGAATTTCTTTCCAAACGAACCGGTTCCACCGGTAATCAAAACAACTTTATTATTCAGCATATTATTGCATTTATTTATTTTCCAACAATGTTCCAATCCAAAAGCGTACTCAAATACCCCCCGCGACTATCACCACGGTATGTATGATTATCTGTAATATTAAACACGCACACATCAAACGGGGAATCCACATTAAAGCCACTGATATTTTGGCTGCTCGTAAAATTGAGATAGACGGAGTAACTACCGGGAGCCAAAGTGCGTTTGGGAATAGTAATATCAATTTGCGACTCTCCCAACGGCAATGTTTCCAACTTATTCATCATCACATCATTGCTATCCGAAATCCATGCGGCTACGCCATCGGCTTTATTGAACTGGAGGTATCCATAGATGCCGGGGATACGTTTCTTCACATGGGCTGTCATACGGATATGCCATTCTTCATCACAAGAGAATAGATTCTTTCCTTTCCCTTTGCTATCCAGCAATTCCACTTTCGTAATCTGAAAATCCTTATTTGGACTGAAGGGGTGTTCCCACGCTGCGCCAAGGTTAACGAGCGAATCAGAGAGGTACATATCGCAGATAGAGTTAACCTCTCCGTCTGCTTTAATACTTCCATTCTCCAGCAATATGCCCCTCTTGCACAAACTTCTGATACTACCCATATTATGACTAACGAAGAGGACTGTTCGGCCTTGGCCTTGGGAAACGTCTTTCATCTTGCCGATGGCTTTCTTTTGGAACTCGGCATCGCCGACGGCGAGGACTTCGTCCACGACAAGGATCTCAGGGTCAAGGAAAGCTGCTACGGCGAAGCCCAGACGGACAGTCATACCGGAGGAGTAACGTTTGACAGGGGTGTCGATATAGCGTTCGCAGCCGGAGAAATCAATAATCTCGTCCAGCTTGGCTTGGATCTCATGACGCGTCATGCCGAGGATGGCGCCGTTCATGAAGATATTTTCACGCCCCGTCATCTCGCCATGGAAGCCCGTGCCGACCTCAAGAAGGGAGCCAATACGACCATGGGCACGGATAGTGCCGGTGGTAGGACCGGTGACGCGGGAAAGGAGTTTGAGCAGAGTCGATTTGCCGGCACCGTTCTTGCCGATGATACCGACGACGTCGCCTTGCTCGACCTTGAAGTCGATATCGCGGAGTGCCCAGACGTACTCGGAGTTGCCCTTGGAGGCACGGTCGTTGGTCTCGCCGATCTTGAGATACGGGTCCTCTTTGCCAAGGACGTTGGTAATCCAGAAGCGGCGGATATCGTGGCTCAGGGTCTTGGTGGAGACCAGGCCGAGGCGGTATTGCTTGGATACGTGATTAAATTCTATTGCTGTACTCATTGTTTTAAAAATTTTCTGTTTTTATTTTTTATGTAACCAAAAAAGAACAATCCTCGAGCCTTGCGGCTCTTTACGCAAAAGATCATCAGTCTATTCGTAAACAAGTTTCCAATATACTGCTTATCTTTTTCGTCTAATCGATTCTATGAATAGCATCGATTGATTGTTCGAAAAAAAAGTTCAAAAAATGTCAAAAAAAATTTTCATTATTACATACAACTTACACGCGGCTTCGTTTTTTTGAAAGTGATTTTTAACCGCGATTTTTTTGAGAGGATTGCAAATCTGTTTTTTCGGGAGCAGCCGATAGTGCACATCTATGGGCAGTATCAGAGCGGAAATGACTGTTAAGGGAGATGGGAGCTCGCTCACAATCGCATTTAAAAGCATTTACGCTCAAGACCGGATGGGTCAAAACCCATGCGGACGTAGGCTACGTCTTTTTTGATTACAATAAGTCAAAGATCGTTATGCGCGGGAGTTAGAACACTTCTATCTCGCCGTTATTGTTATGGAACCGTTCCAGCTGCACCCTGGGGCTGGTTCCAAAATTTACAAGGAGCGCAACCGGGTAGCCTGTACCACGGAGATAACCAAACGTCTGGTAATGTTCTTTCTCCGTTAATTGGGTCAAAGCCTTGCACTCGATGATGACATTGCCAACTGTTGTCTCCACAACAAAATCCATCCTGAGGAAGGCTTGGAGCGGTTGACCCTTATAGACCGGATGATACTCTTGTTCCTTATAAGTCGGCAGTCCGGTGTGGTTCAGTTCGGTCATGAGTGCTTCCTGATAAATGTACTCAGGCAGTCCGGGGCCAAGCGTTTTGTACACCTCAAAGATTGCTCCGATGATGGGATAACACGCTTTTGTCAATTCACTTTTTAGCGGCTCTTGAACCATATGTATTGTTGTCTTATCTTGCATAATTGCTCTTTATATTTTATGTAACCAAAAAATGTCAAAAAAATCTCATCTCCATATACACGCAAAATTATTTTTTGAAAGTGATTGTAGATCACGATTTTTTGAGAGGATTGCATATCCGTTTTTTCGGGAGTAGCCGGCAGAGCACATTTATGGGCTTTGCAAGAGCGTGATTGTCAATTTGGCTGTCTATGAGTCTTGCTCATATGCAGACTAAGGGTCAATTACGATCAAGGCCGCAGGAGCCAATAACCATGCGGACGGGGCTACGTCTTTTTTGGTTACAATATGTCAATGTTCGTTTGGTATTTTGTGTAGGTGTACAAGTGCGTACGCATAGCGCGAAGCGTTTGATCACAATTCAAGCGGCAAAGGTACAAAAAAAATCCCATATATGCAAATATATATGGGAAAAAGTTGCAAATTTATTTGATTTGTGCAATTTTTGGGCTGATATTGCAGCCCGAAACGAGGATTATTCCGTGTAACGGCGGTTGATCTCGTCCCAGTTGATGATCTGCCAGAGGGAATGGAGATGGGCGGCACGGCGGTTACGATAATCGATGTAATACGCGTGCTCCCAGACATCCATCGTCAAGAGGGGTTTGAGGCCCTTCGTGACGGGGTTGCCGGCATTGGGTTCCTGCGTGATTACGAGTTTGCCGTCTTTGTCTGCTGCCAGCCACACCCAACCTGATCCGAAGAGCGTTGTGCCCTTCTGCTCGAACTCCGTCTGGAAGGCCTCGAACGAACCGAAATCACGGGCAATTGCCTTGAAAATAGGCAATTGGTTAGGGGTTACGGGTGACGGGTTAGGGGTGACGGGTTTGAACTGGGTGAAGTACAGGTTGTGGTTGAGGATCTGGCCGGCATTGTTGAAGATGGCACCTTGGGATTTGGCGACAATCTCCTCCAATGGCATGGCCTCGAACTCCGTTCCGACAACGAGTTTGTTGAGGTTATCGACATAGGTCTGCAGGTGCTTACCATAGTGATACTCAATCGTTTCCCGACTGATGACGGGTTCCAGCGCGTTCGGCGCGTATGGAAGCGCGATTAGGCTTATGATTGCGGATAACATAATAATAATGATGGATTGATGAAATGATGAAATGATGGATTAATAATTCTCTGCGAGGAGCTGGAAGTAGGCTTGCTCGTGGTGGCAGACGGGGCACTCCTCCGGAGCAGATTTGCCGACTACGATATGGCCGCAGTTAGAGCATTGCCAGATGCAATCGCCGTCGCGAGAGAAGACAATCTTGTCCTCGATGTTCTTGAGCAGTTTGCGGTAACGCTCCTCGTGGTGTTTCTCGATGGCGCCGACCATGGCAAACTTAGCTGCAATCTCGGTAAAGCCCTCTTCTTCCGCCTCTTTCGCCATGCGGGCGTACATGTCGGTCCACTCGGCATTCTCGCCTGCAGCGGCATCTGCAAGGTTGGTAGCGGTGTCGCTGATCTTACCGCCGTTGAGGTATTTATACCAGAGTTCCGCGTGCTCTTTCTCGTTGGCTGCGGTCTCTTCAAAGATCTTACTGATCTGCACAAAACCGTCTTTCTTCGCCTTCGATGCGAAATACGTGTACTTGTTACGTGCCATTGATTCACCGGCAAAAGCCTCCATGAGGTTTTTCTCGGTCTTTGTTCCTTTTAAGTCTTTCATTTAAATTGTGTTTTAGGGGTTATACAAGTTTTGTTGAAGAAACGACAAAAATCGTGCCAAATATGTACGTTTATTAAGAAAATGGCGCTAATTATTAAGAAAATTACGATAAAATACTACTGCAAGAAGCGGTGGCGGAGGATGCGGAGGTCGTAGGAAGAGAGGAGGAGTTGGTTCTGGAGATAAGAGATCATGCCTCCGAACTCGCGGTCGATGAGATCCCATGTACGGATGAAATTAGGGGTCGAGACGCCCATAAAGGCAAGGATCACCTCTTTCTCTGCGTCACCACCTCCGCGGGCTTCGATCTGCGCATTAAGCACAGCGACGAGTTCGCGGTAAGCGGTATTGGAGAGGTCAAAATCTGCGATTATCGCTTTGCGATCGACTCCTAAAGCCGAGAGGAGAAAAGCCGCTCCCCAGCCTGTTCGGTCTTTCCCCTGGAAACAATGCCAGAGGATGCCGCCGTCTTCGGGCGTCTCGATAATAAGACGGAGGAAAGCGGCATACTGCAGCTGCGAGTACTCGCTTCGGATGAGCGACGGGTACATATTTGCCGCCATCTTCTGCACCTCGGGGTAAAAAGAATAATTGACGATATGTGCCTCCAGATCGAGGAAAGCTTCTTGGGGGATGGGTTGCTCCGTCAGCCGCTCGGCACTAAGGTCGATGGTCGGCAGGAGATGATGGGTTGCACCGGGAACCTCACGGTCCGGAAGGGCATCGGCTTCGCCGAGTGAGCGGAAATCGAAGATCTTCGCCAGGTGGTACTCCTCCTGCAGACGATGCAGATCGGTGTCCGTGGCATCATGCAGATGGGCGGTACGGAGAAGACGGTGGGGCTTGATGGGCTTACCACCGGCGCCGATGAGGCCGCCAAGGTCACGGGCGTTAACTATGTTATCGAAAAGGACGGTCATTTAATGAATTGATTAATGGTGACGGGCTACGCCCTTAATGGTGGATTGATGGAATGATTAATAGGCAAAGACGTCGTTGATCAAAGTAATGAATTCGCGGTAGGCGAAGGTGTCGGAGAGCTCGGAGAGGGACGCTGCGAGGCCGCGGTAGTGCCACTCGTGCGAAGCTTTGTCCGTGACGTGGAAGATATTCCAGAGTTCGTCGCCTTTGATCTGATAATCGCGCCAGATCGCCCGCATATTACTGAGTTTGTCACCCATCGCCACTATCTTCGCGTCATGCGAAGCCGCTGCGAGACGGTTGATAGCCGCCTGTTTGCGTGCGTGCCAGGTCTCTGACTCGTTGGCACCACCGGTAAAGAGTTCACCGTTCAGTTGGTCACTCTCTTCGTGCACAAGCTTCGCCACGCGCTCGCCGAAAGCCTCACGGAGCTCGTCGTAGGTGATGCCGGTATCTTCGATGGTATCGTGCAGCGCCGCAGCTGCCAGCAGCTCCTGATCGGACGTGATGGTCGAGACGATCTCCACCGCCTCCATGGGGTGGACGATATAAGGAAAACCTTTTCCCCGGCGCTCGGTGTTATGATGCGCCTTGACCGCAAAGATAATCGCACGGTCCAAAAGTTCGGTATCTAAGTATTGGTTCGCCATAGTATGGGTACGTTATGGTACCGTGAATCACCTACGAATATCCAACGAATATCCAACATATAACCAACGAATAACTAACGATTGGACTTATTCGAGAGTGAAAAACGGGTTTAACGAGTGAAAAAACGGGGTTAAAAAGTGAAAAACGGGTAGTACAAGCGGGGTTAATAAATCGTTCCTTCGAGCATGGCACGGAACTGCGGCATGGGGCAATGGGTGTCACGCTCGACGATGAGGGTCTTGAGTCCTGCGTAGATCTTCACGAGGTCTTCCACTTGCTGCAAGTCGGCACCGGGTCCGAAGAGCGGTTTGCCGTCTTTATCCTTGAATCCATAGGGGATGAGGGGACAGTCGGGAGCGTGGAAATACGCGTCTGCAAACGCGTCCCAGAACCGCCTTGCGGTGGCATTGGACATGTGGTTCACCTCCATCGTCCATGCCTCGTTGTTGAGGCAGCAGCAGAGATAAACCATGCCTAAATCGAAAAGCGGGAAGCCGTAGCAGAAGTCGCCCAGGTCGATGAAGTATTTCTCTCCGGAGGGGATGAAGATGCCGTTACCGAACTGCAGGTCTCCGTGGATAGCGGTGTCGGCATCCGGCGCAGCGGCGATGTAGTCGTGGATCTTCTGTTTCTGAGCGGGGGTGAAGTCCGGGTTGGCTTTGAGCATCGCGTAGAGGCGGTCCTTGACGTTTTCGAAACGAGAGGTGTCCACGTGGGTATTATGCAGCGCGAGGCACATCTCGGCAAACTGCCGGGCATAGTACTCCGTCTTCTCGGGGTTGTCGCCGCAGGCGCGGGAGAAGGACTTCTTACCCACCAGCCGGCGGAAACGGATGCCTACCTGCTTGCCGTCGGTTACCAGGTCACCGGGTTCGGGAGTCGGGATACCCATTTCGTACACTTTGCGTGCGAGTTCGAGCTCGAGTTCCGCCGCTTCAAAATTGCGGAAGTAGAGTTTGAGCATGATATTGGGGTCCTGACGGTGGTTATAACTGGCGCCGTTAGCGCCCTCACCTACTCGCTCATATTCGGCGAGATCGATTAATGTTGGGGTCATATCAATTCTATGTTTTTCGCTTGTTGATAGGTCATTTCTGCTATCTCGGCATTCTGGGAGTTATGGCCGTTGAGGGCGTCAAAAAGGCGCTCAAGACCGATCTTGCCACCTCCGGTCTTGAGGATGCAGACGATGCAGATGTTCTGCAGACCGATCGCTGAAGAGACGATGTCGATGTCGGTGTTGCCGAGTTGATGGCGCGCGAGACGATAGGCGTCCTCTTCGTAGGTCCGGATGAGCCGGCTGACGTCACCGAGGGTGTTACACTGGAGTGCTTTGAGGACGCGCAGGTACCGGATGAGCGGTGCGTCCTGGATCTCCGCCTGATTGATGGCCGCGATACGTCTGTTGAGCCGGTCAAGGGGCTTCGCCTGCAGGTACGAACGGAAAGTATCGCCATCAAGGAGGACGTCGTCGAGCTTACCGTTCTGCACGAGGGACTGTACGCGGCGGCGATAGTCGGTGATCTCCGAACGGATGCGGCTGAACTCATCGTCCGCCATCTCCAAGAGTCCTGCGAGACGGTTCATACGGCGCATGTATTCACGGGGGATCTCGATGCCGGATTTGTAACCCGTGTCATGATTGATGGCCGCCCAGGCGTGCTGAAGGGTCGTACGGAGTTGTAACTCAAAACGCAGGTCATGACCGGGGATGCGGCAGATGTAATGGAGCGAATTATAGCCAAAACTGTCGAGCTGATGGAGCCGCCGTTTGTCCACGGAGTTGTTCCAGTCGATCTCAAAGAGCTGCTCGGCGATGGAGGCTATACGATCCACGTCGTCGGTATAGAACGTGACGATGCGGGCTCCGAGGATGTCGGTGATGTCACTGAGGGTGGCGTATTTGGCACCCTTGAGCGCGAGTTTACCGGCGAGGGACTCTTCGGTCTTGATACGCGTCTCTATAGCCGTGACGACGAGACCGTTACGCTCCAGCGCTTCGCGGAGCGTATCGAGTACCTGCACACGCATGCTCTCCAACTCAGGCAGCGCATCGCGGTACTCCTCCAGAATCATCTGGCAATGGAGATCGAGAGCGTCCATCACTGAATCTCAAAGAGGCTGATGAAACCGGTCATCATGAACACCTGACGGATGTCGGCGTTGATGTTACGAACGATCACTTTGGAGCCGTGCGCAGCAGCTTCCTTCCGAACGGAGAGGAAGATACGCAAGCCCGACGAGGAGATATACTCCAGGTGAGTGCAGTCCAGGATGATCTCACTGTTCTCCGCCTCAAGAAGCGGTTTGACTGCCTCAGCAGCGGGTACAGCAGCCGCGGTGTCCAGACGGCCGGAGAAAGAAGCAATGATTTGATTGCCGGATTTTTGAATAGTTGTTTCCATATAGTGTTATTTGTTGTTTACGGGTTTGGCACCGGAGGTGCTTGTTTAGGCTACGCCTTGTTTGGGGGTTAGGATCTTGACGAGGGTCAGGATGTTCTTACCATCCCGGCGCTCGTAGCGGATCTCGTCCATGAGTTTGCGTACGAGATGAATACCGAGCCCGCCGATAGCGCGTTCCTCGGCAGAGAGAGTGATGTCCGCTTCGGGTTTGGCGGTAGGATCAAAAGGAATACCGCTGTCGGAGATGGTGAAGATCAGTTTCTCGCCCTGTTCATCTTTGGCTTTGGCGAACTCGACAAAGACCTTACCGTCGTTTCGTCCGGGGTATGCGTAAAGCATGACATTGCTCACAGCTTCCTCGAGAGCGAGGTTGACCGGCATATTGAGTTCCATGGGGATGCCTAACTCATCGACCCACTCTGCAAGGGTCGGTATCTGTTGGATATCGTTGCGCATGATGATGGCAGGTTTCTGGTAGCGAACCGCCATGAGGGTGAGGTCGTCGGACTGCTCTGCGTCTCCCACGAAGGCGGTCACCTGAGCATCCATCGCATCGACTATCTCCCTCGGACGGAGCGCCAGACCGGCGTTCAAGGCTTTCTCCATACGCTGTTCGCCGAACTGCTCATGGCGTATATTCTCCGCTTCGGTCAAGCCGTCGGTGTAGAGGAAGAGGGTGTCGCCGTAGGTGAGGTGCATCTTCTGTTCCACATAGGCATAGCCTAAGGAGATGCCGACCGGCAGGTTCGGCTGCACGTCCATCGTGCGTACCTTGCCATGCTCGGCGCGGATGATCAGCGGTGCGTTATGACCGGCGTTGCAGTAGCTGAGTTCTCCGGTAGGAAGATCCAGGACACCGACAAAGAGGGTGACGAACATGTTCTGGTCATTCTGTTCGGTGAGGGTGTCGTTCATCTGGATGATGACCTCATGCGCCTGCTCCACATGCGCCGTGATCGAACGGAAGAGCGAACGGATGGTTGCCATCACGAGCGACGCAGGGACACCCTTGCCGCTGACGTCACCCACGCAGAAGAAGAGCTTGTCGTGACGGACGTAGAAATCGTACAGATCGCCGCCTATCTCCTTGGCGGGACGTACCATGCCGTATATATTCAGATCCGGACGGTCCGCAAAAGGAGGGAAGACCTTCGGCAGCATCGCTTTCTGGATGGTTTTGGCGATCTCCAGCTCGCGGAGCATACGCTCGCGCTGGGTGCTGACGTCCATGAGGTTCTGGAGATTCTTGCCGGCGAAGACCATGATGAATACCAACAACGCCAGGCCGAGGAGCATGAGGATTGTCACAATCAGTCCGATGCGTCTGAGATCAGCGTAGAGCACGTCTTCGGGGATGATGATCGACAGGTGCCATCCCGTGGAGTCGATCTCCTCATCGAAGATGCGGTATTTGCGTCCGGGCATGGTGTCCGGCCGCGCAACGATATCCACGCCGGTGGAGGAACGGATGGAGAAATAGCTGTCCTTATAGACCTGCAGGTATTCCGACACACGATGGAGCTTGCTGATAGAGAGGTCGATACAAACGACCGCCACGATGTTTCCGGCTTTGTCCCGCACGGGGTGCGAACAGCTGACCACCATCTTCTGCGCGCCCGCGTCGTCGAGGTACGGCTCGCTCCACCAGGCGGAGTCAATCGTCAGACCGTTATTGAACCACTCGTACTGAAAATAGTCATGGGTGGCACTTCCTATCTGGCGCGTATATATGCGCATGCTATCTCCTATTATTTCTCTACTGCTGCATACCTCGTACCACCGACCTTTGGAAGGATAGTAGTTGGGGATGAACGCCACGCCGGCGGACTCCACGTCATCGAGGATCTCGAGGAGAGTGCGGGTACACGTGTATATCCCATCCGGGTAATCCAGACTCAGCTCCGCCATATTCGTCAGCATCTTCGCCGCCGCTTCCAGCTCAATGGTAGCGGCATTGATCTCCAACTCCGCTGCGCGTAACTCAGCGCGTGCGCGATCGACCGCCTCACGGTCTATAGCGGCACGACTATAGAAATACTGCAGACAGGCGGTAGCCTCCAACACCACCGCGGCGACCAATAAGATCCAGAAGCCGCTGGAGGATTTCAGTTGAGATTTATTCTTTGCCATTTCGGGTCATAATTTGCATTTTACGGCACAAAATTACTACTTTTTTCTCAATCTTGCAAAAAAATGAGGGTAAAAATGCATTTTTTTTCAAAAATATTTGCGTATGTCAAAAAAAAGCAGTAATTTTGTCGTCGATTTCGCCCGAGGAGCGTTAAATGCCCCTTCCGGCGGAGGCCAGTTTCCCCGATTGACGGGGACACTTCCGGGTGCTATCGTCTAGTGGCCTAGGACAACGGCCTCTCACGCCGTAAACCCCGGTTCGAGTCCGGGTAGCACTACTGAAAAAAGAGCCTTGATGGGCTCTTTTTTTATGCTATAAATAGATCGTAGCCGGTGAGGGTATGTTGAAATTTTGTGTAATTTTGTGGAAAGGCTTGCGTATATCAAACTTTTTTTGTAATTTTGCAACGGTTTTTGATAATCATGAACACACGCACGAAAATAATTCTCGTTCTGGTTCTCGCATGGCTGATGGTACCGGGGTTGGTGACGGGCAAGCAGAGAGAGCGTAAGAAGATCTGGTCGGACCGACCAAGTCCGGAGTATGGTCTATACACCGTGAAGAACTACTTCGTGTCCCATGGCGTGAATATCAACGCCAACGCGTTGTATTATTTCGGGGACGTGGATAACGAGGGCGTGGCGTTCAACGGCGGGTTTAACTTAGACAACCTGAGTTTAGGCGGCAGTCTGCTATTTGCCTACAACCTGCCGACGGGTAACCACTGCAACCTACGTTTTGCGCTGATGGGCGGAACGCTACGTGGTAACAACGAGTTGAAATTCAAGACGCTGGATCCTCCCCGAGATGATTTCCGAAAGTTCAGTTCGATACTGATTCAGCCTGCGGTGGGAGTGCAATACTATCCTTTCGTTCGCGCAGGGTTCTACCTCTACGGCGGCGTTGCGTTCACGGCGAGTATCATCCGGAATTATGAATTCTACTACAACAAGAAGATCTCGGGAAGTCAGACAGAGCGACGGCTGCTCCAAGGCAAGACCTTCGGATTGTTGCCGATGGTACAGTTAGGTTTAGGCTACAGCTGGCGGTTGACGGAGAGTTGGGTAATGAGCGCAGAGATCATGATCCAGGAGGGGCTGATAGATACACATTATCTGAACCTTGACGCCTGGCCTCTCGCTGCGTCGCAGAACAGCGATCAAGTCGAATTAGGCGGCAGTTTCGGGACATACACCAACCGTTACGGTCAGAAGCAGCTCCACTGGAACGACGGTTGGTTTCAAGTGGGTCTGACAATCACGTATCAGTGGAACACCTGCGAGCACTGCCGGATTCTGAATAACTACACAGGTTTGCGTTGAACCACGGTGCCGGTCTCGGCATACTCGATGAGGTTCTCTAAGATGATTTGGAAACGCCACTCGATGGCGTTTCTCCATATCTTATCGCTGATAAACGCAGATAGGACGCGTCCGAAGGTGAGGGAGAACTCATAATGGAGATGGGTCTGCGTCGGCGAAACGGGTGCCATGACGAAGATCCAATCACCGCCCTCGAGGATGGCGCCGGAATACGTAGCCTTGAGATGAGCAGTAAGGGGGTGAGGAGCATGCGCCGGCCGCGTGAGGGAGTACTTGGTACCGAGGTGCTGGTCCTTCCACCACCTGACGCCGAGAACATAGATATCGATGGCGACGTCTCCGGTCTTGGTCTTCGGGTCATAGGTACGGTCCTTATAGTCGAGTTGGATAACCGCCCTACCCTCCTTGGTATTCTTATTCTTATCCGCCTCTTCATGCTCCTTGAGGTTGAGGTACGCCCAGTCAAAGAGCGAGTCCGGGCATGCCTGAAACTGATAGCAGAAACGCCGAATGACGGGCAGTAACTGCTCTATGGAGGCGTCACAGACGGTATCGATGACGACGGCGCGGGTCTGCGGCCGCGCGAAAGAACAAAGCGAGGCTACGGAGAGCATCGCCATAAGCATCATTCTTTTCATCACTTAGATCTCGTAATCGAGGCAGGTTCGTAACTCCGTGTTCGGTCGCACAACGCCATTCGCTACCGCTACATGGGCAGGGTGAACAGCGTAGCCTTTGAGCGCCTCTTCGGAGAGTAGCGTCGAATCGAGCATGATATCAGCGTTGCTGCTATCGAGGCGTCCGTCTATCTGGACATGGATATCGACGAGTCCGGGTACTTGGCCTTGGAGGGACTCCAGACCGGATTTGATGGCTTTCGCAGCCTCTTGTTTTTCGGAAGCACTCATCTCCGAGCGCAGTTTCCATAAGATAATGTGTTTGATCATAATGTTTGGGGGTATTTATAGGTATTTATAGGTAATCCTAGGTAGTCCTAGGTCTTCCTATTTTTTGGCTATATAGATCGTTGCAATGCCGAAGGTGAGGGTCTCGAAGCGGGCGTCTTGAAAACCCGCTTGGGTCAGATGACGCAGGAAGTCCTCACCCCAGCAGAACGATTTGACACTCTTGTTGAGGTAGGTATAAGCCGTCTTGTCATGACTGACGAGGCGTCCGACGAGAGGCAAGACATGCGAGAAATACAGATCGTAGCCCCAGCGGATGAGTGTATTCGAAGGGTACGAGAACTCCAGGATTGTGATCTGTCCGCCGGGTCGCAGGACGCGGTACATCTCGCGAAGACCTGCATCGAGGTCGGAGAAGTTGCGGCATCCGAAGGCGCAGGTGACGCCGTCAAAAGAGGCATCGTCAAACGGCATTGATTGGGCGTTGGCGTAGAGGAAATCTACATTGGATATTTCAAATTTATGATTTATGATTTTCTCTTCGCCGATACGCATCATCTCGCGTGAGAGGTCGATGCCGGTGACACGCTGCGCTTTGCCGGCACGGAGCATGGCGATCGTCAGATCCGCCGTGCCTATAGCTACATCGAGGACGTGCTCCACAGGCGGCATAAGGGCGACGGTCTTGCGCCGCCAACGCCGGTCGATATTGAGCGACAGCCCGTGATTGAGCCCGTCGTAAGTCGGGGCGATGCGGTCAAAGAGGGAACCTATATGTTGTTTCTCGTCCGTCATACCAGGGCTTTGATATTTTGCTCGGTCGAACCGGGCAGGAGATCAATAGGTCGCAGTTCGATCATCGTCTTGGCGCCGAACTCTCCACGGTCTCTCATCCGAACGGCAGCGCGTGCGCAAGAGACCATGACCTGGCCGGTGAGGGCAGGGTTATTGATGGTCATGTTAAACTCAAACCGCTGGTTATGGGTCTCTCCGGAGACGCCCGATCGAACGAGATTGACGCCGTGGGCGACGTTATTGAGTGCATCGACGGAGTCCACAAGAATGACGTGGGTCTCGTCATGTGCAAAATAGTCATCGGCAAGGATAGCCGCCTCGACGGTCTTGAAATTTGCGCCGTCCTCCAGCTCGATATAGACCATACGACGATGGATGCCGGTACCAAGAGGGATGGTCATGGAGAGGGCGTTCTTGACACCCTTGACGGCTTTCGCGGCGACCGTGTGTCCCATCGAGCGACCGGGACCGAAATTGGTGTAGGTCAGCCCCTTGGGCGCCATCGCCATGAGTAGCGCTCGAACCATCGAGTCCGTACCGGGGTCCCATCCTGCGGAGAGGATAGAGACCGTATGATTAGCCTGACAGACGGCGTCGAGGGACGAACGAAGCGACCATATCTGACCATGGATATCAAAACTATCCACGGTACAAATCCCTCGCGCAGCGAGGACGGTAGCGAACTTCTGCACCTCACGCGTCGGGGTCGCCACCAACACTACATCGGCGTCGATGCAGTCCATGCAGTCGTTGTGATGATAGATGCCGGCTAACTCCATATCCGGAGCGGCTTTGATGGCTTCTTCGGCGGCACGGCCTATATTGCCGTAGCCTAAAATTGCGATTTTAATCATATTCGTTATTTCGGGATTACGTAATTACGGGATTACGGGGGTTATTCCACGGTAACCGACTTGGCGAGGTTACGGGGTTGATCGACGTCGCAGCCTTTGACAACGGCGATATGGTAGGCGAGGAGCTGGAGGGGGATGACCGTCAGCAGCGGTGTGAGACACTCTTCGGTCTCGGGTACCTCAATGACATAATCGGCGATCTTCGAGACCACCTCATCCCCTTCGGTGACGATAGCGATGACGCGTCCCTTGCGGGCTTTGATCTCCTGGATATTCGACACGACCTTTTCGTAGGTGCCGCAATGAGGTGCGACGACGACCACCGGCATCTCCTGTGAGATGAGGGCGATAGGTCCGTGTTTCATCTCCGCTGCCGGGTAGCCCTCCGCGTGGATATAGGAGATCTCCTTCAGTTTGAGGGCACCCTCCATTGCCACGGGGTAGTTATAGCCGCGACCGAGGTAGATGAAGTTCTGGGCGTACGTGAAGGTCTTGGAGAAATCCGCGATGCGTTTCTCTTGCTCTAAAACGCGTGAGATCTTATTGGGTATCTGCCCCAATTCGCGTACGATTCGCAGGTACTGCTCTTCGCTAATCGTCCCTTTCTCCTTACCGATACAAAGGGCGAGCATGGTGAGCGCGGTCACCTGAGCGGTGAAAGCCTTGGTGGACGCAACGCCTATCTCCGGACCGACGTGGGTATAGCAACCGCTGTCGGAGACACGGGGTATGGACGCACCGATGACATTACAGATGGAGAAAATGAACGCGCCTTTGGACTTGGCGAGTTGGATTGCCGCGAGTGTATCGGCTGTCTCGCCAGACTGGGAGATAGCGATAACGACATCGTCTTTGTTGATGACGGGTTTGCGGTAGCGGAACTCCGAGGAGTATTCTACCTCGACGGGTATCTGCGCGAACTCCTCGATCGCGTACATAGCGATCAAGCCGGCGTGCCAGGAAGTGCCGCAGGCGGTAATAATGATGCGTTTGGCATTCAGGAACCGCTCTTTATTGTCAATGAAACCTGATAGCGCGATATTATCCTGTCGTACGTTCACACGACCACGCATGGAGTCCGTCAGCGTTCGGGGCTGCTCGAAAATCTCCTTGAGCATGAAATGCGGGTAACCGCCTTTCTCGAGTTGGCTCAGCGAGAGCTCCAGACGCTTGATCTCCGGCGTCTTTTGTACATTATTGATCGTCGTGATATCGATTGAGCCTACCCCCTGCCCCTCCCTAAAAGGAGGGGAGTTCGGATTCATAGAAATATACACTACCTCTTCGTCCTCGATATAGATAACCTTATCCGTATATTCGACGATAGGGGTAGCATCGGAGGCCAGGAAATACTCCTCCTCTCCTATCCCGACGACGAGCGGCGAACCCTTGCGGGCAGCGATGAGGGTGTCGGGATGGTCCTTGTCGAGGACGGCGATGGCATAGGCACCTATGACCTGCTGCAGGGCTAACTGAACGGCGGTCTTGAGATCGACATGCTCGTTGAGCTGCGTATATTCGATGAGCTGCACAAGCACCTCGGTATCGGTCTCGGAGCGGAAGGTATAACCCTGCTCCATGAGTCCGGCTTTGAGGACGGCGTAGTTCTCGATGATGCCGTTATGGATGATCGCCAGGCGCTCGGACTCGGAGTAATGGGGGTGCGCGTTCACGGTGTTGGGTTCGCCGTGGGTCGCCCAGCGCGTATGCGCGATACCAATCGTACCGCCGGTGTCTTTATCCGCAGCGAAGGCTTCGAGTTCGGAGACCTTGCCTTTGGCCTTGTAGATATTGAGTTGACCTTGCTCGTTGATGAGCGCTACGCCGGCACTGTCGTACCCGCGGTACTCCAGACGATGGAGACCCTTAATCAGTATAGGATAAGCGTTTCGCTTACCGATATATCCTACTATTCCGCACATAAAATCATTTACGATTTAGTCATTTACAATGTACCATTTATTAACGGATAAACATCAATTCTCTATATTTTGGGAGAGTCCAGAGTTCGTCATCGACGATCATCTCCAGGGCATCGGCATGCTCGCGGATGTCCGCCATGAGGGGCAGGACGTTATCGTGATAGGCGATGGCTTTGGACCGCTCGTCGGGCTGCCGGTTGGCTTTATGGCGCGCGTCGGTCATCGCCTCCACACCTTTGAGGATCGCACCGGCGTGCGACTCGATCTGGCGGATGATAGAGTAGTCCATCTCATTGAGCGACTCAGTCTCGTCCGGAGAGAAGACCTGCTTGACGGTCATGACGTTCTTCAGGAGCATGGTCTGGTAGCGTTTGGCAGCCGGCAGGACGTGGTTGATGACGAGGTCACCGATGACGCGGCTCTCGATCTGCAGTTTCTTGACATACGTGTCCCATTTGACTTCGCACCGGCTCGTCAGCTCCGCCTTACTCAGCACGCCGGTCTTGGCGAACATCTCGATGGTCTGCGGCAGGAGGTAGCGGTCGATGACGAGAGGCACGGAGGTCTCGCAGTCGAGTCCGCGTTTGGCCGCCTCTTTACGCCACTCGTCGCTGTAACCGTTACCGTCAAAACGGATGGATTTGCACTCGACAATATAACTCTTGATGACGTCGAAGAGTACGCGCTCTTTGGCTTCGCCTTTCTCGATACGGGCATCCACTTCGGCCTTGAAGATCATCAACTGCTCTGCTACTGCGGCATTGAGGGCGAGCATCGCCGCGCCGCAGTTAGCCGACGAACCTACCGCACGAAACTCAAAACGGTTACCCGTGAAGGCGAACGGCGAGGTACGGTTGCGGTCGGTGTTGTCCAGCAGGATCTCGGGGATATTTCCCACACCGAGTTTCATCTCTTTCTTTGCGTTGATGATAATCGCCTCTTCCGCAGACGCCGTCTCGAGTTTGTCGAGGACGCCGCTGATCTGCTTGCCGAGGAAGACGGAGATGATCGCCGGCGGTGCTTCGTTGGCGCCCAGACGGTGCTCGTTGGTCGCCGAGACGATGGAGGCTTTCAAGAGGCCGTTATGACGTTTTACTGCCATCAGGACGTTCACGAGGAAAGTGACGAACTGGAGGTTCTGATAGGGGTTCTTACCCGGTGCCAAGAGGTTGACGCCGGTGTTGGTCTGGATGGACCAGTTACAGTGCTTGCCGCTGCCGTTGACCTTGGCGTAGGGCTTCTCGTGGAGCAGCACGCGGAAGTGATGGCGCTGCGCCACCCTGTCCATGATGCTCATCACGAGCAGGTTATGATCGTTGGAGAGGTTGACGTTCTCGAAGATAGGCGCCATCTCAAACTGCATCGGTGCCACCTCGTTATGGCGTGTGCGTACAGGAATACCCGCGCAGAGGGCTTCGTACTCCAAGTCCCGCATGAACGCTAACACGCGCTCGGGGATCGCACCGAAATAGTGGTCCTCCAACTGCTGACTCTTCGCGCTCTCGTGCCCCATCAGCGTACGGCCCGTCAGCATCAAGTCCGGCCGCGCATGATAGAGCGCCTCATCCACGAGGAAATACTCCTGCTCCCATCCCAAGTTGGCATGCACGTGCTTCACCTGCTTGTCGAAATAGGCGCTGACGACGTCACGCGCCGCGTGGCAGAGAGCAGCCGTGGAGCGGATGAGCGGGGTCTTATAGTCCAGCGCCTCACCCGTATAAGCAACGAAGACCGTCGGGATACAAAGGGTGTCGCCGATGAGGAAGACGGGGCTCGAAGGATCCCATGCCGAGTAGCCACGTGCCTCGAAGGTGTTTCGGATACCACCCGAAGGGAAGGAAGACGCGTCCGGCTCCTGCTGGTACAGACTGTCACCGCTGAACTCCTCCATGAGCGTACCGTCTTTGTCCAGCGTGAAGAACGCATCGTGTTTCTCCGCCGTACCGCCTGTCAGAGGCTGGAACCAGTGAGTATAATGTGTAGCACCGTGCTCCATCGCCCATTTGCGGATACCGATCGCTACGCTGCCGGCTATCTCACGGTGGATCGTACGACCATTATCGACATCGTCGAATAACTGATCCAGGACATCCTCGGCGATGTACTCCTTCATGCGTTCCCGCGTGAAGACGTCGCGAGCGAAGTAATCTTTTACTCGACCTTCCGGCTTAGTGGCTGCCACCGGAGTGTGCGATCTTGCCATTTTAACGGCTTCAAAGCGAACGTTTTCCATACTTTTGACGCAAATTTTTGTTTTTAATCGGATTAATTTTCAAAATCTGCGACAAAAGTACTGCTTTTTTTTGAATTATGCAAATAAAAATGCGTTTTTATCAAAAAAAGTGAGCCGAAGCCCACTTTTTTAACGGTTTAACACCTTCTCTGTATGCCAGGTGCCATCGTAGAAAGTCTTGATGAAATAGATGCCTACGGGCAGACCCATGGAGCGGAGTTGTGCCTTGAGAGAAGCGATGTCGCCCTCATAGACAGTGATGAGCTTGCCGCTCACGTCGATGAGGTAATGGGTTCCATCGCCGTGCGGGATAGACGGATCGGCGGCTATCTCCTCCGCGCTGAACGGGTTAGGAAGGAACTGCGGATCTACCATTTCACCATTAAGCGAAGCGTCACCATCAATCATTTCATCATTGCATACCGGCATCGCGGAGAACTCGACGATGGTACGTACCATCATGTCGTTGAGGTGCTCGACCTTGAGGGAGTCGGTGGTGGGTTTGAGATGGGAGTGACCGATACCCGAGTCGTCGGTGAGGAAGAACGAGGTGCCGTTCGTCGCCAAAGCGATGGAGCGAACGAGTAACTCCCCACTCTCGCCTATGCCGCTACAAACGACCGGCACGATACGTACACCGAGTGCGGCGGCATTGAGGACCTGCTCATGCAGGAGAGCGATCGTCGCAGAGTCCTGATGGCATGGCGCATCTAATATAAGGAACGCGATACGCGCACGCGCGTTGGTATCCCATCCGGCGCTGTTCATCGCCGCCATCAGCGCTTCGGGTACAGCTTCGGGATAATCGCCGCCACCGTTAGCCTGCTGCTTGTCGATGAAAGCCTGCGTCGTCTTGATATCGTCCGTGAGGCGCGAGATACGCGTCAGGTACTCGTCCTGATGATCGCGATAGACCACTGCCCCTGTACGGATCTGCAGACCGCCGGTAGCTTCCTTGGCACGAGCGATGACGTCTTTCATCTCCGCCTGCAGGTACCGTAACTCATCTCCCATCGAACCCGTGGCATCAAAGACAAAGACGACATCAACGTCATTTACCAGTTGGTCATTTACTATTTGGTCATTTTGGCAGGGTTCGTCGAGGACGAAGGTGTTCAGCCCATCCGACCATTGTTTGGCAAGCTGTTTCTGGTCATCGACAGCAATATAGAAATCCGCATGTTTGCCACAGAGGTTATTACCGAGGAGCTGGTACCATAGCTCCGCCTTGCCGGTATTATCCGTCACGGCCTGGAAGAGGGTGTTGCCGGCGTTATCCAAGAGACTTACGGCTTTTGAGGCGATGGGGTAACCGGCATTGTTGACCACCTGGGCGGTATAACGGTGCCTCGGTGCGATCTGCCAGGCGGAGATATGCTGCTTGTGCGAGTCGTCAATCACTCTCGGCCAGAAATACCATTTCGTAAAGTCGTTCACTTCACCGGCGGTCAGCAGGCCGGCAGAAACATTATTTTTTCCTCCGGGCATGGCCACCGCGCTCTCCCGCACGGGTACATCTTCGCTCTCCGCCACGGATAACATCGCTACATCCGCCGACGGGGTAGCTGCTTTGGAGTAAAAGACATCCCCCCTGCGTGCACTGGTGACGTACATCGGTCCGGTGGTCTCCTTCTCGTTGTTCCTCGGTTGTTTCTTCGGGTCCGGCAGCAGCCGAACGATCAGCACCGGCTCGTCCTTGAGGATGGCGTGCGCAGGCTTATAACCCTCGCAGGAGACGAGGAAAGTAGAGGACGTCACTTGCTCTGGTTTGAGTACTACGCGTCCGTCGAAAGAGGTGGTATAGACATCTTTCTGCACCTTCACTTCGGCGTTCGCCAGCAGCGCCTGGGTCGTGTCCATCACGATCACCGTCAGCGGCTGATCCCCTCTAACCGCTAACCCGCTAACCTTCTTCATACACGCACTCACCGTGCCTACGCACAGCGTCATAGCCATCAAAAGAGAAAAAATCTGTCTCATACGCATTCGTTTTTTTGCCGATATAGTACAAAATGCGTGCCAATAATGCGAATTTATTTGCATATATCAAAAAAAAGTTGTACCTTTGCAGTCGATTTGGCCTTGGTAAAGGCTTGGGTTCATCCCTATAATATTCCCCGCGGAGACGCGGATTTGTTGTGTTTATAGGTAAATGAACTCTAATATGGAACAAAAATTTATTCATGTTGGGTTGATGTTTCTTATGCTCATCAATCCTTTTCTTTTTCTATCGGCTGAAGAGTCGCAGGAGACAGACAGCGTGATTTTTGATCTGGCTACGATCTTCCGTCTGGCGGATGAGGAGAACCGGCAGATCCGTGTCTCGGAGGCTGCTTTACGTGCCGCCAGCGAGGGAGTCCGGCAGGCAAGGAACGCCCTCGCGCCCCATCTGCAAGTAAATATCAGCGGCTCTTACATGGGCGATGTCGTTCTCATGGGCAGAGACTTCAGCACCTCCGGCCAGACGGAAGTGCAGTACGCCGGATAAGCTCCGCAATACATCGACAATGGTCTGCAACCTACGCCGCATTGGGGCAACACCTTCTCGTTTGAGGCATCGCAGGTTATTTATGCCGGAGGAGCGTTAATAGCGGGTGTTAAGATGGCTGAAATCGGTGAACGAATCGCAGAATTAGACGTAGCGAAAAGCCGTCAGGAGGTGCGATTCATGCTCGCGGGCTACTATCTGGATCTGGTCAAGTTACAAAACCAACAGGAAGTGATCGACCGCCATCTGGAACTGACGCAGCGCGTGTTGGATCAGATGCGGGCACGCGAAGCGGCCGGCGTTGTTCTGCGCAATGACTTGACGCGGTATGAACTGCAACTCAAGCAGTTGGAGTTAACCAAAGTGCGGCTTGTCGATGCGCAATCCATCATCCATCACCAGTTAGTCACTGCACTCCATCGCCCTTCTACGCAGACCATCGTGCCGGATACACTCTCCGTCAATGCGGCTTTGAGTCAGTTGGAACAAGCCGCCTCTGAGCAACTGTGGCAATCACGTGCAGCGGGTAGTCATTTGGGCATTCAGCAGGCACAGGCAGCGGAAGAACTCTCTGCCCAACAGGTCAAACTGACGCGCGCCGGCTCGATACCAACCATCGCCGCCATAGCGAAAGATGAGTTATTCGGACCGTTTGTCAATGATCTTATTCCCGTGAACTCGAATGTCAATGTGTGGTTCGTAGGCCTCGGTCTGCAGTACGATTTAGGTAGTTTGTGGCACAACTATCGGGCTATTCGCAAAGCCAAGAGCGAACACGCCGCCGCGCAAGAACGTACGGAATTGGCGCGCGAAGGAGTGACGAATGGCGTGCATGCCGCTTATGTCCATTTCCTGACCGCCTTCACGGAAGTGGAGACCCAGCAAAAGCAAGTACAATTAGCCAATGAGAATTACGACCTGGTGGAAAAGCGTTACAACAATGACCTGGCGCTTCTAACCGATTTGCTAGATGCTTCGAGTATGAAACTGCAATCCGAAATGGCGCTTGTCAATGCCCGTATCGGACTGCTTTACCAATTTTATCAACTTCAATATACCACCCATACATTATGAACAAATCAAAAATAGCAACCTATTGCTACAATGCAGTCATTATACTGCTTCTTTTGGCAGGCGTGACATATGTCGTCCTGCAATTTACCCATTTCGGACATGTCGAATACACTGATAATGCGCGCGTAAAACGATCTATCACTCCGCAGAACACCCGCGTGCAGGGATTTATCCGCGAGATCCGTTTTAAACCCTACCAGCATGTAAACGCCGGCGATACACTCGTAATTATTGAGGATGCCGAGTTCAAACTGCGCTTGGCGCAAGCTGAGAGCGATCTGGCGCGCGTGGAGCAACAATCCAAAGCTACAGGTTCCTCTATCCGCACAACCACCAGCAGCATCAGCGTGACGGAAGCCTCTATTGAAGAAGCGCGGGTGAATATGGAGAACCTGCAGCGCGAAGATGCCCGTTATGAGCGACTTCTGGCACAAGATGCCGTCACGCGGCAGCAATACGACCAAATTCACACCTCCTATCTCTCCGCGAAAGCCCGTTATGTACAGATGAAACAAACGCGTGCGATGCAGAGTAATGTGGTGGAGGAGCAAAACTACCATCTCTCTGCAACCGAGGCTGCTGTTCAGTTGGCGCAGGCAGCCGTTGAGTTGGCAAAACTCAATCTCTCATATTGTTATATTATCGCTACGCATACAGGTTATGTCGGTTCCAAAGATGTACATGTAGGCGAACTCGTCAACCCCGGTCAGACGCTTGTCAGCATCGTGGATGAGAATAGCCTCTGGGTCGAAGCCAACTACCGCGAGACCCAACTGCCGCATATCCACGAAGGTTCCGAGGTCTCTATCCATGTGGACGCTGTGCCAGATATCGAATACAAAGGCCGCGTCCTCAGCCTCGCCGATGCCACCGGTAGCGCATACTCGCTCATCCCCATCGACAATGCCACGGGCAACTTCGTCAAAGTGGAGCAACGCCTCACCGTCCGCATCGCCTTGGACGAGAATAGCGCAGAAGACTTGCAAAAACTCAAAGCCGGTTATAGTGTGGAATGTGAAGTGAAATATTAAATTTCAAGTCTCAAATGGAAAATCAAAAGGCGATGCCTTTTTCTATGCCTATGTTCCGCGAGTGGGTGCCCAAGCGCATCCAGCCGTGGATATATATTTTGCAGGTGATCTGCATACAATTTTCGTGTGGGGTTTATCTCGGCGCGATGGAAGCGGTACGCGGGACGACGGCTTTGCAGTTGGAAGATTTGCTGATGCTCCTTTATGCCGGTTTGGCTGGCATGGCGGTGTGGTTCCCGATGTTGTTTCGGACGAAGTTCCGCTTCACCAACCAACAGCTACTCATTACCTCGGCGGTTGTGATTGCGGTATGCAATTTTATTACGATGCGGACAACCAACATGGCTGTACTGCTGCCCGTTTGTTTTTTGGCGGGTGTGGCGAAGATACAAGGCACGTTTGAGTGCATGTCGAACATCCAGCTCTGGATGACGCCCGAACGCGATTTCGGTATCTTCTTCCCGATTCTGCATATTATCCTGCTGACCGCTATCACCGGCAGCGCGTGGCTGGCAGCGGTGGTCGCTTTCCATCTGAGTTGGCAGATGATGCACGTGCTGACCATCGGGACGATGGCTTTTGTGGTACTTGTCCAACTGCTGTTATGCCAACCGTGGTGTCCGATGCCGCAACGGATGCCGCTCAAAGGCATCGACATCTCCACGGGTCTGCTCATCAGCCTGCTGATGCTCATGATCAGTTATATTCTCGTCTATGGCGACCGTCTCATGTGGTTCTTCTCGCCCACACTCCGTTGGCTCTTGGCGCTTAGCTTACTGCTCTTAGCTTTCATTATGTACCGCCTCAAAACGGTTGAACAGCCTTATATCTCGCTGGAAATCTTCAAGTACAAAAACGTGCTGGCGATATTGTTTGTAACCGCCGTTGCAGAGCTGCTTTTGGGTGCCGAGCACACATTAGAGGAAATTTATTGGACCGAAGTGCGGGGGTTGGAGGAACATACCAAAGGTGCGCTTTGTCTCTGGTCGTTGCCGGGTGTGTATGTGGGCGTGCTGATCACGCTATACTGGCTTGGGCATGCCCGTTGGAAAGTGTGGAAACTCTTTGCCATCGGCTTCGGCTGCATCCTGGTCTATTCGATGTGGATGTACTTCTATCTGGATGTCAATGTGCCGATTGAGCAATACCGCCTCGGCTTGGCGTTCCGCGGTTGCGCGTACGCTATTTTGGCGGTATCGCTCATGTGGTCATTGCACGAGTCCGTGCATGATTTGCAGCATTTCTTTATGGCGCTTTTCATCTTTAATGTCATCCATATGTACCTCGCCGGTGCATCTGGTTACGGGCTTTACACCACCCTTTTCAAGCATTTCATGGCGGATAATATGGCGCGTTACGACGATTATTTGACGTTGACATCTTTGAGCCCGCAGGGCGGTCTTTCTACTTTCTACTTTCGACTTTCGACTTTGAGCAATTCCGTCATGTCCGTGACGCTCAAGCAGATCTTCGGCCAGATCATCTGGGTGTCCGGGTTTATGACCTTTGCTTTCCTGCTGCTTGACATCCCGCGTGTACGAACGGGTATCGAAAAAGTGCCGTACTGGCCTGTCTATGGCATCAAAATGTTAGCCCGCCTACGATAAATATACAAAAAAAGCTATTTTTCTTGCATATATCAAAAAAAAGTAGTACTTTTGCACCGCAAAAGTGAAACGGATATTTTTCATAGGGCTTCTTCTCGTTTGTTGGACGATGGGTTCAGCCAAAAAGAGTGTCTTGGAGCGCGTTGTGCTCTACCCTTCTCATGACCAGTATGGAGACACCTTGACCCTTTCCGGCAAGTTATGCGTGCCGCAGGACAGAAAGCCCAAAGGTATTATTCTGCTGCCGCATTGGACCATCAGCGATGCCGAAGAAGCGCCTTCCCACAAAGTTACAGGCGAAGCCAAGTATTTCATCAAAGACTACGTACTCGTTATGCCCGACTATATCGGTTACGGTGTTACCGGCAACCGCATGCATCCTTATCTGCACGGTGAGCTGACCGCCCGGAACACAGTGGATATGATGCTTTATTGCCGGCAGATCTTAGACAGCATGGCGCTGGGCATACCGACAGACAGTATCTTCATCGTCGGTTACTCCCAAGGCGGAGCAACAGCGCTCTGGACACTCAAGCTGATCGAGGAGGAATACACTGAGAGCATTCATGTACGGAAATGTTTTGCAGGCGGCTCACCATGCGACGTGGCGTCTCTCTACGACGAGGCAGTGAGACTCAATACCGCCAGCGTGCCGCCGGAGATACCGCTCCTGGTGCTGGGGACAAGTGCGTCATACGGGTTGAACCTGAAGAGCGAAGACTTCTTCACTCCCGCCATGATACGCGCCTACGACAAGTATATAGCACCGAAGAAGAAAAGTATCATTGAACTTTACTTTCTGATGCCGAACCATAAGCTGACTCATTGGATGACCCCGGCAGGTATGGATAAGACACAGCCGGAGACCAAGCGTTTCTACGAAGGCATGCTGCGTTCGAGCCTCGTACATTATGACCTCGATGGCGGGGAGGCGGACATCATCTGCCCGAAATGGAAGCCGAAAGCTCCGCTGTATGTGTTTCAATCGAAGGACGACCGCCTGGTAAGTTATATGAACGGCGCGCACTTACGCCGGTGTCTGGGAGAGAGCGCGAATATAACATGGGACTTCGGCAAATACGGCGACCACATGCCCGCATTGCACGTCTTTATGAGCAAAGTGAAGAAGATGATGGATAATTGAATATTTTAGATTAAAGATATATTATATGGCACAAACACAAGAAGAAACATTTAAGAAAATCGTAGCGCACTGCAAGGAGTACGGCTTCGTCTTCCCTTCCAGCGAGATCTACGATGGTCTGGGCGCTGTATATGACTACGGTCAGAACGGCGTGGAGTTAAAGAACAACATCAAGCGTTACTGGTGGGATTCGATGACGCTGCTGCATGAGAATATCGTCGGCATCGATGCGGCAATCTTCATGCACCCGACGACCTGGAAAGCGTCCGGTCACGTCGATGCGTTCAACGATCCGCTGATCGACAACCGCGACTCGAAGAAGCGCTACCGCGCAGACGTGCTGATCGAGGACCAGATCGCCAAATACGACGACAAGATCACCAAAGAGGTAGAGAAAGCCCGCAAGCGTTTCGGCGAAAGTTTCGACGAGGAGATGTTCAAGGCTACCAACGAGCGCGTCAAAGAGCATATCGCCAAACGCGAAGCACTCCATGAGCGTTATGCCAAGGCGATGAACGACAACAACCTTGCCGAACTCAAACAGATTATCCTCGACGAAGAGATTGTCTGCCCTATTTCCGGCACCCGTAACTGGACCGACGTGCGCCAGTTCAACCTCATGTTCCAGACGGAGATGGGTTCGACGGCAGACGGCGCGATGAAGATCTACCTCCGTCCGGAGACGGCGCAGGGTATCTTCGTCAACTTCCTGAACGTGCAGAAGACCGGCCGTATGAAGGTGCCGTTCGGTATCGCGCAGATCGGTAAGGCCTTCCGTAACGAGATCGTAGCCCGTCAGTTCGTCTTCCGCATGCGAGAGTTCGAGCAGATGGAGATGCAGTTCTTCGTTCGCCCGGGTACGGAACTCAAATGGTTCGAGCACTGGAAACAGTTCCGCCTCAAATGGCACAAGGCACTCGGTCTGGGCGACGAGAAATACCGTTTCCACGACCATGACAAACTGGCGCACTATGCCAATGCTGCTACGGATATCGAGTTCCTCATGCCGTTTGGATTCAAGGAGGTAGAGGGTATCCACAGCCGTACGAATTTTGATCTCAGCCAGCACGCCAAGTACAGCGGCAAGAAGATCGAGTACTTCGATCCGGAACTCAATCAGAGTTATACGCCGTACGTTATTGAGACCTCCATCGGTGTGGATCGTATGTTCCTGAGCGTCATGTGTTCAAGCTACGAGGAGCAAGCGTTGGAAGGCGGTGACACCCGTGTTGTACTGCATTTGCCGGCTGTCCTGGCACCAGTGAAGGCATGTATCATGCCGCTCGTGAAGAAAGACGGTCTGCCCGAGAAAGCACGCGAGATCATGAACGAGTTGAAGTTCGATTTCAAGGTGGCTTACGATGAGAAAGACTCCATCGGTAAACGTTACCGCCGTCAGGACGCAGTGGGTACACCGTTCTGTATCACCGTGGATCACGACACGGAGAAGGACGGCTGCGTGACCGTTCGCTACCGCGATACGATGACTCAGGACCGCGTAAAGATCGAGGATCTGCACGAGATCATCCGCAAAGCCACCGACCCCAAAGAACTCTACCGCAAGATCGTTGGGGACTCGATGGAAGACACTATGGAATAAAAAAAGCCCGCATCTGTAATAACTCCCAAAAGTTATGCATTTAACTTTTGGGAGTTATTATATTCGGGATACAATAACTTGCGGGGGCCCCGATGAGAAGGAGAGTATAGCATCGCCACAAAAACAAAGAAGCCCGGTATCATACGATATCGAGCTTCTGAAAGTGGCGGCTACCTACTCTCCCACAACGCAGTGCAGTACCATCGGCGATGCTGTCTCTCGCTGCTGCCCTCTCCGCTCTGCTCTCTCCCGCCTCTGCCCGCTCCGCTCTCTCTCCCGCGCCTCTGATGCAGTGCGAGAGGGGTACGGCGCCACTCACTCATGGGACATAAAAGATATGGTCTCTCTCAAAAAAGTCTCTCTCTTTTTCGAGCGACCATTGGGCGCACGAGGTTATAGTAGAGCTTGTCGCGTCTTGGGAAGTTTAGAGGTTATGAGCTGATAAGATGAGGTGATTAGTTCTTGAACAAGGGTGTCGGGAAGTTCGTTCAGATAGAGATCGTTCCAATGCGTTTTGTTCATATGGTAGGCAGGACGAATACCATCATACCGGATGCGCAGTTCTGCACTCATTTCGGGTAGCAGTTTAACCGCTACGCGTGGTTCGGGTGCATCGAGTTGCATAAGCAAAAACCATTTGCCGAATATTCTCCAAGAGATCCAGTTCTCCGCGAACAGTTCTTCCGTTACTTGGGGATTGATACCCAATGCAAATTCTCTGACTTGTTCTACATTCATACCATTACACAAATCCGTCCGGCTTCTTTAGTAAAGATTGAGGGATAGCGGCAAATTACCGCATAGACTTGGGCACTTGTAACAGGCTTGCCATCCTTGCGGATATGCCAACCGTTGCGGTTGATTGCGTCGGCTATCTGGTCGGTTGTCTTCCCATGACCATCCGACATAATGGCATATGTTATCGCTTCCTCGATCTTCATTTATCATTGCTGTGCGTTTACGAGTGCAAAGGTAGTAAAAAAATCTGACATAGGCAAATTTATTGTGTAGCCGTATTGTTTTTTTCGGCGACACAACGGGACGTAAACACTAAAAATCGTTTGCCTTATGCGTACACGCGCGAGGGGGCGCGCGTATATACCTTATTATAATATATAGGAGATGGGAATAAAAGAGTTAGAGGGTTAGGGGTTAGGTGGTTGTATAAAAAAGGATCAGGTGAAACAATACAGCGAAGCAAAATTTATACAAGCCGTGAGGGGAACCCCGAACACCGTATTAAAGAGAGAGACCATAGATTTCATGTAGTCATGAGTGAGGGGTGGTCGTTGGGTTGAGAAAAATGCATCAGAGGGGCGGGTGGCGGTGTGCGCGCCTGCGGCGCGCGGAGGGCGCGAGAGACGGAGAGCAGCGGAGCGGGCAGAGGCGGGAGACAGCGGAGCGGAGAGGGGCGAGGGCAGCAGCGAGAGACAGCATCGCCGATGGTACTGCACTGCGGAATATTGTGGGAGAGGAGGTAGCCGCCACTTTGAGAACCTCTGAGATTCGTCTTGGGGATTCTTTCTTTGTATAGCATGTCCGGCGATGCAAGCGATAAGCCGACCCCATCCTATAAAGAAATTTTGCGGAGCAAAGACAAAGCCGTGAGCGAAGCGAACACCTTATTAATGGGGGAAAGATTTCTTTTTATAATGTGCTACGAGGGAAAAATGAAGAAATATGCATTTTTTTTGCATTTTTTTGATTTCACTGACATGTTTTGGCAGTTTAATATAGTAATTTTGCAGCGAATTTGAAAACAACCACATTGTTTAACTGCAAAATTTTAACAACTATGGCACTTTTTGATTTCCTTTTTGGCTCAGATGAGCAACCCCGCCACTCAGGGAACTGGAACGATGCGGACGACTGGCAATGTGGTGAACAAGACGACCACGATGGTATGTACGGCTTCGATAGTTATGAAGAAAATGATTTTTGAGATAAGGATGCCTTTCTCGGCGGAGGCCACTCCTTCCGTTTCATCGGAAGGACGTTCCGGGGACTGCGAGATCCAAGCGATGATGGCATGTCCGGCTTCGATATTTACGAAGACAACGATTTTTAGCCGGAAAAATAATACAACAATGGAAAAGAATGTTTTGAGTTTAGTGATGGATACGATTGGTATCGTTGGAATGTTTTTTGTAGCCGCTGCGCTGCTGTGTGTTTAACTATTAAATATGAATGAATATGAAAAAAGTTTTATTATCAACTATTGCGATGGCAATGTTCTTTGCGGGGGCGTTGGGATTGATTATATTGGTCGCTTGTTCGGGTCCGAAGCCTGCGACCGAGGACGAGGCAAAAAAGGAACAGGTTGAGACGGTTGTTCCTGTTGAAGAAGAAATAGATACGGATAGGTTGGCAGTTTTGGTAGTAGAAGAGCCATCGCCGGTTGCACCAGCCGTCACTCCTGCACGCAAGGAAACATATTCAAACAATTATTCTTCCAGTTCGTCGTATAGTTCTTCCTATAGTGATGATTCGGAAGAAGAAAGTGATTATTGGGCAGAGAAGCGGAAGCACTCGCCGAATGACAACTACCTGCTTGGGTTTGATGAAGATGTGGACGATGTGCATGATATGGAGTTGTATATTGAAGATTATTAACGAGTGACAATTTTTGTCATTATAGATATACTTGCGTTTGCGTTTTTGCAAGTTTTTGTGTTTGTCATAACATGAAAGTGTTAGTAGATTGAATGAATTAAGCAGCCGTCGGCTCGTGAGAGTCGGCGGTGCAAAAACCTTTAAATTGGAAATGTTATGGATGATATATTTGGAGCAATAATTGGCTTACTGGTTAGCCTTTTAGAGGTCATTTTGGCAGGATGGTTTCTGATAAGTATGTTCGCAAGTCTGTAAAAGCCATTAAATCAATGCAAATTATAAAATAAATTTGCATATGTCAAAATTTTTTTGTACCTTTGCGCACTCTTCGTGTGCAAAGCCAACACAGAAAGAGGTTAACAAAGCAATTAAAGAAATATATGAGATATAGTTTTTCAGGACATGAATCCTTTTATTGCAAGTCTTTGTGGCTCAAAAAAGGACAATAACAATATCTGCCCATGAAAATACCACAATCAGAAATATTGTCCACAGCAAGAATGAGCCGTATTTTTGAAAATACGGTTGCAACCTACAAGTATTACTGGTTCGCCAGTTTGCTTGATTTGTTTATCTATCAAGGAAAGACGCACTTTGAGATCTGGGATGTCATGGTTGAGATGGTCGTGGTCGTCCGTGCGTGGTATCCAGCTTGCTTCTTCCATCTTTCGTTCGGTAAATCAGATTCGCTCTACGATGCCTGTTTGGAACTGAAGGATGTGTACCAACTTCCAGTGAACATTAAGCAAGATGACTTGCGCAATTGGTTGCACCGAAACAAAGAGAATCGTCATGTTCGCTCAGTTCTCCGCTTCCTGCCGCAAAATGTGCCATACCGTTTCCTACGTCCGTGGATAGATACCAGCGATGACAGACTCACCGTCACGCGCTCACAAACGTTCGAAAACGGATGTCCCTATGCGCTATATAAGGAACAAGCCACGATGTGGATTGAGTTAAACAAAGATTGGTTTGAGTATTTCCAAGCCAACTATACCATCCTTCGTGACTTTGCGTATTGGAACCTCGCTTTGTTCCTCCAAGTCCGCAATCCCAACGTCCCCAACATCCCGAACAAATTGCTCAAGGACGACAACCGTGGTTCGCTCAGCAAGCAACACGAGTACTGGGACTTTGTGATACAACACGGCTTGGACGTGCATTGTATCTACACCGATGTTCCGCTTCACAAAGGCGGCTATGACTTGGACCACTTCATCCCGTGGAGTTTCGTTTCGCACGATTTGATATGGAACTTGCTCCCTGCAAACGGAAGCATCAATTCGTCCAAGAGCGACAAACTCCCCAACTTGGACAAATATCTGCCTCGTTTGGCTACAATGCAACAGCAAGCCGTGCAGACGTGCTTACGCCATGATTTCCGTGGCAAGATAATGGAAGACTACCTCTCGCTGGGTTGCACGCTGCCGGAGTTTGCAGCAATGAACAAAGGCGATTTGCTGGAGTGCTTCCGTCGTACATATGCCCCGATGCACCAAATCGCCCTGAACATGGGCTTTGAACCTTGGAATTATTGACGCTATGAACAACCCTGAAATTATCAATCATCCATATCTAACAGCGCTCCAACGCACAGACATCTCTGTGCCAACGCGATACCTGCTGCAACATAATCTGCTCAAAGGCAGAATCCTTGATTTTGGTTGTGGCTTCGGCTACGACACCGATGAACTAAAGCGTCAAGGCTATGATATTGAGGGCTACGACTATTACTATCGTCCTGAGTTTCCGCAAGGCAAGTTCGATACCATCATCTGCGTCTACGTGCTTAATGTGCTCGAACCCTACGCGCAAGCGGATGTAATGATGATGGTGAGCAATCTGCTCAAACCAAACGGAGTGGCTTATTATGCGGTAAGACGCGATTTGAAAGAAGAAGGCTTCCGCTTGCATGCCATCCACAAACAATATACCTACCAGTGCAACGTAGTTCTGCCGTTCAAGAGTTTGGTGCATAATCAAACGTACGAACTATATCAATACGTTCATTTCAACAAACTCCCTCGTGGCGAGCAAAGAACGTGTCCCTTCTGCGATTTGTCGCGTCGCGTAGGCATCATCTGTGAGACTGATTTGTGCGTAGCGTTTTATGATGGTTATCCTGTTTCTCCCGGACACGCGCTAATCATCCCAAGGCGTCACGTGTCATCTTATTTTGACTTGACGAACCAAGAACGCGAGGCGATGAATAATATGCTTACGTTCGTCAAACAGAAGGTAGAGGAAGAATTCCATCCGGATGGCTATAACATCGGCATCAATGTCAACGCAGCCGCAGGCCAATCGGTCTTCCACTGCCACATGCACCTCATCCCTCGCTACAAAGGCGACGTCGAAAACCCCAAAGGCGGTGTCCGTGGCGTCATTCCCAACAAGCAGAAATATTAATATTGCCTATATCGCACAAAGGAATGACGGATAATACAAAAATATTAGAAGCCTTAAGCAATTCACCAAGTGTTGCTCTTTTGCGTGCGCATAGTTGCGAACTGATTTTGGAGTTTCTCACAAGCGTATTGGATGAGACAACCACTATATCTCAAGAGAATCTATATAATCGGCTTGCTGAATACTTGAACGATAAATACATAGATCCTGAAGAAGGTGATAATATTTCGGAGTTTGATACTTGTGATGAAAAAGCCGAAAAATATATCAGGAAATGGACAGATAATGGCTACTTGACAAACTACACAAGTGAAGATGGAGAAATTTTGTATCAACTATCAAGCCATACATGCAAAGTTATTGATTGGCTTTCTAGCTTAAAGCGAGAAGAATATATCGGTACAGAATCCAAATTCAAATCTATTATATCCCAACTGAAAGAATTAGTAGAAAACACGAACGAGGATAAGGAACAGAGAATCCAAATGCTGGAGAAGAAAAAGCTGGAAATAGAACAAAAGATTCAACGATTGCAGATGGGGGACGATGTAGAAGTGTTCGATGAATATCAGATAGTACCACGTTTCTTGGAAATTAACAAGCGAGCAAAGGAACTCCTCTCTGATTTTAAGGATGTTGATGATAACTTTAAAGCCATCATCACGGAGATATATCAAAAGCAAATAGATCCAAATCTTAGTAAAGGCGGTATATTGCAATCAACCTTTGATGCCTTAGATGAATTAAAGTCTAGTTCCCAAGGAAAGAGTTTCTATGCTTTCTGGGAATTCCTCATGGCGCGTGAGATGCAGTCAGAATTAGACGAACTGATAGCAGAACTATTTAAGACGCTGGAAGAACGAGGCATTGAGAATAATGATCCGTTCCTCCTAAACATGGTGTCCAACTTGTACGCTTCTGGGAAAAAGGTTTATCAAAGCAATGATAAGATGGCTAAGAAATTAAGTCACATCATCCGAGAAAATGATGAGTCTAGAGCTGATTTAACAAAGCAAATTATACAAGAAATCAAGAACAAGTTAATCGAGATTGCAAAGACGGGAAAGAAGCCTGATATATCGTTGACAGTAGATGATGGACTTGAAATAAGTATTCCATTCGAAAGAAAGCTTACATTTGAACTTAATGAAACGACGGAATATACTCAACGTCCAAAAATCAATGCAGTTTCCATCGAAGAATTAAATGAAATTGGTAAAGTGTTTGGTAATATTGCCATAGACCGAAAGGCTCTTGAGAAAAACATCCGACACATATTATCAGAAAAAGGTCAAGCGACTATGGCGGATATTATCCAACAACATCCGCTTCAGCAAGGTCTCCCGGAATTATTTGCGTATTTTGGTGTGTTAGGTAATTTCTCCAATACTTCCGTGAATCCCGAAAAACATCAACCTATTGTATTTGATGCTGAACAAAATAAACGAATAGTAATTCCTGAAATAATCATATCACGATGAATGAAGTACAACCATATTCAAAAGCGATTGTCCTTTTGTTGAAGAAAACCGTAGAAAATAATTCTCCGGAATGGAATAACATTCTTGCATTCCGTGGTGATATTCAAAAGTATCTTTCTGTTATAGGCTTGGAACTTGTATTGAAAGAAGAAGAGGGCTTTGCGTACGTGAAGCAAATTGTAATGGAAGATGATACGACTTTGAGTTTGGTACAACGTCGCCAACTAAGCTACGAGGTATCCATCATCCTCATCGTGTTACGGCAAATGTTAGAAGATTTTGACAATAACCCGACGGACACACATTCAACAGAACGATTTGTTAGCGCGAACGAGATAAAGGACGAAGTTCGGCTTTTTCTTCCGGAAAAATACAACAAAGTGAAATTGGAAAAAGAATTGGATACTCACATTCGTAATGTGGAAAAGTTGGGGTTCTTGGAAGAGGTGAGAAGTAATGGCAATGATACCCGATATCGCATTCATCGTATCATCAAGGAGAAAGTAACACTCGATGATTTGGATTTGTTCAAACAAAAATTAGAGGAATATGCAGGAGCAATATGATTTATTTACGACTAATCCGGGCATTTCGGGTTATCGATTGGATTATTTGGAGATATACAATTGGGGTACTTTTAATGGTACCGTATATCGGATTGCTCCGGAAGGAAATAATTCCTTGCTAACAGGAGCAAATGCATCAGGAAAGAGTACCTTGATTGATGCATTATTGACTTTGCTTGTTCCCTTCAAAAAAGACAGATTCTATAATCAATCTTCTGGTAATGAAAAGAAGGGTGATAGAACCGAAGAAACGTACGTATTAGGCAACTATGGCAATATTCAGTCAGATGGAGAAAGCTCTATTACGATGCAGCGGCTTCGTGATAAAAACACGTACTCTATCATCTTAGCATCATTCAAAAACAACCACGACAAAATAGTTACTTTATTTCAAGTAAGATGGTTTGTCAGTGGTGAACTTAAATGCGTATATGGTTTCTCAACTGCGCCACTTACCATAAACGAAGATTTCCAAAACTTTGATGGGAGCAAAGGTGAATGGAGACGCACATTAGAAAAGAAATATAACGCAGGGGTGCAAAAGAAACGAATAGAATTCTATGATGTAATACGAGACTATAGAGATCGTATCATTAGCACATTAGGATTGCGAAGTGAAAAGGCGTTGACGCTATTTAATCAAGTCGTAGGTGTAAAAGTATTGAATGATCTTGATGACTTCATCCGCAATAATATGCTCGAGCAACGCGATGCTGAAGAAGAGTACGTTCGTCTCAATGATAGTTTTTCCACTCTCATCAATGCAAAAACGCAGATTGAAAAGGTAAAGGAACAGATTGCCCAGTTGGGACCCATTAATGAGAAAGCTATTCAACTAGAACAACTCCAGCAAACACTTGCCAATATCCAAAGAAATCGAGAAATGGCGGTGTATTGGTTTGCAGTGAAAAATATTGAACTTGCAGATGCCAGACTTGAGGAATTGGATAAGCTATTAGCAAAACTTAACCAACAACACAAAGACTTAATAGAAAAGAAAAATACTCTAAGACAAGAGGAGACCAGACTATCACAAGCGATAGACAATGACGAAGTAGGCCGGCAGATTAAAGAATTAGCAGAGACCATCAGTCGGTTAGAAGTGACTAAACAGACTCGCATATGTCAACGTGGCAAATACGACGACTGTGTTAGAAAAGTTGGATTAGAAACAAATCGGACCGAAAAAGCATTCGAAACGAATCGTGAGAAAGCTGCTAAAGAGAAACAGAAATGTGCTGATGATATAAAAGCGGCTAATGAGGAGTTGCGTCAAGCCGAAAATAAAGGCGAACAATTGGATAAGGATATTAAAGACAATATGGAGATCCTTAACCAGTTAAAAAAGAATGACAACAACATCTCAGGGAAAGAGGCTGAAATCCGCGAGATGATATTGGAGGCTGTTGGAGCGACTGCGAAAGAAATTCCGTTTGTCGGAGAACTTATTCGCGTAAAAGACGATGAACGCAAATGGGAAAACTCTATTGAGAAAATCTTACATAACTTTGCATTGCGCCTAATTGTTCCTGATAAATACTATCGGGATGTCTGTGACTTTGTGAATTCGCACAATCTGAATGGACGCATAGTGTTCCAAAAACCGGAAAGGACATCAATACTGAATGGTTACCAAACTCTTCCTGACAATTGCTTACTTAGCAAAATTGAATTCAATATGGAAAGCCCATACCAGGAATGGGTTGAAGATGTCATATCTGAACAATACAATTATACTTGTGTCGCAACGTTAGAAGAGTTCTATCAGTATAAAGAAAAAGCGGTAACCATTGAAGGCTTAATAAAGTCCGTTCATAACAAGCACGAAAAAGATGATCGCAAACATGTCAATGATCGTGCTAACTATGTACTTGGTTGGGATAATAAGGAAAAAATAGCCGCCATTAAGGCGCTTGTGCTTAAACTGCATACAGAACAAACGCAAAACGCAAATGCAGTTATCGCGATAAACGATAAAATTAAAAGCATCAATAAACGTCAAGAGAATTTTGATGATATTCTCAAGTTATTCCAAAGCTATGAGGAGATAAATTGGGAAGCTGTTGCTAAGGATATTCAAGTAAAAACCGAACAAAAGGAGACTTTAGAAAAATCCAATGATAAAGTTAAAACCTTATCCGCACAATTAGATAAAGTCCAAAAAGACTTAAGGATTCTTGAAAACGAGACTATCACAGCGAATGCTAAGAGTATCGGACAAACAGAAGAAAAGAAGGCGGCTGTCCAAGCAGTTCATGATACTAATGCGGAATTTATTCTTCCTTATGGAGATAAAGACACTTCTGAATTTGAGCAAGAAAATACAGACTTACTGGATGTGACTTTTGAAACCATAGCAAGTACACAAAGGGACTACCAAGCACGTATTCGCAATGAAGAATCGGACGTAACGAAAACAAAGAACCGCGTTGAAAAAGAGGTGTCGGATTTGATAAGAGCCTTTAAGTATCCTTCTCCGGAAATCTATGCCAAATATAGCGACTGGAATTCCGATGTGCATGCTTTACCCGATTCATTACATCTAATAGGAGCTTATCAGCAATTCTATCAGCGCTTAGTTGACGAAGACTTGGTTAGTTGCGAAAAGAGATTCAATGAGTTCTTACAAGAGACTCTTATGAATAAGATAACGGAGTTCCGCTGGTTCTTTAAGAATTGGGATGATTCTATACGGGAAACTATTCAAATGCTTAACAAGTCTCTTAAAGAGATAGATTTCGCTACGGCTCCACCAACGTATATCCAACTCGTATATACGCGGCGTATCTCAAAAGAAATAAGCGAGTTTAGACAACAATTAGAGGAAGCCGTACCTAACATTCATGAGATGAGTGGTTCAATAGATGGGAAACGCAGACACTTTGAGACAAAGATAGAACCACTAATTAGGCGCTTAGGAAACGAGCAATGGCGCAAACATGTAACTGATGTGCGACAATGGTACTCATACAAAGCAGATGAGTTTTATAGAGAGACTGCTCAAAAACGCACTACCTATGAGGGAATGGGACAATTGTCCGGCGGAGAAAAAGCGCAATTGACGTACACTATCTTAGGGTCTGCTATAGCGTATCAATTTGGATTGGCCACCGATGGTTTACAAGCTAATTCTTTCCGTTTTATAGCGATTGATGAAGCATTTAAAGCCCAAGATGAAGACAAAGCACGTTACTTAATTTCTCTATGCAAACAATTACATTTGCAATTACTCGTCGTAACACCAAGTGATAATATTCATATTGTAGAAAACGATATATCATTCGTTCACTATGTAGAAAGACGAGGAAACGAATCTGTTTTGTTAGATATGAGAATTGAGCAATTCAAGGAAGAACGCGACAAATACCAAGCCAATGATAACGCCCAGTGAAATAAAGCAGAAAGCCGAGAATAAGTATATCGCATATTTGCAATCTATAGTTGAAGGGATTTCCTTTAACCCAATTATCGTTGCAGGTAATAAACGACCCGATGATAATACAGTAAAGTTTGAGGCAGAATTAACCGAACTGATAAATCATTCAAAAGAGAAAAAAGGCTTTGGTTATTCTATAGAGTATTCTACCGTTAAGACCAAACTACATGGTGTGCAAGATCTTCCATCTTCTATTGTATTTCAATCAGAAAGCGACTATTTGAGATTCATTGGTAAAGAGAAAGCAACGGCAAAATTCAAGGAAGATATTGCGCGTATTATAGAGTCGTTCCCGGAACTGAACGATTGGATCTATAAATATCCAAGAAAGGTAATTGAGAATGATTGGGATAGTCTCTTGATGGTGTGCGCGTATTTCAAAAGAACTCCTCAACCGAATCTTTACATCCGCGAACTACCTATAAAGGTACATACCAAGTTCATTGAGAATAACAAGGGTATCATTAAGGAACTGCTAGACATCTTGATTGCAGATTATGTGGATCAAGACGAAAAACATTTCGAGTCTCGCTTTCATCTCAAATACGATGAGCCAATTGTACGCTTTCGCATATTAGACAACTCGATAAGCCATCTGTCTTTCTCAGATGTTGAGGATATAAGTATCCCAATAAGTCAGTTCAAACAATTGGCTATCCCGGTACAAAAAGTTTATGTGGTAGAAAATAAAATCAATATGCTATCTTTCCCGATGGTTGAAAAGAGCATTGTAATCTGGGGACATGGGTTTGGAGTGGAAACAATATGCGATGTAGAGTGGTTGAAAGATAAAGATATTTTCTACTGGGGAGATTTGGATGCGCAAGGATTCCAGATACTATCACTACTACGAAGTCATTTCGGACAGGTAAAGAGTTTCCTGATGGATCGCCCTACGTTTGATGAGTTCTTCGAAGGTGATAAAGGCACACCCGCTAACATAGAAAAAGGATTGTGCCTTACACCCGAAGAAAATGAAATGTTCTTGTACCTAAAGGAAAATAACTTTCGCCTTGAGCAAGAGAAAATTCCTTATGAATATACTTTGGCTATGATTCCTAATGCTCGCCGGGATAGCGGCGAGAAGTGAACAGCAAGAGAGAGACAATGCTCGGCGGGAAAGCGCCGAGGAGGAGACAGCAAGGAGTATATAAAAGAAGAAACATGGCAAAGGGAAAGATGACAGCAGAAGGATGGCGATGCGAGAAAGAGCAAGAGCATCTGTATCGTCCTAAATGGGTGGATTTTCAAGATCCAGCCATCCACCTGTTGACGCTGGTGACAACCAAACGGCAACCTTTGTTGGGGACATTGGTCGGAGAGCAGATAGTCCTCACCTCGCTGGGGCAAAGCGTAGCAGAAGAGATAGAGCGCATACCCACCTACAAAGGAGCAAACAGCATAGAGATATATCGCTACGTGATCATGCCCGACCATATACACACCCTGCTACGTATTCACGAGCGGCTACCCAAGCACCTCGGGCAATACGTGCGATGGTTCAAGCGGCAATGCTCGATGCTGGCGTGGAAGGAGCAAGAGCTCGGCGGTGTAACGCCGAGGGGTGGACATCAAGGAGAAGCGATGCTCGCCGGGGTAACGGCGAGGAGTGAACAGCAAGGAGAGGGGCAAGAGCTCGCGGGGATAACCGCGAGGGGTGGACAGCCAATAGAGGGGAAGATAGGAGAAACTTTATTTGCGGCAGAGTATCATACCCGGACGCTGAGCGGACGAGGACAACTCAACCACATGGCGCGATACATACAAGAGAACCCGCGACGAGCGGCACTCAAACGCGCTAACCCAGACCTATTCCGCATCCAACAGGACATCCGGCTGGGACGGACGCCGTGCGTGGCTTTGGGGAACATATTTCTCGCGGATTATCCGATAAGAGAGGCGCTCAAGTGCTCACGAAAACCAAGTCAAGAGGAGATAGATGCCAAGCGCGAGGAGTGTTTGGTGAAAGCGGCTAACGGGACGGTGTTTATCAGCGGCGCAATATCGGAAGGCGAGAAGCAGATTTGCCAAGCGTTACGCGAGGCCGGTTATCCGCTCGTCATCCTACTGACCGAAGGTTTCCCGGAGCCAGATAGCCCGCACTACCGCTATTTCAAGCCGAAAGGGGTATATTTCGAGGCTTGTGCGGCGGGAAAACTGCTGCTGGTAGAGCCAAGCAAAGAGATACTGGAGCGGGCAGATATAAAAGCAAAGGTAACGAGCAAGGCGGGAGACATACCTCACAAAAGCCAGCGGTATCGGTTCCTCGCGATGAACGCCATCGCGGAGGAGATAGCGGAGGGAGAGGCAGAAAGCTCGCCAGAAAGACAGGGCTCGCCGGTATAGCGGCGAGAAGTGGACAGCAGGGAGATGGACAAGGCTCGCCGGGGTAACGGCGAGGAGTGAACAGCCAGCAGAATGTAAAAAAGGCACTAATTGAGATACAATAACCATGGCTAAGCAGAATAAGCAAAGACAAATACAAAACATCTTCGGTCAAATACATGAACATGTATTCAAGATGTCATGTCCTTGTATTATTGATGGTTGCCAAGAAACTGCCATTAATAGTCATTTGCTTATGGTGCATGGTATTCTCAACTATGTGGCAGAAAACGGGAAATTGGTGGAATTAATGAATAGGTCTCCGTACGAACTTCTTTCCGGAAATCTTACTACTGCAAGGTTCAAAACAGTAGGCGTTCATCAGGCTATTTCTTTACCTATTTTTTGCAACCATCACGACACCACATTATTTAGCGAAATTGAGCAGAAGCAAGTTGACTATACCAATTACAAGCATCTTGCCTTATATGGCTATCGTACTATATGCGGTGAAATCCGCAAGAAAGAAATAGCAACCGAGTTCAATAAGCGAATACTTGCATCCAAGACACTACAATCTTTGTTATCAGACTCATTCTTTTCGCTTTTTGAGAGCAGCAATCTTGGATTCCGAAAAGGCATAGAAGATTTATCTTATTTTGCTGAAGAACTAAAGAAGGATATAAATGGAACGACAGAAAACTATGTGTTCAGTACTTTAGAAATCCCTCTCAAAGGGATATACACCGCTTCCGTAACAAACTTATTTTCCGGGAGTGAAATTCTTCAGGAAGAAAAAGTACCTATATTCATTTTTCTGGCTATTCCATTAGAGAATAGCACAAGAATTGTAATGGGTTATCATAGAGAACATGTAAATCCCAATATGCCGGAATATATTAAGAGATGGGAGAACGCAGAAAAAAGCCAATTGGGTTATTTACTAACCGGTATATTAACCCAAATTGAGACATGGGGATTAAGTCCATCCTTATACGAACGATTATCAAAAGAAAACATCAAGCAATATCTTGATCTCTTTTCTGAGTCTATTGCATGGGAAGAACAGCCCCCCATTGAAACGATTAACTTATTTGAAGGGATCTTTTAATACTGCCGGAGAGCAAATAATTCTGAAAAAACAATAATAACATATGGCACAACAATTACAAATACGCAACTCAACAGCGGAGTTCTTGATCTTCCAAGCAGAAGACAAGGCACAAGGCGTGCAGGTTTATTATCAAGATGAAATGATTTGGGCGACGCAAGAAGCGATAGCTACGCTTTTTGACAAAGGGCGTTCCTCTATTACTGAACATCTGCGGAATATATTTGAAAGCGGAGAATTAGATCAAAATTCAGTATGTCGGAAATTCCGACACACTGCCGCTAAAATCAACTACCGAGGAATACTCGGATGTTTGAAACGAAGCGAGAAGATGGTCGTTTACAAAATGGAAATAACCACTCAACAAGAGGTATAACCTATGTCCGTATTACAATACAACAAATACATTTGGCTGGTGGATACAATCCGCAGTGCGGGGAAGATAACCAAAGAGGACATCGACCGCAAATGGGTCAGTTCGTCTTATAACGAGAACCATGAGAGCCGGTTCCCGGAACGGACGTTCTTTCGGTGCAAGAACGACATCCTGTCGCTGTTCGACATCGAGATAAAATGCGACCGTGCCAACGGGAGCGTCTATTACATCGAAGATAGCGACAGCAACAGTCAGACCAAACAATGGTTGCTGAGCCAGTTCGCGATGAGTCAGTCGCTGGATGCCAGCCGTGAGTTGCGCGATTGTATCCTATACGAGCCTATTCCTGCCGGTACGGAGTACCTGACAACCATCGTGGATGCCATCCGTGACAGCCGAATGCTGCATGTGACGCACCTGCGTTTTGACAGCACCGAAGCGCCGCATATCTTCTTCTTTGCGCCGCTGTGTCTAAAAGTGTTCAAGCAGCGTTGGTATATGTTAGGGTATGTGGAAGAACTGGTCGATACCGGCAAACCGGCATCCAAAGAACCGAAGATGTATGCCCTTGACCGCGTGCATCATCCAGAGTTGCTGGATCGACATTTCAAACGTCCGAAGAACTTTGATGCGCAAGCATATTTTGCCAATTTCTATGGTGTGTTCTGCGGGCCACAATACAAGCCGGAGTTCATCCGTGCGCGTGTGCAACCGTTGTCGGCGAAATATATGCGGTCACTGCCTTTGCACCACAGTCAAGAAGAGGTGGAGCCGTGCGTGTTTGAGTGGTACATTGCGCCGACGTTGGATTTCATACAGCAGTTACGGACGTACGGAAGCGAGTTGGAGATATTGGCGCCGCAGTCGTTACGGGAAAAGTTTGCAGACGAAGCAAAGGCGTTGAGCAAATTGTATGTATAAGGGAAGCCGCACATGAATGAGCGGTGCATAAACGCTATATAAACCGGCATTAAATGCCGGGAAAATAGACGAAGAAAGAGAAAAGTGCGATTTCGTCGCACTTTTTTTTATTTTTCCATTGTCACTGACGAGTTTTGGCAGTAAGAAGCAGTATCTTTGCAGCCGAAATTGGAGTCATGCCTATCAAGGTACAAAAAAACAGTAAGGGAAAAGAACAATGATGTAGTGAAACGCGCACATATCTATGAATGGTGAACACAACCAATATGCTACGCTCTCGCGTCGGCAGGTTGCGCTCTTTGAGCGTAACCCTGTTTGTGGTTTGTGCTATCGGATTTGCATGGATATGTGTGAGGAGTACGGAGGTATCAACTTTGAACTCCTCGACAGCATTGTGCTGGCTGACAACCTCTGTGAGCAGATCTTGCAAGACCCGTGGAACCTCAATGGGGTTGAATACTACTCCGGCTGGGTGCGCAATAGGCTTGGCAACTCTCAACCAGCTGTCGTCTGCACCTTTGCCACCACCTGCGTCACGCTCTCCTGCATCGAAGGGCTGCCGGAACCCGTTTATCAACTGGCGCACGACTTGCGTGGACTGATAATAGGTGAAGGGAACGAGTTGTATTACAATCTCTCTTCTGCTGCATATCGCCAGGACATCATCCTTACCGCTGATTCCTACGGTGTTCCGCCACCCAAGCCCGATGCGCTCATTCAGATAGAGCAACTAGAGCAAGCCAATGCGCAATTAACCTACGAAGTATCAACATTAAAAAAACAACTTAAAATGAAAGACCAACAATCAACAGGTGGTACCACCATCAATTGCAAGACCTACATCGCCGAACTGAACAATGACATCCACGACAATCATAATTGTCAGATTTATGCCGTGCCGGCAGATGAACGGTTAACGAATGAGCGAATGAACGAATTAACGAGTGAAAGAGTTAGCGAGTTAGGGAATGAGCGGGTTAAGAAACTATTCTGCAATGCGTACGGTGATGAGGATATCCAGCGTACAGAAGAGGAAAAGCAACGTGTGAAACGATATATTGCCGACCATAATCTGGGTAATCGGCAGTTGGATAGCGCACGCGATAATCCGCTGAACAGGATGGCAGTTTGTTTCTGCGCCAAGTGGCAGAGTTTGCGCCATATCGGTCAGCCGGTAAGTGCCACTGCGTTGCTGCGATTTCTATCTGATGACTGTGGGATAGAGTTGGCGACCGAACCTAAACCGATAGCCAACGTCCTTGCCAAAATGCTAAAAGCAGACAAGGACAAAGACACTTTCTATGACGTGTGCGAGTATTTTTAACGGCGCACATTGACGCACAAGCATTTTTCTAAAAATATCGTTTAGCCCTTATTTTTCAAGCACTCCGACGGAGTGCTTTTTTTGTGTCCGTGTGCCGCACATTACCGCACATCTGCACACCGTTATAGAACCAGTACTTTTGCAGCGCTTTTTCGGAAACGGCAAGCTCTCGAGGTGAGAGAACCGACATCCCTCCGGAAAGCAATGCAAATGAAAAACGTAGTAAATCGTGCCCTTGTGGCTAAGAAGAAAAAAAGAAATTATCCACGGCTTGCGCCGGAGGAGATCCAACAGAAGATTCAGCAGATGGGTCTCCAGTTATGTGAAGGAGTAGTACCGCGCCAAGGCAGAGTGAAACTCTATTGCTCCATTCAAGGTCTGTTCTTCACGCACTCCCGTCGAGGGCTGAACCAGATTAAGCCCTTTGTGACCAAGAACTTTCGGTATAAGCCGAACGTCCATTCCAATTACCCGCGATTGTGTGCATTCGTAGGCAACCCCTATTGTCACCTGCTTGTCGCCAAAGCTTGGCTTGGTCCCAAACCCGGACCGGATTATGTTCTGGATCACATCAATGGCAATATCCTTGATTGTCGCGTGGAAAACCTGCAATGGGTGACCGTTGCCGAGAATGTCAAACGAGCGAGGCTGCTGCGCGTGCTGCGGAGTATCGGACGTGACCCACGCAAGATGGGACGTGAAGAGCTGCTGACGATTTTCAGCAAGTACGAGTTCGAAGATCCGGCAAAGCGGATGGAATATGAGATGACGCATCACATGGAGTGCTAAACCGACATCAGATGTCGGACTAATTGACAAAGAAAACGGGATAATATCCCTAACAATTAACAAAGCTAATAATCAGCGAGATCAAATCTCGCACAAAACAAAGAAAGAATTATGAGTACATATGAATTCACACAGGCGTTTATTAACGCAAATGACGCAGTATTGAACCATGTAGATGCTATCGAGGAGACTCGGGCACTGTCGGAACTCATCGACGCTTGCAAAGAGCGGATGGCAGAGATCAAGCCGGACGCGGTGGAGTTGGCGCAGAAACTGATGGCCGAGCAAGGGGTTGTCGGTAGCGAGTTTGAGCACAAAGGTAAGTTCTACCAGTTGCAGGTAGATGAGACCTTCGACTTCGCTGAGAAGAAGGAACGGTACAACGATGCTATCGCGGCTCAATGGCGTGCGAAAGCTGAGGAGCAGAAGGGCTTGAAGGCGAGTGTTTCGGCGCTGACAAGCGAGATGAAGGGTCTGCTCAAATCGTGGCGGTTGCAACACCCGAAGCGTGTGCCGGATAGCATCAGTTATACGTTCAAGGTGCTTAAAAAGAAAGCCGATAAGAAAAAGTAAGCAAAAAGAATTATAAAGAAAACTCCCCCCTTCCTCTACACACGTTGTAGGGGATAGGGGTAGAGTTGAAAGTTTAAAGTTTAAGGTTTAAAGTTTAGAGAGATGAAAACGTCTTTTGAAATAATCTGGGAGTTTTTGGCTCCGGCGGAACAATTCCTGAACAGGCGGGAGGCGTGTGAGAGGTTGTGGAAAGGGTTGCCCTTGAAGTAACAACGGCAGATTTATGCGACGTTCGTCTGGCAAAGGGAACAGCGGATTGAAATAGAAGAAAATCCTTATTTCGCCATCTCCCATTGCAATCCGAGGCCGTTCAATTACAACGGGTCGAACGTGGGTTTGCCGAACGACACGAAGTTGTTTATAGCCAAGTACGGCGAACACTACGGGGTTTATAGCAAACTCGATACGGAAGCTTTTGAGATGGAAGACAAAAAGGCTTTTAACTGAATGAGAAAAGTAAGTAAATCGGAATTGGCAAAGGCAGCGGGGGTGAGTGAAAGGACGTTGAGAAGATGGTTAGCGGAGCCTTACATGCGAAAGCAACTGAGACCATTTCACCTCAAAAAGAGACAGCGCACCCTACCTGCTAAAGCCGTAAAACTAATTGCAAATCATTATGTTATTGACATAGCTTGATCTAAAACTGCGCGTGACTCGCAGCACAGCCGCTCGATTACGCCTACGTTTTGATCTACGCTTTCCCCACTGCAACTCTGCGAGTTACAACGGGGACCCTAAAAAAAGAAAGGACTAAAGAAATGTTACTAAAACTTATAAAGACCCGTGAGTTTATATCGGGCGCACATTGCGAAGTGTGGGAGATAAACCATGAGACAGGGAACCGTTTGTTAGGCGAAGTGTTTGTGCTAAATGAGCACTTGCCGCTGGAACTCATTTACAGAGTGACAGTAACGGTACGAGGGATTTGTATTCAGGGACGGCATTGCGGTTGGCAATGGGAAAGCGCGAGGTTGGAGGTCGCCGTGACCGAGTATCTGAAAGTGGTACAGGAATGCCGCGAAGAAATACGGATAGAGGTTTGCGAGCCGGAGCCGAAACTGCCAGGCTATCCGGATGTGAACTATCATCCCGGCGATTTCGGAGAAGAATTCACCCCGATCATCGTACCGCTAAATGAGGATTTTGACGAATAGTTTTGCAAAATTTTACTACGTAAACGGCCATAAACGGACAGCACCGTCTGTGGCTGTTTATATTGCGGAATAGGTGGGTAAGAGCAGCGCAAGGTCAGCGTAACCTCTGCTGCGCTTACGCTAATACTCGCACGACTAAAAACACAGTTTTTGTAGAGTGCTACGTATTGCGCTACGCTTTCCCCATAAATTAAAATTTCTGGGGACCCCAATTGACTATGAGTTACACCGAAGTTGAAATGAACTTAAAATGATAGAAAACCGGATTAAATCCGGAGTAATTAACATACATTTATTAATAACCTAAAACCTTAATCATTATGGCAAAGTATGAACCGATTGAGATGGTGAAGTCTTACAGTGGTAAGATTTGCGAGCACAGCGATGTGTATTTCGCAAAGAAGGGTAAGACCCTGTACACCGGCAAAATCTGTAACCCGCGTACCAAAGCGTTCAGCGCTGAGGAGTTGGCTCGTCAGGAGAAATTCCGTCAAGCCCGTGCGGCTGTGAAGGCTCTCACGGCAGAGCAGAAAACCGCGTATGCGGAGGCATTTGCGAACCAGAAGAAGTATTCTTCGCTGCAAGGGTACATGTTCGCGAAAGAGTATGAGAAGTTGGCGTAAGCCACTTCTCTTCGCGGGCACTATCCTTGTATATGTACCAAAACCCCGTTTTAGTAGTAAATACTCGGATGTGCTCCGCTCTCCCCAAAAATTAAAATTGTTTGGGGACCCCAATTTATTTTTAAACCATTAAACCTAAACTGAAACTATGGCAAAAGTAGCATGGCAAGCCGGTATTGACTATGTATCCGGCGCATTGTGCAAGTGCGGCAAGAAAGCCCCGCACAAACATGGTCGAATGTTGCTTGCGACGCACCGTAGGGCTGCCACCACGAGCGATTCGTGTAACCGAATCTATCTGCGCGACGAGTCGAACTTTACGAAGTCGAGCAGCACGAATGCTGTTTGGGCTCGTTCGCGATTCCAAGCAATCGCAGAGATGGTGGATAACCGTCGCAAAGACCTGAGTAAGATTACTCAAGACCAAATGGACTTTATTGCTCAGCGCAACAATCCGCGCGGCATAAAGACCATGAGGGCATACTACTGGCACATCTGCGGTCTGGAGTATGACGCTCAGCATCCGCGTCCTTAACGAAAGGAGGTAGCATATGAAAGCTAACATCCAGTTAATCACTGCGGCTGTGCTTTCTATCGGCGGATTAGTGCTCTTGTTCTGCGGGGCGTTTATCGCTCCGCAGAACAAGATTCACGAGAGCCTGTTAGTAGGCTTCGGCGAGGTGGCAACATTCGCCGGTGCGCTATTCGGAATCGATTACACGTACAAATGGAAGAGTAAACATGGCAATCATCCCCCTAATCAGAACGAGCCGGAATAACAAGGCTGTGCATGGCACCGCCACGATACCGATGGACGCAGACAAAATCGTTTGCGCGACGCTTGAAAACAGCGATTACATCATCCCCGAAGGGACGTACGAACTGAAGAATACGATGTCGCCTAAGTTTAAGAAGGTACTGCCGCTGGTGTGCGGAGTGCGTGGACGAAGCGGCATTCGCATTCACACCGGCACGAAGCCGGAACACTCGACTGGATGCGTGCTAGTAAGTGCATTCGGCAAGCAACAAATCATTGATTTTATTAACCAAAAAGCCAAACAAAATGAGAAAGTTTATCTTACTATCGCTGCTGATCTGTAGCATCGCGGTCGGCATGACCAGTTGCAAGGCATGGCGCACGCTAACCACGAGCGCAACCTACACGCAGGTAGGCGACAGCACGAAGACCACGACCACGATTACCACGAAGACCGTGGAAGAGTATCAGGGCGTGAAAAAGAATTAGCGCCGCTAATAACAGTTAATTGTGGAAGGGAGCTTCATTTGCTCCCTTTGCTGTATGCCCGCATCAGATGCGGGCGTAATTGACAAAGAAAACGCTACACTCGCGACACCCGACCGATGGTAATTATAAATAAAAAAAATCTTTCCCCCCTTTTTTATAAGGCGCTCGTTTCAGGCGCGGCGCAACGGGTGGAGGAACGGAATTCGCCCTCTTAGGCGGAGGCCGTTTCTCCCGTTTCATCGGGAGAACACTCCGGGGGACGGCGGGCGGGTACAAACAGGCGGGCAGAATGCACGCGGCCTTATGGAAAGGAAGACAGATGAGTAGCGTAGCCGACACAAAAACAAGAGAGCCCGGGGATTTCTCCTCGAGCTCTCGAAAGTGGCGGCTACCTACTCTCCCACAACGCAGTGCAGTACCATCGGCGATGCTGAGCTTAACGACCCTGTTCGGAATGGGAAGGGGTGGGACCTCAACAAAGCGTCCTAAAAGTTTCGCACAAATGTCTGAGTCCGTACGGATTCTAATAACTTGTACCAAACCCCGTAAACCCTTTGATAATTATACATTGATAATTGATCATTGTCAATAAGGGGTTGACACATTAGCGAATGTAAAGCGCTCACGCGCAAGACAATCAAATCCGAAAAAAACTTTTTATAGAAAAAGATTCGGGCAATTAGTACTGCTCGGCTTTATGTCACCATTGTACACCTACAGCCTATCAACGTTGTCGTCTACAACGACCCTCAATGGAAATCTAATCTTGGAGCTAGCTTCGCGCTTAGATGCTTTCAGCGCTTATCTACACCGAAC
>ONEG01000017.1 GCA_900316845.1 uncultured Bacteroidales bacterium
ACATTTTTCTACAGCTAACAGCCGTTCTTCATAAGTGTGTTTCTTATACATAAAATAAACCCCAAAAGTTTTTTGTCTAACTTTCGGGGTTCATTTCAACCGGCAGCCTTTTTCTTTTGGAGGGGTCCCCAATGTATGCGAAGCATGCAGTGGGGGAAGCGTAGAGCAAGGCGAGTTTCCATTGAGCGATGGAGTCGCGAGTCGTAACGAGCCTTAGCTCAAGCTTGATGTTGTTCTCGCAAGAGGTCGTTGACCGTCTTCACGGGGTTGAAGGTGCTTACCGGCACTTCAACGAAGATCGTGTTCCAACGGCTCATTGCGCCGTTCCACAGACCCGGTAACTCGAGCGCCAAGAGCTCCTTACCGTCCTTGGACTTGTTGGAGATAAAGCCCGTCTGCGGGTCCACATATTTCGGCAGGTCAAACGGTTTGCCCTCGTAGTCACGGATAGCGCAGACGAGGTCCACCGGATTGAAATGGGTCGATTGTTTCATCAGTTCGGGATCGCTGATCTGGCTGGACTCGAGGATCTGGCAGGAGATCGACCCATCTGCTTCCCGTACGAGGAACGGTCCACCGCCAGGTTCGCCGGTATTCTTCACTACACCGCAGACACGGATAGGACGGTTCAGTTTCTCGCGCTCCTCGTCGCTCAGGTCCGGGTTCTTCAGCGCCTCAAAGACACGCTTCTGCTCCGTTACCAATACGCCCGCAAGAATCTGTTTGTAACGGACGGTGTCTTTCTTCAGCCTGTCGGGCACGACATTGTCGATATTCTTAATGAAGACGATGTCGGCATCCTGCTGGTTGAGGTTCTCGATGAGCGCTCCGTGGCCGCCCGGACGGAAGAGCAACTTACCATCCTTTGTGCGGAACGGCGTACCATCCGGATTAGCGGCGATGGTATCCGTAGAGGGCAGCTGCTCGGAGAAAGTGACGTCATATTTCACTCCGTATTTCTCCTCAAACTTCTTGAGGTTGTCGGCGATGTGCTGGCGGAAGAGTGGCAGGTGGTCATGGCTGACGGTGAAATGCAGGAAGACCTCGGGCTTCTTGCCGTCCTCAGCAGGCTCAGCGCAATAGAGGGCACCTTCTACCAGATGCTCTAACGCAGGTGTACGCGCGCCATCGCGGTATTTATGGAACAGCAACAATCCCTTCGGTAGTTCGCCATAGTGCATGTCGTTAAGCAGATACCGAACCGCCTCTTGGCCTTCTTTGCCAGCTAACTGCGGACCGAAAGCGAAGCAGTCCTTATGCGCCAGGAACTCCTGAATGAACGGCGTCTCGATGCCGTCCTCCAGATACTGGAAGAGGTTCTTGAACATACGGCTGGCAGCTCCCGATGCCGGCACGAACTTCATGATCTTGTGACCCTCCTTGAGGTATTGTTGCCAAGCGGCGATGTACTGCTCCTGCTCGGCGCGTTTGGGAGCAAGGATGCCCTTCTTCGTCGATGCCGGAGCAACGATGTCCAACTCCGGAAAACCATTACGGAAACATGCCAACTGGCTTTCCGCCTTTTCCTCTGAAATACCCCGGGCGGCTAATTGCTCCAGGTCTTGTGCGCTAAATACATTCATGGTAGTGATAAATTAAAAATTAATATTATAAATTATAAATCATAAATTTGAAATCTTAAATCATAAATCATGCCTAATCACGTAGTAGGGTACTCCGGTCGCCTTCACTTCTTCCTCATAGCGGTCGAACAACTCCTCCCGCATGGCTTGCGAACCATTATATCTCGCCGGATCGGGTACCCATGGTATATCCGGATAGGTCAGCAGATAGAGGTCCATCGGGTAGGTTTTGATTGCCTCGGTCAACCACTCCGGCACTTTCCCGAACGCGTACTCAAACCAAACTTTCGTCACGATCAGCTCCGTGTCAAAAAAGTAAAAACCCGCTTTGCTGATAGATTTTATTTGCTCTCGTGCTATCTCGCAGACCTCGTCGTACGTCAACTCTTTTCGACCTTTCCGCTCCACATATTCCCGTGCGTACTCCGGTACATACGTACCCTTGAACTGCTCCGCCAGCTCCCTTGCTAACGTGCTTTTTCCCGTACTCTCCGGCCCTATGATTCCTACTTTGTACACCTTACACTATCTCGTCAACATCAGTTTGATATTCAGACCTACGTTATCCGCTTTGACAGGGTAGGAGGACGAGATAAGCGGAGTCGTGCCCTGGTGGTCGTAGAAGAGCTGGAGGTTGATCTTCTGGCTCAGGACGTAGTCTGCGGAGATCTTGATAGCAAAGACCTTATTGCCGCTGGAGGCCTGGGTGATGCCTTCCTCTACCTTTCGCAGCAGCATCTTCACGTCCTTATACGATACATCGACCTGCAGCTTGAGGTCATTGCTGACTTTCTTCTGACCGCCGTCTTTCTTCTTGGCGATGAAGTTGAGGTTCTTGACCGTGTATCCGGCGCCGATGACGAACTCATTCGTGTGTCCTTCGGTCAGTTGTACGGAGGTCACGTTGAGCGCCAGGTTACGCTGCTTGCGGTATTCCGTCTTGATACTGAGCGAGTTCTTCATCGTCAAGTTCAGACCGATGAGCGGCGAGAAGGCCTCCGTCAGGGTGACGTTACTGATGTCGTACGCCGAAGACGGACGCGGAGTGTCGGTCGTCACGTCGCGCACGAAGCCCACGGACTTGTCGTTGTTGACTCCGACCCAGGTGGAGTAACTGCTGTACGAACCGATCGCGTACTTGCAGGTATAAGCATGGGTCAGCGTCACGGATTTGAAGTGGTCCTTCAACCATGGTAACTTACCCAAACCGTCGTAAGTGATGGACCAGTTCGGCAGGATCTTCAGAATGCCGAGGAACGGATTCATGCTCACTTTATGCGCGTCGCGGCCGGTGTATGCCGCCAGGAACGCGGGTACTAACACGTCCGCAGAGTTGTTGTTCACCTTGCCGTGCTTGGAGGGGTCGTAGGTCGTGCCGGCAAACGGCGTGCCGCTGATGAAGCCGCCATCGGGGAGCTTGACTCCGGTATATTGCTCTTGCACGCGCGATTGAATAATGTCACGGTTCGCGAGGAACTGGTCGAAAGCAGAGTTCGCGAAGTTCTCCTCCTGGCTGCCGATGCGGCTGAAGAGCGTTCCGATAGCGCATTGGGTGATGTTGAACGAACCGGTCATATTCTCCTGCAGATCGCCGTAGGAGTAGATGATCGAGGTGTTTTCAGCCATGTATCTCTTACCGTTCAACTGTACCTTCAGACCCGGCAGGGGCTCTAAGGTCAACTTGATATCCAGATCGGAGGTGTGAGCCCTTGTTGCCGGCTGTACAACAGAGGTGTCTCCGGATAACCAGCCTTCTCTCTGCGCGCGCTCGACCATGTCATTCGGGATGAAACCAAAGGCATAATCGAAACCTGGCGCATAGCGGCCGTTCACGCGTTTTTGTCCCATGAATCCTGCCTCCGGCTCAAAGCCCGGCAAGGTCAGGGAGTTTGTCTCGCGGTAGGTCACCTGCAGTCTCCGAACCATCGTGCCGACATACGTGAATATCTCTCCGGCTATCTGCGCCGGCGTGCGTTCATTCGGATCCTTCGTGGTTACGGTGATCGTCGCTGCGGCGCAATCCGCCTTCGGCGTGATAGAGACTTTCGTGTTACCCGCCGGCTTGAAACTAACCGGCACGGCCTTACCCGTCGAGTCTGCCACCGCTACTTTGACCATCTCGCTGTTCAGTCGGTGGGTGATCTCCGTCGCCTCACCTTTCTTCAAGGCGATGGTCTGGGTGTAGGTCTTGGGCTTGAAGTTCCTTCTGTTGCCGCGACCGCTCCAACGTTGCGTCGTCGCCTTCCAGTATTTGGATTGCCCGTACCAGGTCTCAAAATTGATACCTCCGTCAATCTGCCAGCTCTGCATGCTGCTGACTGTGTTTCCTCGATCCACGCCATTCGTCGTCGAGGCGGTACGGGTCCAGTTATAGTTGGCGTTATACGAAGCGTTCGCCGTCAGGGCGTCCAGACCCGGAATACGGTTGAACGGCACGTTCCATGAGGCGGTGAACACCTGTTGGTAGGTATAAGGCTTACCCCATTTAGCTAATGACCGCTGGATCGTGTCCTTCCATGCTTCGTACTTATCGTGGTTGAACTCTTCGTCGAAATAGCGGCCCTTGAGGATCTCCGGCGTGTACTTACCCTCGTCGATGATGGCGTTCATGGCGCTTTGGAACGAGAACTTCATATTCTTCGTCAGGTCGTATTTGATATCCACGTTACGGTCCCAAGTGAAGTCCTTGCTGAACGTCAGATCCATCGCCTCCGCCGAACTGCCCGCCAGGTCACGCATCTTCATGTGGCTGAAGGTACGGTGCATGTTCGTGTTAAACGACCACGACTGCGGCAGGTAGTAGATGTTCATCTCCTTGAGGAACTTCACTTTCTGCACTTTCTCCACCTTGCTGAACGGCTCCCAGGGTTTGGGGTTGAAGTTATAGGCGTATTGGAACGAGCCCTTATGGTCCGTCGTGATATTCTTCTCCATCTCCGGAGAGTGTTCGTTCTGCTTGTTGTACGATGCGGAGATAGAGAAGTTCGCCGGGTCGTAGAACATATCTTTCTTCTTCGAGTGGATATTGACCTTGAGGTTGCTGACGGAGAACGATGTCGCCTCATGGACGGTGTTCGTCATCTGTTTGATGGAGTCTTTCTCCGCCTTCGTGTCGTACGTACTGAGGGTCTCGCTGAGTTTCACATCGGTATCCAACGGGTCGTAATCCGGGCTGGTCGTCTCGTTGCTGTAAGAGACGTAGAGCGGCATCTGGATCTTCGCCTTCTCCGGGAACAAACGTCCGGCTTCGAGGGCGGCGCTGACGGAGATCTGGTAGAAATTATCCATGTTGCGATCCAGCACATTCGACTCAATCGATCCGTATCCGGCAGTCTCTAACCGTCCGGCTACGTTCACCTGCGCGATGTCGCTGATAGCGAGTGCGGCGTTTGCCATGGCTGCCACACCGCCTTTCTCATTGAACTGGCTGAGTCGCAACTCATTGACCCACACCTCTCCGGAAGCGTCGTGCTGGCCGTTGTTGCGCACACCGATCATGATGGTGCTCACTTCCTCCAAGGTCGGGTTACCGAGCACGGTGATCTTGTTCTGCGGCTTGTCGTTAGCGTCGTCGTAGATGACGTACGGGATGGTGTTGCTCACACCCTCGTTGCCGGCGCGTTTGGCTTTGTTGCGGGCTACTTTTGCGTCCGTGAGGACCTTGAGCGGGAAGTCGAACATGTTCGCTGTCGGCCATACTTTCTCGCGGTCCACGGCATTGTTATTGTTATACTGACCCGGCGCCGTCAGATGCAGCGGGATCTCGTATTCGTAGTAGTTGTTGCGCAGGTCCGAACCCAAGCGGATGAAACAGGTCAGATCGCCGTCCTTCAGTTCCGGATCGATACTACTCATCTGCTCTGCGTGAACGAACATCTGCAGGTTCTTGTATTGGCGCATGTCGTAGCCCGTATTCTTATACATCGCCCGAGCGTCGTGCGGCGAGAGGTTCATGACGCGCATCACCATCGCTTGCTCGTTCTGCGCAATCAGCTGTGCCTGACCCGGATCGGTCTGCCGGCTCACGCCCGGAGGTAATACGTAGTTCACCGGCGTACGGGTACTGTTCTCCTCGATATTCACGGTCTGCACGTCAATCGACGCGCCGCTATTCACAGGCGTTCCAATAGGCGCAAGGTCACGCGTGTACTGTCTCCAGTCGCCCCGGACGAGGTCCAGCGTAGCGAAACGCAGGTGGGTCTCTTTCTCGCACCCCGTGAGGTACATACGCATGAATCGGATGGATTTCCAGTTACGTATCGAACCGACTTTCTGTACCGTCGCACTGTCTCCACGGAGAGGAATCTTAAACTGATACCAGGTCACATCCGCCGTCTCGCCGTTACGCAAAGTCACTTGCCTTACTTTCTTCTCGGTAATATGCTGGCGACCCACCTCCATCATATCCGGACGGAGGATCACTTTGTACTGGTAGTATTTCTCGTACTCATTGAGGGTGTTATCGAGGTTGATATCTTCGATATCCGGCGTCAGCGTTGAAGCCGTTCCGTAACTCTCTGTCTGCTGCTCCGTCGCCGGGGAGTTGCCCTCCGTACCGTTGAAATGCTTGTAACGGTTCAGGATCGACACCTCTTCCTGGTCGTAGTCCGAACCTCTGTAGTAATGGAAATTATCGCCCGCAGGGTCATTCCTCGGCGAGAAACGGTCGCGACCCCACGCGCTCCATACATCCGCAGAGACCTTGCCTTCCAACTCCGTCAGGTACTGGCGGTAGATCGGCCAACTTAACTCCTGCGTGGTGCTCAGACCGTTCAGACCGACGTCCTGCATAGCTCGTGAGCCCTCTTCGTTACTGAAGGCCACGACGGTACTCGTCGTCCGCGGTACAAAACCCCAGATCGTGCTATCCACACGTCCCTGATCCGCCGCTGAAACAGGCAGACCGTGCTCGAAAGCCTTCTTGCCATCACGCAAAATATCCTCGCTGATATCACCGAGGTTGATATATAACTCGCCTTCGTACCCGTCGGGGTTCGTCAGCGCCGGGTCCATCAGCCAGAACTGGATATACTCGATATTCGCTTTCTCGAAATCCGTGTTGTCCAACTTGCGCATGATACCTGCCCACCGCTTCTTCGGGCTCGTCAGGCGTCCGTCGGAGCCCATCTCGCTCGCGGAGATATTATACTGTCCGCGCTCGGTGGGGTAGTAGGCGAGGTTCAGGATCGCCAACTTGGTATCTACGTTACTTGCCTCCTGGCGGTTCGGGTAGATCTCATCCTGATAAACGATACGGGTCCTGTGGTCGCTGAGTGCCGCCAAATCGTCGCGGATGTGCGCCGGCGTGTTGGTCTGCGGGTAGCCGAAAATAGGATCGACAATAAACCAACTCAGGTGTGCTCTGTTCTTGTTATAGCTCGTCTGATTGATATCCTTCGACTCATTGAAAACCGCCGGCGTAGAAGCCAGAAACCAATAACTCGGATAGTGCACGTCAATATTCGTCGTCGTGTTCTCGAAATCATCGATATACGCCGTACCCACGCGTCCCACGTCGTTCGTGTGACCCGGTATAAGGTGCGCAAACTCTGCGTTGATCTGGAAGGTAGAAGGCGCCGTGGCGGTGATCCAAGGGATCTTGTCAATCGCGTTGGTCAGCCATTGCATCTCCGTCTTCCAACTTCCGTTGATGCCCCAGATAGTGTTCGCCAACGGCTCTGAACCCGTGTTCACTTTCGTCGTCAACGGCCGCTCGCGAAGGTGCATGATCGTTCCGCCGAGGACGAGGTCCTTGTTGAACTCGTACTCCAGATGCGCCCCGAAAAGGCTCTTCCGCTGCATCGAGAACGTACTCTGGTTCTCCAGTTTGACATCCACATTCGTACCGCTCTCAAGAATCGAGGTGTTCAAAATGGTCACGGTTCCCATCGTGTAATCGACGGTGTAATCGACGTTCTCAATCAGCGTCGCACCGCCGGCGGTCACGGTGACCGAACCTCTCGGCACATTCATCGCACCCAGACGGATCTCGCTGCCGTTGGTGCCTTTGTATTTACCGGTGAGGTGGAATTTATTCTTCTCGCTCAACTCCTGCGCTACGACCAAAGTCGAGTCGTACAACTCCTGATAGCAGTATTTCTGCACGAGCCGCGGGTCGTTGCCCAACGCGTTCGCCAAATGGCTTCCGAAAGGCTCCAGAACCGGGAAGATGATCTTGCCGCCGCTCGAATAAACGGTCAGACCCTCGACGAAGTCGAACCGGCCATCCGGGCTGGCGTTATGTTTCTGGTCCAAGCGGTCGAGGTTCATCACGCGGATCAACTGTTTGCCGCTGATCGGACCTTCGTTCAGGTACTGGATATCCGTTCCCACCGAGTCGTTCCGGTAGGTCACGTATAACTCAAATTTCTCCTGCTGAATACTCGTCGCGCCGAGTGAGTAGATATTTTTCATCATGAGGTCCCACGTACCTCTGTTCTTCACACCCGGAGCGTTTGCGCTACTCTTTAACATCTTCAGCGCCAGCGCGTTCGGCGCCCGCAACTCTTCGCTGCCGTCCGTCGAGAACTCACCGACCTGATAAACTCTGCCGTTGTACGTGTATTCATATGCCACAGCGAGTACCTCGTCTTGGTTCAGCGCGCTCTTGAGCGATATATATCCCAGCGCACTATTCAGCGTGTACTCGCTGCTGGTCAGCAGTCGCGCACTCTCGATCTTCTCGAAATCCTGACCGCCTTCCATGCCGTTCTGACCTTCCAACGCGGTACTCGTCTGTTGCAGGTCGCGGAACGGGGTCGTACGGATGAACTCATACAGGGTGTTGCCGTTATTATCCGGGCTTCCGGTCGGAGTGCCACCCCAGTTGGTTATCGTGTGTTGGCTGTTTTCTCCGAGGTCCGTGAAGGCGACGATGTTACGCGCCTGGTCGTAGTTGCCGCGTTTGTTGGTGATCCAGACCTCAATCTTATTGATCGTGAATCCGCTCGCTATATACGGCACACTCGCCATCGCCTCTTCGTAGTGGTCGCGGAAGAAATGACTCAGGAAGAAATGTCGGTTCTCGTCGTAGTTATCGCCGCTGACGTCGAACTTCGTAGTCTGTGCGCCACCCTGGCTGCTCACCGTCTGCGCCTCACTATTCTGCTGAGAAATCAACGCTTGAATCTTCAACTTGCCGAACTTCAGATTCGTCTTGATACCGAACAACGCCTTGCTGCCCCTAATCAACGAGCTCGGCAAGTCCATCGTTACGTTTCCGGCCTCAATCGACTGGATGATATCGTCTTCCTCGCCTTTGTAATTCAATTTCAGGTTCTGCTGGTCGAACGAGAAGGACGCCTCGGTGTTGTAACTCATGTTGAAGTTCAACTTCTGACCCACCTTACCTTGGATGCTCGCCTGGATCTTCTCGTCGAAGTCGAAGATATTATTGTTTCGCGCGCGTAAAGTAAGAGACGGGTTTGCGATATACTGGTGCTTGAAGCCGAACAGCAACTCCGCGCTTCCCTGCATCTTCAGTTGCACACCGCCCGGACCGAACACCTTATCCGCCGGACCGATGTTAAACTTCATATCGGTGATGTCGAATTTCTTCTCGTTATTGTGCTCCACTTCGCCGATCTTCTGCTGCCAGTATTTATGCATGATCTGCCGCTCCGCAAAGTGGTTATACTCCTCTTGCGTCAGCATGTACGGCGTCGTGATATCCGTGTCACCCATCTTCGTCCGGATGACATATGTGCCGCTTTCCGGCTGGTATTCTACGGTCGTGGAGATATTGTTCGGGTCCTGCAGATCCATAGAACTTGTCGGTTGCATCAACTCTCCGTAGTTCTGCGCCCCCAACTGTTTCACTCTCGTCGGCGCCCAGTAACTGCTGTCCGTCTCAGTCACAAAATCTGCCACATCTTCAGGAGTCGTTCCCTCGGCCGGTGTCCCGTCATCCTCTAAAACCTTCTTAGTCCGCTCCTCACGTGCCTTCCGGGCTGCTTCCCGTTTCGCCTTCTCCGCCTCTTCTTTTGCTTTCTCCTCCTCGCGAGCCTTCTTCTCTGCTTCTTTTTTCGCTTTCTCTTCCGCCACCAACTCCTTCAGCGTCTTCGGCTTTGTCTGCGCATAAACGCCCCCGGCTACCATCGGCAACCAAAGAACCAGACTAATCAGCAATATGTATGGTATTTTTCTTTTCAATGTCAAAATGTCTCAATAAATGACCAAATTGTAAATGACCAAATTGTAAATGTTATAGCATCTTCAACGCTTCGCGAATGACAGCCTCTACTTTCATATCCGGCTGTGCTTTCAAAATCTTATCTACCGCTTTGCCGCTGGCTGCCGACGCAAAACCAAGCATCGTCAGCGCGCTGATAGCTTCGGCACGAACACCATTCATCATTTCATCATTTAGCGCAGCGTCACCATTAAAGAGCTCCGTCGGATCGCCGCCCAGATCTAACTTAATCGCCTTGTCCTTCAGATCGACAATAATCCTCTGCGCGGTCTTCGGACCCAAGCCTTTTACTTTCGCCATGGCCTTCGCGTTGCCCGTGGCGATCAGCATCCGCAGTTCTTCTGCGCTGAAAGCACTCATGATCATCCGAGCCGTCGCTGCGCCCACACCGCTAACCGTCAGCAGCAACTCAAACAACTGCCTTTCCGCCTTCGTTACAAAGCCATACACCTCATGCACGTCCTCACGGATAATCTCCGTGATGAACAACTTCACCATTTCACCATTTGCACCATTTAGCGCAGCGTCACCATTAGCCTCTTTCCCCACCAGCGCCGAGTAACCCGGCAGCGTGATAGCTATTCCGTAACCCACGCCCGCAGCCTCTATGACGGCCTCCGTCGGGTTCAATTCGGTCAATATTCCTTTGATATATTCGATCATAACACACAAAAAGCCTGCAAATGTACAACTTTTTTTTTATATACGCAAGCACGCGCGCATTTTTCTTATAAAATGTGTGCATTTTGTTAAATTTTGATTTTTTAATTTTTAATTTTGAATTATTTTTCGTACCTTTGCATGCCCATTATGTGCATTTATATGTATCCGCCACGTTTGGCGGATCCCAAAATGACTATGACTGAAATCTCAAAATACGGTGAGTTTGGACTCATCAAACATCTGACAAAAGACCTCAAAACGGTCCAGCCTTCGACGAAAAAATCCGTCGGAGACGATTGTGCCGTCATGGATTTTGGCTCCAAAAAAGTCCTCATGACGACCGACATGCTCCTCGAAGGCGTGCATTTCAACCTCGAGTACGTGCCCCTCAAGCACCTTGGTTACAAGGCGGCTATCGTCAATTTCTCGGATATCTATGCCATGAACGGTACGCCGACCCAGATTACCGTCTCGCTCGGTATCTCCAAACGTTTCTCGGTCGAAGATATCGAAGCCCTCTATTTGGGTATTCGTCTGGCGTGCGAGCGCTATAACGTCGATCTCGTCGGAGGAGACACGTGCGCCTCCATGACCGGACTCACGATCTCTATCACCTGCCTCGGAACAGCGGCGGCAAAGGATATCGTCTATCGCAACGGCGCCAAACTCAACGACCTCATCTGCGTCTCCGGCAACCTCGGAACCGCTTATATGGGTCTCCAGCTCCTCGAACGCGAACGTCTGGCGAACGCCGAGCAGCCTGACTTTGCCGGCAAGGAATACCTCCTCGAGCGCCAGCTCAAGCCCGAAGCCCGCAGAGACATCCTCGAGTCCCTTCGCAAAGCCGGAGTCAAGCCCACAGCGATGATGGATATCTCCGATGGCCTCTCCTCCGAACTCATGCACATCTGCTCGCAATCAAACGTCGGTTGCTGCATCTACGAAGACAAACTGCCTATCGACTACCAGGCGGCGGCTTTAGCCGAAGAGATGAACCTCAATATCGTCACGTGCGCCCTCAACGGCGGAGAAGACTACGAACTTCTCTTCACTTGTTCCCTCGACGACTACGAGAAACTCATCCCCGTGGACGACCTCTATATCATCGGTCACATCACCAAACCCGAATACGGCTGCAATCTCATCGGTCGCAACGGCGAAGAACTCGCCCTCAAGGCACAAGGCTGGAACGCTTTCAACGAATAATGTATCCGCCAAGTTTGGCGGATCATAAATAAATGAATAAATGTGAAAATGCAAAAATGATCAAATTGTTTTTGACAGACGTCGATGGTTGCCTCACAGACGGCGGCATGTATTACTCCGCCAAAGGCGAAGTGCTCAAGCGTTTCTGCGTCTATGACGGCATGGGTATGGTCTGTCTCCAGCAGGCAGGCATCCCTTGCGGCATCCTCACTTCCGAGAACTCGCTCGTCGTCAAAGCCCGCGCAGAGAAACTAAAACTCCAATACCTCTACCTCGGCGTCGGCTCCAAAGTCAATCCGAATTGCCTGACGAAATTACAGGCGGCTTCGGAGATATGCACCCAACTCGGCATCACCCTCGATGACGTCTGCTACGTCGGAGACGATATCAACGATATCGACCTCCTTCGCGCCGTCGGCTACCCCTGTTGCCCGCCCAATGCCCGCCCCGAAGTCAAAGCCCTCACACGCGCTTCCGGAGCAAAAAACGACATACAGATCCTTGCCACCCCCGGAGGACAAGGAGCCATCCGCGAAATAGCGGACCAAATATTGAAAAAAATAAGCAAAAAATAAGTCCAAAAACGGTCCAAAAACGGTCTCCCATCGTATGCTCATCGTATGCTCATCGAATGCTCATCGTATGCTCCATACGACGTCAGACCAAAGAAAGTTCAAGAAAAATGCGAAATATAGCGGTCATATTAGCCGGAGGAATCGGCAGTAGAGTGGGAGGTGAAACCCCGAAACAACTCTTGCCTCTTGCCGACGGGCGCTCCATCTTGGAGCACTCCATCGATGCCTTCGAAGCCTCGCCGTCCATCGACGAGATCGCTGTTGTCATGCACCCTGACCATATATCTTCCCTGCAAAAATTATGCCGTTCTAACTCTTGGCAGAAACTGACAAAAATCATCCCCGGCGGCGCTGAACGATGGGAATCATCCTATAACGCGATAAAAGCTTATATGACGGATAAAACCGCAAATAAAGAAATATCCCTTCTCCTCCACGACGCCGCGCGGCCGTTTGTCTCCCAGCGCATCATCGCCGACGTCTGTCAAGCACTCGAGACCCACGAAGCCGTCACGGTTGCGGTGCCCGTCACAGATACGCTCTACCGAACGGAAGACAACCAAGTGCAGGAGATACCCGACAGAAAAGCCTTCATGCGTGCGCAAACACCTCAGGCTTTCCATCTTTCCACCATCGCTGAGGCTTTCCGTCACCTGAAGAATGACGATAATCGCCCCTCGATTACCGACGATATTGGTATAGTTCATCATTACCTTCCCGGCACGTCGGTCTATATCGTTCCCGGTGAGGAAACCAACAAGAAAATCACATACCCCGAAGATATTAAATAATACGATATGCAATCGCAAGAAATCATTAACCGAGCTGTTGAATGTCTGCAATGCGAAGCGGCGGCTATTCAAGCGCTCATCCCGCGTTTGGACGAGAACTTCCTCCGCGCGGTACAACTCATCCGTGACTGCAAGGGAAAGATTGTCGTTACCGGTGTCGGCAAGTCCGGACACATCGGTTCCAAGATTGCCGCTACTCTGGCCTCTACCGGCACTCCGGCCTTCTTCCTCAATCCCCTTGATGCGTATCATGGCGATTTAGGTATGCTCGGATCAGACGATCTCGTCTTGGCGATCTCTTATTCCGGTGCAACAGAGGAACTCCTGCGTTTCTTGCCGCTTATTCAGGCGAAACGGATCACCATCATCGGTATGTCTTCTAATCCCTCTTCGTTACTTGCCAAGTACTCCGATGTGCATTTAGACATCTCCGTAGAGCGCGAAGCGGATCCGCTCAACCTCGTGCCGACATCCTCAACGACCGTCACGCTGGCGCTCGGTGACGCACTCGCTTGTGCCCTCATAGAAGCGGCACATTTCCAGCCTTCCGACTTTGCAATGCTCCATCCAGGAGGCGATCTCGGACGCAAACTGCTGGCAAAAGTGAGGGATGTCATGGTCAAGGAAAACCTGCCGTTCCTCACATCCGAGATGCCTATGTCGGAAGCCATCGAGATTGTCACCAACGGCAAATTGGGCGTCGGTATCGTTGTGGAAAATCTCCCCTCCCTTCAGGGTGAAGAGCTTTGCTCGATTGAGCGTCCGGTGGACGGTCATAGAACTTCCCGGGGGAGGCTTCTGGGCATCATCACCGACGGCGATATCCGCCGCGCGATGCAACGTCTTGGGCAATCCTTCTTCTCTACGCCTGTTTCGGACATTATGTCCCGCAATCCCAAGACCATCCATAAGGATGCCAAGATTGTCGAAGCCGGCGAGATGATGAACCACTATTCGATCCACTCCCTTATCGTACTTGATAATAACAATCATGTCGTCGGCGTCGTCGATTCCTTCTCCTGCCTCCCCGGCACGAGGTTTTATCATTGAGATGGTTATGAATATGAGTAAACAACTACAGATACATAACTCGACGGCTGAGTTCTTGATCTTCCAAGCCGAAGATAAGGCGGAGGGCATTCAGGTCTTCTACCAAGATGAGAATATCTGGGCAACCCAAGAGGTGATTGCCACGCTTTTTGATAAAGGCCGCTCCACAATAACCGAGCATCTGAAGAACATCTTCGCAAGTGGAGAATTGCAAGAAGAGGTGGTATGTCGGAAATTCCGACAAACCACTCAACATGGAGCAATAGAAGGAAAAACTCAAACACGTGAAGTGACTTTCTATAACCTCGATGCCATCATTTCGGTTGGTTATCGCGTTAATTCGGTTCGTGCGACGCAGTTCCGCCGTTGGGCTACAAGTGTGTTGAAACAGTTTGCGTTGCGGGGGTATGTGTTGGACAGAAAACGCATGGAGAACGGAGCGTTTCTAAGCGAAGATTATTTCGAGCACTTGTTGGCCGAGATACATGAGATCCGGCTTTCGGAACGCCGATTCTATCAGAAACTGACGGACATCTATGCTACCAGTATGGACTACGATAAGGATTCGCCGATGACGCGTCAGTTCTTCCAAATGATACAGAACAAGATGCACTACGCGGTACATCAGCACACTGCAGCAGAACTGATTATGGAGCGCGCTAACGCAGAGAAAGAGCATATGGGCTTGACTACATGGGAGAATGCGCCGGACGGTAAGATCGTGAAGACGGATGTGAGTATCGCGAAGAACTACTTGAAACAGAGCGAGTTAGAGGATTTGGGCAATATTGTTTCTGCGGTTTTGGATTTTGCTGAATCGCGTGCTAAACGTCATATTCCGATGACGATGGAGGATTGGTCAAAGCGTATTGATGCTTATTTGAATAGTGACGAGCGTCCGTTGTTGCAAGACGCTGGGAGTGTGAGCCATGAGCAAGCACAAGCATATGCGGAGACGGAGTTTGAAAAATATCGTGTCATCCAAGACAAATTGTTTGAGTCGGATTTTGACCGTTTTTCGTTGCCGACCTTGCCGCTTGAGGGAGAGGATAAGGAATAGACCTGGAAGAGATAGGGAATAGGTAGCATATACCCTCGGTAATGGTTAACTGATGACTAAGAATATACAAGAATGACTAACGGTCGCGTTTTGAACAAAGCGTTCGAAAAAAATGACATGAGACAGTTGAGATTTTGAGACTTTGAGACTTTAAAAGCCCAAAATTCCAAAGTCCCAATGCAAAAAAATGAAATGTCAGTATTGACAGTTTTGTCAGTTTGTAGGGCGCGAAGGCTGATAAAATCAGGAAACTGACAAAACAGACACAACTGTCAGAGCAAATTTTTATAAGCCGGATGATATCCGGCGGAAAGGAAGTAGAAAATCGGGGTAACATCCCGCATAATAGACATAGAGCCGGCATAAAATGCCGGAACAAAGGACAAGGAAAAAATATAAGAGATATGCAGGCAATTATTTTAGCGGCGGGAATGGGAAAGCGCCTCGGAGAGTTGACGCAAGGAAACACGAAGTGTATGATTCGTGTTGGCGGCGAGACACTGATAGAGCGCGTGTTACGACAATTGGATGCGCTTCATTTGAGTCGAATAATTATCGTTATCGGTTATAAAGGCGCGGAGTTGCAAGAGTACTTGGCTAATGTATCCGTTCAGACACCTATAGTGTTTGTTGAAAATCCTATCTATGATAAGACGAATAATATCTATTCTCTGTATTTGGCGAAGGATTATATGCGTGAGCAAGATACCTTGCTCTTAGAGTCGGATATAATCATAGAAGATGCCGTGTTGAGCAAGTTAGTAAAACATCCATATCCTGATTTGGCTTTGGTTGATAAATATGAGAGTTGGATGGATGGGACTGTCGTGACGATAGATGAAGAAAATCGCATTCAGCGTTTTATCCCGAACAGCCAGTTCCGCTACGAAGAGATACCGGATTACTACAAGACGGTGAATATCTATAAGTTCTCGCAGGATTTTTCGGAGCATATGTATGTGCCGTTTTTGGAAGCTTATAGTTCCGCTTTGGGCAATAACGAGTACTATGAGCAGGTATTACGTGTAATCACGATGTTGGATAATTCGACACTCCGTGCGTTGCCTTTGGAAGGCGAACAATGGTATGAGATAGATGATATTCAGGATTTGGATATTGCAGAGTCTATCTTTACGGATAAGCAGTATGATTTGCTTTGTTCGCGTTATGGCGGTTATTGGCGGTATCCGCATCTATTGGATTTCTGCTATTTGGTGAATCCCTATTTCCCGAATCAACGTTTGAGAGATGAGTTAGCCGCCAGTTTTGACCGATTGTTAACAGAATATCCGTCGGGCCAGAAAGTGAATAATCTGTTAGCCGCCAAAGATTTTGGAGTGAAACAGGAGTATATATTGGTGGGCAATGGAGCTGCTGAATTGATCAAGGCGCTAACGACACAGATGTTAGGCAAAGTCGGAATCGTTCGTCCGACTTTTGAGGAATACCCGAATCGGTTGATGGAGGAACAGGTAGTAGCGTACGTACCGCAGCGACCGGATTTTCGCTATACGGTGGATGATTTGATGGACTATTTTGATGATAAGCAGATATGGTCATTAGTGCTGATTAATCCGGATAATCCGACCGGCAATTATATTCCTTATGATGATTGTTTGCGTTTGGTGCAATGGTGTCAAGAGCGCGAGATTGTGTTGGTGATAGACGAGAGTTTTATTGATTTCTCAAGCGAGCATCCTACTTTCATGAAGAATGCGGTCTTGTCTCAAAACGACCATTTGGTAGTAGTGAAGAGTATCTCCAAATCGTATGGTGTCCCAGGTCTGCGTTTGGGCGTATTGGCGACTTCCAACCAAAGTCTGATGATGAACCTGCGTCGCGAAATGAGTATCTGGAATATCAATTCGTTCGGCGAGTTCTTCTTGCAGATTTTAGGCAAGTACGAGAAGGTATATGCTCAGGCTATGGATGCCTTCCGTGAGGAGCGTAGCCATTATGTAAAGGCATTGGAAAGTGTATCTTATTTGCGTGTTTTGCCGAGCGAGGCAAACTATGTTTTATGCGAAGTAAAGGAGCGTTTTACACCTCGCGAATTAGCGGTCCGTTTGCTGCGAGAGTATGGTATTTTGATCAAAGACTGCTCACAGAAATGCAAGGGTAATTATATCCGTTTGGCTGTGCGTGATACGGATGATAATAATCAGTTATTGATAGCTCTAAGAGAATTATGAAAACGATTTGTATCTGTGGTGGCGGAGCATTAGGTTTGGTAGTCGCGAGTGTGTTGTCTCATACGCGCGAAGTGGCAGTACGGGTGCTAACTGCTCATCCGCAGCAATGGAGCAAATCAATTGAAACTATCGATAGTGCAGGAAAAATCTATCAAGGGGAATTAGAGAGTGTGTCTGATAGAGCAGAAGATGTTATTCCTCAGAGCGATATAGTTTTGCTTTGTCTGCCGGGATTTTTGATAGAGAAGAGTTTGAGGCAGATAGCGCCATTTGTTACGAATCAGGCGATAGGCAGTATCGTGAGCAGTACTGGATTTTTCTTTCAGGCTCATCGGATATTCGCCAGTTCGGTTTCGTTGTTTGGCTTTCAACGCGTACCTTATATAGCACGCGTACGCGAGTACGGCCATAGTGCTGATTTGTTAGGATACAAACAGCAATTATATATGGCGACGGAGAATCTGGCAAGGGATTATGAGGCAATGTGGGCGGAGTGGTTACAAACACCTATTGCTCATTTGTCGAATTATTTGGAGGCATCGCTAAGTAATAGTAATCCGTTACTTCATCCGGCTCGTTTGTATGGAATGTGGCATGAATGGAGTGGAGAAATGTATAAAGAGCAAATGCTTTTTTATGCCCAATGGGATGAATATAGTTCAGAGATTTATATTGCGATGGATGAAGAGTTTCAGAAGTTATGTTGTAAGGTGGGTGTGAAAATACCAAGTGTGTTGGATTATTATGAAAGTACTGATGCGGTCTCTTTGACGCGTAAGTTGCGCTCTATTATAGCTTTTCAAACGATTAAAGCGCCGATGAAACAGATGGAAAATGGCTTTGTGCCGGATTTTGAGAGCCGGTATTTTACGGAGGATTTTCCATATGGATTGCAGATCTTAAAAGATTTGGCGGTTCAGAATAATATTCAAACACCCACTATAGACAAGGTGTTGACGTGGGGGAAACGAAAAATAATGAAATGAGAGACTTAGTAGTTAAGATATTAGTGTCAATCGGGTTATATAAGCCTATCGTGGAACTTATCAAGAAAGCCAAATTTGAGATCCAAGCTCATCGAATGCATAAAGATGGTTTGGCTATGTTAGCTGACGCGGATGAGGTTTTTACCCAAATGGGAGTTCGCGTTTTCCTAACATATGGCGCGTTGTTAGGCGCGTATCGTGAGCATGGTTTTATTTCGTACGACCCGGATATTGATTTAGGAGTGTTAGAAAACGAGTTGCCGGTTGATTTGCATGAGCGAATGGAAGATGCAGGCTTCCATTTAATCCGCCAGAATTATATTGGGACTACAGGGCAAGTGGTGGAAGAGACGTATGAGTATAAAAAATTGCACTTGGATATATTTATCTACATTCGCGAGGGTAATGATTTCTATTCTGTTATTCAGCGTAAACATGAATCCAAAGAGTGGAAAGAGGCAAACGCAACGGATGGTTTTCCATGTGATAGAAGTTATGTGCCGGCATGTGAGTTTGAACGCCGTGAGTTCTTAGGATTAAACATATATATGCCAGTTGACACAGATGGTTGGTTAAGGGCAATTTATTCGGATTCTTATATGACTCCAATTAAGAACTGGAGTGCAAAGGATTACAAAACTCGAATCGTTCATACGAAAGATCGTTCGTATCGCAAAATATATTAAGTATCATGCGAAGCCTGAAAACATATTATTCCATCCTCCGTAAAAAAGGTTTTTATACCTGCTTGCGAGAACTCAAAAAAGCAGTTTGGCCTCTCTGGTTTACACGAAACAGAGAAGCCATCGAATTGATACAAGCCGAGCGGACAAGTTGCTATTTATGGCGTAAATACGGCTCTTTGATTACTAAACCCTTAGATGACCCACAAAACAATGAGCCTACGCGCATCATTTGGCTTTGTTGGCTTCAAGGACTCGAGCAAGCCCCGGAGATTGTCAAAAAATGTGTGGCATCGGTCAAGCAGCACATGCCCGATTATAAGGTGCAAATTTTAACATCGGAGAATATCTTTGACTTTGTTTCTCTGCCCAAACCGATCATCCGAAAGTATCAAAACGGAACGATCTCTTTTACCCATTTTTCGGATATCTTACGCACGGCCTTACTCGTTCAGCATGGAGGTATATGGCTCGATGCTACGGTCTTGTTAACGGGTGCTATACCTTCACAAATGACCGATTCGCCTTTGTTCTTCTTGCAAAAATCGATACTTTCTACCATTCCTCACGCCGGCTCAAGTTGGCTGCTTGTGGCGCAAAAAGGAAATCCTGTCTTGCAACGTGTATTAGACCTACTTGCCGCTTATTGGGAACGTGAAAATAAATTGCGGGATTACTACCTCTTCCACCTCTTCCTCTATCTCGTGTTGACTAAAAACTCGCAAGGGGAAGAAGCGCTTAAACAAATCCCTTACATCCCCAATGTTGACGCGCACACTTTGCAATTCTCGCTGTTTGAGAACTTTTCCGACACTCAATGGAAGCAGATCACTTCTCGCTCTTCCATCCATAAGTTAACTTGGAAATTTAACCATAACGAACCTCTTGATAAACCTGGAACATTCTATGATTATATCCTTCATCATCTGCACATATAATCGCGAGAAATACATCTACGAGTGTCTGAGTCGTTTGGCGAAAAACACCGAACAAGACAACTGGGAAATCGTGCTCGTGAATAATAACTCTACGGACAATACGGCTGCAGAGTGCGAGCGGTTTGTTCGTGATTATAAACCGAAGAACTATCGCTATTTTGTTGAGACGCAGCAAGGACTCTCCTATGCACGTAATCGAGGTATCGCTGAGGCTGATGGAGAATGGTTTGTGTTCCTCGACGATGATGCGATGGTAGAAAAGGACTATATCGCGAACCTGCGAAGCCGTTTAACACAACATCCGGAAGCCGGTGCTTTTGGAGGACCGATAGAGCCGTTTTTTGAAGGCGAGAAACCGAAATGGCTTAGCCCGTGGACTATGTGTTTTGTGAGTGCAATAGATTTAGGTCCGCACGTTCGGCTATTCCCTCAAAAGAGTTATCCGATAGGTGCGAATATGGGTATCAGCCGTACGACGATAGAGAAAGTAGGAATGTTTAATACGGCTCTTGGTAGGACAGGAAATAATTTGCTGGGAGGCGAGGAAAAGGATATCTTTAATCGAATTCGTCAAACGGGTATACCGATTCTATATTTCCCTGTTATTAAGGTGCAGCATTGTATTCCGCCCAAACGCACGACGATGGAGTATATCGTCAAATTAGGCGACGGTGTGGGACAGAGTGAGCGGCTGCGGACGAAGAAAATAGGTGGATTATCCTATGCGAAACGTCTTTTTATGGAAGCCGTTAATTGGGGCGGAACAATTGTTCTATGGGCATTTTACGCACTGCAAGGGAAATTCTCCAAAGGAAATATATTGGTTTTATTCCGCTATCATGTAACGAAAGCATTGCAATCATGAAACTTATTTCTTTAATTCGGCAACGTGGACCGGTTTGCCTCTGGTATAAATTTAAGAATACTTATTTGAAACCGGATAAAGACATTCGTGAGATTGGTGCGCGAAATGGCTCGTATGAGTATCTCAAACGGTTTGCCAAAGAATGCAATTCTTCTGTAGCAAACATGCAGCCAGGTGAGAAAATAATATGGGTGTGTTGGCTGCAAGGGATGGAGAATGCTCCCGCGTTGGTACAAAAATGCGCGGCAAGTATCCGGCAATATTGCGGGGAATATAGAGTGATAGAACTCACCGAGGAAAATATCCCGAAATATATCTCTTTGCCTGCCTATATATGGGATAAGTACCACGCGGGAATTATCTCTCGCACACATTTTTCTGATATCCTGCGTTTTGCTTTGCTAGCAGAAAATGGAGGTATCTGGATAGATGCTACTACCTTGTTGACAGGTCCGTTTCCTGCTTATGTGGTAGATACACCTCTTTTCGTCTATCATAGTGATCAAAAGGGTAGTTCCCTCTTGAGTATGAATTTTATTTCATGCCATAAACATCACCCATTGATAGAAGATACAATTAATCAACTTTATGCTTATTGGAAACGGTCGAACTATATGGTTGACTATAATATAGCTGCTGTCTTTTGGACAATCGCTACTCGAGCGAATGCTCAAAACGCAACCTTGTGGAGAAAAGTGCTCTTTGTACCTACGGGTTTGAAAGAAATACTAATTCATGAGTTGAATGAACCTTATTCGGAAGAGCGCTGGCAACAGATATGTGCCCTATCTACGGTGCATAAACTGACCTACAAATTCGATGAATTTGGTATAAACACCACTCTGGATGGGTCATTCTACAATTATATTTTTAGATGATTTTATTATCTTGTGGCCATATAATGGCCACGCTAAACTGCCTAAACTCAACAAAAGACTGATAATCAGCAGCGCCATACACCATTTGTCAATCGCTAATGCGTCAGGTACAAACTCCATATGCAATGTGTGGGATCCTGCTGGCAATACTGCTGCGCGCAAAGTGTAATTCACACGGCCTAAGGGGATTTCCTTTCCATCGCAGTATAGATGCCATCCTGTCGGGTAATAAACCTCCGAGAAAACCGCAACACGTTCTTCCGATAATTGATATGCATAATCTAACTGATCCGGTATATATTTGGTTAACCTAATCTCATCGCCTTCGCTCGGCTTGCCGCTACAACTCAATACCTCCCGGAATAACTCGTCCGCTACTGCACTCTTGCGCAAATCCAAGGTATTCAGCGCTGCGCTCTCATCATCCGGAGTCGGAACAAATAATACTTCATTTACAAACCAGGCATTACCCATCGCATCGGGATTCGGGTAAACACCTTGTTGGGTGACGATATATTTTGTATTCAGCATATTCAGTACGCTCCAATTCATCTTACTGATATGCTCGTCAATCAAGTCTTGATACCTGCGTAACTTAACGGCGCTATAACCACCCACAGATTTTAGCCTGTAGCTGGTTCGTGCGTCATTAAAGGTGTTGGCTGTCAAATTCAAAACACGGTAGTCCAAACTCTTATCCTGTAATATCTGCTCTTCCCAAGGCTGAATAGCAAAATAGCGGTTGCCGTCTTTCTTACTTACAAAGTCTTTACTGCCGAAGAATCGACGATCCACAGGAACTAAATCTACCAATATCAATGCTGCTATGATACCTAATGCATAACCGCTCTTGAGTTTGTCTTTGATATACAGCCAAACTACGAAAGCTGCCGCTACTACCAAGCCAAAAGAACGCCATGCATCCGCCTTCATCATCGATACACGCTGGTCGATTATCATCCGGTATATCTCATCGCCCACCTGGCCTTTCCATTGATTGTCATAACTGGACGTGAAACCAAACATGGCCCCGCCAAAGAGCGCTACGATTAGACATATTCCGGCAGTAATACCACCGGCAATCAATATCTCCTTGCTATATTTCGACTTTTCCTCTTTGGATTCCCATAGTTTCTGCAAGCCCATGAATCCTAATAACGGAATAGTTAGTTCTGCTATTACCAGAATCGATTCCACCGCACGGAACTTGTTGTACATCGGGAAGTGATAGAAGAACCACTCTGTCAGCGGCATGAAATTCTTTCCCCATGCTAAGAGAATAGAGGCAATGGTTGCAAATAATAATCCCCATTTATACGGACCCGGAACAATCAGCAGACCTAACACGAACAGGAAACAGATAATAGCTCCTACATATACGGCTCCGCTGGTAAACATCTTTTCGCCCCAATAGGTCGGAGCGCCTTGGCAGAATTGTTTGGCTGAACTCTTTGGTACGCGTGCCTTTACCAATTCGTCGTACAATACCGATTTCTCGCCGACATTATACCCGCTGGCTCCTCCCATGAAATTCGGAATCAAAAGCGTTAACGTCTCTGCTTTTCCGTAGCTCCAATCGGTCGCATATTTGATGTCCAAACCGGCTTTCTGAGTTTCGTCCTTTTGATCCTGACGTAGTTCGCTGTGGCCCCCGCGCATTGTTTCTTTCAAGTACTCGTTGTTGATCTGCCACCAACTCAACTTGGTCCCGAATACCAACAATGCGCATAGAACGCATATACCGACTCCGATGCCTAAATCCTTCCAGCGTTTCTCTATGATATGTATATACAATTCGACACATGCCATTACGCCGATTAGCATCAGAAAATAATAGGTCATCTGAGGATGCAATGTTATACCGATGATCCCGTATATAACGATTAGCGGTGCACCTAACCAGTAGTTTTTACGAAAGATCGCATATATGCCTCCGATAATAGGAGCGATGGCCGCAATGGCACTAGCCTTGGTCATGTGACCCGCAGGCAGGATGAGCATATAATACGAAGATAGTGTTAATGCGAATGCTCCTATTATGCTCAACCATGGATTGATATTGAAACAACGGAGCATAAAGAAGAATCCGAATAAATAGGCAATCAAAATGCCAATAGAGCCCAAATCTTCCTTAAATCCGAAATGAGTGATTAACTCTAATTTCCCACGCATAACATTCGCGGGGGTGTTGCCGCTAATCTGAAAAGCAGGCATTCCGCTAAACATGGAATTTGTCCACCAGGCTTGTTGGCCTGTTGATTTCTTATACTCAAGTATCTCATTCGCAGCGCCTTTCCATGAGTTTACATCACCTGCTTGGAGCACTTTTCCCTCCAATAACGGGCTGCAATAAATCAATGCAAACGCCAAAAATGCAACTATTGCCACTATATATGGCGCAATCTTTTTCCAATCTATTTTCATATGTCTTATTTATAAAAATTCTTTCGAAATGCCTGAAAATCATTCTCTTTCAACACCAGGCAATGCCACACAGCCCTCAAAAATCCTGTCCCGTAACCGATCAACTGCACAAAAGCCGCCACGCAGGACAAGCAACCTACGTACAAACTGCGACTCAAGTAAGACGCATCTAAGACTAATCCTAGACCATACAGCATCAGTAATAGTACCGGTACCCACGTCATCCATGGATTCTGGATACCTATTCCTATCCCGCATATCACCGCCAAAAACACCAACCCGACCGTAAAGACACTCGGTAACAGATGTACCAATTTCAGGGTCTTCGGGTATTTCTGATACAGATGTATCCGCGCGATGCCGGAGTTATGAACCTGCTTGAAAAACTGCTTAAATGTACTTCTGCGTTTGTGGTACACCCACGCTTCCTCAAACAGCCGGCACTTGTACCCGTTCGCAAAGATACGTATCGAGAAGTCGATGTCTTCGCCGAAACGCATACTGCTGTCAAATCCTCCTAAAGCATTGAAAACACTTCGTTTAACGCCTAAGTTAAAACTCCTCGGGTAGAACTTGTCCATCTTCTTCTTGCCGCCGCGAATACCGCCTGTTGTCAGAAAACTTGTCATCGAATAACTGATAGCTTTCTGTATCGGACTAAAATCCGGGTGTGCTGCGTCCGGTCCGCCAAAAGCGTCCGCGTCTTCCTTCGCCAATTCCGCCTCTATCGCTTCAATGTATCCTTCCGGCGCAATAATATCGCTATCGACAATCAGCAGATAATCGCCCTTAGCCCGCTCAGCGCCATAGTTGCGCGCAGCACTCGGACCTCTGTTCTCTTTCTGAAAATAGTGAATGTCCAGTTTCTCGCTATACCGCCGGCACACATCTTCGCACGTAATCTGCGAACCATCTTCCACAATGATCACTTCGAATCCCGACCTCGTCTGTTTGCACAGCGACGAGAGCAACTCATCTACTTCGTTCGGACGGTTATATACAGGCACAATGATACTAAACCGCATATTATTTGATCATTTTTCGGATTTTACATAACTCTTCCCTTACTCGCATCAGAATTTCTATCGCCGATTGGCGTTCATCGGAATGCCGGGTATTGGCTTTGAGCTCTTTGCGGATGGCTTCGATGCGGGTGATTTTCAACTCGTCACGGATATATCTGATGCGTTTGATGACGTCCTGGTCCTCGCGCGTATAATACCGATTCCCATGACCGTCTTTTCGAGGGCTCAGTTCCTCAAACTGCTTCTCCCAATACCGCAACGTGGAAGCCGGCACGCCGGTCTCCGCCTCCGTCTCGCGAAGCGAGTAATATTTCTTTTCGCCATCCATAGTGTCTTTCTACTTTCGACTTTCTACTTTCGACTACTTGCAAATCTTCAACTTCTTGCCGTCACGGATATAATCGCTCTTCAGTCCGTTCCATTTCTTCAACTGCTTAACCGTACAATGGAATTTCTTCGCAATCCCGCCTAACGTATCGCCTCTTTTAATGGTATAATACGTCACGCCGTTCACGCGGTAAGCCCCGTTGACAGACGTCATCTTCGCCAGGTCAATCTCCGCGCGGCGGTTGTTGATCAGGCTGTCTGCCTTGTAGGCTGCAATACTGTCTGCGTTGTCGATATACAGACCCATCTTGTCGGCCGGCAGACACAACGCATAACTCTTTCCGCCCGGCAGAATATCGCGTGAGTACTGCGGATTGAGCCGCCGTAACTCGTCCATCTCGATGCCTAAATTCTTACTCAACTGATGTAGATGCAGCCTTTGCGTCGTACGAATCGTATCGGTAATCAGTACTTTCTGCTCGATCGGAGCCTTGCATATACCGTGCTCCTGACCGTAGTTCATTGCATAATTGGCGGCAATGAAAATCGGCACGTAATTCCTTGTCTCGCGAGGCAGGAAAGGATAGATAGACCAGAAATCCCGTTTGCCGCCGGATCGCCGGATCGCCTTATTCACATTGCCGCTGCCGCAGTTATATGCCGCGATGACTAAGTTCCAATCGTGGTAGATGGAGTACATGCTGCTCAAGAACCGGCATGCTGCCTCCGTGGCCTTTATCGGATCCATTCGTTCATCGACCAGTGAGTTGACCTCCAGACCGAAAAGCTTTCCTGTGGCCGGCATGAACTGCCAGAGCCCTGCAGCTCCCGCGTGTGAACGAGCCATCGGGTTCAGAGCCGATTCGATGATCGGCACGTACTTCAACTCGTACGGCAGGTCATAGCGTGCCAATGCCTCCTCGAAGATCGGGAAGTAGTACTCGCTCATGCGCATCAATCGCGCCACCTGTTTCGGATTACGTTTCACATACCTTATAATAAACGCGCGCACGCGCTCGTTATACGGCAACTCAATCACGCACGGCAACGCCTGCAGCCGCGCTTTATACACGGAGTCGGGCAGGGTAGTGGTGTCATGTACTGCCACGCAATCGGTGGTGTCCAACCACTGCAGACTCCAATCCAGAGACCGCAGCTCGATATCCGTCAGGTCGCTGTCGTTCCAGAGTGTGTAGAACGGTTGCAACGGCGTGATTTCCACCGCTGTGTCTTCCGTCACTAACGAGTCAGCCGCCGTCATCGGCACTAACTCCAACGACTCCACACTCGTGCTGTCTGCCGCCGCGCTGTCATTCGCAACCGCTTGCACTTCTTGCACTTTCTGCACTTCCTGCGCACGCATCATTCCCGCGGCGCCAAGAAGCATAACTATCAAAAATAACTTTTTCAAAACTGTATAGCTAATTTTATTTCAGCACTCTTTTGTTGCTGCTGTAAGTCATAATAAATCTGGGGTTCTACGTTCAGCGTCAAGTCCGGTGAGATGTCGTAGTCGAATAACTGCGCATCGACATACGCGTCTATCAGACTCAGCGCATATACTATAACCGTTGCCAAAATCGAGTAATCCCTGTATCGCCGGTAGATATTCTGCTGGTTCTTGAGTGTGTTCATCCAATTGTTCTGTCCGCCGACGCGCTCTAAGTTATACCCATCCGGAATGACGGCGATGTAACTCTTGCTCGGGTCCTCACTCACTGTTCCGGCCTGAATATCGTTATACAGATCCAGGAACGCCGTCTTGTAATTGCTATGCCGGTTACTTGTCCAGCTAATCGCATAGCCGCATCCCATGAACGCGCCATACACGATCGGCAGTTTCCAATAAGACTTGTTGTAGATCTGTCCTGCACCGGGGAAAATGACACCCAGCCAGACCGCTTTATTCGCGTCCGGTTTCTTGAAGAACACACTGTCCTGCTGTGCAAAAAGCTGCATCGGCATGATCAGCAATACTATGATCCACCACCGTTTCAACCTAATCTCTGAACGATCGTTTCCAGCTCTTGCTCGTTACCAAAAGCAATCGACACTTTGCCGCCTTGGATCTTCACTTTCAGCCCCATTCGGCCGCTCAGCTCTTTCTCCAACTCGCTGTACGGATTAGCGCTTTTCTCTTTCTTCGGCTTCGCAGCGCCCTTATCCTCTTGTGCCAGTTCTTCTACCTTGCGTACCGACAATCCCTCGCGCAGAATCCGTTGATACAAGGCCAGCTGATGCTCTGCCGATGGCGAAGCCAGGATCGCACGGGCATGACCCATTTCGATCTTCTTCTCTTTGATACCCACTTGTATCTCTGCCGGCAGTTTCAGCAACCGCAGGTAGTTCGCTACCGTTGCGCGTTTCTTGCCCACACGCTCTGCCATCCGCTCTTGCGTCAACTCGTAATCGTCCATCAGCCTCTGGTAGGCCAACGCGATCTCTATGGCGTCCAAGTCCTCGCGCTGGATATTCTCAATCAGCGCCCATTCCATCACCTGCTCGTCTTTCGCCGTGCGGATATAAGCCGGAATACGCTCCAGGCCGGCCATCTTACTGGCCCTGAAACGACGCTCTCCGGCGATGATCATATACGTCCCGTCTCCATTGTCCCGCAGCGTAATCGGAGAGATCACGCCGTGCTCGCGAATCGAATCCGCCAACTCCTGCAGAGCCTCTTCGTCAAACGACCGACGCGGCTGATCGGGGTTCGCTACTATCGCACTGATCTCTATCTCCGAGATCGAACTGCCGCCATTCGTATCTACATGCGAGGTGTCGATTAACGCATCCAACCCTCGCCCTAATCCGGTTTTTTTCATTTGTTTCTTGCAATAAGTTCCTTCGCCAATGCTACATAATTTTTCGCGCCCTTGGAACTCGGGTCGTACTCCAGAACCGACACACCATGCGACGGCGCCTCGCTAAGACGCACGTTCCTCGCAATGACGGTATTGAAAACCAAGTCACCGAAATGCCGTTTCACCTCTTCATACACCTGATTGCTCAGCCTCAGACGGTTGTCGAACATCGTCAGCAAAAAGCCCTCGATCTTCAAAGCCGGATTGAGCTTTGATTTGATGATCTTGATGGTGTTCAGCAGTTTCGCGATGCCCTCCAACGCAAAGAACTCGCATTGTACAGGGATAATCACGCTGTCGCTCGCCGTCAGCGCATTCACGGTAATCAGGCCTAACGACGGGCTGCAATCGATGAGGATGTAGTCGTACTCGTCGCGCACTTTCGCGATGATGTTTTTCAGCAACTGCTCGCGGTGCTCCATGTTCAGCATCTCTATCTCTGCGCCCACCAGGTCTATATGGCTCGGAATGACGCTCAGGTTCTTCATACTCGTCTCCACAATCGCCTTGTGAGGGTCGATGCCGTTCACCAGGCACTCGTAAATAGTGCTGTCCAGTTCACGGATCTCAATACCCAAACCCGACGAGGTGTTCGCTTGCGGATCGGCGTCTATCAGCAATACATGCTTGCCTTGTTTGGCCAAAGCTGCGGCTAAATTGATAGAGGTGGTTGTCTTGCCGACACCGCCTTTTTGGTTTGCTAATGAAATAATTTTACTCATATCTGTTTTACTATTGTTTCTGCTTCTATCTGTCGGCAGGCGTAATTGCCATACCTGCAATGATTAGTCCCGTGGCACGAGCACGGTCTGCATCGTAACTCATGGCGTTGGATAATGTCTTCCGGTTTCTGTTTCCATCCCGCAAAGCCGATGATCGGGTCTGTCGCGCACCAGACACTGATGGCCCGTAGTCCAACCAGACTCGACAGGTGTTGGTTCGCGCTGTCCATACAGATCATCACGTCTAACTTCCGCATCAGCTCCAGCTCCTCTTTCAGACTCAGTCTCCCGGCCACACTCTCTGTGCGCGGAAAAACGCTCGCCCATTGCCTTAACATCTCGCACTCGATTGTTCCGGCGCCAAAGAGAAATATCCGTGTCTCCGCCTCTGCACTCAACTGCTCTATAATATCTTTGGTTACGCGGTATGGCAACATATTCGACCGGCTCTTGGCAAAAGGCGCCAGGCCGATCCATCTGCCTTTTTTCTCTCCGTATCTCTCTTCAATCGTTTTGGCGGCGGCCTCGTTCATCGGAAGCGCCGTGAACTCCGTGTCGGTCTCTAATCCGGCGCGACGGAAAGTGTCGGCGTACCGCTCAAACTCCGTTTTTAAGGGCTTGCGCCCCAAGCCGAACAGCGTGATCAGATGTTTCCGGAACCGCCCGTAACGAACACTCGTCACTTTCTTGCCGCTTAACCATAATAAGGTTCGCAACACACGCGTGCGCGGCACGTCCTGCAAATCGATCACTTCATCCACTTGGTCCCGCAACGCCCGCCATAACGCCCACACGCCTTTCCAACTCAGGCGGTTATCTACCTCCCAAAACCGCACATTCGGCATCGCGGCGAACATCGCCCCTAAGTCTTTCTTGCTGGCGACCACAAACCGGTCATTCGGATAGCGTCTGCTGAGCGATGCCACAACGGGAACCGTCATAGCCACATTGCCCAAAGTCGCCAAACGAATGATCAGATATCTCATCTTCTATTCCTATTCCTTCCATTCACTCCAGGTCGCCCCGAAGTAATAAGTCAAAGTGTCGCCCAACTGGTACGGCTTTACGGCGATCAGGTTGCCGTCCTGCAGGTCCGTTACCGTCGCCTCCGGTACTTGGACGGTGATATAAATCCGCCCTTGCGAAGTACTGCCGTTATACTCATAATTCATCTGCGCTGCGGTCTTGTCGCTCAGGGCGTCTTCTTCATAGAAAACGGTGCCGAGGCTCTCATATACTTCAAAATGGTCGATCGTGTCATGCATATATATGCCGCCGCCGACCAGCAACTCACCGTCGTATTCGCCTTTTAGTACCACTTCCGCTTTGTTCATCGCCGTCCCCGCTTCTGCAGTGATGGTGATACTCTCCTGCAGTACCTTTTCTCCTACTTGCAGGCTGTCGTACTCCAGACGGAAAACAAATTTCTCAGGACTCTGCTCCACGATCTCCCATCGGTCGTACGGACCGCCGACGTAAGTCTTGTTATCGGCAAGAACAACTAATCCGCCGGCTCCGCAGGTATGGCCTACTTTGTAGCAATCCAGACCTTTTCCGTAGTTGATATGGTAAGGCAGGCCCAAAACATGTTCGCGGTAGTAGAAACTGTCAACCACCAGTTCCGGACTCGCTTTCAGCCACAGATCCACACCGTTACTCGGATTCTCTCCTTTCAACGCAGGACCGTACATGCGGAATGCCGCATACTCGTTCTCCCACGCAAAATCATCCTTCCTCTCCGGCACATATCGCCCGTACACTTTCGGCTGAACCGCATTCTCCGTCTCGGACGGATTTCCTTCTTGCGGCTTTTTGTGACACGCTATCAGCGTGAGCGCCATCAATGCAAAAAATACTATCTTTCTCATCATAAAAGCCAAAGATGCCTCTAATAAATCAAAATTACTTGGGCTGGCGACCAATATAGGCCAAAATTCCCCCATCTACATAAATGATCTGTCCGTTGACGGCATCAGATGCGTGGCTGGCGAGGAATACTGCCGTTCCGCCTAACTCATCCGCATCGAGCCATCTGCCCGCAGGAGTCTTCGCGCAGATGAATGCGTCAAACGGATGTCGGCTTCCGTCCGGCTGCGGCTCACGAAGCGGCGCGGTCTGCGGCGTAGCAATATAGCCCGGTCCCAGACCGTTACACTGGATGTTGTACTCGCCGTACTCCGAGCAGATATTCCGTGTTAACATTTTCAGACCGCCTTTCGCGGCAGCATAAGCGCTCACGGTCTCGCGCCCCAACTCACTCATCATCGAGCAGATATTGATGATCTTGCCTTCGCGCCTTGCCATCATCTCCGGCAGAACCGCCGCACTCACGATATACGGCGCCACGAGGTCAATATCAATCACCTGCTGGAACTCTTCGCGTTTCATCTCATGCATCGGGATACGTTTGATGATACCGGCGTTGTTGACCAGAATGTCAATCTGTCCCACCTCTTTGTGAATCCGCTCTACCAACTCTTTCACGGCTTTCTCGTCCGTCACATCGCATACATAACCCTTGACGTTTTCAATGCCTGCCGCCTTGTAATCTTCGATAGCCTTTGCGACAGCTTCTTCATGACGCGCATTGAAAATAATGGTCTTTGCCCCTGCTTGGGCAAACGCTTTCGCAATCGCGAAACCTATTCCGTAGCAAGCACCTGTCACCCAGGCGTTCTTGCCTTCCAAACTAAACAAATTTGTCATTTTACGGTCCAATCGTTAGTTATTCGTTAGTAATAAGTTAGTTATTCGTTCGTTATTCAGCCTACGTCACTTATCTGTCTTTTTACTTCAAGTCCGTGATCTTGCTGAAATCCTGATCTCCGTAGTCCAGATTCTCGCCGCCCATACCCCAGATAAAGGTGTAGTTATGGGTAGCTGCGGCGCTATGGATGGACCACTCAGGACTCAGAACGGCTTGATTGCCTTTCATCCAGATGTGGCGGGTCTCTTCTACTTCGCCCATGAAATGGCATACAGCCTGCTCTTCCGGCACTTCGAAATAGAAATATGCCTCCATACGACGGCTGTGAACGTGAGCCGGCATGGTGTTCCAGACGCTGCCCGGTGCCAACTCTGTCATACCCATCTGCAGCTGGCAGGTCGGCAGAACCTGATTGACGAGCATCTTGTTAATATCGCGCTCGTTGCTCATCTCCAGACTTCCCATGTGTGCTACTACCGCATCTTTCTTCGTTACCTTCTTATTCGGGTACGCGCAATGAGCGGTGGTGGAGTTGAAGTAGAACAGAGCCGGTTTGTTCGCATCCAAGCTCTCGAACTTCACTTCGCGGTCGCCGCGGCCCAGATACAAGGCCTCTTTGTAATCTAACTCAAACACCTCATCGCCTGCGATCACTCTTCCTTTGCCGCCCACATTGAAGATACCCATCTCACGGCGGGTCAGGAAATACGGTGCTTTCAGCGGATCAATCGCCTCCAGCAACAAGGTCTCCCCAACCGGCATCGCACCGCCTACAATCATGCGGTCGTACATGGAATAAACCATGTTTACTTCGTTCTTCACAAACACGTTCTCGATCAGGAAATCTTTCCGCAGGCGGGTCGTGTCATAACTCTTTGCGTCAATAGGGTTTGACGCATACCGTACTTCATAATTTGTTTTCATATTTAGTGTATTTGATATTCTTTTTCCATTTCGCGTTGTTGGATCTCCGCTTCTTTCCGGAGTCGCTCTTGTTCTTTTTTCGCCTTGGCGCGGGCACGCTCAGCCGCAGAGGTATGCTTGATCGGCCAATACCATCCTAAATTGATACTCAGATCCATCGGACTGGCCATGTTGTATTTGTCGGTCACGTTTGTTCCCACTATACCTCCGAAGGAGTAATCAAACCGCACTTCCAACTCATACGCCCCGGCGTTCTTTGTGCGGACATAGAAACCCGTCCCTGCCGCTAATCCCCAGTCGAAAGGATGGGTGATAGCGTTACTCTCATCCCATACGCAGTAACCGATCTGCGGACCGAGATTGAAGATCCACCGGCAAACCTCGCTTCCGAAATTGAGGTGCATGAGGATCGGTAATTCGATGTAGTGCAAGTTATGCGGTGTACCGGATTGTTTCCATCCGCGGTGCAAGTAGTTCAGCTCCATCTGGAAGTGGCAGTATTTATGTCCGGCAAAGCGGAACACAACTCCTGCATTGCCTCCCAAGACGCACGCGTCGGTAATGGGACTCATGCCTTCTGCTGCCGGACGGAAGATGACCGAACCGGCACTCACACCTCCGTGTGCTCCGACCCAGTACTCAGGCACTTTCATCCTCGGCTGCGCTTCCGCAGCCAAAAATCCCATGATGCCAAGCACCCAAACTACTATGTACCTATATCCTTTCACCCGTTTACTCGTTCATTCGTTACCTTTTACAAACTACTTTCACGCCGGCATTCTGGTATCCGCCATTCTGTACTTTCACCCACCGGATCTCGGATTGCAATCCTTCGTGTGCCTTTTCCCCGTGTAACCGGGTCAAAGCAGCGGACATCAGATCGTATCCCAATAAGTCATACCGCGGCGCTTCGCTTGTGTGGTCGTTAACGTAATAATCTGCCCATTGTGCATCATACATCTCCCATCCTTCCGAACGGGTGAAGACAGTGGTATATACCTGCGGCAGATCGATGGTCTCTTTCTGCCATGCATACCGGCTGACCAAACGAATCCGGTAGCCCTCCGTCTGTAACTTATACAGATGGGACAGCAGCACACGAATATGTTGGAATCGGTCGGAATGCAGAATGACGAGGTTTTCCTTATCTCTATCCAATGCATAATAGGCGCTGTCGTTCAGCAGGTCCCGCATCGTCAGTTTCTGATACCCGATACCTTGCTTATTCATGGCGCTTCGCAGCGTACGGATGGAGGATGACAGATCGCTCTCGCGCACGTCGATAGCTACGCAATGGATCGCTTCGCCTTTCGTCTTGATCCACTGGCAAAGGCTGTCTGCCTCTTGGTCGGCTGTGGAGTTAAACTGCAAGGCATATGGATGTGCCTCTAACTCCACATTGTCGCTAAACGGCAGTATCAGGGGTACTTCATGTTGGTCGCACCAGGTAGCCACTCGCTCTATCTGAATCGGATAAACGGGTCCGATGATGGCTTGTACGCTATCTAACTCTGTGCTGTCACAGAGGGCATTCACTTTTCGCTCGCTGCGTTCGGTGTCATAGACGCGCAGACGGTATAAAGTGCTGTCGTTCTGTTTCTCGCTCAAGGCAATCAATGCTCCTTGGTAGAACTCCATCATTCGGTCGGCATTCACGCTCCGCTTCGTCTGCCGGCTCTCGAAAGGTAGCATCAATGCCAACTCCACTACTTTCCTTGTCTTCGGGAGAACGGAGTCTTCTTCCGTAATCACGGTATCTCGTAATCCCGTAATTACGGTATCCTGTATTTCCGTCTTTACGGTATTTGTCGGTTGCGGCTCTACCTGCGGTTGGCCAATTTCCTCACCGCCAATACGTGTCTCCGTAATGATGGTCTGGACGACTTGGGCTTCGGTCACTTTGACTACCGGCCTTTTGGTCGGGATCAGCAAGGTCTCGCCGTAGTGCAGACCGCGCTCGCGCAGTTGCGGATTGAGACGGATGATCTCGCTCTGGCTCACTCCGAAATTGACGCCGATTCGGTAGAGCCCTATACTGCGTTCCACCTCATAGCGATATACCTCTTCGCCGTCAATCGTGTCCAGCGGATAGTTCAGCAACTCTTGGGCCCGGATACTCGTCATGGCAACCAGAGCTGCTAAAATGAAAAAGATTCTTCTACTCCTCATATTGCTTTCTTCTTTGAGCGGCTTTGCCGCGGTCTTTCTACTTTCGACTTTCTACTGTCTTTCGTATTTTCTCTTTCTTACTACAAACACTATGCCGCCGATCAATGCCAAGATAGCTACCGGCAGGATAGTACTAAAGGCTTGAATGCCTGCGCGCTGCTCATGTGCGCGTTTGTCGTTGAGCAATCGCAATGCCACGCTTTTCTCCCGCAGGGCGATCAGTCCGTCGCCGTCCGTGAGCCACAGTACCGCGTTTGTCGCAAAATCGCGGTTGGAGAACTGCATGCCGCTGTAGCGGTCATAACCCATCGGCAGCGCCTGGTTCTTCATCGTCTCGTTGATCATCACACTTCCGCTGCCGATGACCACTTGCCGGGTCTTTGCGCTGCTCTTTCGGATCGGCTCGTCTGTCTCAATACCTTCCGGTGCCATGCGGTGCGCAAAAGCGCTGGGGAAAGAACCTTCCATGGACACTGCCACCGGCACATATTGGTAAGCAAAAGTGCTCATGTCGGGATTCAGGTCGTTCAGATCCACTTCTCCCGGTGTTGCCGTCACGCGGCTGGCGGTCGAGGTGGCTAACAGGACACGTTTCTCTATACCATCTTCGCCTCCCACTGCATCTATCGGGCTGACAAACGTACTCATCACTTGGCCTAAGTCTTTCGTGATCGGCGAACCTTGGCTGGTGAGCAGCAGCGGTGCGTACGTCCATGGCATCGGTTGCAGATTCGGCTGCTGCGGGTCGCTGCTGACATTCACCGGTATCGGCAGGCATTGGATGTCTTGTACCAACGCAGGGTTGACACGTACGCCGTAGCGGAAGAGCATGTCTGTCAGCCCTAAATCCAAGGGCAGGATAGGGGTGAAGCCTTCGCGTTGCAACACTTCTTCGCTCAGCTTCACGCCGTTAAGCGACCATAGAACCGCTCCGCCGCGCATGATGTACTGGTCGATGACGAAGCGCTCCTGTTCACTGAAGGCGGTCTGCGGATTCAGTACAATAACCGCTTTGTATCCGTCTAAGATATGCGCGTTAACCCGTTCATTCGTTAACTCGTTCATCGTTACGCTTCCCCGATCGACCTGGAAATACTTGCTTAGGGCACTCATCAGGTCGTACGTGTGCGCTTCGTCGGGTTCGCCGTGTCCTTCGAGGATCGCTACGCGCGGTGTCTCTGTCTGCTGCAAGAGATGCAAGGCTTCCATGAAGGCGAACTCCAACTGCTCAATGCTGGCATTCAGGTTCTCTTCGCCGCTGAGGCCTCTGGTGTTCTTGAGAAGCGTCACCACCGCGCGCTTTCCGTTGTACTCTATGATTGCGTAAGGATAGACGGTGGTCTGTGCGGTCTTGCCGTTCTGCTCGCGCTCATGAATGACGATCGGTCGGAGGCCCAGCGAATCCGTCAATCCGTTCTCTTGTGCGGCGCTCCATCCATCCTTCACGCGTATGTCTGCATAGACGGCGAGCTCCTCCAAGGTCTCTTCGGTGGCTTTCTTGAGACGCCGGAAACCCGCATTGAGATCTCCGCCCAAGAGCAGCGTAACCTCTGCTCTATGGTCTAAGAGTGAAAGCATCTTCTTGCTTGATTCACTCAAGCTATAGTGCTTGTCGTCCGTCAAGTCCCAACGAACCGGTCGGAGCTCCAAAACTCCGATCAGCAGCAGCCACAGGCCGCAGAGAAATATGTAATAGCTGTACTTACGCAAATCTTAAAAATAGTACATTTTCGAGGTGAATTTTACCCATTTGGGGACCTTACTTACCCCTTACGAAAGTCTTATTTAGGTCTTACTTAGGTCTTACCGGGTAAAATCTTAAAAATAGTACATTTTTGAGGCGGTTACTTCTTTATTTTCTCCCAAACAGCCTCGTTGATGTCCACAGTGTATTTCTCGCGGAGCGTCTTGATCCATGCTGCCTCCAGGTAATCCTGATAGTCGGTGGTCACTTTGCCTTTCTCGTCGCTCCATACCTCGGGTGCTTTGAGTTTCTTACCGATGCAAACGACTACCGGCATTTGCTCATTCGGAGTGAAGGAAGCTTTCTTGTCCTTGAAGCCGTATTTGTCGATAGCGCCGTTCTTGCCTTGCTCCCACAGACCGTGTTGCACTTTGACGTAGGTCACGCTGTCGCAGTTGACGCGGCGGGCAATATAACTCTGGATGGAGTCTGGCTCTGCACTCTTGATGATGGCTTGTGCTGCTTTAGCGCTGGATTTGTCTTTCGCCTGGATGAGGTATCCTTTCCAACGCGGAGCATCCCAGGTGTATTCTTTCTTGTGTGCTTTGAAATATGCCTCGAGGCCGGCAGTATCTTTAGCGGCTTTGTCCCATACCTCGCGCAGCGAAACCTCGAACAAGAGGATTCCGTCGTGGTACTCCTGTACCAGATGGCGCAACTCCGGATATTTCTCCTCCAGATGCGCATCGGCATAAGCCTTCACCTCTTCGTCGCTCATCTCAGCCGGCAGGTGATACTCTGCGCGGGCTTTGCGGGCAAAACTCTTATCTGCCTCGAGCGCACGCTCGTCACGCATCACTTGGCGTTGTACTTGTGAGCGGATACTGTCTAAAGGCTGAATACCGCGTTCGTCTTCTTTGTAGAGAATATGCCATCCGTACTGGGTACGAACCGGAGCGCTGATCTCGCCGGGCTTCATGTTGAAAGCGGCATTCTCGAACTCCTTGACCATCATACCTTTTCCGAACCATCCTAACTCACCGCCACGCGCGCTGCTTCCGCGGTCTTCGGACTCGATTTTTGCTACTTCTGCGAAGTTCTCCGGGCTTACGATGGCACGGATGCTATCTATCTGGGCTTTCTTGATGGCGTCCAGGCTGTCTGCCGGAACCATCTTCATGATGTGGCTGGCTTTGACCTCCACATGGTCACGCTCCTCTTCTACCTTGACGATATGCCATCCGTATTGCGTGCGGAAAGGCTTGCTGATGCCGCCAACCGGGGTGTTATATACAGCTTCCTCCAGCGGATAGACATACCTGAACGGGGTGATCCATCCTAACTCGCCGCCGGTCTGCGCTACGTTCGGGTCGGTGCTCAAGTCACGTGCCACGAACTCAAACGAGTCGGGTTTGCGAACCTTGCGGTTTCTGCCTCCGCGAACAGGGACCTCTTTGCCGACCGTGACGCGCAGGTAGGCATTGTTGATCTTCTCCCATGCCTCTGCCTGTGCTGCACCGTCAGCATTCATCGGACACTGGATGGCGATATGCGCTGCACGGCGGTCTTTCGCCAGATGCTGATAACTCATCTCAATCAGGCTGTCCATGGCGGCTTCGTCCTGCAGGTATTTCGGCGTTGCTTGTGCGCGATAGCCCTTCAGCTCTTTCTTGAAAGCTTCCGTGGTGTCAATACCTTGTGCCTCGGCTTCTGCCACTTTGAGTTTGAAATTGATGAACATGTCCAGGTACTCGTCCATGGTCTTGGGATCCACGGCGCCGGCCTGGTTGTTTTTCTCGTAGATGTAGAGGAACTCCTCTGCACTCACTTCTTTACCATTGATAATCATCAGCGGTTTTTCTGCCCAAAGACTCAGGCTCATCGCCGCTGCGGCTACAAATAAAATTGTCTTTTTCATTTCTTCAAATAGTTCTTATAGGTATTTTCTAATAATTTTACTGCTTGGTCGAGGCTTCCGAAGAGTTCTCCTCCGGAGGCGTTCATGTGTCCTCCGCCGTGGAAGACTTCGCTTGCCCAGATATTCACGGGTCGGTCTCCTTGCGAACGGAAGGAGATACGAATCCTCGGTTTGGGCGTGCCGGGTTTGGGGCGCTCTTCCCGCATGAAGACGGAGTAGAAGACGTCGCCGATCTGCAAAGGCATATTCACCAGACCCTCGCAATCGCCCTGCTTGTAGTGGTATTGCTCCAACTCAGAGGCAGTCAGAGTGATGAGCGCCAAGTGGTACTCCGGGAAGATGCGCATCTTGCGGTACAAAGCGTAGCCTGTAAGCCGCATGCGGTCCGTCGAGTATTGGTTAAACACCCGGTCGTATATCTCATCTTTCTTTGCGCCCGCGCGTAAAAGAGAAGCGACAATCTCGTATATCTCCGGATTATTGGAGTTATAGCTGAAATTGCCCGTATCAGTCATCAGACCGGTGTACAAACAAGTCGCTATCTCCTCCGTTAAACCTTCATTCGTTAACAGTCGGTACACGATCTCGCACGCGGAACTCGCCTCGGGGTGGGAGTACATCTCCGTCCAGAGTCCGTCAGCGGGGCGATCCATTATATGATGGTCGATGAGGATCTTCTTGCATCCGTTTGCTATCATCTTCTCACCCATCGGCCCGATACGCTTCGGGTCATTGAAATCCGTGCAGATAATCAGATCCGCTTCTGCAATCAGTCTGTCGCATTCTTGCGCCTTCTGCTCGTAGATTCGTATCTCTTCTGCGCCCGGCATCCATCCTAAGAACGCCGGAAACGCGTTCGGCACGATGACACATGCACTCGCGCCTTCAGCGCGTTTAAACAGCGGCTCTGCCGCGTTCAACTGTGCCTCTGGCACGTTTAAACAGTTATAGAGTGCCAACGCCGATCCCATGGCATCTCCATCGGGCGCCATGTGGGTGAAAATGACAATATGTTGCGCGTTGTTAATTAACTCTTTCATACTACATCACGAAAAATCGCGCAAAGATACTAAAAAAAATTGATATATACAAATAATTCGAAAAAAATGAGCAAATGTTTGCATATATGCAATTTTTGTTGTACCTTTGCAGGCTGAATTGGTAATATGGAGGAAAACGGACTTATATTCAGATGTTTTGCGAGTGGAAGTAGCGGCAACTGCTACTATCTCGGTACGCGTCAACGGGGTGTTCTCATTGATGCGGGCATCTCTGCGCGGCAGATACAGAAGTGTCTGCGCGAGATGGGTCTGGATTTTCCGAATATCATGGGCGTCCTCGTGACGCACGACCATGCGGATCACATTCGCGCGGTCGGGACGCTGGGCGAGCGCGTGCATCTGCCTATCTATACGACCGCGGAGATACATGAGGGTATAGACCGCAACTACGGCGTACGAGAGAAACTGCGTACCAGCCGCCGCTATTTTGAACTCGGCAAGGAGTGGGAACTCTTTGATATGAAGATCAATACCTTCCATATCGAGCACGACTCGACGGACTGTTTAGGGTACTGCATCGATTATATGGACCAGCGTTTTGTGCTCATGACCGATTGCGGTTCTATCAACGAAGAGATGGAGGCGTATATCCGCACAGCGAACCACCTGGTGATCGAGGCAAACCACGACGAACACATGCTGCTCAACGGTCCTTATCCGACCTATCTCAAGCAGCGTATTCTCTCGCCTCGCGGGCATCAGAGCAATGATGTATGCGGCGAACTGTTGGAGCGCAACTGGCATCCCGAGCTGCGTAACGTCTGGTTATGCCACCTCTCGCTGGAGAACAACGACCCGCAGGTGGCGTTCGATACCGTCTCGTCGTATCTGGAGGAGATAGAGATCCTGCCGGGGAAAGATATCTTCCTCAAGGCACTCGAGCGGCTTTCGCCCAGCCCCGTCTATGAGCTCAACGACAAAATGATTACCGAAAACTGAATACTGAATACTGAAAACTGAATACCCCTATGATAGAACGATTAGTAATTATTCCGACTTACAACGAGAAAGAGAACATTGAGGCAATCATCACTGCCGTCATGGAGTTACCGATCCTGTTTCAAGTGCTGGTTATTGATGACGGTTCGCCTGATGGCACTGCAGACATCGTCAAGAAGATGATGAAAGGGAAGTACAAAGGCTGTATTGACCTCATCGAACGCGAAGGGAAACAAGGCTTGGGAACCGCCTATATTGCCGGTTTCAAGTGGGCTATCGAGCACAAAGCGAACTATATCTTCGAGATGGACGCTGACTTCAGCCATAACCCGCAGGACCTGCTCAAACTCTACGACGCGTGCGCCGTACATGGCGCTGATCTGGCTATCGGTAGCCGTTACGTCACCGGCGTCAATGTGGTGAACTGGCCTATGGGACGCGTCCTGATGTCTTATTTCGCATCCAAATATGTGCGGTTCGTGCTCGGCGTGGACATCCATGACACGACCGCCGGATTCGTCTGCTACCGCCGTAAGACGCTGGAAACCATTGAGTTGGATAAGATTCGGTTCAAGGGGTATGCCTTCCAGATCGAGATGAAGTTCACTGCTTCCAAGTGCGGCGCGAAGATCACCGAAGTACCGATTATCTTTGTGAACCGCGTCTTAGGTTCGTCCAAGATGAGCGGAGGTATCTTCTCCGAGGCATTACTGGGCGTGATTCGGTTGAAAATTAGCAGCTGGTTTAGAAAATACCCCCAGATATAGACCGCTTTGCTAAAAGAATAAAGACCGCGGCTGTGCCGCTCAAAGAAAAAAGACCTAAAATGAATTCGTTAGAACAACATATATCTTCCTTGGCTAAGTCGGCTGTTAAAGCGCTATATAACGTAGATGCCGAGGATGGCCAGATCCAGTTACAAAAGACCCGTCCGGAGTTCGAGGGAAATATCACTCTCGTGGTCTTTCCGTTTGTCAAACTCGCTCGCAAAGCCCCGCAAGCGGTGGCGCAGGAAATAGGCGAATGGATGCTAAATGAACAAATGGTAAATGGCCAAATCGTAAATAAGTTCAACGCCGTTCAGGGTTTCCTGAACCTCAGTATCTCCGATGCCTTCTGGGTAGAACAACTCAAAGCGATTGACGCCGACGAGAACTATGGCCGTTTCAAATGTCCAAATGGCAAAATAAATGACCAAATGGTAAATGGCCAAATGGTACATCCCTTGATGATGGTTGAGTACTCTTCGCCGAACACCAACAAACCGCTGCACCTCGGACACGTGCGTAATAACCTTTTAGGTTATTCTATCGCTAAGATCCAGGAGGCAAACGGATGGAAAGTAGTGAAGACGAATATCGTCAACGACCGCGGTATTCATATCTGCAAATCCATGCTCGCATGGCTGAAGTTCGGCAACGGCGAGACGCCGGAGACCTCCGGTAAGAAAGGCGACCACCTCATCGGAGACTACTACGTACGTTTCGATAAGGAGTACAAGGCGCAGGTAGCCGAACTCATGGCAGCCGGCAAGGACGAAGAGACCGCCAAACGCGAGGCGCCGTTGATGCTGGAGGCGCAGGAGATGCTCCGTAAATGGGAAGCGAACGATCCCGAAGTACGCGCGCTGTGGGCGAAGATGAACGAGTGGGTCTATGCCGGTTTTGACGAGACCTACCGCCGCATGGGGGTCTCTTTTGATAAGATCTACTACGAGTCCAACACCTATCTGGAGGGCAAATCCGAGGTAGAGAAGGGACTAGCTTCCGGCGCTTTCTACCGACGCGAAGACGGTTCTGTATGGGCTGATCTGACGAAGGATGGACTCGACGAGAAGCTGCTGCTGCGTTCCGATGGTACCTCCGTCTATATGACGCAGGATATAGGTACTGCCAAACTGCGTTTCCAGGATTACCCAATAGACAAGATGGTCTATGTGGTCGGCAACGAGCAGGAGTACCATTTTAAGGTGCTCTCCATCCTCCTTGACCGACTCGGATTCCCCTTCGGCAAAGAGCTTGTCCATTTCTCGTACGGCATGGTCGAGCTCCCGAACGGTAAGATGAAATCCCGCGAAGGAACGGTGGTCGATGCCGACGAACTGATGGATAAGATGATCGCTGATGCACGTGAGATCAGTAAGGATAAAGTCAATACGCTGCAAGGGATCACGGAGGCAGAGGCGGACGAGATTGCCCGCAAAGTGGGGCTCGGTGCGTTGAAATACTTCATCTTGAAGGTCGATCCGCGCAAGAACATGCTCTTCAACCCCGCGGAGTCAATCGATTTCAACGGTAACACCGGTCCCTTCATCCAATACACCTACGCCCGTATCCGCTCGGTGCTCCGGAAAGCAGAGACTTACGATTTTCGAAATATCGATATGTCGAAATCTCGAAATCTCGAGGAAAAGGAATTGGCCCTCATCCAGCGCCTCTGCGAGTACCCTACGGCTGTACGTACCGCCGGAGAGGAGTTCTCGCCCGCGATCCTATGTAACTACGCGTACGCGCTGGCGTGTGACTTCAACTCCTTCTACCACGACCTCTCGATCCTCAACGAACCCGATGAGCAAAAGAAAACGCTACGTCTGCTTCTTTCTGCAAACGTAGCGAAGATCTTAAATTCCGCTTTCGGGCTCCTCGGTATCGAGATGCCCGAGCGGATGTAAGGATTTACTCCTCGTCTTTCTTAGCAGCTGCCTTCTTGGTGGCTGCTTTTTTTGCCGGCTTCTCCTCAGCTTCCATCGAAGCCTTGAGCTCTGCCAGAGCGCTCAGGTCACCGAGAGTAGTCTTCTCTACCTTCGGCATCTCTACCTGCGGTTCCTCTTTAGCGGCTTTCTTGGCTGCCTTAGCCGGAGCCTCTTTGCGCTCCTCCCATGTACGGAGGTGGCTTACGAGGATGCGTTTAGCGTCGCGGTTGAACTCGATCACGCGGAACGGCAGTTCGTCGCCTACTGCTACCGGGCTCTTGTCCTCTTTCTGGAGGTGGCGAGTCGTGCAGAAGGCCTCTACGCCTTCCTCGAGCGATACAACAGCGCCCTTGTCGGTCAACTCAACTACCTTACCCTCAACTTGCTTGTCAACACCGAACTTAGCCTCGAGCTCTTCCCAAGGATTCTCCTCGAGCTGCTTGTGGCCCAGGCTCAGACGACGGTTAGCTACGTCGATGTCGAGTACTACGACCTCGATCTGTGCACCGATCTGAGTGAACTCATTCGGGTGTTTGATCTTCTTGGTCCAGCTCAGGTCGCTGATGTGGATCAGACCGTCAACGCCTTCCTCGATCTCTACGAAGACACCGAAGTTGGTGAAGTTGCGAACCTTAGCCCAGTGGCGGGTGCCTACTGCGTACTTGGTCTCTACGTTAGCCCAAGGATCAGCCTTGAGTTGCTTGATACCGAGGCTCATCTTACGCTCTGCGCGGTCGAGAGTCAGGATGATAGCATCTACCTCGTCGCCGACTTTCAGGAAGTCGTTAGCCGAACGGAGGTGCTGGCTCCAGCTCATCTCGCTGACGTGAACAAGACCCTCAACGCCTTCTGCGATCTCTACGAATGCGCCGTAGTCAGCCATTACGACTACCTTACCGTGAACCTTGTCGCCTACCTTCAGGTTAGGATCAAGAGCATCCCACGGATGCGGAGTCAACTGCTTCAGACCGAGAGCGATACGCTTCTTATCCTCGTCGAAATCAAGGATAACAACGTTGATCTTCTGGTCGAGTTGGAGCAACTCGTGCGGGTCGTTGACGCGGCCCCAGCTCAGGTCGGTAATGTGGATCAGACCGTCAACACCACCCAGGTCGATGAAGACACCGTAGTTTGTGATGTTCTTAACGGTACCCTCGAGTACCTGACCCTTCTCGAGCTTGCCGACGATCTCAGCCTTCTGAGCCTCGATCTCTGCCTCGATGAGAGCTTTGTGAGAAACAACGACGTTACGGAACTCAGGATTCAGTTTGACAATCTTGAACTCCATCGTCTTACCTACGAGAATATCGTAGTCGCGAACGGGTTTCACGTCGATCTGGCTGCCCGGGAGGAATGCTTCCATGCCGAGAACGTCCACGATCATGCCGCCTTTCGAACGCCATTTGATGTAACCGGTAACGATCTCACCTGCGTTGTAAGCCTCGTTAACGCGGTCCCAAGCGCGAGCCGTGCGAGCCTCTTTGTGAGAGAGCACGAGTTGACCCTTCTTGTCCTCCTGGCTCTGAATGTAAACCTCTACTTTGTCGCCTACCTTCAACTCCGGGTTGTAACGGAACTCAGCTGCCGGTACGATACCGTCCGACTTGTAGCCTACGTTGACAACTACCTCGCGTTTGTTGATACTGATAACGGTACCCTCTACTACCTCGTTATCCTTGATAGCGGAAAGGGTCTCGTTGTACTTTTGGATTTCTTCTTCGTTTTGTTTGCCTTGCTTTTGTGCTTCATAGGCATCCCAGTCGAAGTTCTGGAGAGAAAGATTTTCTGCCATGTTGGTAAAAATCTCAATTAAAGGGTTAAACAATGTTAATTATCGGATCATCGTGTCGCCGAAGTAGGGTTGTAAAGCCGCAGGGATGCGGATACCTTCCTCCGTCTGGTTATTCTCCAGAAGCGCAGCGACGATGCGCGGGAGAGCGAGGGCCGAACCGTTGAGCGTGTGGCACAGCGTCACTTTCTTGTCCTCCTGACGGCGGTAGCGGCATTTCAGTCGGTTCGCCTGGTAGGTGTCGAAATTAGACGTACTGGATACCTCCAGCCAGCGGTGCTGGGCTTCGCTATATACTTCAAAATCATAGCATAGAGCCGCCGTGAAAGACATATCTCCGCCGCTCAGACGAAGGATACGATACGGTAACTCAAGCTTCTGCAAGAGACCTTCTACGTGCGCGAGCATCTCCTTATGACTCGCGTCCGAGTGCTCGGGCGTGTCTATACGCACGATCTCGATCTTCGAGAACTCATGGAGACGGTTCAGACCCCGTACATCCTTGCCGTATGAGCCTGCCTCGCGACGGAAACACTCCGTGTAAGCGCAGTTCTTGATCGGCAACTTGTCCTCGTCGATGATCACGTCGCGGTAGAGGTTCGTCACCGGTACCTCGGCGGTCGGGATGAGGTAGAGGTCATCTACTTCGCAGTGGTACATCTGTCCCTCTTTGTCGGGCAGCTGCCCCGTGCCGTAACCCGAAGCGGCGTTGACCACCGTCGGCGGCATGATCTCCGTATAACCGGCTTTGTTCGCCTCGGCGAGGAAGAAATTGATGAGCGCGCGTTGCAGACGGGCTCCCTGACCGATATATACCGGGAATCCGGCACCGGAGATCTTCACGCCTAAGTCGAAGTCAATCAGGTTATATTTCTTGGCAAGCTCCCAGTGGGGCAGCTTCTCGCTCCGGGCGATACGCTCAGCCGCGATAGCCTCATCTACCTCGCTGTTCCATTCCTTCAGCGCTACAGCACCGTCCTTCTCAATCGCGTCGATCATCGGCTGGTTAGGCCAGTTACCGATACGCACGGCGAGGTTGTCCTCGGCACTTGCGCCTTCCGGCACGATGTCGTACGGTACGTTCGGGATGGTCAGCAGGAGTCTGGTCTGCGCCTCCTCTGCCTCAGCCATCTTTGCGTCGTACTCGGCTATCTGCGCTTTGAGCGATCCGGTCTGCGCTTTTGCAGCCTCGGCTTCCTCACGTTTGCCTTGCGCCATGAGGGCACCGATGGACTTAGAGATCTTATTCATCTCTGCCGCTGCAGCATCTTTCTGCTGCTGCGCTGACTTGCGTTCTCCATCCAGACGAAGCACCTCGTCTATCGCCTCTACGGCTCCAACGAAGTGCTTCTTTTGTAAACCGGCAATGACTTTTGCCTTGTCGTCGTAAATCTGTTTAAGTGTAAGCATTAACTTTCAACTTTAAACTGTCAACTGTCAACTGTCAACTATCAACTTACTCCGCCGGTTGGATGGATACGTACGATTTGTTGTCGCGTTTCTTGCGGAAGGTTACGATACCGTCGCAAAGAGCGAACAAAGTGTGGTCAGAACCCATTCCCATGTTTTCACCCGGGTTGTGAACCGTACCACGCTGACGTACGATAATGTTACCTGCCTTTGCGAATTGACCACCAAAGATCTTCACGCCAAGACGTTCTTGTGTGCCATACTCTGTTGTCCTTTCTTTTAAGCAATAACAATTTCTTTAACTACTACGTTGGTCAGATCCTGACGGTGACCATTCAGCTTGCGATAACCTTTGCGACGTTTCTTGTGGAATACAAGGATCTTCTCGCCGCGGCACTCGTTGTCGAGTACTTCGCAAACCACTTTAGCGCCTTTCACGTAAGGAGCGCCTACTTTTACTTTGCCCTCATTGTCGAGGAGCAACACGTTCTCAAACTCAACCGTCGCGCCTTTCTCAAGGTCTGCAACGCGGTTGATGAACAGTTTCTTGCCAGCTTCTACCTTAAACTGCTGGCCTTTCATTTCTACAATTGCGTACATCTGTACTTTTAGTGTTTTGGGATTTCGTCTTTGAGCGGCTTTGCCGCGGTCTTTCGACTTTCTACTTTCGACTAATTCCCTTGTTACGGCGGTGCGGCGATAACCCTATTCCTGTGCGCTGCTGCCTATGGCTCATACGCTGCGGTGGTTATACTTAATCTGGCCTTTCCGCAAAATAGCCCGCAAAATTACTACTTTTTTCTGACATGACCAAATAATTTTGCATTTTTTTTGTTTTTTTCGCAATTTTTCTTGCGTATCTCGTTTTTTTGTTGTACCTTTGCAGCATGATTCATTACAAAAAGAATATGAACATATATCTCAAACGCATTATTAAGACGGTAGTTTTTACTACTATAATAGCAGCAGTTCTTGGTTATGAATATAAAGTAAGACATGAATTGCCTTCTTGGGAGCAAGTATTGACCACAAGGTTTTGGGTATTGTCAACGATCCATTTAATACCCGCTTATTTTATTGTGTGGTCTTTAGAAGACACTAACGAAACATGGAGTGCAGGGCGAGTAACACTTATTATCATTATGGTTGTGTGGTTTATTATATTAGGAATTATCAACTATATATGCCGCACATTTTGGGGCATAGAATTATTATAAAATTAAATAGTTATGAAAAGAGTTTTTATTTTAGCAAGTATATTCACAATCCTTCTGCTTGTAATTGCATGTCCTTCTTATACGAAATGGGAACATCAAGAAGATTTAATCGGAGTGTGGGTGCCTCGCAATGGCGATAGTGCAAAAATTGTTTTTAATGATAATGGTACATGTTATGTAGATGTTCCAACTGATATAGATCAAGGTGATTGGGGAATAGGCTCACCTTTTGCATGGGATGGGAATACTGCATTTAACTCATACTACTCGAAGATGGAAAGGTGGAAATTCTTTGGCTATTGGAAAATTATAGAAACTAAACAACGCGACTCATTTTTGGATATATACTCTACTATTTGGTATTCGTATAAAATAAGAATTAACCCTTATCGTGAATTGTTAGAATCGGATGAAGAGTCTATTTTTTTCATGAATAATTCAGATGCAATGGATGTTTATTGGATTGAAATTGGTGCATGGACAGAATCTTTCTTTCCGCCTGCTAGATTGAAGTATTTATTTCACTATTCTGTAGACCCAGATAGGCCATATGATTTTTGCAAGGAATAAAAATATCAAATTGGTACGATCTCAAGGAGTTGATTAAGTAAAAACAAATCGCTTGTTCCCATAAATTATGTGGCGATATGAGAAACCGGTTAAAGACGGCAAATAACGAGACCACTTACAAACCACTTCTGAAAAATTGACAGACCTACGAAACTTAATCGTGGGTCTGTTTTTTATTTAATAATTCTAAAAAAATCAAATCATTATGACCAAGTATCAATTTCTGCTCTTCCCCTCAAGTACGCCCAGTGGATGGAGATTTATGAGTACTATCTGGAGCATCCGGGGCTGAATTACATCCAACTTTCCAACGACAAAAAATGTGGCACGGCAACAATTAGCCGTGCCTTATCATTTATGAATCAGGAAGTTATGTGACGTTCCCGATTTCTGGAACGGATATGTCAGATATTTTCCGTACCTTTGCATCAAAATTCGGTAGAGGGTAGACCAGGCGGACGGGCGGACACCCTTTTCCTAAAACTATACACACACGCGTGTGTGTGAGATTTATAAACAAGGGTGTCCGCCGGTCTACCCGTCCGCCTAAAAACTTTCGTCTATTGCGCCGCATGCTATGCGGCAGAAACATC
>ONEG01000007.1 GCA_900316845.1 uncultured Bacteroidales bacterium
TTTTCGTTCTTTGACTGCGACAATTTCAGCGTCATCACGCTTAAATGTCAGCCGGAACCGGATAGATGAACTGAAAGCCGAGTACGACTGCATCGGCAAGCCCATGATGGTCAACAACCGGATTAAACGTTAAAACTTGACTAATGGCAAAACTAATTGATATAACCGACTCCGAGCAAGCCGAACTTGCTCTTGAATTTGCGGAGTCCATCCATGCCGGATTTCCTTCGCCCGCTGCCGATCATGCAGGCGAGCGCATCAATCTTGCGCGGGAATTGACACCCCATCCGGAAACCACTTTCTACGCCCACGTGGAAGGTGACTCCATGCGTGATGCAGGCATCCTCGATGGGGATTTGGTGGTCGTCGATCGTAGTCTCGACCCAAAGAACGGGGATTTTATCGTCGCCTATATCGACGGCGAGTACACCCTCAAAGAGTTTAAAATGGATGAGTCCGGCGAGTGCGCTTGGCTCATACCGCACAATCCCGATTTCCAGCCCATACGCGTCGATAAGAACAATGAGTTTACCGTTTGGGGTGTAGTTACTTACGCCATACACAAAACGCGTCTCTGATGTTCGCTTTAGCCGATTGCAATAATTTCTTCGTCTCGTGCGAACGCGTTTTCCGTCCCGATCTGGAAGGACGGCCGGTCGTCGTGCTTTCAGGAAACGACGGCTGCGTTGTCTCACGTTCCAACGAAGCCAAAGCACTCGGCATCCCTATGGGCGCGCCGCTCTATCAAATCAAGGCACTGGTGGAGAAAGAGGGAGTTGTATGCTTCTCATCCAATTTCTCCCTGTATGGCGATTTATCGGACCGGGTAATGTCCATCCTCCGAGCACACACCACGCGCTTTGAGCAATACTCCATTGATGAGAGCTTCATCAATATCGATCATGTGCCGATGGAGGAGCAGAAAGCCTATTGCGAGCAGTTGGTTCGGGACATCCGCAAGGGCGTCGGCATACCCATCTCAATCGGCATCGCTTCTTCTAAAACTCTGGCGAAAGTGGCATCAAAGTATGCCAAGAACTATCCAGGTTATCACGGGGTGTGCGAGATACGCACGGAAGAGCAGCGCATCAAAGCACTTTCCCAATTCGAGATTGGAGATGTCTGGGGTATTGGCAGACGAGCAAAAGCCAAACTGCAGGGCGTCGGTATTACCACCGCGCTACAGTTTGCCGAGAAGTCCTCTACCTTTGCCCGGAACATGCTCAACAAACCCGGACTGCTCACGTGGCAGGAGCTTCGTGGTCAAGACGTAATAGATATTACGGAGTTGCCCATGAAGCAGTCGATAACGACATCGCGCACGTTCGCAACAGCCATCACCGAACAATCTCTATTGGAAGAACAGATAGCCAATTTCTGCGCGCACTGTGCCCGCCAACTGCGCACCCAAAAGTCCGTTGCGCAGCAGCTGTATGTCTATGCCCACACTTCACCCTTCAGAACGGATGTAGAGCAACACTACCTCTCCGAACTGGTAACGCTCCCCGTCGCTACGGCAAACAATCAGGAACTGATCGCCTTCGCTTTGGGAGCGTTCCGGCGTTCGTTTCGTCCGGGCATTCTTTACAAGAAAGCCGGTGTCGTGTTGCTCAAGATAATTCCCGAAGCGGCTGTAGTTCCTGACATGTTCGATGTCAAAGACCGGGACAAGGACAAACGCCTTCAGCGCGTCCTTGATCAGATAGAGGACCGCCAAGGCAAGCGCGCTATCATCTACGGCTCTCAAATCACCTCCGAGAAGCCAATCTATAAGAACGAGCACAAAAGTCCACTTTACACGACGGATCTCCGCGACATCATCACCCTCAAAGCTACTTAGACTTTCATTTCTTGGGCGTTGCGCTGTAGCCGTAACCGCTCGGAGACTATCTCGACAGCCGAATTTTCCTCAAAGACTGGCACAGGCAGGTAGCCGCTATTTACTGTGCGACTGCTCGGTCTCAAGTTGCAGACCGCAAGCGGTCGTTTCACTTCTGCAACCTTGACTCTCGCAGCGTAATCGCTCAAAGACTACCTGCTTGTGCCAGCCGTAAAATTCTCGGAGACTGCCTCATAGCCGCTTTTTACGCGGAGACTACACCGCCGGGCTTTGCAGGGGTATCCGTCCTCCGGACACTTCGTCCCGTTCCAATCCCTAACGCATTTTTAGTGTCTTTTGATAAATCAGCCTAAAACCATATCTTTGCACAAAAATTAGCAAAGGTATGGCTTTAACTTTACAAACTGTGGTCGATGGCGAGAATTTCTATTCTTGTAACTTTCCGGAAATCTCCGCTACATCCGATCAATCGTATATCTCTTTCAACCTCCTTGTGGACGGCACTACCGCACTTTCCACACGCTATTATACGGTTGGAGGCAAAATAACCGTGCGCAATCTGGCTTCCTGCATTGAACAGGCAATGGAGCAAAACTATAAAGTTTATTCCGCTGTTCAAATCTTACTTACGGCAGGAAGTCAAACATCTTCAGCAATGTGTCATGTGCTATTATGCAAATCCAAGTGCCTTACAAACCCGGTTGCAGATTTTATCGCCAATTCGTTCCTAACCACCAACACCCACCGCTTGATCACGATGCATGGGCAGGATGTGCTATCTTTCTACATTGCCGGAAGCGGGAACTACGCAGTAGCTTCATTCAAATTCAATTGTATAGCCCGGAAGCCTGACGGCTCTATCGGGCAGTATGAGTATGTCTCGGGAAGGCGCTTTGGCTACGGCGTTACCAGCGTTGCTATCTCCGCCACCGAGCAGCAGGCCGTGTGCCAAAGTCAATTCGGAGCGGGCACACAGTTACTTTCTTTTACCTTGACCTTCAACAACCGCGTCTGCCATTTCTACCTCGTGCCGTGTCCGGACGCGAAGATATTCCGATTTAAGAACATCTTCGGCTGCGAGGAGGCAGTCGCTTTTCCCGCCACCACTATCGCCCATCTGGAAACAGATTACTCGGAGGCGATGGTCGGCGGGAAATTGTTGCATTATGACGTCAAGCACGCTCGTAGTTACGAGGTGCAGACAGCTTCACTCCTTGCCCACCACATGACGTGGTTGGAGCAATTTCTTACGTCCTCTGATATCCATCTCAAGATGCCTGGCGGAATGTACGCAAGCGTACTGATTAAAGAATATGAGTTCGCCCACACCGATGCCCCGGGCGAAGAAAATACGCTCAACTTCACGTGGATCTTCAGCGACCAACGCGAAACCCCGCACCGCTACACCTACAACGTAGGAATTTTTACCGAACAATTTAATGATATCTTCGCATAATGCTCAAAGAAATTGAAGCGCAAGAAGAGCGCGAAAAATATATCAAGGCTTGGAACGAAACCATGCTCCGCATCTGGCAGGAACGCATTACCTTGCTCGATGTTATCGACACAGGCAATCTGCTTGCATCGCCGGTGGCTTTGCCCGTGAGAGCCGACGGACGCTTTGTCGAGGTCACTCTTTCACAAGAGTTCCTGGAGTACGGTCTTTGGCAGGATTACGGAGTCGGACGCGAAACGCCACGCGGGAACTCCGGCGATTTGGGACACGCTAAAGTCCGCAAGCGCCGTCCTTGGTTCTCCAAGCGATACTACGCCTCTGTGCTTAACCTGCGCGATTTCTTCGGCGAAAACCTTGGGCGCGAATTCCAAGGCATCATGGCCGATACCTTCGAGCGCCTTAACAAGTTATACTAAAACCTTATATACTATGACACAATCGCAAATCCAAGTCTTAATCAACACCCTGCGGGATCAAACCGCAGCCAACTCAATCACGCCTCTCATGCTGGCGAACATCCTCACAGCTCTGAACGAGAACAGTGCGCCTTCCGAAAGTTCAGGCGGTATGTTATCCGGAGGAATGAACTGGTTCTTTGGGCACCTCTGCCAAGCCAACACCACCGCCGGAATGGAGTGCCCGCTCACAACCGATGATAATGAGTGCTCAATGAATGTCGGTTCCATCATCGACATTACTACGAACGACACCGATGAGCCGCTTTTGAGAGCCGTCAAACACTGCTTTGTGGAAGTCTCCGGCTTCATCACGCTCAAAGTGAACGACAGTTATACGGCTGACCGTATCATCGAAATCTACAAGTTCGATACCGAAGGCGAGCGCACCGAACTTGCTTTCAATGCCGTTCACTTCACGGGAAACACGCAGATCTTCTCCGTGCCCATCAACTACAAAACTGTGATGATGGCAGGTGAAACGCTGCACCTCACGCACTTCTCCTCCAGCGGCTCATCCATCATCTCCTACAACTCCATGATTTACCTCACCGCAACCCCTGTTTAAATCAATGATAAAATGAAAAATCTAAAAGCCTTAACTCCCCAAGCGTGGGTCGCAATCGCCCTCGCTTTCGTGGCAGCTGCCACGTTCATCGCCGGTATCATCATCCCTCCTCCGGGGGAGGTTCACCCCTCCATCATCCAAGGTGTGGGATTGATGATCATTCTCGTTGCAATCTTCTTTGCATGGGATGCCGTCATCCGTGGGCTCAATACCAAGATTGAGCACGGAAAAACCAAAATCACTGTATCACAAAAACCTAATCCTGAATCAGAATGAGAAAAATTTTGGAAATCATCGTTCATTGTACGGCTACCTTCGCCGATCAGCGCGTCACTGTAGCCGACATCACACGCTGGCACAAGCAGCGTGGTTGGAAAACCATCGGCTATCACTATGTGGTAGATCAAGAGGGAAATGTATTTCCCGGACGCCCCTTAGAGCAGGCTGGAGCGCATTGCCTCGACCACAACAAAAATTCCATTGGCATTGTTTATTGTGGCGGTCTGAATGCGCAAGGACAGCCTGCCGACACCCGCACCGATGCGCAAAAAGCCGCGTTGCTTGGGCTGCTTACAGACCTCAAGCAGCGCTTCCCGGAGGCTGTTATCCACGGCCACCGTGATTTTGCGTCGAAAGCGTGCCCATGTTTTGATGCCACCTCTGAATACGCAGGCCTATGAAAACTATCTGCAGAGCCATTATGCTTATAGGTGTGGTACTGCTTTCGGCTTGCCACACGACCCGACACACGGTGTCGGAGGTAGGTGTGGTGCAGGACCAGCAGTCCTCACACCAGGAACAGACTACCTCCCAAAGGCTGGATAGCCTGTTCTCAAAGCTATCCGTCTCTGCGGATAGTATAACCATTGATCTGTATGATAGTGCGCCCCCAGCTTTGCCGCAGGCTGACTCGCTTGCGGCAAACCCAAACGCACAGGCTCAACCGGTGCCGGCCAAGCCTGCGCGTAAAGGGCGCATTACCATACATCAGCCGCGTATAAACAAAGAGGAAAGGAGTGGCTCGAATGTGCTTCAACAGACCAACGTGGCCGACAGCACCCGGAGCAATTCCCAAACCCACACATCCACTAATGACTCTAAAGAGGTCATTGGTGGCGCTGAACCCCCAAACCTAACGGCGGTGTTCATTGTGTTGGGATTGGGGATTACACTCCTCATTATAGGTGCAATTCTCGGCTACTTATGGCTGCACAAGAAGCATATCATTTGAGGCACACCTTTCTAATTCAAAACATGTACGCATGTGCATAGGCTTGCGCTTATGCACGTGCGTATTGCTTTCTACCGTTCATCGGGACATTTTTGGAACAGAAACAAAAAAAATCAGCACGTAAAGTGCTGATTTTCAAGCGGGTGGAATAAGGGGCTCGAACCCTTGACACTCGGAACCACAATCCGATGCTCTACCAACTGAGCTAAAACCACCATGCTGCTCTTTTTCAAAAGCGGGTGCAAAGGTACAACTTTTTTTTGACATGACCAAATTTTTTTTACTTTTTTCACGAATTTTTAGTGTTTTTGCGTGAAAATCGTTACCGCACAATCAAAATTGTGTATTTTCTCGAACAAAAAGGGCATAAAATGCCGTTGCAGACTTTACCTCTTCCCTTGCTACAAGCCGACTCCCAAAGGTTTGCGCGCGCTCGCGCACGACCTCATCCCCATGCGCTCAAGAGAGACTTCCGACCTCCCCGAACTCATAGCAGACTCCATAGCCTTGCGCCCTCATGCGTGACCTCATAGGCTCGCGCGATAGGTAGCAGACTTTCGCCTTTCGTCAGCCATGATAGACTTGCAGCCTTTCGCGCGCGTGGTCTTGCGTGCGCATAATGTACGCGTGAGACTATAAGCCTTTCCGCAAATAGCAGACTTTCGACCTTTCCCGATTACATAGCAGACTCTCGCTTTCTCTCCGTGAGAGACTTTCGCCCTCGCTGATTAGGGTGAGACCTCCGCACTTGGACTTGCACACATGGACTTGCAGCCTTTCCGATTACATGGAGACTTGCGCCCTTTGGTCATGTAGGAGACTTGCGGCAGTCAGTCGCGCGGTGGAGACTCGTCCACTTTGGGCGCGCGGCAGACTTTCGGTCACGATTTTAGCAGAGACTTTCGCGGCTTGACTTTCGCAGGCTGACTCCGCATATAGCGGTACGAAAGAGACGAGCCGAAGCAACCTAATAGCAGGGCGGTTGGGGCTACCTAATAGCAAACTCGGGGCACATCCCCGAACCCCTGAAACTGCTGAATTGCAACGAGTTACGATTTCAATCAGCGAAATTTTGGAACAACGAGGTACGAATTTCCTTGTAAAAAGTGCCGTCAGCCCTTGATTTTACAGGCTGTTCCTCGCCGTTCAGAAAGCCACTTTTTGGGGTGTCTTTTCGTGTTTCGTATCTTCATAGTACATTTGCACAAAATTTAGTACAAACTATGTCAGATTACGCAACAAACACGTCCGTCAATCTAATGATAAACGGACAGCAGGCAGCCGAGACGCTCGCCAACCTGAAGAAGCATGCGCTTGACCTATCCGAGCAGATTGCCAAAGCAGCTGCAGCCGGTGACAAACTCACCCTGCAAAAACTCCGGAAAGAACTCCGGGACACCAATCGTCAGATTAAGGAAATGGAGTCATCCACCATGCAGGTCGATAACGTCCTCCGGCGTCTTGATAAGGCAACCCCGAAGGAGTTGCAGAAAACGCTCCAAACGCTCAATAAGCAATTGGACTACATGGAGCGTGGCTCTGAGGCATGGAACATCCAAGCTCAGCGCATAAGGATGGTTAAGGATGAGATTTCCCGTGTGAACGGAGAACTTGCCAAGTCTCAAACGTTCCTTGAGCGGTTCAATGCTAAGTGGCAAGAGTGGCAGACTGCCGCCATGGGAGGTGTCGCCATTATAACTGGCGCCGTGTTGGCGGGAAAGAAAGCGGTGCAGATGTATGCCGAGATGGAGCAGGAAATGGCATCTGTCCGCAAGTACACTGGCATGACCGCAGAGCAAGTCGAACATCTAAACGAGGAGTTTAAGAAGATCGACACACGCTCTCCGCGCGAGGAGTTGAATCGCCTGGCACAAGAAGCTGGCCGCCTCGGCAAATCTTCCGAGGAGGACGTTCTTGGCTTCGTAAAGGCGGCTGACCAAATCAATGTAGCGTTGGATGATCTTGGAGAGGGGGCTACGTTGCAACTCTCTAAACTTACGTCCATCTTTGGGGATGAAGAACGGCTCGGCACGGAACGGTCGCTCCTTGCTGTTGGCTCTGTGATTAACGAGTTATCGCAGAACTGCACGGCTGGAGCTGCATACCTTTCTCAGTTCGGCCAACGACTTGCAGGTGTTGGCGCACAAGCCGGTATGACCGTCCCGCAGGTCATGGCCTTTGGCGCTGTTCTTGATTCCCAAGGACAAAAGGTAGAGATGTCCGCCACGGCACTCTCTAAACTCATCATGAATCTTTTCAAGAACACAGAGAAAATTGCCAGCGCGACCGGCATGGATCTTGAAAAGTTTAACGCTGCCCTCAAAAGTTCTACGAACGAGGGTCTATTGATGTTGCTCAACCGCTTGAACGAGTTAGGCGATATGTCCGTCCTTGCACCCGTGTTCGCTGACATGGGTGAGAACGGTGCTCGCGCTTCTGCGGTCATTTCGGCACTTGCCGGGAATATCGACATGCTTGTCTGGGAGCAGCAGGAGGCTGCCAAAGCCTTTGATGAGGCCACGTCCGTCACAAAAGAGTTTGAGGTGCAGAACAATACTGTTCAGGCAAGTTTGGACAAGGCTCGCAAAGGCTTTCAAGAGATGGCTATTTCCTTGGGTCAGGAACTGATGCCGGTAATGCGGCACTTCATTTCGTCCACGTCTGCAACGATGCGTATTATGCTCAATTTGGTGAAGTTCATCAAGGAGCATAGAACGGCCATTCTTTCCTTGGCTGCCGCTGTTGCTACTTACACCGTAGCGGTTAATCTCGCCTTAATCAAAGAGAAAGCACATGCAGCGCTGCTCGCCTTAAAAACGGCTGCTATGCACGTGCATCGTGTGGCAGTTTTGGCAGCGTCCGTCGCTTATAACCGGATGACCGGTAATGTCACCCGCGCTGATGCCGCTATGAAACTGCTCAATGCCACCATGCTCACTAATCCGTATGCCTTGGTAGCAGCTGCCATTATTGGGGCAACAGTAGCGCTCGTGGCTTATATCAAGAAACGCCGTGAGGCCACCGCTGCCGAGAAAGCCATCAAAGAGGTGCAGGATGATATCACAAGGCAGTATGCGGAACAGAAGGGCAAGATAGATATGCTTATCGCAACTGTCAATGATGAGAAAAGAGCCTTGGGCAACAGGCGCAAAGCACTCGAAGAGTTGCGCAAAATCGTTCCCGGTTATCACGCGGAACTAACCGCCGAAGGGCAGCTCATCAAGAACAACAAGGAAGCCATCGACGACTACCTTGTAGCCCTCAATAAACAGATTGCGCTCAAAGCATATCAGGAGAAATTGGAGGAGGCATATCGTAAGCGTGCAGAACTGGAGATGAAACTGGATGAACAAACGGCTGACAGGGATGCAAAACAAGCGGATTATCGTCAGAAAAGCGCCAAAGTGTCCGGGCAGAAGAATATCACGGTGGACACCTTCAAGGCTGACGCCGCTTGGAACAGATACATGTCCGCAGATAAGGACGTGAAGAAAACTACGGCTGCTATGCAGGAACTGGACGAGGTTATTGCTGCTATCAACAAGAAAGTAGGCGAATATGCCGACGGCATGCAGCAGGTTGCACAAACAACCGACGAAGTGGAAGAAGTTACCTCCGGTGGTGGTCAATTACCTGCCGGTGGCGACGACAAAAAGGCTGATAAGGGGAACAAGTTCCAAAAAGAGGATGATTGGCGCGAGCGCGAGCAGGCTCTCAACCGCATTGCCTATGCCAAAGGCACGGCAGACTACGAGCAGTACAATGCCCGTATGTTGGAAATCGAGGTCGAATACAACAGGCGCAAGTTGCTGCATAAAGACTTGGTCGGTAACGAGCAAGTGACCATTGAGGCCTCCTATCAGGAAGCGCTCAAGAAGCAACATCAGAACGCAGTCGAGGGCACTGTGCAGCAGGAGGAAGAAGCCTACAAGGAAGTGATGGCAGTCCTTCAGCAGCGGTACATGGACGGCGAGTTGTCCGCGCGCCAGTACCAGAACGCAATTGAGATGGCGGAGCTGGAGCACTTGCAAAAGGTCGTTAACCTCTATGACGAGAACTCCAAGGAGCGGATCAAAGCCGAAAAGCACTATCACGACACATCGCTCAAATACCAACAGAAGCACTTGCAGGAAGCCCGGCAAGCGCAAGAACAAATGCGCCAAGCGTATTTCACAAAAGGTTTCCGCGTCACGGACGACGAGTCCTACCAACGCGACATGCAGAACCTGGAGTTGGTATATAAGCAGATGTTGAAAGCTGCCGGGGACAGTTCCCGTGATCGGCTCCGCGTCGAGCGTGCTTTCTATGAAGCCAAGTACCAGTTGGCACGCAAGTACAACAAGCGTGAAGCAAAGGAACTCAAACGTTCCTTCCGTGGCGCCATTGACGATAGCATCGCATGGCTGGAGTCCGACGCTGGCAAAGCCATGACAGAGTCGTTCTCAACGATCGTCAATCAGATGGGGGCCATCTTCTCCGGCTTGTCAGACATCATCCAAGCCGAGTTGGATATCCAAACCGCAAGGATCGAAGCCAAGTATGACCGGGAAATCTCGTATGCGGAGGGAAATAAGTCGCAGGAGGTCGCTCTGGAGCAGCAGAAGCAAAAGGAGATCGGCAAAGCCAAGCAGGAAGCAAACCGTAAGATGTTTGCCATGCAGGTCATGCAAGCCGTGGCACAGACCGCCATGTCTGCTATCGCCGCTTACTCATCTGCTGCAGCTATTCCGGTGGTCGGCTTTGTCATGGCACCTATAGCAGCTGCTATGGCAGTCGCCGCCGGAGCTATTCAGATTGCTGCCATCAAGAAGCAACAGGAAGCCTCGGAAGCCACCGGGTATATGGAGGGTGGTTTCACCAAGCCCGGACGCAAGGATGAACCTGCCGGTATCGTCCATGCAGGGGAATGGGTAGCAAGTCAAGACTTGCTCCGCAATCCCCAAGCCCGTGCCATGATCGAAACCCTCGATTATGCCCAGCGTACCAATACCGTCGGTCGTCTGTCCGCCTCCGATGTTTCGCAATCTATCACGGCTCCACAACGGATAGCCAAGGCGTCCTCCAATGGCGAGTTGCTTGCCGTCGCTGCCGCGTCACAAGCCTTGTCACGCTCCGTTTCCGAGATGAACAACCGCCTACACGAGCCGTTTGTTACGGTGAACACTGTCACCGGTGATGCAGGCATCAAGAAAGCACAGGATGAGTACAACCAACTAATGCGTAACAAAACCCCTAAATCCCGTAGATAATGGAAATATATGTGGACCATAAATTAGCCGTTTTGAAGAAAGGTACGGCATTCGATTTTGTCAGCGAAAACCGCTATTTTTCCGGAGCTGACAGTTATTCTATGACCATCACGTTTCCGCTTGCCGGATGCGCGCAGAACATAGCTATTTTCGGTCACATCAACCGAAAGGATGTGGTGGCGCAGCAGTTGCTTTTTGACTGTGAGATCCGTGATCGTAGTTTCTACAAACACGGCTCAATTACCATCACCGAAATCAATGATGTGGAGGTAAAAACGCAGTTCTTGGAAGGTCGCTCCGTGCAGAACTATTCCGACAGTTTCGATGTGCTCTATATCAATGAAATGGAGTTAGGTTATCCCGACACGTCACCGTCCTCGTTTCCGGCAAATTCGCACATCGCTCATAGCTTTGGTAATGGCCTTAATTACTTGGCTTTGCCGTGGGTAAATAACTCCACCGGAAACATCCAAAATCGCACGAATGATACAGATGACTGGCCTTCGTCGTGGTATTACGATACGCGTGGACTGTCGTTCCAGCCGTATCTCATTTATCTCCTTCAGCAGATCTGCAACGCGGTCGGTTATACCTATGATTTCTCGAAACTGATGAATAGCCAATACAAGTACTTGGTTGTATGCAATACGCTGCCGTATGCGTGGAAGTGTTTTAACTGGGCAACTGCCTTGCCACATTGGACGCTCACAGAGCTGTTTGAGCAACTGGAGTATTTCCTCAATGGGGAGTTCGACATCGATCATGTTTCGAAGCATATATCGTTCCGCTTTTCCACGGAAGCGATTGCTTCGGCGGGTACAGTTGAGTTAACGAACATCGTGGACGAGTTCTCCTCAACCGTGGAGGATGCTGGTTCTTGTAAATACAGGGAATACGTCAACCTCAAATTTGCGGAATGTGACCATAGGAAATGGAAATACTATTCCTGCAAATGGTTCGTTGACATGATGAAAAATCAAGACGTTATTTTGTCTTATAGTTTGGGTACGTATAATAGCGGTCGGTTTTACCGAGAGGTCAATGGTGCGCAGCGTCTCTATGTGGAGATGAGAGGCGCAGCGGACTATGTGCAGGAGGAATATAACGGATGGAGTCCAAGCTTTCTCTATTATTGTAAATCAGAGGATACCTACTTTGTATTGCGTAATTATGGCTCATATTTGGTAGACCCTAATCAGCCTGCTAATTTGTCCGGCAATACTCGTTATCTGAATACCTTGGAGCCAGTCAATATGTTTGGTGACTCTATCATCGATGAGAATGCAGAGACGATTGAAGTGAAGATAGTGCCGGTGTGGATTGATGAAGCGTACGCTGACGGTAATTTCAAAGGCAATGCCTTCTTCTTGGAGTGTGGCGAGTACCTGAACGGTGCCAATAATATGATACCTTGGGACTATGCCGATAAGAAACTATCGGCGGGCGAAAGTGAAAAGTCGGTAGAGTACTTTGACAAGTTGTATATGGGCTTCTGGACGGGTAGCACCTATAATGCCATGCGTGGTAAGCTGTTGCATCCGGTGATTGACCATATACTGACGTACCCGCGTGAGATGGACTTTGAGGCGACAGGCTTGAGTATGCGCTTGCGCTCTAAGTTGTTTGGATCTAACTCCCAGACGCACCGCATAGCGTCCAATAAGAAGTATAAGTTTAGCTTCTTGGCGAAGGACGTGCCCAATGTGCGCTCGCTGTTCATCATCCATGGTCAGCGGTATATCTGTGAGAAGATAACCGCCAACTTCACGGAGGATGGTATGTCAGAACTGATGAAAGGAGAGTTTTGGCTGGTCGAGGACTAATCCCCGACCGCCATTGCTCTTAGAACTTTTCGGAGTGCTTGCGGACCTTCTCAACAAGGTTGTCGTCCACGTGATCACAGTAAATGGACGTGATGTTGAGGTTGTGGTGGTCTGCTGCTCCCTTAACAGTATTTGCGTCTGCTCCATTATCAAACAAGCTGATAATACCCGTATCACGGAGGGAGTAGAGCTGCATGGTGTCCGGGAGGTGGCAGTCCTTTCGCATCTTCGCCCAGGTGTTACGATACATCTTCGTGCTGATAGGCTCTTTGCCGGGAAGATAGCCGTTAGAGATGAGGTAGTCATCCGGATTGGCTCCGGCAAGGTTACGGCTCAGTATCTCGATTAACTCGTCACTGAGAACGGCATTACGCGAGTACTTGGTTTTGGTGATACTGCCATCCAAGCGGATTACCTTGTTTTCCAAGTCCACGTTGCTCACGCGCAACCTGCTGATTTCGGCAGGTCGGATCAGTGATTGGAACACCAATTCGCAGATGAGCAGATACCCCTGCTGATGCTTCATGAAATAGTCACGGATGATAGAGCGTGCATCAGCGTTAACCACGGTACGCTTTTTAGCCTCTTTCTTTTTCTTCTCAATGCCATAGAATGGGTTTTTCTCGATGTATTTCTTCTTCACGCACCACGTAAAGAATGCTTGCGCGCTCACGAGGTTGTTATTAAAGGTGGCGTTTGCCCATTTGCGGGCTAAACGCTGCTCATCTAAGAAGCGCACAGCCATCACATCAGTAAAGTCCCCAAGGAGCATATCGGGGGCTTTCTTCTCGCACCATTCTATCAGCATTTTGCTGAAGGATTTGTAACTGTGCAAGGTGTCTGGACGAAGATCTTTCTCCACATCCTGAAAATACTTGTCGTACATGGCAGAAATAGGGAGTGTGACAGGCTTCTCGTTGGTGGTAGTCTCCGTAAAGGGATTCCATCCATTAGCCAACTTTACATTAAGCTGGGCGCAAATGGTGTTAGCCTGCACACGGAACTCCATTGCCGTGCGGCAACGCTTGCGTAGGTTGTTTAGCCGGAACTTGCGGCGTTCTAAAACTTGGGTGAACGGATTGGTTACATAATACTCGATAAACCATCCAGTCGCGATGTGCTTCACTACCGCCGGGGCATAGCCCGCAAAGAGCGGTGAAAATTGACTTAGTGTTGACATTTTTTTTTCTCCATTTTCTTTGCCGAAAACAGAGTTACGATGTCAGATATTTTAGCGCTTTTGATCCAAATAATCCCGCAATTTTTTGATTAAATTTTCGGGCCATTTTCGGGACACTTTTAACGAAAATCCGTCATAACTTGTTTAGTTACAACGGATTAAGATTTTTGTCTTAGCCTCCCCACGACACTCGGAACCACAATCCGATGCTCTACCAACTGAGCTAAGACCACCATGCTGCTTTTTCACAAAAGCGGGTGCAAAGGTACTGCTTTTTTTTGATATATGCAAATTTTTTTGACTTTTTTTGCAAAAAATTTTCATATATGGAATTTTTGTAGTACCTTTGCGGCGCATTTTTTATGCGTGCAGGCGCTTCGCGGGCACGCTCATGTAAATCAATAAGTATTATATGACACAGGAAAAGACAAAAAAACTCACTTGGCGAATGATAGTGATGGCGGGATTGATGCTCATGGCAACAAACGTACAAGGCCAGAGTTGGAAGCGCCATCACAGTGCTTTTGAGGACGGAGATGATTTTCATTTCGGCTATATCAGTGGCAGCGTAGGTTACTCGATGTTGCAGACGACGATCCAGAACGCGATGCCGGAAGGTAGCGTAGGCGGTGCAGTAGGTTTGGGTTATGAGTTTCGCAATAGTGGCTTATGGGCGAACTTAGGCGTACAGATGAGTTTTCACCGGTCATCGTTGCTGGTTGATCCGTACACGGTGAGCAAGCCGGGGCAGGACACTCAGGGCAAAGCGGTAACGTTGCTGTACCGGGTGAAGCAGACGGATAAGATCGAATGGAACTATATCGATGTGCCGTTGATGGCGGGATACTATGTGCGTGGCTTTCATATCGGTGCAGGAATCAAGATCAGCTATGCGCTGAACCCGAAGACGACTTCGTCGGGAACGTATAACTTAGGCGGTCTGTACGACGGCTACGAGAAGGTGATTGAGAACGTGGGTCACGGGTATGAGGAGTATGAATTCAAGAACACGGTGAAGAACCAGTTGAATGTAGGCGTGAGTCTGATTGGTGAGATCGGTTATGACCTGTTGTCCTCGATGCCGACGCGGAGCCGGATATGTCATGTATTGAAATTAGCCTTTTACTTCGAATACGGTCTGAACACGCAGTTGCGCGGATGGGACGGAGCGCCCCAAGAGCGCGTAGCGCCTAACTCTCCGGCACTCCCTACCCCGGCGACGAACGTGACGATCAATCCGTATCTGAACACGTTTGACCCACCGAAGCGTGCGGTACCGTTCTTCACAGGTGTGAAGCTGACGTATATGATCGGCGGCAGCCGGACGGCACGAGTAGGCATGCATCATGGATGTATGTGTTATAATTAAGAAAATCATGAATATGAGACAATATATAGCGAGAATGGTCTGCGGGGTGATGATGATCGCCGCAGCGATAGGTAGCAGTTCCGGACAGGAGTTGATACGTGACGAACAGACGGTAACAATCTGTCCGGGTGATAACTTCATCTGGCGCGGTCATGCGTACAAAGAGTCCTACCGATATGTAGAGATCGAGAAGGACAAGGATGGTGTGGACAGCGTGGAGCATATCCTGAACCTGACGGTAAGGTATATCCCGGAGACACGTATCACTCGTACCATCTGCGCAGGTGGCAGTTACACGTTCGGCGACAGGACACTGACGGAGAGCGGCATCTACACGTACACGTTCCATGAGACGGGTTGCGACTCGGTGGTTCAGTTATCGCTGAACGTGATCGACGAAGACACGATCAAGTACGTGCATCACCTGATGGAAGGCGAGCAGTATGTATGGCACGACTCGACCTACAGCGAGACCGGCGTAGCATATTTCACCTCGACGAACCGTTTCGGTTGCGACTCGACGGAGATGTTGATCCTGACGGTCAATCACGTAGATACGATTGATACGGTAGCTATCATCTGTCCGGGCGAGACGTTCGAATGGCACGGTATCCGTGCGTCGCAAAGCGGTACATTCACGAACGCAGAGCATCAGCCTAGCGGTGCGTTCAACTACTACAGGCTGCATCTGACGGTTCGGGAGTTAGCGATCGTCGATACGACGTTCACTATATGCTCGGACGAGACAGTGAGTTTCCGGGGAAAGACCTACTCGCAGCCGGGTTATTACTACGACAAGGGCAGTTGCGACACGTTGTATCACCTGAATATACGGCAGATACCGTCGTTGCTGTATGAGACGCGTGCGAGCCTGAGCGCGAACGACAGTTACACCTGGACGTACTGGGAGAACGGAGTGGAGCAGACGCGTGTATTCACGGCACCGGGGACGTATGAATATGAGAACTTCAACGAGGAGACCGGTTGCGCGGACAAATGGCGGTTGATACTGACGAAAGACGAGACGAGTTACCATTTCGTAGAGAAAGAGACAATCTGCGAAGGCGAGGCATACAGTTGGCGCGGCAGGGGTAACCTGAGTGCGCAGATTGGCACAACGCATTATTTCGACTACTACACCACCCGTGCGGGTCAGGACAGTATCTACGAGTTGGTACTGACGGTACGGCCGAGGAAATACTCGGTAAGGCAGGTGGTGTTCTGCGGCGAGACGAGTTGGAAAGGTGTGCGATATGACCACTCGTTCGTAGCCTACGACACGATCAGTTCGAATTTAGGCTGCGACTCGATCATCCGCATCAATTTCGACAAAGCGTCGTCCTTCTTCTCGCACGACACGGCGACGATCGTTCAGGGCGAGACCTTGGAATGGCACGGTATCTATATCAACACAGACGGTCTGTACCGCGATCAGCACGTGAACCAATACGGCTGCGACAGTATCTATGAGATAGGCGTAGGCGTTATTGCCGCTCCGCCGCAGACGAACCTGTACACGACGCAGTTCACGATATGCGAAGGCGAGGTCTATAAATGGCGCGGCAAGGAGTACATGACCGGCGGGACGTATGTCGATACAGTCTATAAGGCGGGGTTGAATGAGATCGACTCGATCTTCTCGCTGAAGCTGACGGTACGGGACAACTACAAAGACACGGTGGTGAACCATCTGTACACCTGCGGTCCTGAAGCGTTCATCCGCTATCAGGGTCAGGACTACTACGAAGACACGACGATCATCATGAACCTGCAGACGATCTACGGATGCGACAGTATCGTGAAGACCTATCTGCATTTCAATACGGCGTTGTACCTGAGCGACACGGTGAAGATCGCTTCAACGGAGCTGCCGTACCTATGGACGTATCGGTTAGCGGATATCCGGACTGACACGTTGCTGACCGGCGGAGGGACGTATAACCATGTGACGAAGGCGGAAGGCAGTTGCTATAACCGCGAGCAGTTGGTGCTGATCGTCTATCCGACGTACTTGTTTGAGCAAGACACGACGATATGCGAGACGGATCTGCCGTTCTTCTGGGCGAAAGGTCCGATAGAGCATCAGTCCGACCCGTTGCAGCACGCTATCGGCACGACGCTGCAGTATGAATACCGCTACACGACGGTCAACGGCACGGACAGCATCTACCGTCTGAGGCTGACGATCAGCGAGCAGCCGAAGCGCGTGGTACACTACCATATATGCGAAGGCGAGAACCTGCGTATCAACGGCATCAATTACAACGACGCGGAGTACCTGCCGGGGCAAGTGTATCGCGACACGACGTACCGGTCGAGCTCGGAAGAGAACGTATGCGACAGTATGATCATCACGGAGGTGGAGAAACAAGCCGTGACGCGGCATTACGAGACGAAGATACTGGATTACGATCAGTCATTGCCGTATATATGGCACGAGAAAGAGGTGAATCAGTTAGGTCTGACGCCGGATACGATTGAGTCGAGTGATCCGAACGAGTGTTACCAGATAGAGTTCCTGAACCTCGTACAAGAGCAGCGCGAATCCAAGACATTATGCCAACTGGACACCGCCAATAATCCGGAGGCATTCGTATGGCGTGATTATGATTTGAAGAACGCGACGAGCGGCATTTTCAGGGATACGGTCTTCGACGCGACAGGCATGATCACGGACTTCCTCTCGCTGGATCTGACGATGAACATACCGGTGGACACGATGATCTTCTTGCGCGGATGTATGCCGGAAGGCGTGACGTTCAACGACAAGACGTATTTCAACGACACGATCCTGCGCGACACGCTGATGAGTTGCGACACAATTTATACGCTGCATATCCAGGTAGGTCAGAACTACAACATCAATATAGTAGATACCATCTGCGAGCACGAGTTGCCGTATATCCTCGGTCGTCAGGACCCGCAAGAGATATGGGCGGAAGGCGTTTATCCGCATAACGACACGACGGCGTTAGGTTGCGACTCGACGATCACGCTGACGCTGCGTATCATCCCGTCGCTGCCGAAGAGCGACTCGACTTTCCTTTGCGAAGACGAGATCAAGCAGAATCCCGTGGTGTTAGGTAACCTGGTCAATCCGACTTTTGCGCTCGGCAACGGCGGACAATACGAGGGCGAATGGCAAGGCAAATGGCAAGGTGTCTCGTACCATAACGACACAATCGTCTATAACTGCGACAGCAGCTATTTCCACCATATCATCGTTCGTCCGAGCCAGAAGATGGTCAAGGACACGACTCTCTACCTGTGTCCGGGCGACACGTTACAGCTGTTCTACCCGCGTGACGACAGCACGTGGTTCTACAAAGATACCGTTTATGAGGAGCACGTGCCGATGCCATCGACATGGACGGATGCGTTCCACCACTATACCTACGCCAACGACGCTTACAGCTGCGACAGTATTACGAGATGGCATATCAAAGTGCTGCCGCGCGAGCAAGGCAAAGAGGAGAAGCATATCCTCTTAGGCGACTCGACGTGGTGGGGCGGCGCATGGCGTTACTACACGGGCGTGTATGACTCCATCGCTCCGGCGAAAGACACCTCGTCCTTCGGCGACACCTGTACGTATATCCGTCAGCTCTATCTGTACGTCGATACGGCGTATTACTACCGCGACACGATAGACCTCTGCGCGAAGAAGAACCAGAGCCTGATGCACACCTGGTACGACGGGCATCAACAGTCGTTCACGGTAGGTAGTTTCGACATGGAGGCACGGCATTACACCGACTCGTTAGTGACCTACGACCGCCGCGACAGCATCTATGACCTTTGCGTGAACTACCGCATCATCCGCGACACGATGCTCTTTGATACGATATGTCCGGGTGACTCCCTCCTGTTTGATCGTCATTATATCAAGGAGAACGACAACCTCACTATCCCGCAATATATCCGCACTACGGGTATCTACCGCGACACCGTGACCGCCGTCAACGGCTGCGATAGTATCATCACGCTCTATCTCTATGTACGCGACCGCATCGTGACGATCCCGAAGATCGTGGACATCGCCGACAGTGCTATCCCGTATCTCTGGGAACATCACTGGACAGGCGCAGACGGTCAGCCCAAAGACTCGACGCAACGGCTCAACGCTTCCGGCGAATATACGTTCCCTATGGAGAGCGTCCACGGATGCGACAGTATAGACAGTCTGGTTCTGCGAGTTCATAAGACATACAACATCCAGGAAGACACCCTCTATATCTGCCACGACCAGACGCCGTACACCTGGCAGGATCGCAACGACATCATCAACTCCGGCGACTACGCTTTCCATACCCTGACCTTCGACGGCTACGACAGTACGCGGTATATCCGCATTGAGGTGCTGCCGATCCTGCGCACCTTGGTAATAGATACGATCTGCGAAGGCGACTCGCTGCGGTTCGGTCTGACGAAGATGAACCAGCCGCGGTTCTTGAAGGAGATCGGCGTTTATTACGACACGCTGACCAGCCATCAACACGGCTGCGACAGTATCATCGAGCTGCGACTGAACGTCTATCCGACCTATCGGAAGCATAAGTTAGTGGACATCTCCGATCAGGAGCTGCCGTACATCTGGGAGCATATTCAGGGCGGTCAGGTGATCGGTACTGAGATGCTGAACGGGTCCGGCGAATACGCTTACTATTTCACCACCCCATTCGGCTGCGACAGCGTGGACAGCCTCAGCCTGCGCGTGCATCAGACCTACCGCATCAAGGACGACACCATCCGGATATGTAGCGACCAGACGCCATATACCTGGCACGATCATAATAATATCGCCGCCTCCGGCGAATATACGTACTTCGCCCGGACCCATGACGGCTACGATAGTATCCACACGGTCTATATAGAAGTCTCGCCGGTGAAGTACACAACGATTCCGGCGGCTATCTGCGAAGGCAGCTCGTATATGTTCCGGGGTCAGGCGCTGACAGCACAAGGCAACTACTACGACACGCTCACCACCGCAAACGGTTGCGACTCGATTGTGACCTTGGTACTGACGGTCAACAAGCCGTATTTCCACAACCGCACGGAGCATATCATCGAAGGCAACTCTGTGGAGTTCTTCGGCGAGAGCTACTCCGTTGCCGGCACATATACCCACTACGGCGTGACGCCGACAGGTTGCGACAGTACGTCGGTACTGCAGCTGGTTGTGCATCCGTTGGTGGACACGACGGTGGTCGTTTGCTCGACCGATCTGCCGTATAGCTGGGTCAACAAATGGAACGGCCGGGTGACGCCGCTGTACGCCGCCGGCATCTACCGCAACGACACGACCTACGTAGGCGGCGAGCGGATGTTCTACGGCCTCCGACTCATCGTCAACCAGCCGACGGACACGACTATCTATCACGAGATATGCGAGGGAGACACGTACAACTTCAACGGCCGCGACCTGACTGTCTCCGGCGAGTATCGCGACACCATCCGCAACGTGAACGGCTGCGACAGCGTGATGATCCTGCATCTGAATGTGCTCAAGAAATACTATAATTTCGTGGACCGCTCGATCTACGAGGGCGACACCGTGATGTTCCAAGATCAGGAGTACTCGACCTCCGGCGCTTATCCGGTTCGCTACACCTCGTCCTTCGGTTGCGACAGTATCATCGAGCTGCGACTGACCGTGATGCGTCTGTACGACGACTCGATCTCCGTCTGCGCGAACGCATTGCCGTATCTATGGCGCGGACAGACGATATACGAGTCCGGCATCTACCGCGACACCGTTTATGACACCAACAACAAGCCTTCGGTAACGGGTCTGAAAGTGACGATCCTGCCGTTCGTCCACAAGGAAGAAGTGCTGCAGTTCTCAATGTGTGAGGGCGATTTCTATAAGTTCGGCGACTCGATCCTGACCAAGCAAGGCATCTACTACGACACCCTCACCGCCGCTAACGGTTGTGACTCGATCGTGATGCTCTCGCTCACGGTACACCCGACGAACTACTACTCTGATGTCCGCCGGATCTTCGAGGGCGACTCGGCGCTCTTCAACGGCGTTTGGTACAAGGAGTCCGGTGTCTATGAATACCGTCTGACGAACGCTAACGGATGTACCGACACCTACCAGATGATCCTCACCGTCCTCAAGTCCTCCTACACGGACACTACTGCGGTCGTTTGTGACAAGGACCTGCCGTTCGTTTGGCGCGGATATGAGTACAACGAGTCCGGAGACTACTCGCTGCCGATCGCCTGGACCGACTCCTCGCGCGTGGTGAAGACCCTCCATCTGACCGTTTATCATACCTACTACGGCGAACGGAACATCGCTATCTGCGCAGGAGACACCTTCCTCTTCAGAGGCAATAAGTACTTCACCAGCGGAGAACTCTACGACACGATTCCGTCGCTCAACGGATGCGACTCGATCATCAAATATGTCATCAGCGTGCACCCCACGTTCGACAAACTCTTCGAGAAACATATATCCGACAAGGAGCCGTTTGATTTCCACGGTCGCTCGCTGTCGCAGACCGGTAACTACGAATGGACCGGCAAGACCGTCAACGGTTGCGATAGTGTGGAGCACCTCAACCTCATCGTCCATCCGTCCTTCTTCCAGTCGGATACCTTGCATATCTGCCAGTCGGATGATAACTACCCGTACGTTTGGCAAGATGAGAACGGACGAATCATCGGCACTTACAGCGAGTCCGGCGTCTATAATGACAGCGTGCTCACCGAGTATGGTTTTGATAGTGTCCACCAGATTGTGCTATACGTCCATCCGTCCTATCTCATCAACGAGCAGTACGAGATCGGCGAAGGCGAACACCTCAAGATCCACGGCCTGGATATATCCACCACCGGCGTGTACTACAACGACCTGCTCTCTATCCATGGTTGCGACTCGATCTACCACATCGTGGTGAACAAGAAACGTACGCGTGAGTTCTACCGCACGGCGGAGATATGCCAGGGCGATTACTATGAGTTCTTCGGCCGCAAGCTGACGCACACCGGCAACTATACCTACACCTCGCAGTACAAAGACAGTATTGTCTATCTCTCGCTGACCACCAAGCCGGTCTCTATCTCTGAGAAACGCATCGTCATCACCGACAAACAGCTGCCGTACATCTACGACGGACGTCTCTACAATGCGATGGGCGTTTACTCCGACACTCTGGTGAACATACATGGCTGCGACTCTGTCAAGCGTCTCGTGCTGGTTGTCACCCAGCGTTACTCGGAGTGGGATCCGATGCCGCTCTGTCCGGGTTCGGAAGTGAAGATCGACGGCGAGGTCATCACCAAGGCCGGTCTCTACACCTTCGAGCGCCGCAGCCGTGTGACAGGAGAGATGGATAGCTTGTACCGCGTAGAGGTCTATGACGCTCCGGCGTTCGATTTCCCCGCGGAGACGAGGACCATCTGCGAAGGTGACACCTTTTATTACGCGGATAAGGCGCACACGCGCGCGGGACACTACGACTATATCCTCAAGACGATCAACGGATGCGACAGTATCCTCCATCTCGACCTGACCGTCAACCCGTCGTACCACTTCATCACCGACTCGACCATCGCCGACTATCAGTCTGTCCTTTGGCGTGGCAGGACCTATTTCGAGGAAGGCGATTACGACCGTACATGGCCTACCATCAAGGATTGCGATAGTACCTATACGCTCAGTCTGAAAGTGGTGGAGACCCTGCGCGACACGGCGACAGTCACCATCTGCTCCGGCCAGTCTTATACCTGGCGTGGAAAGACTTTTGAGGACGATGGCTTCTACGTAGATACCATCTGGCAACCGGAATCACGATTCTCTGCCATCTACGCGCTGCGACTCATCGTCGCCTACCCGACGAACATCGTCTCGGCTCGGACAGGAGACATCTGCGCGGACGCAGACGGATTCGACATCTTCTTCGAGTACTCGGGTCAGAAGCCGACACACTACAGCGTCTATTTCGATGCGCTCGCCAAACGCGAAGGATTTGAGGACATCATCAACGAGCCGCTCTACGGCGAGATGGTGGCGCATATCCAACTGCCGAAATTCAGCTCCATCGCCTATGAGACGCATCCGTATTACGTCCGCCCGGACTACTACACGTTGCATATAGCGCTCGATAACGGTGTTTGCGGTATCAGCCGTTCCGACAGCATCGAACTGCTCATCAAATACCCGAGCTGGATCATCGAGCAAAACTGGATGGATGTGGTAGCACCGCTGAAATCGGAATACAACGGCGGATTCGAGTTCGCCAATACCGAGTGGTTCATCAACGGCGTGCAGCAGACGCAGGCTACCGCAGGATACCTCTACTCCACCGAACTCATCAAGGGAGACCAGGTGGTGATGAAGGCGACGCGTAAGGGCGAGAACTACTCCGTTCCGACCTGTCCGCTCTTCATCTCCGATCCAGTGACTACCGCCAACGACGTACCGGTTATCGTCAACCCGACGCAGGCTCCGAAGACCCGACCGATCTTCAAAGTCACCGCACCGAAAGACGGACGCTACGAGGTTTACTCCGCTACAGGAACGATCATCCAGAAGGGCACGCTCCATGCCGGAGAGACCGAGCTGACGCTCCCATCTACCAGCGGCATCTACTTCATCCGAGTAAAACAAGGCGACGAGTGTTCAAGCCACAAAGTGCTGATCTTCTAAATAATAAACCCCGCGAACAAAATCGCGGGGTTTATTATTCCTATCTCCTATCTACTATCTACTATTTCCTATCTACTATCGGCCGCAGGCCGTCCTATTTCTTCCAAAAAGACGAAGTGATATCTTCCCATCTCTCCCCTACTCGCTTGTAGAGTCGTTGGTTCGTCTTCTCGCTTTTCAGACCGCCGAGCGACTCGATATACGGACCGATCTTCACATAATCAAACGGCCCATCGACTGCCGGCAAGTTCATACGTCCGGAGTACCATGCGGCTTTCAAAGAGAGGCCCTTCGCCAACTCCGCTACCTCTTCCGGCGCTTGGTCGCCACCCATAAAAGCAACACAGGTGATGAGCCCCTGGTATTTTGCCACGAGCGCATCCAGAAGACCCTCATCCAGCTCCTCGCCGACATCCTCCCATAAGTGCCGGCTGTGGCATCCCGGGCAATGACAAGGACACCCGGAGAGGTTGAGCGCAAGCGTCACCTCCCCGGGAATCTCTTGAAAAACGATGTCGTAAGATGCTACTTTCAGCATTTCGGCGCTTTGGTTTTCTCTGCGTAGTAACGCTGAGCGGCCTCTTTCTGGCGTGCCTCAGAGAAGTTCGACACACGTTTCATGTAACCGATGACGCGGGTCAGGTAGTCCACGTTCTTCGAGTGGCAGTGAGGACACTCCTTCAGGTAACGCTTGTCGATATGACCGCAGTCGTTGCAGATCGTGTTCGGGATGTTGAACGTGAAGTAGTTACAGCCCTCGACAGCCGCTACGCGCAGCAGTTGGCGGTACTGCTCTTGGCTCAGGTGCTCCTCCAGGTTGCAGTGGAGAGCCGAACCACCGGTCAGGTGCTCGATATATTTCTTGCCGTGCAGACGGAAACGATCCAGCACATTCAGGCTCTTGTCCTCAACGATGTAGAAATAGCTGTTGTAGCAGTCACGCGGAACGACATAACCGTCCTCGCGATCCCATTTGGCGTGTTTCACACCGACGTTCTCCGCAGGAATCATCTCGCAGTTGAACATCACATCTTTCGTGCGGTACTCTTTGTTCTTCTTCTCGATGATACCGAGTAGCTCCTGTACGAAATGCGCATACTCCGGCGTGTCTTTGATCTCCAGACCGAGGAACTCTGCAGCCTCTACCAGACCGTTCACACCGATCGTCAGATACTGACGGCCGATATTGATGTAGCCGGCGTCGAACAGCGGAAGCATGCCTTTCGCCTGCAAGGCCTTGAGGTTCTCGTTGTAAGCCAGCTGAACCTTGTGCATCAGATCGACCACGTCCTCTACATACGCCTGATACGGGATGTTGTTACGTACGGCGTACTGGATAGCGCGGTTCAGGTTGATCGTCAATACCGACTTCGAACCCGTCGAGATACCGCCGGCGCCGAGGGTGTAGCTGAAGCTGTTGTCCGTGATCGCGTTACGCAGACGGCAGCAGCTCGAGAGGCTGTCCGCATTGTCGCTCACGTAGGTGAAGAACGAGTGGCCCTTCGCGTACATCTCTGCCGTGAAATCGGCGTACTCCTTGTCTTTGATATCGCCGTTCTCTGCCAGCAGCGCCATCGTCTCTACCGGGAACGTGAGCACCGAACGGGTACGCTCTTCGTTGAACCAGTTCATGAATCGCTTCTGCAGCCAGTTCAGGCTGTCCCAGTGAGGCGCCTCGCCGTCCGGGAAACGGAAGTTCTCAAACAGGCTCTGGAAATAGTAGCGGTCGTAGTAGCTGATATTCCAGAATACCGACTGGAAGTTACGGGCACCGCTCGGCTGGTTCAGGCTGTAAACAACCTGCTGGAAGCAGTCGCAGATGATGCGGTCGATCGTGCGGCGTTTCAGACTCAGATCCACCACCTCGTCCGCGCGCTTGTAGTAATCCTCGCCGTACTCCTTCTCAATGAAGTAGTTCATATACATAAGGAACTCGGGCGTAGCGCACGCGCCTGAGAGCATCGAGCTCACCATGAACACCATGTTGATGAATCCGCCGCAGAAAGACTTCAGGTTCTTCGGAGGCGTAGCGTTGCCGCCGATCGACTTCGTGCCGCCGATGAGCCACGGGTACATGGTGATCGACGCACAGTAGTTCGCGAGGTTCGTCTCGTCGTTCTTGTAGATGAAGTGCTGGTTCAGCAAACTCATGTACTTGTCGCTCAGCTCCTTGCCGAACATCTCTTTGATGCGCTCGGTCAACAGACGGCGGTTCAGACGGATGAAGCCCTGTTTCGGCAGCTCGCCGATCAGCGTAGCGATGTTCTTGTGCTCTACGTTCGCGTTCGCGTCAAATTTCGAACCCTCTGCTGCGTTACTTGCCTGAACGTAGTTCATCATGAAATCCAGGCGCTGCTGCGTCTCACGATCCTCCGTATGGCCCTGGCGATACAGGATGAACGCCTTCGCAACCTGGTAGTATCCCTCTGCCATCAACGCCACCTCTACCTGGTTCTGGATCTCCTCAACGGTCTGTCCGTCATGTACGCGTAAGTGAGACAACACGGCGCCTAACGTCTCTTCCGTTGCAAAGGCGCCTACTGCTAAGAATGCCTTACTGATTGCATTCTTGATTTTGTCAAGGGTAAACAACTCGCGTTTACCGTCACGTTTGATAATGTATGTTTCCATAATATAGTGTATAGTATAACTGTATTTCTGTATATTTGTATTTCTGTATATCTGTATTTCTGTATATTTGTATATAACCACCGAACGCGGCCGAAAAACGATGCAAAATTACTATAAAATTTTGAATTGTGCAAATTTTTTGGCAAGAAAATTTTTCAACAATTTTGCAAAGTTGTCCAAAACAAAAATGCAAATCGCTTATTTTCAGCAATTTGCATTTTTAAAAAACATTTAAAGTTGTCCAAAATAAAAAGTTTTCAACAATCCCCCGTTGAACTTTTTAACGAACTACTGATCCTTGCGCATTATACCGGACACCATTTTTCTCGATGATAAGCGCACCTTTCTCCAAATACTTGACGGCCTTGGTGCACTTGACGGCATTCTCTACTTCTAAAACTTCTGCCGACGGTGCAAAAACAAACTCATACAAAATATTGTTCTTCGCCAGGAACCAGCCCTCTAACGTATAGCTTCCATCCTGATTGCGTCTTCCGCTAAACTCCGCGTCGGCAATCATGAAGTACTCCTCGCCTATATGTATATAGGTCTCATCCGCATTCAGATCTTCCTCCGTAAACGAACCCTCCAGATTTGACGGAACAACGGCAAAGACAATCGTATAAGACATATCGGCCGGAGTGGCAGTTATTTGATGCGAATAGCCTTTGCTTTGCGCTTGCGATGGAGACAACTTCTCAAAAACGGCATCCGTGAGACAGATCTGGACGGTATCATCCGCATGAGCCTTCTCGCTACGAGCCGTGAAGATATAATATACTCCGGAATTGGCATTATAATCTACCTGGATATCAAAACCCGTCTCATCTTCTGTAATGACGGCATCAATCTCTTTGTAACGCATCGGAATCGTGTCGGTACCGAAAATCTTATAAAGAATGGTGTACTTGGCATAAAAATCATTATTCTTTGTACTGAATACACCAGCCTCTGTATCGCTGTAGTAATCCAGATACAGCAAATACAAATCGCTCTCTGCCACCAAGAAGTAATCCGGTCCGTAATCATCAATATATGCCTGCTCGGTAAAGGTGTAGCGGACAGTATCGATTCCCGTGGATTGGGTATAAGTCAGATGAATATCAAACGCACGGCCTAAAGAGTCTGTACCGCTCGCAGTAAAAAGACTGCCGGTCGCGGTTTGCGAAAACGTAGCGGTCGAGACTACTAATCGAAATGCTTCTTTGTTGGAATCCACCACATTTATCTGAATATTACTCGCCTCGGAAGAATACGTCTTAAAATAACTGCCATTCGAAAACAAATAGCCTTCTACTACCCATTCGGTCGAACCGCCTGTCAAATAGCCGAAACTCATGGCCCCGTACGATTGCTCCGCGAACACAAGATTGCTACCATCGATCCGAATACTATCCTCCTGAGCGACCATCCCTACTCCCTCAGCTTTTGCGCCCAGCGCAAGAAATACGACACATAAAATCGACAAAATCTTCTTCATAATCGAAATTTTCTGCAAAGATACTGCTTTTTTAGGACATATGCAAGACTTTTCGAAAATTTCTGCGTACTATTTTACATAATTCTTTAGTTATTCTTTAGTTGTTATTTAGTTATTATTTAGTTATTATTTGGTTATTACGCGTACATTTGACTACAGTTCTGCCTCCTTACATACCCCGTTCTGCCTCCATTTTCACAAAAAAAACAGCCACCGAAGTGACTGTTTTCTCGTGTTTATGTATTGTTGCGATAGATTACTTGCTCAACACTGCTGCCTCTTTGCGAGCGTTTTTGAAACCCTTAAAGGAAGTGCGTGCGCTTTTCTTCAACGCCTTGCGTGCAGGAGCTGCCTCTTCGCCACCTTCTTGTTGTTCTACACGGGTTGTAAGTTTTCCTTTGTACGATTTCAAAGCGGAGTTAAGCGCATCAACTTCGATAGAGCCATCCTCTTTTACGACTACTGTACCGCTCTGCAGATACCATGGTTTAGAAATCTGGCCTTCGCTAAGTTCAGCAGCATACGACGGGGTAACAAAAGTAGAGCCCATATAACTCATAAGACCTTGACTTGCGGAAACGGTGCCTGCTTCACCACTTGCGCTGATAGAATAGGTGCCTGCCACTAAGTCGGTTGCGGTCTCTGCTACGTTGAACTCAAGATACAATGCGTGAGTTTCATCCTGTGCCGTAACATCAATAGTACCATAGGATGCAATATATGACAAATTTACGGCATATTCAGCAAAGTCATGCTCCAAATCAACCAATGCCTCATAATCATCAAGAGGCTCACCCGGCTTACGAGCAGGAGTGGAGAATGATTTTGTAACTATTTCACCTACAATCTCCATTTTTTCGTTGGTAATGAATGCGTATACAACGTACTCAGACTCCGCGTCCAAATCATAATCATACTCATCCGCTCCGCCTTCTATAATCAGACCTCCTTTAACCAACTCTGCATAGGAATATTGGGAAGCGTAGTATTCAATTTCTTCCTTGGCATAGTCAGCAATCGTTAACTTATACTCGTCCAAATCTGCTTGAGCTGCAACATGCCAGAAGTAAATTGCCTTAGCATCAGACGGAGTAATTGCAACATGTGCACTTTTATAAGTAATGTCGCTTACCTCAATTTTAAACGCAGCGTCCTGTTCCGGCTCCGGATCATTACCACCTTTCTTGTTGCAGGATGCGAGGCTGACAAGCATCAGCGACGCTGCTACAAATGCAAAAATCTTTTTCATTTCTTTTGTAATTTTTAAGTTAATAAAATTATTTGATTTTAGTTATTTTTGTTGACTTAATACTAAAAACGGCTGCAAAGTTAATACTTTTTTATCACATACGCAAGAAAAATCGCAAAAAACTACCAAAAATTTGCATATTTCACAATTTTTCTGTATTTTTGCAAGACTTTTTGGTAAAAAATATGACAAAACCATGTTTACCCCCATTAACGCGCATATAGAAATAGATCGCGTACTCAAGCGCGCGCGTAAGGACGGAAAAGAGATCCATCTGACGAGCCTGGAGTTCGGCCTGCTGGAGTATCTCTGCTCACACCCCAACAAACTCTGCTCGCGGGACGAGCTGATCGATCAGGTCTGGGGAGAACGCTTCTTGTACGACCCGGGAACCATCGACCTCAGCGCCTTCTTAACCACCTGGCTCGCCAACCACGAGGCGGAAATTCGCGACGCAGGACTAACGCCACAACTACGTCTCACGCCATTCGTCAACCAAATAACCATCTCGCCCGAAGCTCTCCGGCGGATGTTAGACAGCATCCTGGCTGCCCTTCTGCCAACAGCACAGGCCGGCTATCTGCGTCTTTCCAGCAAGCTAACCGTACAATCGTTCATCCTCGCCCTCGAAATCAACGGCACTATCTCCGAACTAATAGTACCCATCCAAGCATAATTTTTTACAAAATATTGTACAACTCGCTACCTCTATCCCAAAGTCCAAGTAGAAATCCTAAAATTCCGATGGCTACACCTATATTGCACGCTCATTGTTTTGATGTATATATAACTAATCTTAGTGGACGGGATTCATCGTCTGCTTTCTTAAATTGCAATAACACAGGATCATCCGGCTTAGGCAACTTCACACCCACTAATTCTGTCCATGGAGAAAATTTATCAACAGCCTTTCTTTTTCGCTGAATTTGATGAACATTCCGTTTCTTATACCGATGACTTACATCCGGCTGGAAAGGCTCAATAATTCCTTGCTGTTCCGCGGCTACTATCTGTTCGGCAGACGCTACATATAGTGCATCGTTAGCCAAACGACTGCAATATTCGGCAAAGCGCACACGTTCCGCCTTGCTCATTCCGAGAGCGATATTTTGAATCTTATCCGGTGCATCTTTTTGCATGATTTTCCGCCATAGATTACATGGTATTTCCTCCGAAATATAATAGGGCTGCTCAGCTGGCACATAGGCAAAACGGACTTTCTTTCCCTTAATGCGAACGGAGCGAGTCAAAGGAGGTTCTTCCTGTTGAACCGGCATCATTGGATCATCCGGTAAGGTAAATGCCACGCGGAATCCAATATATTCAGCAGAAGTCTCAGGGACATACCATCGACGTACAGACAAGTGGCTGTTGGCATTACATTCATCGTAACTGCCGCCCCGCACGACACGATAGGATCCGGTGTCTGCGCCGCACGGATTAGGAAGAGTACTTAACTGATAAGCGCCATAAATATCTTGACACCATTCGGACACATTTCCCGTCATGTCGTACAAGCCTAATTCATTGGGATGCTTGCGCCCGACCGGATGTTTCCAGTTTCCGGAACTGGAATAAGTCCACCCTATACTATCTGCTATGTTTCCTCCCGCAAAACGGAAAGACTTGCTTTTGTTTCCTCCGCGTGCGGCATATTCCCATTCCGCTTCCGAGGGGAGACGAAACGGAAGCCCCGTAATACTATCCAAACGACGCACAAATTCCTGGCATTCGTTCCATGACACATAGGAAATAGGAATAGTTGGATAGCCCCTTGGACTGATGATTTCGCTTTCGGGCATGACTGCACGCCATAATTCGACCGTGACTTCTGTGGTGGCTATATAATAGGGAGAAAGGAAGACAAGGTGTGCAGGTTTGTCCGTATAAATGTCAGGATCGTATTGGTCTTTTGTAGCACCCATCATAAACGAACCGCCTTCAACCCTTTGCATAATGAAATGCAAATCTTTTCCGTCCGTACTATCTTTTCCTGCTATATGAATCTTTATGTCTATCCGTTGTAGCGAGTCCGGCACAACTGATTTATGCCTCCGTGCTGCCAAAGGAAGCACGAACGTAAGCAACACGATTATTATCAGCCATTTTCGGAACACGCATGTGCATCTACAATTTCTGTGCCAAACATCAATTCTGGATAATTGAAAAAAAGATGATAAAATTCTTGCATATGTCAGAAAAAAGTAGTACCTTTGCGACCGATTTTGAACGCAAGGGTACTATAAAAACGACACCCGATAGTTTGACTTGCGTCAGGGACTACCGGGAATTCCGATGCAAAAGTACTACATTTTTTTGAATTGTGCAAATTTTTGACAAAAAAAATCGTTTTTTATGAAATATACTGAGGCTGAAAGGATGGGAAGATACCTCGTATATCATCTATGAGTATCAAAAGATACAAACTCTTTTTGCATGGATGGGCATAGATAGCCACGCGCTACTCTACGGTCTTGATCATGTACAAGCAGTTTGCAACAAGATCAATCAAGTAAAATAAACATCTATAATCAAAAGCATCACCAAAGACGGCTGTTATCCAATATAAAAATAGCAAATATATGAAACGACTTATTTACATATGCATCGCTTGTGTGTTGTTTGCAGCATGCCAAAAGAAAAGTAGAAACAATTTGGACTTAACGAACGCCAATGTCCAAGAATATGTGGAAAAACAACATGTATACGCAGACTCATTGACAGGGTACGCAACTTTTTCTACAGACAACAGATTTACAATTGAGCCGGAAGAAATTACCGAGGAGCAATATAAGAAATTAGTTACTGACAAATACACCCTAAAACCATTTCGTGTAGTTAAAAATTCAGCACGTTATAAAGAACTCTGTCACAAGTATCACTCTTTAATCTACAAATATGAGTGTTTGGAAAACATAATCGGAAGTGATGATTATCACGCTCTTTATGGTGGTGACATAACAATCAATTGGTATCAAAAAACAGAACAGTACATTATTTCCATTCCAACTCCTTTATCTTGGGAATCATTTGTTGTTTCAAAAGATTATCCCGATACGGTTTATATGCAATCTGCAAGTGATACTTATGGCACAAATCATATTTTTGTTGGACAAGAAGGTCATGATTGCGACTTTCATGGAGACTTGTGGTTCTATTGGTACGATGAACAACTACGTCATATGATTCCAATTTGTCATTACAAAGATTATCGTTGGGATGAAGAGGGAGATAATTTTGATTTCATGTGGATTAGTGAAGATGAATTGGTAGTTTCGGCTTATTCTACAGGAAATAATTATGAAGTTGGATGGGCTGGAGGCTATAAAGCTACAAATCTTCCACCTGCACACACTCCTGTTTTCTACAAACTGCATCTCATCTATAAGTAATTAATCTCCGTAATACATAAAATAAAAGGATGCAGTGCTTGCTACATCCTTTTATCTTTGCGGAGAGTGAGGGATTCGAACCCCCGATACGACGTAATGCGTATACCGCATTTCGAGTGCGGCTCTTTCGACCACTCAGACAACTCTCCTCATTTACTATTTGGCCATTTACCATGTACCATTTAGCAAAAAAGCGTGCAAAATTACTGCTTTTTTTTGATATATGCAAGTAAAATCGCAAAAAAATGCTATTTTACCTTAATTTTGTCAAAGCCGGAACCAAAGACACCTCCTACATCGGCGATGGAGACGAGGGCATTTGGGTCTATCTCATGAACCAAACTGAAGACCAACGAACTCTCGGGTTTGCGTACCAACACCGAAATCACTTTGACCGGTTTTTGGGAATACCACCCTGTGCCGTCGAGAACCGTCACTCCCCGGTTAACGGTAGTATTGATGGCGGTAGCTATCTCGTCGTACTTGGACGAATAGATCAGGAAATGGACGGACCGGTGCAGCCGCGCCATGAGCCAATCGACTGCGACAGTATAGGAGATCGTCATCGCCACACCATAAAGCACGCGTTTGATCTGAAGATAGACCGGATTCCCCCCCTCCGCCAACATCGACTCGGGCAGCGGCAGGAAGAACGCCGAGGCGATAATAACAATATCGCACGCCAGCATGATATTTCCGAGCGATATATTCCGGTAATGATTGACGATCATCGCGACGATATCCGTGCCTCCGGACGACCCGTTAGCCGCCAGTACTGCCCCCAGACTGAGTCCGAAGACGAAGCCGCCGATGATGGCTCCCAGCCACGGATCCTCGATGATCGGTTCCGGCAGGATAGGTATCACGCGGTACCAGAACGTGATTGCCGCAACGCCTACCATCGTCCGGATGCAGAACCGCCAACCTACCGTGAGCCCTGCTATCAAAAGCAGTATGGCGTTGAACACGAAAGTCGTCAGCCAGACCGGGACCGCCCCCCCGTATTCGGGAAAGAGCGAGGGGAAGAGTCCGCCGGTGACATAATAGATCGCGGAGCAGATACCCGTCAGTCCGCCGCCGACGAAGGCGTGCGGCAGGAGTACCCAGTTGACCATCAGTGCCATGGGGAAGATACCGAAAATGATCACCAGGTATTCAAACACCGTCCTTACCCGGGACTGACTCGGCGCATTGTGCGGATTTACAAAACGATGAAACCGTAACATTCTACTTTCTACTTATTTCCCGTTTGCCATGGGGTCAAAGCCCTGCCCGAAAACGCCCCGTACCTGGCTCTGCGACACAAACGCATTGGGGTCTATGGATCGCACGAGGCGGAAGATCGTAGCGGATTCGTAGGAGCGCGCGATGGTCGTGACTACCTTCATCGGCTGTTTGTAATAGCCGCCTTCCGCCTCCAGAAACGTACATCCGCGGTGTGCCTGCGTGATGATCGCTTCGGCTATCTCATCGGGTTTCTGGGTGAAGATCATAAACTGGACAGACTGCCGCATCCTGTTCATCACCCAGTCCACAGCCGTCGAGCACATGAACGTATAGGTCAGACCGAAGAGTATTTTCTCTATCGCGCCTTGTGTGCCTGCCGCCTGAATGGTAGGCAGGAAGAACGCCGAGGATATCACCATCATATCCGCCATCAGCAGTACCCTGCCCATCGGCAGATGGTGGTACTTGTTGACGATCATGGCGACGATATCCGTACCTCCGGTAGAACCGTTGTTGAGGAAGCATATCCCTAAGAAACAGCCCGTGAACAGACCTCCTATCACCACCGCCATGAACGAATCCGTGAGCAGCGGCACCGGAGCGATAGGGATCACTTTGAGCCAAATCGTGAGCCACAGTACGCCCCAGATGGTGCGTAATGCGTACCGCCAGCCTACCGTAACTGCCGCCAGAATGAGCAGCAGTATGTTGATCAACGCGCTGCTGAGCCATATAGGTACGTATGTTTCCGTCGCGAAATAGATGATCTCGCACAGACCCGTCACGCCGCCGCCTACGATAGCGTGCGGCACTAACAGCTGGTTCACAGTCAGGGCATAAGGGATCGTACTGAGGGCGATCATGAACAGCTCCTTGAGCATGATCCACGGCAAGGTACGCCTGTACCCTTTCAGATGCTCGCGGAGGTTGGACTTTTGTTTTATATTCTCTTTCACAGGATGCCTGTTTAGAATTTAGCTACGAGGTTACGGTCGCCAAAGCCGTTATCTACGCGACCGACGGGGCACCAGAACTTTGTCTGAGCGACCCATTCTGTCGGGTACGCAGCCTGTTTGCGGCTGTAGGGATGGCTCCATTCGTCCGCCACTACTTCGTACTCGGGGTGCGGGGCGTTGAGGAGGACGTTATCACTCTTATCCGCTTTGCCGGACTCGACGTCGGCTATCTCCTGACGGATCTGCAGCAGGACGTCGCAGAAACGGTCAATCTCCTCCAAGGACTCGCTCTCCGTCGGCTCCACCATAAGGGTGCCGTGTACGGGGAAAGAGAGGGTTGGCGCGTGGTAACCGTAGTCCATCAGACGCTTGGCGATGTCCGACTCGGTGATGCCGATGGCATGGAACTGGCGGCAGTCGAGGATCAACTCGTGACCTACCCTACCCGTCTCGCCGGTATAGACGATGCCGTACGCGTCTTTGAGGCGGGAGGCCATATAGTTCGCCGAGAGGATGGCTGCCGCGGTAGCGTGACGCAGGCCCTCAGCACCCATCATGGCGATATAGCCCCAGGAGATCAGTGCCATATTCGCGTTGCCGTAGAGGGCAGACGAGACGCGGTTATGATCTTCGCTCGGCAGACAGTCCGCCATCTTCTCCACGCAGCATACGGCTCCTGCACCGGGTCCGCCGCCGCCGTGAGGCGAAGCGAAGGACTTATGGAGGTTGAGGTGGCACACGTCCGCACCAATGAAAGCAGGATTGGTCCATCCTATCTGCGCGTTCATGTTCGCGCCGTCCATATAGACGTAGCCGCCGTTCGTATGAATCGTATCGACCATCTCACGGATAGCTTGCTCGAAGATGCCGTGGGTCGAAGGATAGGTGATCATGCATCCGGCGAGGTTGTCTTTGTGCTCCTCGGCTTTGGCTTTCCAGTCGTTCAGATCGGTGTTACCCTTCTCGTCGCAAGCGACTACGCAGGGAACGAAGCCTGCCTGTACGCAGGAGGCAGGGTTGGTACCGTGCGCCGAAGCCGGGATGAGAAGGACGTTCCGGTGGCTCTGACCCTGACGACGGAGGTACTCACGGATGACTACCAGACCGGTATATTCGCCGGCAGCGCCGGAGGTCGGTTGGAGGGTACAAGCGTCAAAGCCGGTGATGGCGCAGAGCTGCTCTTTGAGTTCCTCCATGATCGTCTGATAGCCGATGACCTGATCTTCCGGCGCGAGGGGATGGATATTCATTGCCTGCGAGAACGTGATAGGTATCATCGCTGCCGCAGGGTTGAGTTTCATCGTACACGAGCCCAGCGGAATCATCGATGTCGCGAGGGATATATCCTTGCGGTCGAGGCGCTTGAGATAGCGCATGAGTTCGGTCTCGGTGTGGTATTTCCGGAAGACCTCCGCCTGCATGTAATCGATGTCGCGTACGCGGCTCTCGTCGATGGTCCAGAGACCTTCGAAGGCTTCGTCGCTGTCCTCTAACTGCGGCAGGTTACCCGATGCCTCGGCAAAGATGGTGATGAGGTCATTCATGTCGTACAGATCGACCGTTTCGTCTATCGAGAGACCTACCCATCCTTCCGGAGCGTAGTAGAGGTTGATACCCTTCTCTTCGGCTTTCTCACGGAGGGTCTGAAGGCTGACTTCGGAATCCTGCAGGCTGATCTTCAATGTATCGAAGAACTCCGCGTTCTCCTGAGCGTAACCATAAGCCTGGAGCATCTCGTTGAGGTAAGTCGCCTTGGCGTGAATACCTTCGGCAATTTGACGGATACCTTCAGCACCGTGATAGACGCCGTACATGCCTGCCATCATCGCAGAGAGGGCTTCGGCTGTACAGATATTCGACGTCGCGCGCTCGCGTTTGATATGTTGCTCGCGTGTCTGCAGCGCCAAACGGTACGCCGGGTGCTCGTATTTATCTTTGCTCAGACCGATGATACGTCCGGGCATGTCGCGTTTGTACTCGTCGCGGGTAGCCATGTATCCTGCGGTAGGACCGCCGAAGCCCATGGGCAGACCGAACCGCTGGGCTGTACCGCACATGATATCTGCGGCGAGGGGTTTGAGCAGCGCGAGGGCGAGGAGGTCTGCTACGACCGTCACTTTGAGCCCTGCCTCGTGGCAGTCGTCGATGAAGCACTCGTAGTCCTCGACGGAACCGTCGCTGTTGGGCCACTGAACGAGCGCACCGAAGAACTCCGCCGAAGGGGTAAAGTCCGCATAAGAGCCGGTGACAATCTCGATGCCCTGTCCCGCAGCGCGGGTACGGAGCACGGAGAGGGTGTTCGGCCATATCTTCTCATCTACAAAGACCTTGCAGACGTTATTCTTCACCTGCTCGCGTGAGCGGAGGTTACGCATCATCGTCACGGACTCTGCGGCAGCGGTAGCCTCGTCGAGGAGAGAACAGTTTGCCAGAGGCAGTCCCGTGAGGTCGGAGACCATAGTCTGGAACACAAAGAGCGCCTCCAAACGACCTTGGCTGACTTCCGCCTGATACGGAGTATAAGAGGTGTACCAAACGGGGTTCTCCAGCATATTACGCCGGATGACCGCCGGGGTGATGGTACCGTACCATCCGCGTCCTATATAAGAGCGCGCGGGGACGTTCGTGTTGAGCAGAGTCTCGGCTGTCTCCAGATGCACCTGCTCCGTAACGGGTTCATCGAGTTCGATTCCCTCCGGCAGGAGGATATCCGCCGGCATGGTCTCACGTACCAGCGCATCGACGGACTCCGCACCGATAGTCTCTAACATCTTCTTCTCGTCCGCCTCGGAGAGCCCGATATGACGCATTTCCAGATAGTTAACTTTCATATATTTCTCTAATTCTTAATTCTCTAATTCACTAATTCCCTAATCCTTCTTCGTAGCTACGACTTCTACCTCACCTTTGCCGGTGATCGTTTTGTCCTGGTAGGAAGCGGTAACATCCGCGTAGGTCATTATCGTAAGCTTATTATCCTTGAGCGCGGCGCCACTATAGGAGTATTTGAACACCATCTCCGCATCGCCGACGGTCATTATGTCGGTCGAAGGCTCCATATAGAGTTGGTTGTCTCTGATGTACGCCAAGGAAGAGTCTTTATCAACAATCACCCATACCGCTTTGTCTTTGTTCGCCAGGGTGATGGACATATCGCCTGACTCGTTAACCGGTAAGACATTGAGCGGCGCGGGGATACCGTCAAACACAACACTGCCTTCCGAGACGAAGGTATAATCGCCCACGAAAGGCGTACGCGGATCATCATCCACCGAAGACTTGCGTTCGCAGGAAACGAACACCGTTACAGCCATCAAGACTGCGCAAAACTTAGCAAAATACTTGTTTATCATAGTAGTCATTTTTATTCCGACTGCAAAGGTACTACAAAAATTGCACATACGCAAATAAAAATGTATTTTTCCGCAAAAAATAGAATTTATTCTATTATTGGCTATACCTATACGGGCTTGGAAAATACATTTATTTGCGTATGCCCCGCAGGACGCGAACGTAGCAACTATTTCCCTTCGCAAACCTCATTGCGATGAGTTTTACGTGAGGTCGCAACCGGCATAGTCGCTCAGGTCGATCACCTCGACCCGGTATACTTTTTTATTTTAGTGTAACAGTACGTAGAGGTCGCGGTCACGTCGCGGTCATATCGCGGTTTTGAGCCGTAAATAGGCCTCAGATAGGCCGTAATTAGGCAGTTTTAGGGTGGATGTCGGGTGGATGTCGGATAACATCCGACCTAATGAACGATGTTTTGCCGCATAGCATGCGGCGCAATGGACGAAAGTTTTTAGGCTGACAGGCTGACGGCTGACACCCTTGTTTATATATCTCACACACGCGTGGGTGTGTATAGTTTTAGGAAAAGGGTGTCAGCCTGTCAGCCGTCAGCCTCTACCTTCTATATTACGATTAGCATTTACCTCCTCTAATCCCCTCTCCCTTACTATCCATCCGCGCGTTCCCTTTTTCCCGATCCGCTTGCTCTGGTAGCCTGCCTGTTGCAGTACCATCCCTAAGCGGCTCATACTCATCGGCTTCTTGATGGAGCCCCAGGAGACGAGCTTGTCGGAGATCTCGGCGGTAGTCATGAACCGGCCTTCTTCTTGTCTATTTGCCATATCATTTACGATTTAGTCATTTACCATGTACGATCTCCAATTCCGAGTGCAAAGGTACTACTTTTTTTTGACATATCCGTTCCAGAAATCGGGAACGTCACATAACTTCCTGATTCATAAATGATAAGGCACGGCTAATTGTTGCCGTGCCACATTTTTTGTCGTTAGAAAGTTGGATGTAATTCAGCCCCGGATGCTCCAGATGGTAGGCGTAGATGTCCATCCATTGGGCGTACTTGAGGGGGAGAGCAGGAATTGATACTTGGTCATAATGATTGTTTTTGGGATAAGTTATTATATAAAAAAACAGACCCACGATTAAGTTTCGTAGGTCTGTTTTTGTTAAAATGATGCTATTTTATTTGAGTTCTTGCAGATCCCCTTTTTCTATTGCGATGGAGAGGTGCCGGTACACAATCGCCCATAGGCTATCTGCCCGATTACTCATATCGCATATGTTTGTGCCATCCTCATCCAGATTACCGTTCATTAGACTCAACAAATCGGCATTATACGACGTGTTGCTATATTTTGCCAAAGCCTCTGCTCTGATATATAGAATTTCCTCTACAGGTTGGAATTCATGAGGTTCCGTTAGCGGCCAACGTTGCAGCAGATGGTCGCATTGATTCCATGTCTTCCCAGTCAGAACAGTCAATCCTGCGTTGTAGGGAAAATTAAACCATTTCCAATCTACTAATAGCCAGTCATTAGGCAATTCCCAGTACGGCGAAGATTCTGTTTGTCCGACAGCCTTTTCGCATCGGTTAAAACGGGTGGCTACAATGGAATCAGTACCTTCGAGATAGTTGGCCAAGATGTAATTCTTATATTCTGCTTTCTTGAATTTCATTACTACAACGTGCGCCTCCGACTCCGGAGAATTTTTGTCCTTGCAGGCACGTAAACCGCCTGTGATGCAGATGCCAATCATGAGCATCATCACCATTCTCAAATTCTTTTTCATAAGCATAATTATTAGTTATAATATCTATTTTTGCTGCTGCAAAGGTATAGTTTTTTTTTGCAATCCGCCAAATATATTTTCATTTTTTCAGAGGATTAATTAGTACTTGTATTTCATTTGCTGTTGTAATATGCTGATGATACATATCTTCAATTATGGGCGCATAGTGTATGTGTCGAGAGTCGCTCGATTTTAATACTGTAAGGGTGAAGGAATATGGTATTTGAATGGGAGTAATAACACGTGATCCATATTCTACATGTATTGAATCCTGTACGTCTATGTTAAAGGACAATACTGTATCCTTGGTAATTGTTTCTATGTAGTAGCCCTTATAGAAAGTAGTTCTCGTTGCTTCATCGTAGCAACCCAGTGTTCCTATAATTCTTCCAGTATGGATTTTGGATTCCAGCTCCGGTTCATTGCCTTTACAAGAAACCAACGTAACCGCAATTACGGCAAATAAAAAGAATTTAAGCTTTTTCATGATGTAATCAATTTAGTTAGACAATATTATTTGACGGTGCAAAGGTACAACAAAAAAACAAGATACGCAAGCAAAAGTAGGAAAAAAAGAAGAAAAATTTGGTAGTTCGAAAAAAAAGCAGTATATTTGCAGACGAAACTTGAAAAAATGAAAGAGTCAGAGTTGCATTTTGCGCCGATGTGGGACCTGAATCCCCTTTGGAACACGTTAACAGAGAGCGAGAAGGAACAGCTCGCCAAGGACGTAGAGTTAGTACATTATGCCAAGAACGAGATCATCCACCACGACGGCGATGAGTCGGAGTACGTATGGATGCTGCTCCAAGGCAAAGTACGGATCTACAAGGAAGGTATCGGTCAACGGCAGCAGATCATCCGTCTGCTCAAGCCGTATGATATCTTCGGTTACAGGGCTTGTACCGTCAACGAACCATATAACTCCAGCGCGAGTGCGTTTGAGGCATGTACGGTCTATCGGTTAGCCCGGGATAAATTCAACCGGCTGATACAGGGTAACGGGGCGTTATGCTACCAGGTGATACTGATGATGGCGAAAGACCTGGCGTTCTCGGAGATCCAGACAGTGAACCTGACTCAGAAGCATATCCGCGGACGGTTGGCAGAGAGTCTGTTGCTGCTGCTGAAGAACTACGGGTACGAGGAGGACGGCAGGACGTTAGCGATGTTGCTGCCGCGCGAAGACCTCGCGAACATGAGCAACATGACGACCAGCAACGCCATCCGAACGCTGAGTCAGTTTGCCCAGGAAGGGCTGCTCGCCATCGATGGGAAGCATATCCGGATACTGGACGAGAAAGCATTAGAAAAAATATCGAGGCTTGGATAAAAGCCTGCCCCACCCCCTCCTTTCAAGGAGGTTTTTTTTGTATCAATCCATCATATTACCCATATTCGAGGAGAGTTGGACCATGCGGTCGTAATCCTCAGGCGAGAGATCGTAGAAATAGTAGTTTCTGGGATCGATAGGCCGGTCGTTATAATGGACCTCATAATGGAGGTGTGGTCCGGTGGATTTGCCGGTATTGCCGACCTTGGCGATGACCTCTCCTCGTTTGACTTTCTGCCCTACCCTGACGAGTCGTTTGGAGCAGTGGGCGTAGAGGGTAGCGTAATGGAAGCCATGGTCGATCTCGACGGTCTCTCCGTAGCCCTGACGCCAGCCGGAATAAGTGACGGTACCATTACCAGTAGCGAAAATCTCCGTGCCGACAGGTGCAGAGAAGTCCATACCTTCATGGAAACGTCGGATATGATAGACGGGGTCGACACGCCATCCGTAGCCGGACGCCATGCGCTTGAGGTCCTTATTGAGGACGGGTTGGATAGCAGGGATATTCTCCATACGGGTCTCCTGGTTCTTCGCCAGCTCGACGATCTCGTCATAGGAGCGAGCCTGGACGTACAGCTCCTTCTCAAGGATGTCCACCTTGCGGCGGATATCGGCTGCGAGTTGGGTATTGGTCATACGGGCAAGGGAGTCGTAGTAAGAGATCTGCTGGGAGGCTCCCATACGCGCGGAGAGGGGGATAGGTTCGGCTCCTAACATCGCGCGATAGAGGTTATCGTCACGCTGGGAGAGGTCTGAGAGGATGATCTGCATCTGGTCCACCTGTTTGCCCATGACCTCCAGTTCGGCAGAAAGGTTGCGGTTATACTGCATGAGGGAAGCCTCCCTGGGCGATGGGTAGAAATACAGGAAGACATAGAAGAAGATGACTCCCAGACAGATACCTCCGAGGATATAGCCTCCGGAACGGCGAAGCCAGTAACGGAATCCGTGTTCGATGCGCTCGAGTTGGAGCGTCTCAGGGTTGATGCGATATTTCTTTGCCATAAAGATATTTACTATTTGGTCATTTACTATTGGGTCATTTCTTGTACCAGAAGAAGTACTGGTTTTGTTGTTTCTTCTCTTCAGGGGTGCGGGCGACATAGATCGGCTCGCGGGTATAGGGGTTGATGCCGGTATAGAACATCGTAGTCGAGAGGGTCATGGGCGTCGGTGTGAAGTCCTGGACCTGCTCAGGGCGGTAATGCATCTTCTTCGTCTCGTCGGCGAGGTGCTTCATCGCCTGCTTGGTACAGCCGGGATGGGAAGAGATGAAATAGGGGATGAGTTGTTGGTTCAGCCCGGCTTCCTTATTGATACGCAGGAAGAGCTCCCGGAAGCGGAGGTAGTTCTCCCATGAGGGTTTGCGCATGATCTTCAGGACGGTATTGTCCGAATGCTCGGGTGCGACCTTAAGTCGTCCGGAGACATGACGGGTGATGAGTTGGCGCGCATAGGCGTCCGACATGAGGTCATAGCGAATGCCGGAACCGACAAAAGCATGCTTGATATACGGCAGGCGATCCACCGTGCGATAGATATCCAAGAGGGGCTCGAAATCCTGATTGAGATTCTTGCAGATCGCCGGTTGCAGGCACGAAGGCCGCGCGCATTTCTCGCAGAGAGACATGTCCTTGCCATGCATGCCGTACATATTCGCCGAGGGTCCACCGAGGTCGGAGATGATGCCGTGGAAATCCGGCAGACGGCTCAACCGCTCTATCTGGCGGAGGATCGAGGCCTTGGAGCGCGAGACGATCTGCTTGCCCTGGTGGGCAGAGATAGTACAGAACGAGCAACCGCCAAAACAGCCGCGATGCATGCAGACGGACCACTTGATCATCTCGTATGCCGGGATGCGTTTGTCCTTGTATTTGGGGTGCGGCGTATATTGGTAGGGCAGATCGTAGATAGCGTCGAGCTGCTCGGTAGTCATGGGCGGGTACGAAGGATTGACCACCACCCATCGGTCGCCGACCGGCTGCACGAGGGTTGTCTGGTGAATCTTATTGGACTCGATCTCCATGAGGCGGAAATTCTCCGCATGAGCACGTTTGTCCTTGACGGCCTGCTCATGGGACGCGAGCATGATAGCGTCTTGCGGGAGCTCGGATTTGTCGTTCGTCAGATAGGCCGTCTGAGGGATGGAATGAAGAGCCGAAAGTCGAAAGTCGAAAGTCGAAAGTCGATCAGCTATCTCTGTCATGGCTTGCTCACCCATGCCATAGACGAGGAGGTCGGCGCCGCTATCAACGAGGATAGAGGGCATGAGCCGGTCCTGCCAGTAGTCGTAATGGGTAAGGCGTCGCATGGAGGCCTCAATGCCGCCGATAACGACAGGCACATCGGGGTAGAGTTGCTTGAGGATGCGGCAGTAGGTGACGGTACAGTAGTCGGGACGCGCCCCTGCCCTGCCCTCAGGCGTATAGGCATCGTCGGAGCGGCGGCGTTTGGCTGCCGTATAATGGTTGACCATCGAGTCCATCGACCCTGCCGAGACGGCGAAATAGAGCCTTGGGCGACCGAACTTCTTAAAATCCCGGAAGTCCCCATGCCAATCGGGTTGGGGCACTATCGCCACCCGGTATCCTGCCGCTTCAAGCACGCGCCCCAAGACCGCCGCTCCGAAAGAGGGGTGGTCGATATAGGCGTCGCCGGTGAAGAAGACAATGTCCACTTCATCCCATCCGCGAAGGTCGGTTTCCTTCTTGGTAGTCGGCAGATATGACAGGAGATTTACCATTTGGTCATTTACGATGTACCGTTTATCGGGTCATTTAGTCTATTTGCAGGTCCAGTAATTCCTTCATCTGCGCAAGGGCAGGGTTCTGCTCCGCCATGAGGGCGTATTTCTCCTCGGCGGTGAAGGCCATCTGCTCTTGGTTAAACTCCTCTTGTATGACTTGTATATCCAGGAGGTCGTTATGGAGGGTTGCCCGTAGTTGTTTCAGGAGCGAGGGCATGGCTTTCTGCAGCTCTTTCATCTGCCATGGGTTGGGCATCTTGATCTGTGCAGAGGTGTCGGAGATGAGAGAGGGGGTGTAGGTCTCCATCAGCTGTTTGAGGCGCAGTTCATCGGCGTGCGACGCCGCCAGACCAACCCATGCGCCTCTGAGTTGGTCATCCGTAAAAGGGCGGTTTTCCTCCTGTTTGGGAGCCTCGGGAGCCCGGGAGGGCTGCGCCGGTTGCTCTTTTTTAACGCCGAGCCCAAGGGAGATCTTCGGCATCTTGGGCATACTAGGACTACTAGGGGCACTAGGGGTACTAGGACTACTAAAGCTAATAGGGCTACTAGGGCTACTAGGCTTACTGGGAGCACTAGGCTTACTCGGGCTACCGGGAACCACCACCTGGACGCCGAGTTGGCAGAGTTTGACGAGGGCGAGCTCGACGGTGAGGCGTTTATTACGCGCGGTGCGGTAGTTGATATCGCAGGTATTGAGGATGTCGAGTGCCTGGAAGAGCCACACAGGTGCACAATGAGCGGCCTGCTCGGCGTAGCGCTGGCGGATAGAGTCGCTGGTCTCGAGCAGCGGCAGGGTCTGCGGGTCCTTGGAGACGAGCACGTCGCGCAGGTGCTGGGCCAAGCCCGTGACGAAATGCGAAGCATCGAAGCCATGGGAGAGGACGTCGTTGAAGAGCAACAACGAAGCCGTGACGTCATGGCGGAGCGCTGCGTCCACGAGTTGGAAATAGTAGTCGGAGTTGAGGACATTGAGTACCGCTATCGTCTGCTCATAGGTGATGGTCGTACCGCAGAAGGCGACGAGTTGGTCGAAGATCGAGAGGGCGTCACGCATACCGCCGTCGGCTTTCTGTGCGACAACGTTAAGCGCATCTTCGGTCACGGAGATGCCTTCGTTCGCGGCAACCGATTGCAGATAAGCGATGGTGTCAGGGACGGTGATGCGGTTGAAGTCATAGACCTGGCAACGGCTGAGGATGGTAGGCAGGACCTTATGTTTCTCCGTCGTCGCGAGGATGAAGATCGCGTATGAGGGCGGTTCCTCGAGGGTCTTGAGCAGGGCGTTGAAAGCAGCGGTAGAGAGCATGTGGACCTCATCGATGATGAAGACCGAGTACTTCCCTATCTGCGGCGGGATACGCACCTGATCGAGGATGGATTTGATATCTTCGACGGAGTTGTTCGACGCTGCATCGAGCTCGTGGATATTAAACGACCGCTGCTCATTGAACGCCCGGCAGGACTCGCACTCGTTACAAGCGTCGTGCCCGTTCTGAGGGTTGAGACAGTTGATGGTCTTGGCGAAGATACGCGCACAGGTGGTCTTGCCGACGCCTCGGGGGCCGCAGAAGAGATACGCATGCGCCAGACGATTCTGGCGGATAGCGTTCTGCAGCGTCTGCGTCAGGGCCTGTTGACCAACCACGGACTCGAAGGTCTGCGGGCGGTATTTACGCGCGGAAACAATGTAATCAGACATAAGCTATAGTGTATATATATTTCTCTTTTTCTATTGTCGATATTTCGATATTTCGATATTTCGACAGGATCGTTTGCAGCTGTTCAAAACTCTCTATGCCGGTACCTTCCATCTTGAGGATCGCTTCTTTCTGCGTCCAGAGGCGCGTGAAAGCACGCTCGGGGTGGTCGGAAGCGGCGATAAGGGCTTGCTCGGAGGGAGACATCGTCCGGGTGACGAGTTCGGGATCAAAGCGGCGTATGGACTCGACGTCGATGCCGATAGGCTGATCATCCAGGGCGACCGCTATCGCTTCTTTGCAATGACTGATGGAGAAGAAAGGTCCCCCTTCTATATAGGGTTTCCCATGTTCATTGTACAAATACTCCATCTCTCCAATATGCATTGCACTCAGCATCAACCACGATTTCAAACAGCAGAACTGTCCGAAGACATGGCGGAATCGCAGCGCCTGCTCGCGGCGTTGCTGAGAGACCTGAGGCAGCATTGCTTGGACCGCCTGTTCGGTACACTCCTCCATTCTATCAAAAATACGCACTCTCATAATTCTCCATCTCCTTATCTTTCTTCGCGTGCACGCGCCAATAGACGACAGGGAGTATCGTGACGGTAAGCGGCAGGGTGAAGATCGTACCGAAACAGATGACGACACCCATGGGCATCCAGAGGCTGGTAGCGGCGATGATCATCGGTAGGACACCGAGTGCCGTGGTGGCAGAGGTGAGGAAGACCGGACGCATACGTCGCAAGCCTGCATGGAAAGCTGCGTCTTTATAGTTATAGTGTTTATATTTGCGGCAGTCCTCTGCGTACTCGTACATCATGATCGCGTTGCGGACGATGATACCGATGAGGCTGACGATACCCAAGACGGCGGTGATGGATATATCCAGGCCGAAGAGCCACAGACCAAGCATCGAGCCGAAGATACAGAGCACGGCGCTGGAGAGGGTCAGCAGGGCAAGGCCTATCTTCCCGAAATGATACAACAGCAGGACAAGCATGACCGCGAGCGCCGCTACGATAGACCATAGTATCTGAGGTATGAGCAGTTCGTTCAGTTCGGAAAGACCGCCGTAAGTGATCGTAACGCCGGGGGGCAAGGAGGTGATATGCGTATTCACCCATTGCTTGACCGTCCGCTCGGCAGAGACCTGACTCGTCGTGCCGCGGAGATCGGCTCCTACGGTGATGGTACGGACGGAGTTGCGGTGCTCGAGGGAGGTATGATGCCAGTTAGGTTCGAGGGAAGCGACCTGTCGCAGCGGTACCCATACGCCGGGGAGGGCAGTCGGCACCTGCAGCGAGGACAGTTCCTCGGGGTTGAGCGCGTTGGCACCGGCAGTATAAAGCACTACGGGTACGCCGTAAGAGCCCTCATAGAGGGTGGTGATGGTTGCTCCCTGGGTAGCCTGACGGAGGTAGAGGGAGAGCATCGTCTGCGTGATGCCCAGACGCGTCGCTTCGTCGGCGTTCAAGACGATGCGGGTAGAGGGCGCCATGTTATAATAATCGCTGTGGACCCATTGCAGGTCCGGAAGGGTGAGCATATAGTTCATGACACTATCGGCGTACACCGCCATCTCCTCCCAATCGTCGCCTTTGATACGCACCTCGAGGGGGTTACGAACCGCCTGATAGTCGAGCTGCTTGAAGCGCGCATAGGCATTGGGGAAGAAGTTCTCATAGCGATCGCCGTACTCCTTGAGGGTCTGCGAGGTCGCTTTGGAAGAGGTCGTGTTGACGATGAGTTGGGCGAAGTTAGGCGCGGGAGTCTGAGGCGTATAAGTGGCATGGAAACGCGGCGAGGAATGACCGATAAAGGCCGTGACGCTCGTCACGCGTTCGTCCTGTCGCAGGATGGTCGCCAGCGAGTCTGCAACGAGGGCAGACTCCTTCTCGGTAGCTCCTTCGCGCAAATGGATCTCCACGGCGAAGAACTCCCGTTCCGCTTTCGGCAAGAGCTGGAGGTTGAGGTTCGAGAGGAGCACGACGCCGATGACGATCGCGGCAATCAGCATGCACCAAACCATCACAGGATGGAGGAAGCAAACCCGGAGGATACGTCTATAAGAGCCCTGGAGCCAGGTGAAGAAACGCGTCTGTACCCGCTCCACGAGGTTCATCTCTTCGGGTTTACGCTCACGCACGAAACGGAAAGCGAGGTACGGGGTGACCCAGGAGGCGTAGAAGATCGACGCCACGAGGGCAAAGAGGACCGCCCACGGGAAGAGCTGGACGAACTCGCCCAGAGGTCCCGTGATGATACGGGTCATAGGGAAGAACATGCCGCTGATCGCCATGGTAGCCAGCGACATCGGCACGAAGAGCATGCTGGTACTGACTACAGCGGAGTACCAACGCGAGTGACCACGAGCGAGGATATTCGTATAACCGTCGATGACGATCACGCTGTCGTCCACGATCATACCGAGGACGAAGATCAGCGCCGCGAGGGTGACGGTATTCAGCTCGATGCCGGTAAGATACATCAGGCCGATACAGATAGCGGTGCAGACCGGGACGCCGGTGGACGCCACGAGGGCCGTACGCAGCGGGAAGAGCAGCAGCATGACGGCGATCACGACGAGGATGGAGATGACGATATCCCGCAAGAAAGAGAGGACGGAGTCGTTGACCACCTTCGGTTGATCGGTGATGCGATGGAAACGGATGTCCGGCGGCAAGAGTGCCGCTACTTCCGCTAAGCGGCGATCGACCTCCTCACCGAAAGCAACGATATTATGTCCCGGCACCATCTCCATATTAAGGATGAGACAGGGCTTGCCGTTGAAATCGACGTACTGCTTCGGAGCCTGGTACCGGCGGGTGATGGTCGCCACATCCTTGAGCCGGACGGTAGCGCCAGAGACGGGGTCGGAGAAGATGATCTGCTCTTGCAACTCATACTCGGTGAGGTACGGGATGACGACCTGCAGGACGCCCTGTATATCACTCTCGCCACCGATGGTACGGAGCCCTTGCATCGCCAGCTGGGCTTGGAGCACCGAGGGGTTGATCCCGTAGCGAGAGAGCGACTCGGCGTCGATGGTGACGGCTATCTCTTCGGTCTGCTGGCCCATGATTCGCAGTTTGCCCATCTCAGGGATCGTACGGAGGGTACTGCACACTTTGCGGGAGTACTCCTCCAGCTCGCGCGGACTGCGTTCGTCACTCTCCACGGCAATGAGCAGCGAAGAGGTGTTGCCGAAATCGTCGATGAGAGCGGTCTGGAGGACGCCGGTAGGCATCTGGGTCTTCTGCAAGAGAGGCAGTCCTGCACGTATCTTCGTCCAGGCTTTCTCATTATCTACATCGACGAGGCGCAGCATGATATAGACATACGCGATGCCATCCTCGGAGACGCTGTAGGTCAACTGTTTGTCAACCATCTCAAAGGAGTTAACGTAGTTCTCGAGAGGGAGAGTGACCTGCTGCTCCACTTCGCTCGCGGTAGCCCCCGGATAGAGCGCTACTACCAGGCCTTGACGGATGGTGAACTGCGGAAACTCATCTTTGTTCATCCGCGGCAGCGACCAGATGCCGAAGGCCATTAATGCGATAAACAAAGCCATCACGATGCCGTGATGCTTCATTGCTCCTTCTATATGCTTACTTGTCTTCACAACTTATTTTACAACCTTTATAGAGTTTTTGATAACCTTCGATGATAAGTGTGTCTCCTGCCTGAAGACCGGAAGCGACACGTACGCCGTTCGCCTGATAACCGTCGAGGGTGATGGGGCGACGCTCCGCCTCGCCGTTTGAGAGGACCCATACGGTCGGTCCTTCGGGTTTCATGAGCACGCAGGAGGCGGGGATGATGAGGGATGAGGGGTTAGGGGTTACAGGTGAGGGGTTAGGGGATTTCTCCAGGATGACCTTGCCGACCATACCTGCCTTGAGGAGGTCAGCACCACCGCGGACGGCAGCGACGACGTCGTAGGTATGGGTCAATCGGTTGGCGGTCACCCCTTTCTCGGTGATGACGATCGGCAGGACGGTGTCGATAGCGCCGCACTCGACCGTACCCTCCATCGGGCGATGGTTCTTCTCGATGCCGTTGATCTCTGCTTCGGGCACCGTGAAACGCACGTTAAACGCCGTGACGTCGAGCAGCGAGCAGACCTTCGTGCCGGGGATGATGGTCTGACCGATCTCGATATTGAGACCGTCCACCAAGCCGTCACAAGGGGCTATCAGGGTACACTCGGCGAGTTGTTGCTTCGCTGCCTCGTAGAGCGATTTGGCTTGTGCGAGCTGGGACTCGATCTCCACCATCTTCTGGTCGGAAACGACGCCTTTAGAGTGCACTTTCGACACGCGGTCGTAGCCATCCTGGGCATGTTTGAGCGAAGCCTCAGCGGTCTGCAGAGCGTTCATTGCCTGGGTGTTATCGATCGCCATGAGGGTCTGCCCTTTCTTCACACGCTGACCGTTCTTGGCGGAGATAGAGACTACCCTACCCACGCTCTGCAGGCTCAGCGGCGTCTCGCGTATCGGTTCGATCGTACCCACGTACCGCGAGGTCATACCTCCGGTTGCGGGTGAGAGCACCATGGTTTTCACTTTCAGCGGAGCTTGCTCCCGCTGCGAATCATCGCGGTGCCCGCATGCTACCAGGCAGAGCACCGTCAAGAGAAGAGTTAACTGTTGTTTCATCCTACCACTTTGTTCCATTGGATTGTCAGATAAAATGCTCGCGCTATGAGGTGCGCGAAATAACCTATATATAATGCCTGCGGTCCCACGAAGGAGAAGGTCGCCGCATATCCTACTATGAATCCCACCGCTGCCCAGATCATCGAGTTACGGATCTGTACGCCTGCCGTTGCGCCTATATACACGCCGTCCCACATGAACGCCAGCGTGCTGATAAGCGGCATGCCGATGAGCCAAATCTTATATTTCTCCGCCGCCATGAGGACCGTCGTGTCGCTCGTCATGAGGGCAAACGCTTCGTCGCCCCAGAAGGCGTAGAGGACCGTGAAGAGCAGTCCGACGACTAATGCCCAGCTAAAGAGCGCACGGACGGTGGGGGTGATGTCTTTCGACTTTCGACTTTCGACTTTCGACTCGCCAAAGACCTTGCCGACCAGCGCCTCTCCGGCGTAAGCAAAGCCGTCCACGAAGAACGAGAAGAACATAAAGAGCTTCATCATGATGCTGCTCACCGCGAGCTCCGTGTCGCCGTAGAGGCTCGCGAGCGAGGTATAGCCCACATAGACCACCATGAAGCACAACGAGCGGATGAAGAGGTTCGTGTTGAGGGAGAGCATGTGTCGTAGCTCTGCGCCGCGGAGCGCCTCTTTCCACCGGTCGATATTGCGAAATACCGATATCCCGATATATCGGACAAGAAGGATTGCCACCGCTAGTATCAGACCGCTATACTGCGCCACGAGCGTGCCGTACGCCACGCCGACAACGCCTAATGGCGTCTTCACCGCGAGGTAATAACTCGCCGCCATGTTCACCACGTTGACGAGTATATCTACCGCCATAGGACTCTTGGTGTCCTGCATGCCGATGAACCAACCCTTGAAGGTAAAGAGGCTCAGTGTCGCGGGTGCCGCCCAGATACGGACGAAGAAATACTCCCGCGCTACAGACGCTACTTGCGTCGAGCAGGGCACGATAGCCAGCACCGCCGTCACGAAGAGCCATTGGATGGCTAAGATCACCACCGCCGCTATCATCGCGATAGAGAGGCTGCGGAACAAGATCCGACGGCATTCCGTCTGATCGCACCGTCCATATGCCTGCGCCGTGAGACCCGAAGTGCCGACCCTCAGAAAACCGAAGTTCCAGTACAGCAGGTCGAAGAGCATCGTGCCTATCGCGATGCCGCCGATAGCCGCTGCATCGCTCAGATGCCCGACGATAGCTGTATCCACGATGCCTACAAGAGGGATCGTGATATTCGCCAAGATGCTCGGGAGAGCGAGGCGGAGTATTTGTTGGTTGGTTTTCGACATCTCGATATATCGATTTTTCGATATTTCGATTTTTAAATAAATAATAAAATCATCAACTGCCCCGTGAGGACACGGAGGAACATCGTCAACGGATAGACCGTCGAGTACGCTACCGCGGCGCGGTCGTTCGCCGAAGACTGCGAGGTCGCGTATGCCAGAGCCGGCGGGTCGGTCGTCGAGCCGGCGATGAGTCCCATGAGGGTGAAATAGTCGAGTTTGAGCCACTGCCGCGCGATGAAGCCTATCAGCAGCAAAGGCAGCAAGGTGATGATCACGCCGTAACCTATCCAGACGTAACCGCCGTCCAAAAGGGTCTCAACGAACGAGCCGCCTGCACCGAAACCTACTGCCGCGAGGAAGAGGGAGATACCTATCTCGCGAATCATGAGGTTCGCGGACGAGGTGGTATAAGTCACTAAATGCCATTTGGTACCGAAGGCGCCCATGAGGATGGCGATGATCAGCGTTCCTCCGGCGATACCGAGTTTGAACGGTTGTGAGAGTCCCGGCAGCGCAAACGGGATCGAGCCTAACGCCACACCGAGGATGATGCCGAAGAAGAGCGAAGCGAGGTTCGGTGCATCGAGTTTCTTGGTCGAGTTACCGAACACTTTCGCCACTTTGTCCACCGCTTCCTGCTCGCCCACGACGGTCAGACGGTCGCCTAACTGGAGGATCAGATCCGGCGTCGCTAACAGTTCGATACCGGCACGGCGGATACGGGTGATGGTGATCTGGTACGCTGCGCGCACCTTGAGGTCACCGATACGACGACCGTTCATCTTGGATTTGGTGACTACTATATGTCTGCTGATGAGATGCATATTCTTCTCTTTCTCATCCCATGCTACCTCGGTCTTCTCGCCGAGAAGCATGATCGTCCTTTCGTTCTTCGCGTCGCCGACAAAGCGCACGCAGTCGCCTACATGCAAGATCGTGTCGGCATCGGGCATCGACTCCACGCCGTGGATATCCAGGAGACGGCTGACGACGAGGTTGACATGAGTCAGGAGCTTGAGGTCGCGTACGCGTATGCCCTCTATCTGCGGGTTCGTCAGCTTCATATCGAAGGACGCCACCTGCTGCTCCTCACCTTTCTCCGCCTTGACCTGCTCTTCCTCTTTGTCGAGCTGGACGCGGAAGATCCATCTCAACACGAGCAGCGAGAAGAGGATACCCACAACACCCAAGGGATACGCCATCGCATAACCCGAAGCGATGTCGGGATTCGCGACGCCCGTGAGGTCCTGATAGGTCTGCTGCGCCGCACCGAGACCCGGCGTGTTCGTCACCGCACCGAAGAGTACACCGGTCATCGTGGCGATATCCGTACCACTGATAAGATGAATGACGTACGCCGTGACGCAGCCTAAGAGGACGATACCTGCGGCAAGCAAATTGAGCTGCAAGCCGCCTATACCAAACGAAGAGAAGAAACCCGGACCGACCTGCAAGCCTATCGAATAGACAAACAGAATCAGACCGAGGTCCTTCGCAAATGATTCTACCAATGGATCCAGTCGCATGCCGAAATGGCTGCACGCAATCGCGCAGAAGAGGATCCAGGTAATACCCAGAGTAATACCTTTGAACTTGAGCTTCGCGCCCAAGAAAATACCGATAGCAATGGCAAGGGCAAGCACAAAAATAGAATGTGCTATGCCCGTGCCAAAGAATAAATTACTTAACCAGTCCACCTAAAACGTTGTATTCGTTATTGTTCTTTATAATGATCAATTGCCCGTCACGGAAGATTTTCTGCACCTTAGCAGCCTCATCCGCCGTGTTCTCGATGTTTTCCGGATTATCACCGGCATACACAATGGGACCGAATCCGCCGCGACCGTTAGCAAAACGTACATAGTATCCGCCTATTGGTTCCAATTCATCGCCATACATGGCATGGAACGCTGCGATCACTTCGTCTACATCCGGGAGTACAAAGGATGTCTCGGTAGTGATGAAAGGAACGCCGCTGACGCAAACCATGTAAACACCCACTTCAGTAGGATTCCAAGAAAGGGTTCTTGTTTGCTCATCAAACATAACGTTCTTTCTCAGTTGCGATGCGTCTGTCCGTGCCGTTGCAGCCCACTCGCCGAGGGTGTATTCCATGGTGTAAGTGGCTGCCTCTTCGGCTGTCAGGATGGTCTCGATATCCCGAGTGGCATTACCGTTCTTCGGATCAACGAAGGTTACCACATTGCTTGCCGGAGTCAGAATCGTACCATCGGCCAGATGTGTATTGTACTCTCCGAATTGTGGCCACGCGTCTTTGTTCATCAGCTCTTTGGTCCAACGCTCAATCTTGCTGCCGTCTGAGAAAGAGAATTGTCCTGCGCTGTAGTCCACAAGCGTGTTCAGGAACGCTACCGACGGTTTGTTGTTCCAAGCACGGCCAAACGATACAACCGGGCATTCGCTCTTGACGGTACAGCCCTCGAAGACATATCCCTTATCCGTAGCCGGACCGTTGTTTGCCGTCAAAGCGTCAGAACCGCCACCATCTTTTTTACGTTTCTCTGCGTAGAGAAGGTTGTTCTTGAAATAAACGCTACCGTCACCGCAGATGAAATCGACCGTACCGTGGATCTCGCAGTCCTCGAAATACTTCACGGCTCCCTGCAAGTTGCTGTAATACGTATCCTGATAGCTCAGCAGACGTACGTTCTTGCAAACAGTCTGCGTACCTTGATCCCAGAGCGCAACAGCACGACCGTTGTCGTTCTTGTAGTAATCGAGTGCATTCTGAATCGTCAGGTCTTGCAGATATGTACCGCTGACATTCTTGTTGATCTTGATCGTTGCAGTCTTATCAATCGACTCGGTCTTAGCGTCCGGAGCGTTCTTGATGATCGTTCCTTCCATCGATTGACCGATGATAGAGATATTGTTCTTGCCGATAGTGGTCAGCACGGTCTCGCCCAGGTCATAGGTACCGTTCGGGAGGAAGATCTTGTCGCCGCTCTCGGCTTGTACGAGTGCCAACAGGAACGAAGCCACATCGCCTGCCGGAACCATAAAGTAACCCGTGGCTGCATCTTTCTCCAGGAAATCCAATACATTGTAAACCACAATCTTATGGATGTATTGTTTAGCGGTCCAGCTCAGCGTCAAGGTCGTAGCCTCGCCGGTATATTTGTACGAATACTCGGTGCCGTCAGGTGTTGCAGTAGCACCTTCCGTTCCGTTCTTTACTACACTGGTACGTCCTACTTCGGTCTCGCCGTTGCTCAGAATCACGTCGCCGCTCTCCGAATAGGTGCACAGTGTCACTACTACGATTGCATTGCCTGCTACCTGAATCTCGATGTTTCCGTCGGCATTGAAATACCAACCATGGGTGTTGTAATAACTACCGCCGTTCGCCGTTACGGTCTCATGGTCCTCCGGATAAAAGATAGCCGAAGCGAAATCATACGTCTGCACGCTTCCGATAGTTGCCGTCTCAAACGGAGTAACCTTTGCCTGGATAGTGGTGTTGCCGGTGATAGCATCGCCTTCTTGTGCTTTCTTGCCGCTTGTGTAGAACCAGCCGCGGAACACATTACCCTCGCCTACTGCCGGGAGGTCATTCTCGTCATAAGGAATAGTAGTCAGCGTAGCGCCCTCATAGGTCTCAAAACTACCGATCTTCGTGCCGTTCTGGTCTTTGTAAATCACCTCGCAAGGAGTGATCTCCGTTGCCTCGGCGAAGAAATAAGGCATGTACGTCTGCGAGCCCAACTCAAACGTCAGCGTAGCTGCCTCGCCCGTATAAACATAAATCAGGTTCTGTGCGAAATTACCGGCAGTCTCGCCGCAAGCAGCCTTGTTGCTGAAGGTAGCAAAATACACGCCGTCCTTTTTGATAGTTATGTCGTGTTTGCTGTGCTGGCATGCACCGATGGTGAATTTCACTGGACCGTCAACCGGAACAGTGATCGTACCGCCATAAACACCATGCTGTCCGCCATTGTAATTCGTTCCTTCTACACTCACGCCATCCGGCAGTTCACCGCCTTCCGGCAGCAGCACCGTATAAGGGTTCTCTCGGAACTCGATCTTGAAGTCCGTAAACGTACGTGCAACGTCCTCCACGAACTGGATCTTGGTCAGGACGGATTGAACACCTGATCCACGTTGGATATAGATATTGTTTTGCTCAGCACTGAGTTCTACCGTAGCTGTGCGGAGTTCGGTGAAGTGCTCGGTCTCAGCGATAAGCGTCAGATTAGAGGTGGAGGGTGTTTCTCCGTCGGGGAATTGAGATACTTTAAGCCATGTCTCGCTGTTACCGGAACGTGCCGAGTAGGTCAATTTAAGCTTGCCGGCTACAGCCGCTTTCGTGAAACAGCAGTAGCCGCTACCATCCATTTTGATTCCTTTCAATCCATTTTGTGTGCCGGCAGCATCATTAACTTTGCTACCGTAGGTCAGTCCCTTGTCCGGATTACTGCTCGGAGCGGCCTCCGTGTAGTCCCATAGCAGGTCATTTTCGCCTGCCCATATTGCCAAGCTCGTTAGAGCGGCAGCTACAAATAGTAGTGTTTTTTTCATTGTGGTTAAAAATTAATGTTGTTTAATATCGTTGTTGTTTGTTCGATTTTTTTAACTTAGGTCATCCTAGGTTTTCCTAGGTTTACCTATCTCCTCCCCTCCATGGGGAGGTCGGGTGGGGCTGCTAATATCGTATTCATCGTCCGGCTCTTGCCGTCGAGGACGAAGGTCACCTCGTTCGTCTCCGGTGAGACTACCCTGCCCTCTTGATCCATCGTCCAGTACTCGCCGAAGAGCTCCGGCAGCGCCATCATCCCTTGTATCGTCCATCGGCGGATCCCCTTGCTCTCGAGGCTGAACTCGCCTGCGGAGTAATCCAGCCGCGTATTCAGAAAGACGCACTTAGGGTAGTTCTTCCAGCTTCTTCCGAGGCTCACGACGGGGCACTCGCTCTTTATCGTGCAGCCCTCGAAGACGAAACCCTTGTCGTCCTTCCCGGCACCGGAAGCGGTTATCGCGTCTGTACCTTCGCCGCTCTTGCTACGTCTCTTGCAGTACAGCAGGCAGTTCCGGAAATACACATCGCCGTCCCCGCAGATGAAATCCACCGTCCCGTGGATCTCGCAGTCCTCGAAATAATGCGTTCCTCCTTCGTTATCGGAGAAATAGGTATCCTGATGCCCAAGCAGCCGCACGTTCCGGCAGACGGTCTTCGTGCCCTGATCCCAGAGCGCCACGCCTCTTCCGTTATCGTCGTGGTAGTAATCCAAGGCGTTCTCTATCGTCAGGTTCATAAGCCTCGTTCCCTCTACGCCCGGGGCGATACGCAGCGTCGCACTCTTGTCGATGGACTCATAGCGGTAGTCGGGTTGGTTGCGGATGATCGTGCCTTCCATCGACTCGCCGATGATCGTCACGCCGTTGGTCTCGATGGCGGTCAGCGCCAGCGGACCTAAGTCATAGATACCGTCAGGCAGCCGGATCATTTTCTCGCCGCCCGCGTTCGCGTTCATGAGCGCGCGTATAAAAAAAGCAGCGTTCGCGTCCATCGAGTCCGTACGCATGCCTGCGCTGTATAGCGGCACAGGGTTCTCCAGAGGTGCACAAGGTGAACTCTCCGCGAACGAGCCCTCGACGAACTCTATCCGCTCTAAGACCGTCTCCTGGTGCTTCTCGCGGGTTATATAGACGTGGTTCTCCTGCGCGCTGAGGAGGATCGTCTGCGTCTGCAGACCGTCCACCTCGCAGGTCACGCCTACTAAGTGGTACGTCCCTGCATCTTCGTTCTCGGACGCAAAGACCTGCAGCGACGTGGGGTTCTTGCCGCTACGCGGACCGAAGGTCAGCCGCAGCTGTCCTGCCACGGGCGCTTTGACGAACGAACACCAGCCGGAGCTGTTGAGCTTGATACCCTTCAGCCCGTTCTTCACTCCCTCATCGTCGTCGACGGTCGAGGAGTACGAGAGTCCCCTGTCGGGGTTCGCCGTCGGCGGCGCTGTCCGGTAGTCCCATAGCTGGTCATACGTGCCGGCGGCGATGCTCCCCACATAGAGAACCATCCCCACCAGCATTATTCCTATTTTGCTTATTCCTTTCAATTTCTTAGGTTATCCTAGTTTTTCCCAGGTAATCCTAGGTCGTCCTAGGTCATCCTAGGTAATCCTAGTTTTTTTCCTATTTCTTCCTATTTCGCATTAACCGTTTTTCCTTCTTTCCAGTTGTCCTTCCAGCGCAGCGAGACAAGCGTCGATAGCTTCCTCAAAACTATCTGCGGTCTTCTCCGCAAACAGCCCTGCGATACGCACCTTCACTTCTTTATTATCGTTCGTCTGCGGCTTGACAACCGACATGCGGATCTCTACCTTGTCATCGGCGTTCAGGTGACGCTCAAAACGATTCATTTTCTTCTCGATAAACTGCTCGAGTTTCTCCGCCATCTCAAAATTCACGGCATTAATTGTCAGATTCATAGCAATAATTTTTAAGAGTTAAACTAATTTGGGTGCAAAATTACAAAAAAATATTGATATACGCAAGAGTGTATGGCACTTTTTGAAATTTTTCGGAAATTTAACATCTATGAACCGTATACATACTATATACTATATAACACCTAAACCATTACTATATAACACCTAAACCATTACTATATAACACCTAAACCATAGGATCACCATAAGATGACCATAGGATCACCATAGGATGAGACCCCTGTTTTGTCATTTTTGCTACATTTACTATATATACGTAGTATATATACTTTTTTTTTGTTATTTTTTATTTGCATATATCATTTTTTTTTTGTAATTTTGCAGCCGATTTTGAAAAGATAGCGCCTCAGGCGCAGAAAGAGGATGGATTTGACTGCTTGCAACCTCGTAAAAAAAATGCTAAAAAGAGTCGAAAGTCGAAAGACAAGAGACAAGAGTTAAAGCAGCCTTGTGGCTGCTTTTTTTTAGGGGAAGATAATAATTAAAACAACAACGATATGCATTATTTATTTACCAGTGAATCGGTGTCGGAAGGACACCCGGATAAAGTGAGCGACCAGATCTCGGACGCGATCTTGGATAATATGTTGGCGCAGGACGAGCATGCGCACGTAGCGTGTGAGACGCTCTGTACGACCGGACAAGTGGTCATCGCCGGCGAAGTGAGTTGTAAAGGATGGGTAGATATCCAGCAGATTGTCCGTAAGACCATCGCAGAGATCGGTTACACGAAGGCGGAGTATAAGTTCGAGGCGGAGAGTTGCGGCATCCTGACTGCCCTGCACGCGCAAAGCCAGGACATCAATATGGGCGTGAGCCGAGAGGTAGCGGAAGAACAAGGTGCCGGCGACCAGGGCATGATGTTCGGTTACGCGACGGACGAGACGGATAACTTCATGCCCTTGACGCTGGACTTGGCGCATACCTTAGTTTATACGCTTGCGCGTATCCGCAAGGAAGGCAAACAAATGCTTTACCTCCGCCCGGACAGTAAGAGCCAGGTAACCATCGAATATGACGAGCAGAACCGCCCGGTACGTATCGACACCATCGTTTTATCCACCCAACACGACGAAGGCGTGACGCCGGAGATGATCAAGAGAGATATCATCGAGATCCTCCTGCCGCGCGTAGCGACGCGTGACAGCCGTTACGGACATCTGCTCCATGACTTCCTTGAGGACAAGAACGCGAAACTTTTGGTGAACCCGACGGGAAACTTCGTCATCGGCGGTCCTCACGGCGACACGGGTCTGACGGGCCGAAAGATCATCGTGGACACCTACGGCGGTCGCGGCGCTCACGGCGGTGGTGCGTTCAGCGGCAAGGACCCGTCGAAGGTCGATCGCTCGGCAGCCTACGCGGCACGATGGATCGCCAAGCACTTGGTAGCAGCCGGCGTAGCGCACGAGGCGCTGGTACAAGTGAGCTACGCCATCGGCGTAGCCGAGCCCGTTTCCCTCTACGTCAACACCTACGGAACGGCGCAGGTCAAAGCAAGCGATGCGGAGATCGCGCAGAAAGTGTCGGAACTCTTTGACCTCCGTCCGGCAGCCATCATCCGCGACCTGAAGCTGACGCAACCGATATACGAAGAGACCGCCAAGTACGGTCATGTAGGCCGCACGAACGAGGTAGTGAAGAAGACCTTCTTCGACGCCGACGGCAAGAGTTTTGAACGCGAAGTAGAGTTATTTACATGGGAGAAATTAGACCGGATAGACGCAGTCAAAGCCAAGTTTGGCTTGTAATAGCGATCGTGGTGCTGTCGCTGATTATTGATCAGGCGATCAAGCTCTATATTGCTACGCATTTTGCATTAGGCGAGAGCCACGAGGTAACCTCGTGGTTCTGGCTGTGCTTCGTGGAGAACAACGGCATGGCGTTCGGCATCGAGTGGTTCTCGAAATTAGCGCTGACATTATTCCGTCTCTTGGCGGTAGGTCTGCTCGGATGGTATATCCACACGCTGATCCACCGGCATCACGCCAAGACCGGCTATATTGCCACCATCGCCTTCATCATCGCCGGCGCGTTAGGAAACATCATCGATTGTGTGTTCTACGGCAAGCTCTTCGGATACGCAGGCTGGTTCTACGGCAAAGTGGTAGATATGTTCTACTTCCCGCTCATCCGAAACAGCGCGGGCGAAGTGCTGTTCTTTAGGCCGGTGTTTAACTTCGCCGATAGCTGCATCACCTGCGCCGTAGCGGTGATACTGCTGTTTTACATGAAGGAGATTAATAAAAACTAGGTCGACCTAGGATGACCTAGGATGACCTAGGATGACCTAAGATTATGATGAAACGCCATCTATACATAGTTTTGCTCGTGGTAGCGGTCTTATCGACCGGTTGCCGTCCGAGGGGTATCATGCACTCGGGAAAGATGCGGGATGTGTTGGTCGATCTGCATAAGACCGACGCGTTGCTGCAGATGGCGGGTCAGCAGAATATCCCCATCGAGGAGAAGAACCTGTACTACGCGCAGGTGCTGAAGAAACACGGCATCACCCAGGCGCAGTTCGACTCGTCCATCGTGTGGTACACGGCGCACCCGCAACTCTTCGATAAGATCTACCCCAGAGTGATGGCAGAGCTCAAAGACGAAGAAACCCGTTTCCTGGAGGAAAACGGGTTAGCGTTCGCAGATACGGATGAGTCGGTGAGCGATACGATCGCTCTGCCGGCGTTCCGCAAGGCGGATCTGGACAGTGTCCTTTGGGTCACTCGTCACGGCTTGCCGACAAGCTGGCAGCCTTTAGTGCATGATCTTGAAGATGAGTTCTTTCCACAAGTCGGGGTCCTTCGCTGAGGGGTTATTGATACCCTTTAGACGCGCGTCGGTATCCCGCAGATAGCCGATGATAAGGAAGACTTTTCCCGCAGGGTAGCGCTTCGCTGCCGCCTCATAATCCCGTACGAAATAGGGGTTGATCCCCAACTCTTTCGCCACGACCGCCGGGGCTTTTACCGGCATGTAATGATACATCAACAGATTCGAGAAGAAGGTATATAACGGCGCTATCTCCCGAATCATCGGATGGTCTTTCGAGCCGCCGAAATACTGCGCAATACGGTTGGCTTTGGCTACATCGCCGCGAATCAACGCCGCCTGCAGCTCCATAATATTATAATCCTTCGAGATACCTATATTCCGCTCCACGAGGGCAGCATCAATCGTGTTGACGCCTTCGGGTCGTCCGTCGATGAGTTTCTGCAACGCGCCGACGATCGCAGAGAGGTCGGTACCGAGATGGTCCGCCAAAAGCGGAGCAATACGAGGGTCGATCTTCAGTGTTCCGCCGTTGGATGCATTATAGTCGGCGATATAGGCGTTGATCCATTTCTCCACCTCGTAGTCGCGAAGCTTGTCCGATTGCAGCCAGACGACCTGCGGGTGGTCGGTCAACTTCTTCCATACCCCCTGCCGTTTGTCGGGTTTGCCGTTATAGCAGATGACAAGTACGGTCTGGGGCATGATGACGGAGAGGTACGCCTCTAACGCGTCCCATTTCTTGATCGCCTGCGCTTCGCGCACGATGACGACCTTGCGTCCTCCCATCATCGCAAAACCCCGTGCGGCACCGATGACCGGGGAGATATCAAAGCCCGGAAGATCACGGCCGTAGAGGACCTGCTGGTCAAACTCCCGCGCCATCGGCTCCAAGGCATTCTCCGCAATAAACGAATACACCCGGTCGGTGTAATAAGGTTCTTCGCCGCAAAGGATATAGATCGGCGCGTACGTACCCGCCTCAAGCGAGCGCATGATATCATTGAATTTCTGAATCATCGGTCGTTAGTAGTTGGTCATTAGTCGTTGGTATATAAATCATGTATTTGTATTTACGGCGGTCGAGTTCGCGGTAACCTTCTTCGCGTAACATATTCTCCAAGGCAGACTGCGTGTCCTTGTAGGATTTCTTGGTCTTGAATCCGGGCGCAAAAGAGCAAAAGACAATAGGCTGCTCTTCGCGGATGATATCTCTGTACTTAGCGGTATAAACGGAGTCGAAGATATTCGACCAAAACTCATTAAACCGCGCCGCCTCACCCCCCGTGACAGCACGCATGCGATGCATGTCTTCTCCCAAAGCCAGGACTTGTACCGGGGAATCACTTGTGAGGGAGTCAAAATCCTGAATATATTGGTTCAGACGACGCTCATCATACTCCTGCACTCGGATTCCATCATACGGGGCAACGGACGAGACAACCGTAGCTTTTGAGAGGTTATAATTGCCGATAGAGTTCACATAAAAACGTACCATCGTAGCCGCTGTCAGACCGACCAATACAGGGAAGAGATACGCACGTATCTTCGACTCGTAAGCCCCCGCCGCAACCGGCAGTAGGCAAAGGGAGATGGGGAAGAGTTTGAGCCATGCGGTGTCGGTACCTAAGGTCGCCACGAGACAAAACGCCGCACCGAAGAGCAGCTCCTTGCGCTTCGTCATCAACGCCAAGACCAAACAGCCGACGGAGATGAGGTACGTCAAATCGAAGTTATACCACTGGTGAGTTGGTGGCACAAAATAGATATAATAGTAAAGCACGGCGCCTATGAAGATGCCGACGAGGAGTGTCAGGAATGATGGATTGATCCGCAGCTTCGCTGTTAAATGAGCCGCAGCAGAACTGCTTAATGATGGTATCGCCAACACGCCGAGCCACATAAGGACATAACCGAAAACCTTGCCTCCGTTCTCCCATAGTTTGGTAATCATCTCCCCTACTCCATGACTTCCCATTGAGGGATCGAGAGGAGCCGGCGTGAGGAAGAGCGCACCCAATAGGTAAAAAACACCTGCCGTTAGAGCAGCAATGGGAATATACCAAAGGCTTTTCTTCTTCCACAGTGGAAGGAGCACCAAAAGCGCCAGAATATTCGGGAATCGTGCCGCTACAGCGAGGCCTAAGACAATCGGCGATTGCGTTACCCACAGGGCGGACAACAATAGGACGCTGAGCGTACCGGGACTGTACTCTTGGAAGGCGCCGTAGCCCATGAGGCCAAAGGCAAGCGCAAGCCAATGGAGGTTATTACGCCTACCCTCACGGTCCTGCAAGGCGCAGTAAGGCAGCGCGATAGCGGTTACCGTACAGCACCATCCGAAGATACGCAAAGGCAGCAGGTGTGCACCGAAGAGCTTCACGATGAGCCCACCCGTGAGCACCGTACCCACCGTCATCCATCCACCCTTGAGCGTCTCATATCGATATAGCCAGAAACAAGGGTCCTGCGGATTGCCGAAACCTGCAAAGACGTACCATAGTGACCACCCGAGTGTGAAGACCAGAAGGCTTATTGAAAGTATGTATCGATAAGATCGCATATATGGTTCACTTCCTCAATCGTCAGATCATAAAACAACGGCAACCTCACCAGACAATCTGCGTAACGGTCACATTGCGGGAGCGCACGGCCGTCGTGTCTGGACTTATAGTACTCACTAGAATGGAGGCTCAAATAGTGGAAGACCGCCCCTACTCCATTCTCCTTGAGGTACTTGATAAACGCCGTGCGTGCCTCCAAGGACGGCAGGACGATATAGAACATGTGAGCATTATTCGTTGCATATTCAGGGATGTCGGGCAAGGTAAAAGCCCCCTTTGCCGCTATCGGTGCGAGCCGCTCGTAGTACGTCTTCCAAAGGCTCTTACGCTTCGACTGGATATCGTCGATATTCTCCAGTTGCGCCCAGAGGAACGCAGCGTTCACCTCGCTGGGCAGGAAAGACGAACCCATATCTACCCATCCGTATTTATTCACCTCACCGCGGAAGAACTCCGCGCGGTTGGTACCCTTCTCCCAGATGATCTCCGCCCGGCGCACGAAACGCTCGTCGTTCACGACCAGGAGACCTCCTTCGCCGCCGGCGGTCACGTTCTTCGTCTCATGGAAAGAGAACGCCGCGAGATGGCCGATGCCGCCAAGGGGAGATGTTTGATGTGTGATGTTTGATGTGTAGTAGGAGTCGATGGCTTGGGCAGCATCTTCGACGACGAGGAGGTGGTGCTTCTCGGCAACCGTCATGATGGCATCCATATCGCACGCCACGCCGGCATAATGCACCGGGACGATGACTTTGGTACGGGGCGTGATAAGCGCCTCTAAGGTCTCGGCATCGAGGTTAGGGTTACGTTGCATCGAGTCCGCGAAGACCACTTTCGCTCCCTCGCGAAGGAAAGCCAGCGCCGTAGAGACGAAGGTATAAGAAGGCACGATCACTTCATCGCCGGGCTTCAAGCCGCATAACATGGCACACATCTCCAAAGCATCGGTACCGGAGGTGGTGAGCAAGGTCTTACGAAAGCCGTACCGCTCTTCAAACCACGTCTGGCAGCGCTTGGTGAACTTGCCGTTACCGGACAACTTACCGGCAAAGACCGCTTCGTACATGTAATGGGCTTCTTTGCCCGTGAGATGAGGTTGATTAAAATTTATCATAAGAAAAATACAATTACTCCAACAATAATAATTCCGATAGCTACCATCTTACGCCGCGTGATGGGCTCTTTGAATATCCACCACGCTCCCAGCGGAATCAGGAGATAGTTGATACACTCGATGATGCTGACCTCCTGCGCCAAGACGCCGATATGAATCGCCCAGAGATTGATCAGCAGGCTAAGCACCATAATGCTATAGCCGGAGATGACCCATATATTGATGTACTCACGCCACCAGGACGCGTACCGCTGCTGCGCGCTGCGCTTAAGCATCATCTGGCTCGCAGCTCCCATAAGGGTACTTATAACGACTAAGAGATATCCCATAATTATGCCTTGGCGTATAGGGCGATGCCCACCACGATGATACCCGTTCCGATCATCTTCATCGGCGTGATCGGTTCGCCGAAACACAGGTACAAGAGCAGCATGATGAAAATCAGGCTCACGCCCTTGAACATATAAGCGGTGCCGAGATCGATACGCTTGAGGATCTGCTGCCATACGACGGCATAAATGCCGAGCGTAAGGATGAGCCCCGCAAAACCCATGCACCAGGAGAGCGTCAAGGGCTCCTGCAAGCCCGTATATTTGAGGATCACAGAGATACTGGCGTAAAACAAGTACACCAAGATGAGGGTGATATATTGCTTCGTCTTACTCATGGGGCAGGGTCTTAATGGGTTTAGCGGGATTGCCCGCGACAAGGGTGTAGTCATCGACATCATGCGTCACGATAGCACCGGCAGCCACCACAGCACCTTTGCCGATACGCGAGCAGGACGGCAGGATGGTCACGTTACTGCCGATATAGGCTTTGTCAGCAATCTCCAGCGAGGTCTGCTCCGTGGGGTTAACACCCGTACGACGCAGCTCCCCGATGTCATGGCGATGGGTGATGACATGCGTCCCTTGCAGGATCCACACCTCGTCGCCGATGGTCAGATGACCCGTGTAGTCCAACAGTACGTCGTGGCTGATGAACACATTCTTGCCGATGGAGATAGATCCCGTGAGTTGACGGTGCTCGCGGTCGATAAACACCCGATGACCTACGTGCAGACCTTCTCCGGCATGGAAGAGCCGGCGGTACTTACTATCCCGCCACTGCAGACCGATAGGCAGGTCGAACCATGGGGTCATCACCAACCGTTGCCCCACCATACGGTGGAGCTGCTCTAAGTTATATCGCCTATTAGCGTTCATACTATCTCTCCAATCATGAATTTAGGCCGCTGCTTGGTCTCGAGGAAAATGCGGCCGATATACTCTCCCAAGATACCGAGGAACGCGAAGTTCAGGCCGAAGAGGAACAACATCAGTACCATCATCGAGGTCCAACCGGCAACGACGTTTCCGACCAACTTATAGATCACCAGCGCCAAGGCGGCGACCATACTCCCTATACAAAGAAAGGCGCCCATGTACGTCACCATACGGATGGGGAACATCGAGAAAGAGAAGATGCGGGCGAAAGTGAGCGCCAGCATTTTCGAGAGGTTATAACCGCTTTTGCCTGCAAACCGTGCGTCCCGTTTGAGCGGTACGGCCACGTAGCGGCTGCCGATATAATAGAGCAGGCTGACCGTCGTGGCGGTCTTCTCTGGGAAGTTACGCAGTTCCTCCACGACGCTCTTCTTCATCACCCGGAAGATCCCCAGCCGCGGTACCGTATGGATCTCCGTGATCGTGTTGCTGACGCGTTGGAAGAGGCGCGAGACGGCGAGTTTCATGCGGCTGTCTTTGCGTTCCTCCCACTGCGCTATCGCCATCATCGCCTGAGGATCCGCGAGCAGCGCATCAATAAGCGTCGGGATATCTTCCGGACGGTCCTGCAGGTCGCTGTCCATGAGCACAATCAGGTCGTTGGACGTCAACGAGAGCCCGGCAGCGATAGCACTCTGCTGACCGAAATTACGGCTCAGCCGCACCGCGCGGACATGCTCGTTGGAGCGGCGAACCTGTAACATCTCTTCCCACGAGTGGTCACGGCTACCATCATCGACAAGGATGAGCTCGTAACGATCGGTGATCGCCTCCAACACCGGACGCAGCCGGCGGTGTAACTCGGCGATGACCTCTTGGTCGTTGTAAATCGGCACGACGACCGATATAGATTGCGTATATTTCATTGTTTATTCGTTTTTTTGGATTTCTACAAAGGGGAAAGATGCTATCTGCTCGTCAAACACTCTCTTCAGCCCCTCCATCGTCTCTGCGCGCATGACCACATGTCCGATGCGGTCATAGGCGGTGCGGAAAGCGTGTACCTCTTCGCCTACCTCCGGATAAACGCAACAATCCGTCACCTCCGGCATCGACGGTACATGACAAGCCTTCACGATACCGCTTCTCGTCACGTACGGCGTGAAGACCAGAGCCGGATGCAGGGTCTCCCTTCTCATCGACGGCAGACTCAGCCCGCAAGCCCCGCGGAGGAGGTAATCGTAATAATTCATGCCGTAACACTCGCTCACCAGCTCGGGCAGGCAGGTAGCACCGGCACGTGCACCGATCTCCAAGACGTACACCTGCCCCTCATGCAGGATAAAATCCGCATTGATGGCGCAGTTATCAATATTGAGTGCCTTTATACAGCGGCGTAGCTGTTCTTCGGCATCGTTCTGCAGCCCCTCATACTCCGTCATCGCCGGTGCATAATGACCGACCGGCACGCCGCTCTCTCCATGATAAACGATATCGCCATGGAGCATGACAAACTGCAACTCTCCGTTCGAGACGTACGCTTGCGCCCCGAACTCTTCTCCGTTGATATACTCCTCGATGACAAAATACGGATGATGGGTCAAGCCCTGTACGTCGCCAAAAGCCTTCCGGAGCGCCTTCTCATCTTGACAAATCACCACGCCCTTGCTGCCGCTCCCATCGACAATCTTCAGCACCACCGGGTAGCCGATCTCTTTCGCAGCGATAGCAGCTCCGTCTTCGTCCCGCACCTCGCGATACGCGGCGGTACGCACTCCTTGACGCGCAAAAGCCTCTTTCATCAACAGCTTGTCACTCGCCACGACGGAGGATTGATAGCCCGGTCCCGGCAGCCCTAACGCGTCCACCACCTTGCCGATGGTCGGCAGGATGAAATCCGAGCCGCAGCCCACGATACCGTCTATATGCTCCTCTCTCGCCACGCGGATAACCGTCTCGGCGTCCATGATATCTACGTTGTACCACCGGCTCGCATAGTGATAGCCGGGGAAGTCTCCGGGCCATCCCATGACGAGCACCCGGCAGTCGGCTTCGCGTCCGGCGCGGATCAACGGCAGCTGATATCTTCCGCCGCCAAGCACCATGACCGTCTTGCCCCGCAGGGTCTCGAAACGTCCGTGCTCGCTTTGATACAGGAAATAGCCGCTTCTATCGGCGCTGCAGGTGAGCGGACGTAACTCGCTGTCTGTCTGCTCCGCCGCGACGATCTCCTTATACTCTTTTGCGTGGGCGATATACGGCAGTACCTCCGGTGTCTCGCCGCTGAGGAAATACACGCCGGCGTGCGCTATCTGTCGGGGCTGAGGATGAATCGTCTCGCCTAATGCCACTTCGATCACGCCTTTTAGGAAGTCATAACCGGTACTGAGTTGCACGAGGTCGGAACCGATGAAGTCTCCGCCCATGCGCCCTCCTATCTCCATGACGACAATACGGCCGTTAAGGGTGATCTTATACTCCGAATGGCTGGCACCCGAAGTGAGCCCGAGAGCGTCCAACGCCCGTTTGGTGATCTCAAAGATCCGTGCTTGTGTCTCGCACGGCAGGTCAGACGGCTGATGGTGCGCCAACTCAACGAAATGCGGTGCGTCCGTAGTCGTCTTATCGGTGATCTGCAGGGCATAATGAACACCCTGACACGAGATCATCTCCACGCTTATCTCTCTTCCCTCGATAAACTCCTCCACGAGTGCTTCGTGCGCCATCGAGGTCTCCTGCGCCTTGTCTATAGCGGGTTGGAGGTCTTCCCATCGCTCCACTTTCGTCACCCCAAGACTCCCGCTGCGGTCGGTCGGTTTGACAATCAGCGGCAGCGTTAACCCGTTCACTGTTAACCCTTCACCCTTCACCGTTACTTCATACCCCGGGCAATCGACGCCGGCAGCACTCAGAGCGTCCCGCATGGCATGTTTGTCATGCGCCCGAAGCGCCGCCTCGTAGCTGTTTCCCGCCAGCCCCATCGCTTGCGCCACGTAGGCAACCGTTGGAGCCGCCACATCGCTCGCGATGGTGCAGATACCATCGATATGCTCCTTCCGGCAGAGGGCTAAGATCTCTTCCTTCTCGGTGATCGAGACGGGGTAAAAGAGGTCGCAGAGGTCCTTGCAGACCGCACCCTGCTCCCATGCAAAACAAATGGTGTAAAGCCCCATCTCTTTTGCCCGCAGCACCAGAGGTCGCTGCAGATAACTCGCTCCTATAATGGCTAATCGCTTCATCTTATGGCTCTAAGGCGTTCACTTTGACGATCGCAAAACGTCCGTTTCGGTATTTCCATTTGACCTCCGTCCGCACGCCGTAGTGGTGCTCGATTTGTGCGCAGATGATAGAGAGCTTCGTGTGCTCCGCCTCGTAGTTTCGATCGGTAAAGACGTACATCTCATCGCGCAACAACGCCCGGTAGCTGTGCCCCATGGTCTTGTTGAGCGGCAGCCAGGTGGTCCAACCCAAGGTATATTTGCGGCACTTATACGGCCATATATGCCAGGGGTTCATCGCTTCTATATGCAGCGCGCTGCCGATGGTCACTACGTACGCCTCGTCGGGCACGCGGTCCAAGAGGGGTTGTTGTAACTTCTCCCAGAAGATCCGGCAGTACTCTTTCTCCAGCCGCTCCTGGCTGATCTGATAACCGTACCAGCCGCTCAGAGACAGCAGTGCGAGTACGATACCCCACCGCCGTTTGAGACCGGTCGTCTTCGGCAGTAACATGAAATCCGTCATCAACAACGGTAGCAACATGCAAAGGAAAACGCGGTTCTTGAGGAACCCGTCCAGACTCACATGGATCATGAGCGCCACGATGAAAAGGGAGTATAAGATCAGGAAGATATATTTCGTTCGGTTGCCCGTCGTTAAGATCATCAGCACCAACAACACGGCGAGGATCGTTAGTTCCACGGCATATCTATTGAGCCGGTGGAGGTTCTGCGCCTGCATCTTAATCGGCATGTTATCCACCACGGCGCTGATCTGTCTTATCGTCGGCAGGTCGATCCGCTCGGGGTCAGGAAGAAAACTAAGCAGCAACCTATAATCCATCCACTCCACCCCTTCGGGCAGTTGTTCCGGTTGGAGTTTGTACGCATTAGGATTGTCGGTGAGTTGTGCGCGGAGCTGGTTATACTCGCGGTAGTATTTCCACTCCGGATCGCTCTCGTACACATATCGGTTCACCATGCGGCAGCCTACTACTGCCATCAACATGACGACGACCGCCATGTACTTACGCCATTCCAGACGGTAGGTATAGACGATGATCGGCGCCATGAGCAGTCCCACTAAGCCAGCCGCTATGAACCGGATCAGCGCTGCTATAACGACCAGCAGGACACCGCTCCACCGGGCTTTCTTGCTCTCTCTGAGCAGTAACATGCACCCCGCGAGGCATACTAAGCCTGCCGTCGTCGTGAATTGTAACGCCACGATGATACGCGCCCAGAGGACATACAGCACGATAAGCCACAACCACCGCTCCCATGACGAGCGGTTCTCCGTCGTCAAGATGCAGTACACCAGCACGCTCATCGACAGTACATGCAACGCCGCAAAAGCGAGCGTGTACCACTCGACAGCTCTCGTGAGCCCGTACAGAAAGGCCAGTACCGCACCGTAGATGACGTTGATATATACCAGATGACCGTCCGGCGAACCGGAGTACGTGCCGTTCGCAATCATCGCCATCACTATGTCGTCGTTCTCTTCAAACTGCATGGGCAACAATGCTGCCATCAGTGCAAAGAACACGACATTAAACGCCAGTAGTATGTATTTTAACCCCTTCAAATCTCAATTTCCGCTACGCGGAGTGGGTCTTGCGCGTCACGATGGATCGCATGGTTAAAAAGAAATACTTGATATCTGTCCTAATCGGGTGCTCCAGGTACTCCGTCAGGTATTTGTCTTCGCTGGCAAACAGCTCGTCGAACGTGTTCGGATGGTCGATATAGAAAGGCGGAATGAGTCCGGGTTTGGACTTCGTTCGCTTCTCCTGCAGCCACTCCGGGTAGGTCTCAAACATCGTCCGGCTCAGCGGCCGCACGCCGACTAACTTCACGTCCCGTTTGATCCAGTTAATCAACATCGGCAACTCGTCCAGCCAGTACTTTCGCATGAACTTACCCCAGGTCGTGATTCGCCAGTCGTCATTGCTCTTATCGGAGATGTCCATACCGCCACGGGCGTCAAAGACATATTTCTGGATGTACTCGGCATAAGGGTGCATCGTGCGGAACTTATAGAAATACTTGATCTCCTTGTTCTTGCACACTCGCGGCAGCTTGATCAGCGGGCCGTACACCTTCAGTTGTTCCTGCGGGTAAGGCTGCGAATGACGATGCGCAAAAACATATTCTATATGCCCCATCGGCACTATCTCATCCACCTCAAAACCGCAGTAATAAAGCCGTCCCAAGACCTCCGTCTTACTCAACATGCGCTTCCTTCCTTTCGTCACGTCGTAGTACAAACGGCTTGTCAGCAGGAGTCTCGGCAGCACGCGTTTACGGAAGAAATAGAGGCAATAGACGATCCAGTTCAGCCCTTTCGGGAACCTCGCTAAGAGTTTGGCTTTCATGTACTCCTGCGGCCGGTAGCAACAAACATAGATACCATCGTCCGGCAGCTTCTGGTTGACGATACAGAACCGCCGGTTGATACCTTTGGCATCGTTCAGAAGCGTCAGATCGACGAGCGTCTTATACTGGTAGTCGGGTATCTGCAGGAAGGCAAAACGGTTTCGGTCACAGATCACCTTGGTCTGCCGGGAATCCAACCTTGCGCGCTTGCGCAGCATGTAGTAATCGGCCTCGGTCGTGACGGACAGTACGGACTGGTGGATGGACTTGATCGACTCCTGCCGCCTTTTCTCATCGGGTCGTGTGACATGCGCGTTCTTACGCTGCTCGATCTGCATCGCCGGCACGGTCATGTTCGTCGCATACTTCCAGTAATGCGCTGCGAACACCAGCACCGTCTCTATAGCCCCTACGATCAGTACCGACCAGGTCGCTACTTTCGGCGACAGCTGGTACGGCAGTTGCGGCAGTAACCACCAGATCAGACCGATCAGGATAGCCGCGTCGGCAACTAACGACACCATCGCTTGCCACAACCAGGCGTCTTTATACGACCGGTAGAGTTGCACCGCGAAACCGATGAGTACCCACAGCACCGCCAAAACGCCGAACATGCCCCAATAAACGGCGATCGAGCTCTTGGCATCAATCCATCGCCAGAGCATGCACAGCAGACCAACGACTACCCAGACCATCAGATCTGCTGCTACCCGTTTATACCATCCTTCCCGAATCATTCTTCTCCTGTATATCTGTTTTTCTTACCGTAAACAACCCACTTGTCCAGCGCTACCAATACCGCCGGTACGACGGTTAGCGTCAGCACGACCGCAACGAACGCACCTACCGCCAGACAGCCGACAATATTACTGATCATCAGATCGTCGATAAACAACGCCATCGCACCCGGACCGATGACCATAATGATGCCTGAGGTCAAGATCGTGCGTATCGATCCTCTGTATGCCGCGCAGACCGCATCCACCGGCAGAGATGTCTTTCGGAACTCGCGGTAGTAGTTCGCAAACAATATTCCGTAATCAATCGTCGCTCCCATGAGGATCGCCTGCACGATGAGGTATGCCAAATAGAGCATCTGTCCCGACACCACACCGGCTACCACCACGTTCACATATACCGCCGTCATCACCGCTACCACAAGGATCGTCGGCACAATGACTGAACGGAACGTGAGGGCGACGATGAGGAAGATCGACAAGATTGTCAGCAGCGACACCACGTTCATCTCATGGTCAAAGCCGTCCCGCATCTCCGTGTACATCACCGACTCGCCGACGTAATAATGCTCGTGTTCGAGCCGTGCGTCCGCCAGGGACGTGAGCAGTTCCACGAAATCATAGGTCTCTTTCGACTCCGGCGGCAGCGTGGAAAGCACGACGAGCAACGAGTGGTTCTCCTTGCGCAGTTGCCCTAAACCGTCCTGTACTTGCGCTTTAATGCCTTTCGCTTGCGCGCTCATACTGTCCGGTAAGAGTTCCGCTATCCGCGGGTCATACACCAGCGTATCACAAAGGAAATTCAGCAGCGGTCCGAAGCCCAGTTTCAAGGTATCTGCCGAGCTGTGCACCGAGCCGTAATAATCGTATAACAAGGACATCTGCGCCGGCGTCACTGGCTCAGAATGCACATCCGACAGCTTCATCAACCTCGCTAACTTAGCCGCCATCTGGTCGGCGGTATAGGTCTTCTCGCCGAAGACTAACTCCGTAAACAACTCTGCCTGCAGATCCGCTTTGCTCGGACCTTTCTGCTTTGGCGCCGCAGGTTTCTCTTTCGTCTGCGTCACCACCATCGCAGCCCTCGTCGTGTCGGTACTGTGCAGCGAGCGTTGCATCTGGGCTAAGTTGCTCACCATCTGCGCGGCATCTTCTTCCGTCGGTTGTTTGGCGACCGGGACGGCTTTCTTCGGAGGATTAGCGATCGCCAATAACTCCTCGTCTGTGAAGTCTTCTATACCAAACGCCCGTAGCAGTATATTCAGCGCTTCCGGCGTCAGGGATGCATTCTTATCCGCCAGATCCATGAGGTACGCACGCTGGCCTAATAAGGTCCGTTGCTCGTCGGAGATCATGCCCGCGAGGCCCTTCCTTTGGAACAAGTCATCCACCAGCAGATGGACGTACTCCAACGGCGTCAGTTTCTTCGCTTTGCCCGGCGCGTAACCATACACAAGCTGCGTCTGGATCTGCGTCGAACCGATGAAGATAGACATCTCCTTCACGCTCATCGGCAGACGGATAGCTGCCGTGTCGGTCAGTTTGCGCATCTCTACGGAGATAGCCGACGTCTGCGTCGCGTTCAGGCGCTCGATGAACGGCACCACCGCTATCTTCTCCACCTCCACACTCGGCATCTCTACGCTGTCTTCGTCAATCGCCATCATCGCCGGACTGATCGTCAGCGGTGCGATCGTCTCACGTACCGGCACTACGGTATCCACCAACTCTTCTGAAAGCTGATGGCTGATAGCTGAATGCTGAACACTGACGTCCTTCTTCGGTTCCGCCGGTGCGACATCTAACATCGATTGCAAGGCCTCTATCTGCTCCTTCATCTCATCGTCCAGATACGGCGCCAACAGCTCGTTCTGCGCGACATGAGAATGTAAGAACCGTGCGACATCCGGGAACGCTAACCGCTGCTCTTCGTCGCCTTTCGCCTCCAGGTAATACAGCAGTCGCATCGTCTCCGGCGTCAAGGCATCCAAAGCCTCTGCCGGCACCATCGTGCCTTGAGGCATCATATCTTTGAAATCCGTCAGTAAGGACTTTACATGGCTTGCCATCTCCGCCGGTGTCAGAGGCCGGCTCATCAACGTCGGATACGAGATCACACTCTGGATACCCGGTTGCGCAATCAGGCTGTCCACCAACTCGTACACTTGTCCCTCGTCCTGTGTGTTATAAACCAGCACAAACGGATTCGGCGAAGGGAAGATCTTCTCGATCTCGGATTCTTTCTCTGCGGAGAAGAAGATGGTCGTTTGTTGCGACAAGTACCATGACCCGCCGAAGAGGATCACTGCACCGACCGCCATCGGCAGTTTATGACGCGAGATGAACCTCGCCAGACCGTCCGTCGGCGGCACATAGGCTTTCTTCGCGGTCTTATTGATGGTCTTACGGAAAAGCATCATCAGCGACGGCATCGCCGTGAAGGTGCAGATGAGCGAACAAACAACGCCTTTAGCCAGCACTACGCCCATGTCCGTACCGATCTTCAGCCGCATGAAACATAGCATCAACAAACCGACTACGGTCGTCAGCGCCGAAGAGAGAATCGACGGTGCGGCTTTCTTGATAGCCCGGTTTGCCGCCAGCACTGCGGTCTTTCGGTCGGTGTGTTCGTCCTGCTCCTGGCGATAGCGGTTCAGCAGCACAATACAGTAGTCCAGCGACAAGACGGCCTGCAGGATCGAACCGATGAAGTTCGTCGTGATAGAGACGGACGGCAGCAGCGCATTCGTGCCCATGTTCAGCAAGATAGCAAGACCCGTGGTCATAAGGATCACCACCGGCTCAAACCAACTCTGCGCCATCACAAAAAGCACCACCATGATCAGCACGGCGGCAAAGATCATCACGGATATCGGCGGCGTCGCACCATCCTGGCTCGTCTCCACCACGCAGTTTCCGCCGAAACGGTTACTGATCTGCTTGCCGAGGGCTTTCTGATCCACGGACTTCGGTACGTCCAGATCAAAGACCGTGTGGGTGCTGTCCGCCGAATAGCGGTACGACACTCCGCGCACATCTTCGTAACCCTCTAACAAAGTGCGGATACCCGGCACCTCGTTCGGCCGCATCCCTTCGAACATCACATGGACATCCGCTCCGGACATCTGCGCCGACGAACCGAACTCGTTCATGACGATCTCCAGACCGCTTTTCATCTGGCTGTCGTCCGGCAGGTATTTCGTCATGTCGGCATTGACGTTCACATGCAGCATCATAATGCCGCACACAACGCCTAATGCCACCGTGATCGCAAATAATATGTAATGAAAGCTTCGCTTCAACTTTAAACTTTCAACTTTTAACTTTCAACTTTAGAACTGTCCCATCTGCAGGAACGCTACCTCTTTCGGAGTCAGGAAACGCCATTTACCGCGACCTACGTTCTTCTTCGTCAAACCGGCGAAAGACACGCGATCCAGGCTCACCACTTTGTATCCTACTTTCTCGAAGATGCGGCGAACGACGCGGTTCTGCCCCGAGTGGATCTCCAGACCGATATGCTTGCGGTCCTGTTTGGGGAACTCCAAGGCATCGGGGATGATGCGCTCGTCATCCAGCGTCACACCGGCACGGATGATCGCTTCATCTACTTCCTCCAACTCGTGATCCAGCGTCACCGCGTAGATCTTCTTCTTGTTGTATTTCGGGTGCGTCAGTTTGGCTGCCAGATCGCCGTCATTGGTCAGCAGCAGCACACCGGTCGTGTTTCTGTCCAGACGACCTACGGGATAGATACGCTCCGGACAAGCGTTACGAACGATATCGATCACCGTGTGACGCTCCTGCGGATCATCGGTCGTCGTCACCGTGTTCTTCGGTTTGTTGAGCAGGATATACACCTTGCGCTCACGACGGACAGGCTGGTCGTGGAAACGGATGTCATCCGTCGGTAGCACTTTGGCGCCTAACGAATCCACCGTCACGCCGTTGACGGTAATCACACCGGCCTGAATGAAATCATCGGCCTCGCGACGCGAACAGATACCTGCGTTCGCCAGGTACTTGTTCAGACGTACCGGCTTGGTCGGATCTTCGTGTTGCTCACGATACGCTTGTTGTTTACGGTTGGAATACACACCGTTGTTACGGTTCGGCTTCTTGAATCCGAAGCCCTGCGGACGACGCTCGCCGCCTTCGTGGCTGAACGAACGGCTCTCACCATCGCGGCGAAAACGCGGACGACCTTCGCCGTCATGGCTGAAATGCGGACGACCTTCGCCGTCATGGTTAAACGGTCGGCTCTCACCCTCACGGTGAAAACGGGGACGCGGAGAATGCATCGGTGCTCCTTCTCCTGCTTCGCGGCGGAAACGCGGTCTTGGCTTGCGCTCGCCGTCATTGTTGTTGAACTTGTCAAACATGTTTGTTAGGTTTTTTAAAAATTGTTGTACTTTTGCGCTCTGTTGATCAAACGCGTCGTAACCCCTCTCGGGCTACATACGTGCGTCACGCACGCGTTAATAATAAATAAGGTGAAAAGGCAAAAGGTACATTTCCCTTTCGCCTTTAACCATTAGCCTTTCGCCTTTATCAAGCCTCTGCCTGCTCGATTGCCAGTTTACCACGGTAGTAACCGCAGCTCGGGCAAACGGTGTGGTAGATGTGCAGTGCTCCGCAGTTCGGGCATGTTGCCAGTGTCGGAGCTTTTACTACGTCATGCGTACGACGTTTCGCTTGTCTGGTGTGGCTTTGTCTTCTTTTTGGATGTGCCATGTCGCGTTCGGCAATCGGTGTGCATTGGTTTATACCGCTCCGCTAAATAAACGGGCAACCGATGCCTCCGCTCTCCCCATCGCAAACACTACGTTGGTTTACGCTGGGGACCCTCTATGCCGATTGAGAGGGTTTAAATTATTAAACGATTCTTATTCTATCTCTTCGGGTTCCGGCTCGTCACATAGGTGATCTTGGAGGAGAAGTTCCATTTGCTTGTTGCACTCACCCGCCTGGTGACAGTGAACGACCGGAATATTTATACTTACTATTTCATACGCGAGCCAAGTCAAATCCAATACATCATTAGAAGCCTTTGGCTCATCATTGAGCGACTCGTTCGCGCTCATTTCATCATCGGGAGACGACGTCTCCGAAGCGTCTATTTCAAGGGACATCGGGTCGAGGCACCGGTCACACGTTACAAACACAGTTCCATGAACTGCTATCGTGAGCCAATAATCCTCCTCCCGGAGATTAAGCACTATCTTGGCTTCCACTTTCCCGCCTAAAACCTCCGTCTTTTCTAACTCCTTAAAAAAGCCGTCATCCAGCGTTACTTCGAACTCGTGAGTGCCTATTTTCAGGCGCTTCAGATCGATCGTATAGTGGCTTTCCATGCTCATAAGCGCAAAATCGGCTGCAAAATTACAAAAAATTCTTCACATGACCAAATATTTTTGCGTTTTTCTTGCATTTTTAAGAAAAAAGCAGTACTTTTTGCACCGCAGTCCCGGTAATTCCTCTCCCGGATATGACGCTGATGATGGCATAATCGTACGAAGTTAAGAATCCGTTTTTTTTGTCTCGCAGCAAATGTGATACACAAACCGCCTCGCTAACTAAGCGGGGCGGTTGGGTTTACTCCATCGGTTTAATCATCCTTTCAATGAAGGAAATTTAGAAGAAATCCGGATCTGTTGTATAGCCTGTAATTTCTTTAAATTGAGTCTTGAAGTTTTCTATTTTCTTTGGTACATTAGGATCTCTATTAAAGAACGGCAGACCATAGATATTGAATTTCTCGCCTTTTAAGCAGAACTCACCGATATCCGCTCCTTGGATTTTGTTGAGAAAATCTTCCTTCCACTGGTCGTTTGCCAATAAGTGTGTTCCTTTCGGCTCTATGAAGATTTGCAAGTTGTCGTAGTCTTCGCCATCTTTGCGGCGCAAGAACAGCACAAAGTCCGGTGCAAAGGCTCTACCATCCTCAAAATTATAGATCTTAAAGTCCAACTCATTGCGCACAAGCCATACTTCTTCGCTGTATTTCTCGCGCAGTTTGGCGTAGATATCATCAATATATTTCACCAATTCTTTTTCCTCAGAGGTACCAAAACAATCGGTATAAGCGTACCAATCTTTCTCACTTAGATTCAAATGGTAACCGGTATTATAGGGATTGTTCATTGACTTACCAATTTGCTCATTGCTATGCGTATTCTCAAAACGCAGTTTATGGTCGCGGAATATCAACTTCACGGCAGCGGGCTTGAATTCCGTTGTACCTTTGTATTGTTTCTCCTGTGTGGATAACTGCGGCACTATTTGCCGGAGTACCTCAGCAGCAATATAGAGTTTGTTTTTCTGGCTCATTTTGCCCGGTTCTATCTCATCCGAGGCACCTATTACTACAAACTGAATATGGCTCAAGTATCGGGCATCCTTCATAAACATCTGGATAGATGTCAGCGATGGGAATAGACGATGCAGTTTGTCGAAATGCAGTTCCGAGAAGCGGTTAATTGCCGTCCGCACTACATTTTCGCCTAAGTCCGAGAACTTCAGTTGTTGGCGACTTTGTGCTGTCAATTCAGCTGAGGTATAACGCCCGAAGATATCACCGGATTTTTGTTGCCCGGTCGGCATAGTTACTTCATAGCGTTTATTGCGGATGGCGTCACTCAGACCGTCCACATTCTTTTCTTCCGGTTTTATTTCGCGCTGTTCGTTTGTGAAGATAATTCCTTTTTGATACAAGCGCGATTGTTTGAATTCCTCTTTTAGATTCTCGTCCACCTCCACATATTGCTCGGCAATGATACCTGTCTCCACTAAAGCAGAGTGCAACTCTTGTATATATCGCGGATTATGCTGGCTATGATAGTGCAATTTCTCTATGACACGCAGCGGATTATCCATATCATCGTCATACTTACGCACGCCATTCTTGCCGGACTTATTCGGGTCTTCAAAGGCGTAATAACGTGCGCCACGACCGATAAGTTGCGCTTCTTGCATGGTAGTCTTTCCGGGCTTATTGCCTTTCGCGTCACGCGTATCATACAGGCGCACAATATCAAACAGGTTGAGCACATCCCATCCTTCGTTGAGCATATCTACCGCAAAGACCGCACGGTAATCATTATTCGGGGACTCCAAAGAATTGAGGTGTTGCTGTTTTTCAGGTGTGATATTATTGCCATCTACCAAGAGCAAGCGTTCCTCACAGAAATCCTCTTGTAACTCCAAAATCAGGTTCTCATCCGTAATGCCGTGTTCTTCAAAATAGCGGAAAGCGGCTTGCAAATCATCACACGCCAAGCCTCGCAGGAAAGCAATCTTATCTGCCTTGAGGTGCGAGATGGCCTCTACGAAAATCTGCAAGAAAGCGTTATTATCTTTAATGGTCTTGGATTTGAACATGACTACCGGCTTGCGGTTGAGACCCAGTGTTGCAAAGAGTTTGCGTTTGTACTGGCTCATTACCACCGCTTGCAAGGCTCTGTCTATTGGTGCAAGGTCGGCTTCCACCACTTCTATATCTTTGGAATACCCATCCTCACGGAAACGTTTGAGCGGATAATCAAAGATGATTTTGTCGTAGTATTTCTCAGCGATGAAAGGATTTGTGAGGTCAGCCGTTGCCGTGAACTCTAACAGCATATTCTTCTCGTTGCTTTGGAAGATACGCATAACCGTCTGTTCCCAGTTGGTCGTTTCCTCGTTCGCTTCGCCCACATTGAAATTGATGGTCGTTTGCTTTCCTCCGTCGCGTGTCTCGGAATTGATGTGATGCGCTTCGTCCGCAATCAACACTACTTGTTGCTCCGCAAAATCATCTATCGTCACGCTGTTCTCGCGTGGATTATTTAGTGTCGTGTGCAAGCCTTGAATGGTAGTAAGGCAGAAATTGATACAATCGGGATTAGCGCCTTGGAAATTCTCCACTTCGTTGATCTCTACTTGCTTGCCGTTGATCTCTATCTTCTTGGCAAATAGGTACTTATCCGAAGCGGGATTCAGGAAGTTATCCCGCGTCTTTTCCACAATGTTTGTACTATCCACGAAGAAAAGGAAATTGCGGTAACCTTGTTCGTACAGATAGAGCATTGCGCCTGCCATGACTAACGTTTTACCGGAACCGGTTGCCATGTGGAAGAGCAAATGCGGACGCATAGGCTTTCCTTCAAACGGCTCGCTGATAAAGGTAGTGAAATAACGGAAACATTCGTCCTGATACGGGCGAAGCGTGCGCGACAGCGAGGTATAGAAATACTGCGGCAACTCTACGCGGTCAAGGTAACGCTTGCCGAACTCCTCTACCAATCGTTCTTGTAGTTTCTTATCTGCGGGCATAGAACTGACGAGTTAAGAGTTTGTCATTTTCCGTGAGCGTAAAGTGGGTATCATCAATATCTGCAAACGGAATATAGAGCATATTCTTGTCGAGGCACTCAATTAAGAAACGCTTTTGGTCGTCTAAGGAAAGATCGTTGAAATCTTCCGCGTGCTCGTTGAATATCTTCGGCGATACCTTATAAGACAAGAAGCCTTTTTCTTGCAACTGCTGCCACATTTCTTGCAGCTTAAAAGGTTCTGTAGCCGCCATTATTTTCTCCACTAACTGCTGATTTGCTTGTGCTAATTCGCAATAAACAAAGGAATTATGCGCATACTTGTCGCCATCCAACAATCCCGGATTTTGCGGATTCCATCCAACAGATTTAGAGCATCCCCCTTGTTCACCTTCTATAACCATTTGCAATCTTTTAGCTATAATATCCTTAATGTAGTCCATTTGTTCTACACCAACATATCGTCTGTTCATTTTGTGAGCAACAGATGCGGTTGTTCCACTACCCAAATGAAAATCCAAAACAATATCTCCTTCGGCAGATGCAATTTCAATAAGTCTTTGAATCAAAAATTCAGATTTGGGGTAGTCAAATACTTTATCTCCAAATAGTTGTTGCAAGTGCTCTTGAGCACGGTCATTAATAATCGCTGAATCTATGATGAAGGTTTGCGTTTTCTGCCCTTTTGTCTTTCCCTCTTTAACTAAATAATCTTTTACATATATATCGTACTCATCTTGAGAGTTTTTTTTGCAAACAAGTAATTCAGTGTTGTTTTCTACATTGCTTCTTTGCCATCTCCATCTTCCTTCTGTACCATCTGTCTTTATCGGAAATATTTCTATGTCGCTTTCCGAAGATTTATTAATGGAGATTTTGTTAGAGGTTTCATTATAATATATTGGATAATACATATTAGGCCGATCTTCCCTCCGAGAAGCATTTCCTGATTTGCGGAGGGATAGTAATCTGTACACATCTTCGGAGTTGTTATCCTCTTTTATTCCGAAATTGTAAAAAGTTGCCATATCCTCTTTCCTAGAATAACACAAAATGTATTCGTGCGATTTAGCAATAGGATAAGCCGATTCTTGTCTTCCTCGTGGATTCATTAAGGGAATTATGCAAGCAACAAAGTTCTTCCTTCCAAATATCTGATCTAGTAATACCTTCAAATATGCCTGCTCGTTATCATCGCATTGTACAAATAGAACTCCATCATTCCTCAGCAATTCTTTCGCAACCTCCAAGCGGTTCTTCATAAAAGTCAGCCATGTGGAATGGTTGAAACTATCATTATAACCGAAACTATCGTTGCCTGTATTGTACGGTGGATCAATATAGATTAGTTTTACGCTATTACGGAAACGCTCGCGGAGAGAATAAAGCGCAAGCAGGTTGTTTCCTTTGATGATGAGGTTATCGTCCGGACGCAGTTCAGTCGCTTCGTGCTCGCCTTTGCTGTCATAGCGTCGGAAATGGCATAGTGCTTTGGGTTCGGTCAGGCGGTTTATCTCGTCCGGCGCAAGCGTCTCATTCCAGAAAATCTCTTGGCGTTTGGCATCTTCTTTCGTCTGCCCGCCTTCCAACATACAATCTTTGTACGGCCACGAGAGAACCACCTCACGACTTTCGCTCAAGAACTCACCATTCTCATTTGTAAGACCCACTTTGTTCTTAAACGCGGTATAGGAATCCGGCAAGAACTGCTTGTTCATCACAAAGCGTTGGAACTTCACTTTGTCGAACACCAACAGCCCATCGACCTCTGAGAAGAACTGCTTTTTCAGTTTCTCGTCGGCTAACAGGTAATGCAGCAGTTTCGGATCAAGCGCCAAAGCTGCTTCCACGACATTATTCTTCAGCAAATGACCATCTTCCGTACAAAATCGGCTGTCCATGCGAAGCACTACTTGCTCCAGATGATTGAAAAGATTTTCCATGCAAAAAGCGTGAATTATTCGCTCTGCGCTTATACAATTTCTGTGGGCTCCGCCAAGAACCTGTGTACGATATATAAGCACGAATAATCCACGCCGAAAACGTGAACTTTCAACTTGCTTATTCTCTCGTACGTAAAAATTTGGCGGATTTTACAGAAATGAGAATAAGAGCAAAAGCTCTGTTAATTAATTTATTTAAATATGTTATTGCGCAACGCTTTGCGCGGTTTATTTCAATTTATTCTATGTACTCACTTTTTACGCTGCTGAGCTCAGCGGGATTGGTTATGCACCCAAATCGGGTGCAAAGATACTGCTTTTTTTTGACATATGCAAGTTTTTGAGCAGAAATATGCCGGAATACGCCAATTTTAGGCAGGAATAGGCAGATTTAGGCATAGATAGGCAAAATAGATAGAGGCAAAGGACGAACAGATATTTTTGTGTGAATGTGTGAATCTGTGAATGATACTCGGATGACATCCGAGGCAATAGACGATGAAATAAAAAACGACCGCGTGATGCGGCCGTTTGATGTGCGGATACAATCCACACGCAATAGACAAAGTATTATAACTTCTTGTACTTAGCTTCGCCGATTTGCTCGATCTTGTGGTTGGTGCGCCAGCGGTTAAGGACCATACAGATGGCATTGTTCTTGACCGATTGACCTTTACGGGCACGGAGTTTGATGAGATCGGCAGTACTAAACTCCGCGGGCAGTAATGCCAGGAGAGAAGCGGCTGAACCTCTTTCGCCGGAGAGCACTTCGAGTGCGCCGGAAAGTTCTTGCTCCATCTGTTCGCCCCAGAGTTCCATCTGATTGCGGAACACATATTCGGCAACCCATTCCGCGAACTGACCTACAGTCTTGGTGAACTTGCGGTTTTCAAGGAGATAGCAGAGCATACCTGCGCGGAAGCCGATAACACCGGCACGACGGCGAAGCGTATCCATAGCGTGAGAGTCTGCGTCGATGGCTTGTTGGCGCTTGGCTTCGAGCCAGTTGGCAATAACCGTGTTCAGTTGCGGACAAACGAGTGTGCCTTGTTCGGCATCGAGACGACGCGCCCAACGGATGATCTCCTCTTTCTCCGCTTCCGTATAGGGAGCGAAAACGGGAATTTCGGTAAACGAAGTGTCGGGCAGTTGCGCGAAACAAACACGTGTTGCAAGACCGTTTTCGAGGTCTTTGAAGAACCGCTTCATAGAGTTGGGTGTGCCGGTAAGAAGCAAGTTGTAATAGACCTTGATATGCGCATTAAAACTGGAATCGGACATGTAGGCTTGACCATATTCGGCATTGTCGAACGCAAGACGATAGATGTCGGATTTCTGACTCCAGACACCTGCACGTTCGGACTTGACCAGTGTGTCCATTTCCTCGCCGATACCGATGAGGTGTTTGCCTTCTGCGTAGGTTAGCAGTTGGAGCAACTTGGCAATCGAAATGGCTACGCCATTGTTACGCGGACAAGCGTGCGGGTCTTCAGGTTGGTTCTTGCTGTTCTTCGAGGCACGGAGTTTCTCCTTGTACGATTGCTCTTTCTCGCGCTCGATGGCATCTTGCTCGTTGATCGGAGTGAGCAGCAGATCCAGCGGTTTGCGGATAAAGGACTTACCGGATGCGGCAGGTGCGGTGATACACGAGAAGAAGGACAGCGATTGCTCTTGGCGGTCGAGGTACTCGAAGCGGATGCGTGTTGCCAAAGTGCCGAGGACAGGAAGCGAAGCAATGATCATCGCAGCACGATAGTCTTCGGGCAAGCGGCGGCATACCAGTTTGAGCAGACGCGGCAGTTCGGGCAAAGGCAACGCCGTAGATTTCTCCAGTGGTGATTGTTCGTCCAGATGCGCTTCCTTCTCGCAAATGGCGATTGCCGATTGGAGCACCATGGGTTTCTGCGACTTACGCGGACGACCGATGGCGGAAGCGATGGCGCTGCGTCGTTCGGCTTCGGACAGACCAAAATCCGGCAAGATACGAAGCAAGAGATCGGCATTGAAATCGGTGATGTACCGCATGTACGTGGAGAGCGAGAAATAGACCGTGTTGCGCTCGCCTACTATTGCTCCCCCGGCATTTTGATGTCGGCATACGGAATACCGCGGTAAGATAAGGAGCCTACCTCCGACTCCTCCCTAAAGGGAAGAGATGTTCCCGAATTAAATTCGGGGCTAACAGACGAAGGAACAACGTGTGGCGGGAGAGCGAGACGCGGAGATTTCTCGCTCGCGGGAATAGCCGCGAGAGTTGAACCAGCGGATGGATGCGGCTCTGGTGAGCCGTTGTCCGGATTCAATCCGGACGCAATGGACGAAGAAAACAGACCAGACTCGTCGATATAAAGGATATAATCGCGGGGAACGACATACGAGGCACGAGCGAGATCCTTGGTGACCGCATCGTACTCGGTGATGTTGAGTGCGGTTGCCATGCGGAGTTGGGCGGCTTCGATGGATTCGAGTTGTCGGATACTATCCGACCCAATGGACGATGTTTTCTCCGCGCTGACGCCCGGAGCACCTGACAAAGAAAGACGCTCGCCGATGATGCGGAGACCTTTTCCGCTGGCGGTGATGGAGACCAGATAGATGCGATTGTCAGACAAGAGTTGTTTGGCTATGGAATCAAACCACTCTTTCGGATTGTCCACATGATCCACGTCGAGCATAGCGAGACCGGAGGGGATGGCATCGGCGGAGATGCGCTTGCCGTTACGGAAAGAGGCGGCGTGCGGGATGATGATAGGCAGACGACGTTTGAGCGCTTGTTTGCGGTCGTTGTAGTCTGGAGTGGACGGATCCAATGCGGCGATCTGGTCGCAGATGGACTTGACTTCGGGACTGTCGATGAGTTGGTCCCAGATGGCTTTGGTCAACGGCTTGGGTTGACCTTTGGTTACAGATTGTTGAAAAGAGATTCTTGATTCCATTTGGTTTAATTATTTGATGTTACTTTTGTTAGCATTCCACTTGTCTTGGTGCTTCTCTGCCGCAAGGGCGCGATTAACTGCGTTTTTCCAGTTGTAGCCGACAGGATGAATTTCGGCATGGTCGGACGGATATTCCTTGCGGACTTTCTTGGCACGCTTGTGGACGGAGTGCTGCATGGTTTGCCATTGTTCATCTGACACTTCGAGTTTCTCGATAGTTTGCGAATTGAACTTGTCGCAATCGATGATGATGTCTTGCATCGTACCTCGGCAGTGCGTTTTAAGCGGTACACCATTGACACCGCGCACCCATCCATTTTCGGCGTAGAAGGGGCAGTCCTTTGAACAAGGACCGCCACCTATCGTTACAGAAATTACTTGCCGCATTTTGCTACCTCCTCCTCCATGTTGATGTCAGCCAATGCTTCGCCTATCTGCTCCGCCTCGGAAACAAGAAGGTCAGCGAGTTGGCATGCGTCGGTTAGGTACTCTTCATGTCTTGCGTACAGGATCAGCATTGCGCCATTGGCATTGACTGATACCTTGCCGTGTAGCGAACCTGCCAGCGGATGCCATTGGAGGTCGCTGCGCTTGGTCGGCGCTTTCGGGGCTTTGCTCATTGAAGACCCTTCGGGTTCATCGTCTTCTACAAAAGTCGAATTATCTTCGCCCTCGTAGGTTAACGTGCCATGATAGGACTTGCCTTCAATGGCGTGATGCGCATTAAGCAACAGTTTGAGGTCGGTACAGCGTTTGGTGTCCGGATTCTTAGCAAAAATCGATTGGACGTTGTGGGTTCTCTTACTCATTTTGGTAGAAAATTGTGCCAGTCGTAATCCCTTTATTCGATGGTCAACTCTGAGGATGTTCGAGGGTCGAGCCTTCCATCGATTATTATACCCTCTTTGGATTGGCGAGTGTTACAATTTTTATTATTTTACCTTGCGGCTTACACTATTAAATAGACGAAAAATGTGCCATTCAATTTCGTGAGAGGTTCACCTGTTTTCGTGAGTAGAGGTCTGCCACGAAAGTCATTTTCGCGAGCCATGAAACTTTTCGTGGCAGACCAACCACCTCATTATCGGGCACTCTCTTTGTTAAACAATCTGGTCAGATCGTTGTACAGAATGCGCCAACGTCGGATCATACCCGGATCGCGTTGGACTTCATTCCAAGGATAGCGTGCTCCGTTGATGTGTCTGTGCGCGAGACTCATTTCGTAGGCTGAATAGTGCGCTTTTCGCTGCGGAACGTTATTATCTCGCAGCCATTCTTCAAACGCTTTTAGTGGCGGACGCATGGGATTTCGTTTCATCAATCCGTTGTCTTGTAGCCATTGCAAGACCGCTAACCAGTCCCAATCTTCACAGACGAGCATAATTCGTCCGGGGGAGCCGATCCATGAGGTGATGTCGATGGAACGGTTTTGCATGCGGTTTAAAACTACGAGCAATTGCTCTTTTCTCTTTTTGTCGTTTGACAATAAAATTTTTGTTCCCATTGTGGTTTGTTTTTTTAGGGGTTACAATTGGCATCTACCGGAAGTCCATTTGTCGGGTTCGTCGGATGCTTTCTACTATACCTGCAAAAGTTTGTTAGCGGTTTACTCTAGCGTTTTTTTTCTGCAAAGGTAGTGGTTGATTTGCGATTGTTTTGGTCGGTTTTGGTACAATCTGCATCTACGATACGCGAATTTAGTTGTAGGGGTTAGCTCTCGCGCGTGTACATCATGTGCGCCTAGACAAGTGTAAGTATGTAGATCCCTTCTACGACCCGGAGAAAGCCATGCAGTGGGTTACTTTCAGCCCGAAATGGCTGAAATCATTCACTACTTCACAGATTCACACATCGAAATATGTTGGTATTTTGGTCATAATATAATATAATGTATTATATTATATTATATATTATGGAGATAAGATGAAGATAAAAAAATGTGTGAAAGTGTGAAAATGTTAATAGGAAGGGGAAAGATGTCTTGCGAAAAAATGTCGAGGGCACCGACACGGCAAGCCTTCCCACCTCGAAATATAAGTGGTGCTATTCTGAATATCAAAATTGCAGGTTACACCTTATTGCTTAGCAGTCCTTTGTTCGATTGTGTACAAGCACACATCGCCCAAATGACTATAATCAATATTTTTGAAAAAAAATGCAATTTTGATAAAAAAGTTGCGGAAAAATTTGGAAAAGGTAAAATGTTTGACGTATCTTTGCAGCGTCGTTCGGGAAAGAGGGCAAGATAAGGCAGAAAGATGACGTCTAACCTCTGCTTAACCTCTGCTCAACCGGTGCTGTCGCCAAAATGTCGGAATCATATTCCGACGCAACAGACAAAATAATTTATTAACCCATCCGCCATATATAGGCGGATACAAACCAAACTTTAACTATTATGGCAAAGTATGTTCCTATTGAAATGGTCAAGTCGTATAGCGGCAAGATCTGTGAACACTCCGATGTGTATTTTGCGAAAAAAGGTAATACCCTGTACACGGGTAAAATCTGCAATCCTCGCACCAAACCGTTCAGCGAACAAGAGTTGGCTCGTCAGACGAAATTCCGTCAGGCGATTGCGGCTGTCAATGCGCTGACCGAGGAGCAGAAGACCGCTTACGCGACCGCGTTCAAGAACCAGAACAAGTACGGTACGCTGCGCGGATACATGTTCGCAAAAGAGTACGAGAAGTTGGCGTAATCTCGGCGGGATAGCGCCGAGGAGTAAACCTCAGAGTTGAAACTCGGCGCTGACGAGCCGATGTCGGGATTAAATCCCGACGCAATGAACGAAGAAAACCGCGGAATACCGCGGGAAACAAACAAAATTATTAACCCGATCGCCCATATATGGTCGATACTGATAAGTAGAGAGCATAAGGGCGGTCACAAACCTAAACATTAACTATGGCAAGTGTAACTTATTCAGCCGGAATTGATCATGTGTCCGGCGCATTGTCCAAACCCGGTAAGAGCGGT
>ONEG01000018.1 GCA_900316845.1 uncultured Bacteroidales bacterium
TTACTGATGCCATAAATTCATTTACGATTTGTTCATTTACCATTTGGTCATTTATTTGTTCATAGGGCCATTTGATAAAATCCTCTTCGTAGTGAGGGGGTTAGGTTTGTTAATACTTTGTTGTTTGACCCGGCATCGGATGCCGGTTTCCCTCCCCCTCTACGGGGGAGTCGGAGGGGGCTGTTAGATCTCCTCCCCGTTCTCGTCGTAGTTACCGTTCAGCTTGTGCATCGCATAGCCGAACAACGAACCAATCTTGTTCTGAGCGTTGTACTCAGCCACCAACTGGGTCTTTTGTTCGCTCGATCCTGCGAGAATCGCACGCACAGCCGCCGACACTTTCGCAAAACGCGCTTTCGCTGCCGTTTGCGCTGCACTCGGCTCCTTCGTGGACGGGTTACACAACTTGCCGGTGTACACCTTACCGGTCTTTTTGTTCGTGCGGAAATACACATCGCTGTGCTCGCACACTTTCTTTTTCATGCTCTCAATAAGAGCCATCGGCTTAATTTCTGCCATAATAGTTAAGGTTTTAAATTGTTAATAAATAGGGTTAATTAGGTCCCCAAATAATTTGTAATTTTTGGGGAAAGCGTAGAGCAATACGTAGCACTCTATAAGGGCTGTGCCCGTAATCGTGCGAGTATTAGCTCAAGCGCGGTAGAGGGGTTAAAGTTTAGGTTTAATGCCGCTTTCTTTCAACACGCGCGGTTACGTATTTTCTTCTGTTGTCCCGGCATCGGATGCCGGTTTACTCTTCCTGTATTTAGCTATGAAGCGTTCCCGTGCAGCCTTCCGTGCAGGTGTATCCGTCCATTTCCGTGGACACCTTTGCACGATCTGCTGTCCTTTGCATATCCGGAAGTAATAGCCATCCTTCCTCAACGCACCTCGTAAACTTTCTAGGGGAATTATCAATTCTGCTTTCATATTTCTTTAAACATTAAACATTCAACATTAAACATCCTTCGAAGAAGGAACGCATCTCGTTCGCACTCCGAACGTCACGCTTACGTGTTTTAGACCCTTTCTAAAAACAATGCAAAGGTACTGCTTTTTCCCGACATACACAATACTTTGTCCCCCAACTCCCGTCAAACGTCCCGATAGTATTGTTACACAACTCACATCCCTTACATTTGACTTTTTACTTTTGATGGGGTCCCCAACAATTTTAATCCATCTTATTGTCGATAGCGACAAAAAAGGTAAAAAGTAAAAAGTATAGAATTATAATTGAGCATCGCGCACACGCCCACGCAGAGATAATAAGGTATCGCTATTTCAAATCCCTTATTGTTGACTTTTTACCTATTTTCGAGACAAAATAAAGATTCTTGAAAGAATGTTCCCTAATAATTTGTATATGTCAAAAATTTATAGTAATTTTGCAGGCAAAATTCCTGCAAACGGAATTTAGACATATAGAACTTGCGTTAAGACGCATATCCTATCCAAACTGAAAACGCCCAATCTTCACCAACGATAGTATATACGGCTCAACTGCTCGTTCTCCCATCGGCGGGAGTCACGAGTAGCGGTCGTTTCGTTGGAGGTAATGGGCGTTACCTGTTTGGAGACTTCTGTGATCGTGCTCTCGCTTTGTTTGAAAAACACCAAAACGAGATAGTATGAAAAAATTCGCAGTTTACAATTACCAGTTTGAGCGCATCACAGAGCCAGATGATGAGGTGATGGCTAAGTTCCCTGAATGGAAGTATGTTAATCCGGACGAGTCTTTTGAGCATAGACAAGAACTTTTCGGAACGTTATTCCCTACAGAGGCTACACGTGTGTTGCCTTATATATTCGATAGTGGCAAGAAACAGTATATTCATAAGTTGGTAATTCCGCCAACAGAAGATGGCATAGTTGTCATCAATCTTTCGAATAAGAAATTAGGACATCGTACGAACGAGAAACAAGAGAAGGAAAACTTTGACGATTATCCATTTGTAAAGGTGATTATAGATAATCGTCCGGGTATGCAACGTATCTTGATTGAGCAGAAAAGTACCGTTTTTAAAGAGCCTAAGTTAGTGGCTAATATACTCCAGAGAACGTTTAATAAGCAGTTGGCACGTCATATGCTGAAGGTGGAGTTGTATTCTCAATTCCCCGTAAAGGATTTCTGGGACGAGGTTGGTAAGCACCCTGAAGGGTTCCGTAAAATTATTTTTCACTTCCCGAAGTTGAACCTCAAACGTTTGTCGGATGCGGTTGATCAATACTTCACAGACGCTCGTAAAGAATGGGGCAGCGGTATTGATTTGGCGTTTGTGGCTGAAAAGGGAGAGGTACTGACTGTCAACCAGAAGAATAAAAATCAGAAAGCCTTAGCGGAGTGTATGGCTGTAACTGGTCAGCCGACATCAAAGGATAAAACCAAGAGTATCGAGATGATCACAGCCGGAGAAGCGAGACGCCATATATGGATTGGTAAGAACTCGTATGTTATTATTCCTATCACAGAAGATGTATTCACGGATTTGCTTATGCCTCAGTTAGGAATAAATAGCAAAAATGGTGCGACGGAGAAACTGATACTTAAACTGGATAAGATTAACGAGACGAACTAATGGCTTTGCAATATTTCTCTGAGGAGCGCTTAGATGCTTTACGTCACCAGTATAGCGAGGATAAGTTATTCCAAACTTTATCCCCTGTACTATGTGAGTTACAAGAAGCACGAGGCGAGTTAGATCCTGTTATCTTGTGGCATGAGGTCGAGGCGCTTCGTGAGCGTTTGAAACGGGCTAATCATCCGGAAACGGAGGTGTCGTTTTTGATTAGCTATCTCCGGAAACACTTGACGGAGCAGACCTTGGAGAAAGGTGATGTAGAAGAGAGATCGGAGGAGCACGTTGTAGAGTCTATGCTTATCATTCTATTGCTGCTTATGTTCCAGTTGACAGATGCCGTACCGGCTGCTGATAAGTTAGACGAGAATCCGAATAATATTGTGTGTCGTGCGTTAGCGCATATCTTAACCAATCCCGCTCACGAATGGTATATTGAACCTATGCGGAAGAATCTCACTTTGCGCAAGAAAGACTATTTAGGAAACGAGATAGTATTGCCGGTAGTAGATTACATGAAAGCAAAGGTGTCTCTGGACGCTATGGATGAGATTGCCAAGAATGAATTGGAACGTATCTTGACGCAGGTGGATGATCTCTCGAAAGGTCTCTATCCGGAACTACTGCATATTAGTCAGGATAAGTACTTGGAGATATGGGAACAGATCTGTTTATCTTCTGACATGCTTCATTTAATGTGCAAAAAAGAACCACGTACATACGGAATGAATTTTAACTTCAAGATGTTCTGTAATGTGTTGGGACTTTTACAGAATACATCTTTGAAAGACGGAAGGCCTGTGTTAGATACGAATGTTAAAGAAGTAAATGATAGGATTGGAGATAAAAACTATCGTAACTACATCACGTATTATAACCAAGGTGAACATGATACCAATTGCGCGTACACGAAGAAACAGCTTGCACAACTCCAACGTATCGTGGCGGATGCCTTAACTGAGGATGAACAATAGGTTATTGTTAGAAATTATAGAACTCCTGTTAGAACCATTCTAACGGGAGTTTTTTATTATATTTATTTTTCTAGCACACGTTCGTAAAGTACTGATTTTCAAGCGCTAAAATGTTGCTGGAATATTGCTTAAAACCTTCTTAAAACAAAATTGCCGACTCATAAAAATAGCAGTAATTTCGCGGCGGATTTAACAAAAAAATCCGTCGAACAATGAGTAAAAATTTACGCCAGCGTGGTGCCCAAGGCAGGCATGCCGCTGAGAAAGAGCTTCAGGCTCTTGTTAACGAGAACAAAGCTTCTCAAGTGTATGACATGACCCAACTCAAAGTATGGTCGCCCGAACGTCACATGCGTGAAGGAGAAACCCTCACGGGCGAGCTGACCATGATTCGTGACTACGAGGAGTTTGAGTTTATCGCGCAAGCTAAGGAACGCTACACGCGCAATCCTATTATTTGGCATGGTGACTACATCAACGTACATCGTGACAAACTGGGGAACTATCAAGCCAACTTCCGTCGTATGACCATTGGCTCCCGTTTCAACCCTGCACGTGTAGCCAACGCTATCTACACGGAGTTACAAACCGCTAAACGAGTTCTTGGACTATGAAACAGACATCGCTTCCATTCGAGGAGGAGAGTAAAGTGCTCTCCCCTCTGGAGCGACTCTCGCTCCCCAAGGACAAAGACCTTCCTCCGGTCATCCGTGAGATCGTAACCAACGCGCCGCAGAACCGTAAGATCCCGGCTTTCATAGCCAGCCTTTCGCCCCTCTGCGCCATGTGTCCGCGCGTACGGCTTCATTATTATTACGACACGCGACCGTCCGCACTCCTGCTCCAAGTCCTCATCGAGGGCGCACAATCGTCCGGTAAATCCTTTGCCGCCGACATCGAATCCCTCATCATGGACAAGACCCTCAAAGCGCGTGACAAAGCTATGCGCCGTCTCGAACAGGAGTACCGCGACAAGAAAAAGACCCGCAAGGCGAACGAGAAACTGGAATCCGAACCCGAGACGACCATCCGCGTCGTACCGCCAACGATCTCCAAGACCGTCCTCACCAAGCGTGCCGACATGTACGAACGCGTCTTTGGCGACACGCTCACGTTTTGGATGTTCGCGGAAGAGCTCGCGCAAGTGACCGATGCCGGCAAGAACGGCTATTCCAACCTCCGTACCATCATGCGTACATCCTACGACCTCGGTTCGCTTTTCGGTATCGACTTCGCGTCGGATAACTCCTATTCCGCCATCGTGGACATCAATATCTGTTCGATGTTCTGCGCCACACCCGCAGCACTTGACGAGTACTTCGACAAGAAGGCAATCGAAGGTGGTAACATCACGCGTACCATCCTCTGTAAAATCGACGACGACCTCGGAGAAGACGGGGCAATCTTCATCCCGTACACCTCCGAACAACGGTCGGCTATCGACACCATGCTCGCCCGTCTTATGAACGAGACGTACGACAACGACGGAGGCCTGCAACCTACGGTTGATCTCGACATGTCGTGGCTCGACAAGACCGTCTGCAAGTGGGTACGCGGCAAGGGTGACGAAGCTACGCTTAGCGGCAGTCAAGCTCTCGATGTCTTCCGTAAACGTTCCTCCGTCTCTGCCTTCCGTATCGCCGCCCTCTGCCAGTACCTGTACATGCAAGAGGAGACTTCGTCTCTTACTCTGGATATCATCCAGAAACGTGTCCGTCAGATTTACTTGTTCATGGCCGAGTATATTCTCCAGAATATGCTCGAACGATGGGGCAAACGCTTTGAGGAACTGAACGCCAAACGTGAAGCCGAACTGAAACCCGGACCCAAGGAGAACCTCTTTGACCAACTGACGGAAACTTTCACACGTGAGCAGCTCAATCTCCTCATCGAGAAGCAAGGGAAGGTCACGCCCGACAAGGTATTTATCAACCGGTGGAAGAAACTCCGTGTCATCGAGATTATCGACAAAAATACCTTCCACAAGGTCAAGAAAGGAGGCCGGTCATGATTGAGCAACATGAGATCGCGCGTCTCGAACGCACGCCTATCGAGGATGTAGCCGAACGCCTTGGCTTGCATGTCAACCGACACAAAGCCCTGTGCCCCTTCCATGACGACAGTCATCCGTCGCTTACCTTCAACACCCTTACCAACCGGTATCGTTGTTACGTCTGCGACGCACACGGAGGTGTGATTGACCTTGTCCGTCAAGTCCGTGGCTGTGGTTTCTTGGATGCCCTCAAATGGCTCGATGGAACGTCGTCTATTGTCACGGATGTCATCCGTCGTTCTTCGTTCCCTGCTCCGCGCAAACGCGCGGAGATAAAGCCCGACTTGGAATGGCTCTCAACCCTCGTTCAACCACGCATTTTGAACGATGCAGCCCGCCATTTCCTCTTTGAGGAACGCCATCTGGACGAACGCGTCATAGCGTGGTGCGGACTATCGTCTATCGCGTGGCCTGCTCCCTGTTGGCGCTACGGCAAACCCTTCTACGACGCACCCTCGCTACTCATCCCGTATTACGACATCGACGGTCGCCTGATGAGTGTACAGAGTCGCTATCTCGGAACGGAAGACAAACCCCGTTTCAAGTTCCCGCGAGGCTCCAACTGCCATATCTATGGCTTGCAGATCCTCCGATACTTGCAACCGGGGGAAGACCTCTGGATAACCGAAGGTTGTTCTGACTGTTGGGCAATGTTATCATCCGGTCGAAAGGCGATAGCGATACCGAGTGCTACGCTCCTCAAGGATAAGGATATTGAACCGCTACGTGGTCTCAATCTCCATATGTTTCCCGACCAAGACAAACCCGGCGAGAAACTCTTCCTTGAACTCCGTGAACGACTCCCGCAAATCGTCCGCCACCAACTCCCGTCCGGATTCAAGGATGTAGGCGCCTATTACGCACATTTAGTAACGAGGTAAAAAGTCAACAGTATGGAAATTATTATTGTACGTCAAGAGCATAAGCCCTGGGGTATCGATGGTCATCTGTACATCAATCGCCAACGTGTTTGTGATACGGTTGAACATCCTACTTGTTGCAGACCCCAAGGCGAGTATCAGGTAGCGTTGGATAACAACCCGTTTAGACACGGCGACGGAGCGTTATCAAGCATCCACGGCGAGATCATCGTTGGCAAGCTTGCCATTCCGGGTCTCGTTACCCAATCGGCCGAGACCTACCAACGTCTCTACGAACGGCTCAAGAAAGCCTTCCAACGCAACACCCCCGTCCGCCTCACGATTAGAGGTTGATTCTCAAAGCGAACCCACAAGTTATCCTTGTGAGTTCGTTTTTTTGTGTCACTTAACCTTAAAACCTATCCATTCTCGCGCAATATGCAAAAATTATTTGCATATATAAATATTTTTTTGTACCTTTGCACGCAATTTGTGTGCAAGGGAAAATTAAAAACAACATGAGTACGAATTTACACAAGAATCTCCCTGTTGGGGTGCAGGACTTCGAATCGCTCATTCACGATGGTTACCTGTACGTGGATAAGACCGAGCAGATTTGGCGCTTGACCCATTCCGGTCGCCATTATTTCTTGGCGCGTCCACGCCGATTCGGAAAGAGTCTGCTGCTCTCGACCATTGAGGCATACTTCGAAGGAAAGAAAGAACTCTTCGAAGGTCTCTATATCCAACAGCAAGAGCACGACTGGATCAACTATCCCATCTTCCATATCGACCTCAGCCCGGAGAACTATTCATCAGTCGAAGTACTCCAAAATCGCCTGGATTGGTTCCTAACCCAATGGGAGAAGCAATATGGTGCAGACGACACATCGTACTCCTTATCCACTCGTTTTGAGAATTGTATTATGCGTGCCGTTCAGCAAACAGGCAACCGCGCAATCGTACTCATCGACGAATACGACAAACCCATCCTTTCTGCTATCGGAAACCCCGACCTGCAGAACGAACTCCGCGCCATCCTCAAAGCTTTCTATGGTGTGCTAAAGAGCCAAGACGGGAATATCCGTTTCTCGCTCCTTACCGGTGTAACGAAGTTCAGCAAGGTCAGTATCTTCAGCGACCTCAACAACCTCAACGACATCTCGCGCGACAAACGCTACTATGATCTATGCGGTATCTCGCAATCGGAGTTGGAAACCGTGCTACAACCCTATATCCAAGCTTTTGCAGACTCAAACAACTGCTCTGTTGACGAGACCAACGATGCCTTCCGGCGCATGTACGACGGGTATCGTTTCACGTCCACCAAGCAGCAGAACATCTACAATCCGTTCAGCGTCCTCTCGGCACTCGACCGAGGCGAGTACGGCAATTACTGGTTCGAGACCGGTACACCTAATTACATTGTCGAACTGCTCAAGCGCAATAACTACACGCTCTCGGATATGACGACTAAACCGGTTGATTCGACCACGTTGGACAGCAAGGACGACAACGGACAAAGCATCGTGCCGCTTCTCTTCCAGAGCGGTTACCTCACTATCCGCGACTATAAATCGGAGAACGACCTCTATTACATGGACTTCCCTAACGACGAAGTACGTTCGGGTTTCTTCCGCTATATCCTGCCATATTACACATCGGTCAAGAAAGAAGAGAGTGCTTTCGCTATCGGTCAGTTTGTCGAGGAACTCCGTGCAGGTCAACCCGAAGCGTTCTTAACGCGCCTGCAAGCTTTCTTTGCCGACTTCCAATACGACGCACAGACCACGCCGGAATCGCATTTCCGCAACGTGCTCTTTATCCTGTGCCGCCTGTTAGGTATGCAGGTCGATGCTGAATACATGACCTCCGACGGCCGTATTGACCTTCTTATCCGCACAAACGATTATATCTATATCATCGAGTGCAAGTTAGACGCTTCAGCTAAGATCGCTCTGCGCCAAATCGAACGCAAAGACTATCCGCTCCCATGGTCGGTTGACAAACGTACTATCTTCCTCATCGGTCTCAATTTCTCCTCTAAGACCCGCCGTCTTGAGGACTGGGAAATCGGTCAAAAGGTGGTCAAAGAAAACGGTCAAAAAGGTGGTCAAAGAAAAAGTCCAAAAGGTGGTCATAGAGGTGGTCAAAGAACAGAAGAGGTCTTTGAACTTATCAAGGCAAATCCGAGTATTACACGGGAACAGTTGAGTGAAATTCTTCATATCGTGCCCTCTGCGGTTCAGAAGCATATTAATAAACTAAAAATTGACCGTATCCGCCGCATAAAAGGCAAACAGAAAGGCCATTGGGAGATAATAGAATAGCACGGTCAGAAAACATACAACTTTTATAATGAATCAAGAGGAGAATTTATTGCAAGATCTATCGGCAATCGCACAGCGTTTCAAAGATATACATAATGACGCGGTTATTGCTTACACACCACAGGTTCAAGAATTGTGCGCTAAAAAAGCAACAGAAAATGAAGTGGGGTGGATGCTTGATTGGTTATTGATGTATGCGGGTGATGAACGAATGTTAAAGTTGTATAAACAAGTCTGCAGAGCCTATTGGAAAATATATCCTGAGACCATTGCTTTTTATATAATGGAGTATAGAAAAGAATATGATCGTGAAAGCCTAATAGGCACCGAATATGAATATCTACTCCATGAAGATGAAATAGATGACAATTGAAAATGTGAGACGCGTCTCACAAATTGGAAACTGCTACCCCGCGTAGCAGTTTTTTCTATCTTCTTTGTATTACGTCGTCAAGTTGACGACATCCCTCGTGTCGTTATTTTTTGCATTTTTGTCGCATTCTTGCGGCAATTAGCTTCATTTTTCTTTATTATGCAAAAAATATTTGCATATGTCAAAAAAAAGTAGTACCTTTGCACGCAGTTTTGCGTGCATAACGTAAACCCGTCCCATCCATGACGTAAAACCGGAGCGCAGAGAAGTGTCTGAACGAAATGAAATATACAGTTATAATAGAGGAAACATTGCGAAAAGAGGTTGCTATTGAGGCACAAGACGCAGAGGAAGCGGATCGCATAGCCAAAGCGCTTTATCGCAAAGGGGAGATTGTTCTGGACGCAGGAGATTTTATTGGAGAGCCGACAATAATCTGTCAATAACAAAAAGAAATAACAGATCCGCAGCGGCGGACATAACATACTTTATTAATTAGCGTTTGCTATTTGTCTATTCGCACTGAAACGTAGGAAATTTCAAGAATAAGCAAATTAGAAAGAACAAAAGCAAACCCGCAATTTTTGCGGGCGACTTGTCTTTCTATTGGTGCTATTCCTACGGCCACAGTGCGAGCAAGTTTGCCCGCATTTTTGTGTGTACTTGCCGTTTGTTAGGTCGTAGAGCAGAATAGGAATAGATAGCAGACAGCCAAATGCTATCTAATGAAATTAACCGAATCGGTCGCCAAACCATTTATCAAGTGGGTTGGTGGCAAGACACAGCTCATCGAGCAATTAGAAGCTTTGCTTCCGGCTGATTTTGACGATTGGAAAGATGTGACGTACATTGAGCCTTTTGTAGGCGGAGGAGCTATGCTCTTCTATATGTTGCGTACGCACGCCAATATCAAATCCGCTGTTATCAATGACATCAATTCTGATCTTACGACGTGCTACAAAGTAGTGCGCGATAATCCGTCTGAATTGGTAGAATCTCTGCAACAGATTCAAACGGAGTATTATGCGATTCCCTCAGAGGAAGAACGCAAGGCTTTCTATTTGCAGCGGCGTGACGAGTTTAACACCAAATCCTTAGACCCGCTCCGTAATACCACGCTATTCTTCTTCCTAAACCGCACTTGCTTTAATGGCCTTTATCGCGTCAATAAGGCAGGTCTTTTCAATGTACCCTTTGGTCGGTACGATCATCCACAGATCTGCGATACCAAAACGATTAATGCGGATAGCGAGTTGCTGAAAAACGTTGAGATTTTAACCGGAGATTATCAAGAGACATTAGCCCTCGCGAAAGGAAAAACGCTATTCTATTTTGATCCGCCTTATCGTCCGCTCAACAACACCAGCAGTTTCAACGACTACACCAAAGAAGCGTTCAACGACCTTGCACAGATTCGTTTGAAACAATTCTGCGATAAAGTGGTCGCTTCCGGCTATCATTTTATGTTGAGCAATTCGGATTGCCCGGACGGATTCTTTGATGATCTCTATTCACAATACAACATAGAGCACGTATGGGCTTCACGAAGCGTCAATGCAAACGCCAGCAAACGCGGAAAATTGACAGAGATTTTGGTCCACGATTATAAAGAAGTTAAACAACGCCAATTATTCTAAACTATGGCAGCACATACTACAGCGCAATTCAATTTATTCATGTCTCAGTTGCGCGAGACAAACGCGACACTTGATTTCTACTGCGACTTCCCAAAGATCGCGCGGAATGTTGCCGACATCGAGATTAGTCTCAATACGCTCAATTATCTCATTGGCAAAGAAAATCTCCGTGAGGCTGTTGAAGCATTATGGAATCGTGACAAACGCGTATTTGACGTAATGGATATCCTTATTGCTACGCGCAAGAAAGACGACAAGAAGTATATTGACAATGATGGTTCCATGCATTCGATACATTCGTTGTTCAGTTCTGTAGATGGAGTAATGAAATTCATCGAGGGCACAGGTCTTGATAAGGTTTTCAAGAACAAAGAAGTGAAAGATCTTGTGGATTATGTCTTTGGTGTGGAAACAGGTCTTGATACGAACGCACGCAAGAACAGAAGCGGCGAAATAACCGAAACGCTCGTTGCACGTATCTTCGACAATGCCGGTATCAAATATCGCGAACAAGTATCGTCCAAAGAGTTCCCTGCCATCTCTGCCGTACTTGGTGCAGATCAAAAGGTCTTTGACTTTGCTATTTCTGCAAAAGGCAAGACCTATCTCATGGAAGTCAACTTCTATTCCGGAGGCGGTTCAAAACTGAATGAGGTTGCCCGTTCTTATACGGATGTTGCGCCGAAAGTAAACGGTGTGCCTGGTTTTGAGTTTGTATGGATTACGGATGGTGTAGGTTGGAACTCCGCGCGCAACAAACTAGAAGAAGCGTTTGCTGCAATTCCGAGTATTTACAATCTGACCACCATTAGCGAATTTATAGACCGTGTCAAATAAAATTACATATCCCGACTTCACCATCCTCAATGGTGATTGCATGCAGAGACTTCGCGAGATAGAAGACAATTCTATCGATGCTATATTTGCCGACCCGCCCTACTTCCTTAGCAACGGCGGTATTAGCGTGCAGAGTGGTAAGCAAGTCTGCGTGGACAAAGGCGATTGGGACAAAGGCGGAACTCCCGAGTATATCTACGAATTCAACCGCAATTGGCTATCCCTTTGCCGCACCAAACTGAAAGACGATGGTACGATTTGGATTAGTGGTACGCACCACAACATCCACGTCGTTATGCGTTGCTTGCAAGAACTCGGCTACAAGGTTCTCAACACAATAACTTGGCAGAAGACAGACCCACCGCCCAATCTGTCTTGTAAGTACTTCAACTTCTCGACAGAGCTAATCATCTGGGCGCGCAAACATGTGCAAAAAACGCACAAGTTCAACTACGAAACGATGAAGCAGTTGAATGGCGGAACACAGATGACAGATGTTTGGCGTATCCCTGCTGTGGGCAAATGGGAAAAGAGCCAAGGCAAGCACCCAACGCAAAAGACCTTGCGCCTCTTGTATCGTATCATCCTTGCGTCCACAAATGAAGGTGACACCATCCTTGATCCGTTTAGCGGTTCTGGAACCACTGGTATCGCAGCCAACTTGTTAGGTCGAAAATACATCGGTATTGAGCAAGACATAAATTTCTGCGAGTTATCGCTTAGTCGTCGTGCCGCTCTCGAAAACCCGGAAGAGCGCAAGAAACTATCTGAAAAGATGCGTGAGAGTCCGCAAGAAACAACGGTGCTCATCAACCACATGCGCGATAAAGATCGCGAATTGGCGATGCAAATGGGTATCACGTATGTCCGTGCAGGAGATTCGAAAGGTTCGCTACTTGTCAAACAAGGTTTTGAACGGCTTGGTTACATCTGTCTCCACACCGACGGAGAGAACCCGCAGTTATTCAAACAGACCAACAAAGGTTTTCGAATTTATAAAGCGTCTGACCTGCAGGAGAAAGGCTTTACCGCTGAAAATGCACCATATTATGCCGTTTTTCTCTTTAACCCAGCTAAGCCTATTCCATTTGGCCTGCCTATCGACTTGCACAAGAGGAAATACACCCAAGTTGCTCATATCGAACCATTAAGCACCTTCATTAGTCTTAAATAACGTTTGTCCCTTACCCCGGATTCTATCCGGATTCTTTTGTCAAGTGCGCGAGTCGTCAGCCTCGCGTTTCTCTTTCTTCTATTCCAGGGTAATCTAATTGCCCGCTCTCCCGTCGGGATACCGCGATGCCATGATTCCGTGATACCGAGCCGCGCACACTCTGCCGATAGTAACTGTCCTTTGTCCATTAGCCCCAAATCTCATTTGGGTCACATCGTCCTTTTTACTTGCCTCCGGGTCTCAGCCTTTAACTTTTAGCTTTTAGCTTGTTCCCTTACCTTGTTCCCTTTCCCTACAAGTCTGGGTCATAGCTTGTTCCCTTTGGCACAAATTTTACTATAAAAAGGAACAACCTCTTGCATATATCAATTATTTTTACTACCTTTGCGCCAAAATTGATGCAAATTAACGAATTATAACACTAACAAATATGGACGAGAATAAACAAGAGTATGTAGATACTCAAGAACGTATTGACACGTTTGAAGAAGAAGCATGGCAGAAACTAAGTTTCCGGTCAGCTAACGCCTTAAAGATGTTGGAGATTGACACTCCCACCAAACTTAAAGCGTTTGTTGAAAGTGGTTTAGATATTGGCAAACGTCGCTATATTAATTTTGGTAAGAAATCCAAAGAGGAAGTTCGTGCTTTCTATGAATCTTTTGAGAAGAACCATCCTGCAGAAGCGTATCATGTTATGTCTGAGCGTGAGACCTTGGAATACAACATTCGCAAAAATGCCACGTTCCTCCACGCAGAAGATATCGATTTTGTACTTAATTATTTCGATCGCACGAATCATTATCCGATGTTCTATATGCTAACCAAATTTTTTGAGCATTCTGATTGGAGAAAAGACCAAATAATTAGCGAATATCTAGGCATTTGCGGAGAAATGAAGACGATAGAACAACTCATGGAGAAATATTGTCTTTCAGAATCAACAATTAAACACGAAATTCATTGGATTGATCACGCTATTCGTCGGGCTGCAGACCGTGTAGAGAGAAACGTCGCTGATGATTGGGAACAATATAAGGTATCAGACGACGTACTCAAAAAACCGATTCTCTCGAATGAGGATTTCTTACCGTTGTATCAATCCGTGAAGGATGCTGAACAAATCAAGATGGATTTAGAGTGTTTTGTAGAGATATGCTACCATTCATTACGCTTTTTTGGACGTGTTGAAGAAAGAGGCAAATACTGGTTATACACAGTGGATGGAGTACAATGCTTCCGTTTCAGTTGGCTTCTGCAAGACTTCCGCAAGATTCCGCGCACCAAGAAAGCGGAGCCGTTCGATCTGTCAGAAGTTTGCCGGAATACAGAATATTGGTACAATGAGAAAGTTGTTCGTAAGGCTGTTCCTACCGTAATAGAGATTGCAAAACAAATGATTTGGCATCTCTATCAACTCCCATCTAAGGGCAACAAGATCATTATTGCCAAGTCATAACAAACCACCATGCCCTGTCCACATAATCACATATCATGCCCTTGTCCGAAAGACTGTCCGCGTCACGGTCTCTGTTGTGCCTGCGTAGCTCATCACAAAGCACACGGAACCAAACTCCCCGCCTGCTTGCGGGGAATTGAATGGGAAAAATAAGTTTTGAATCAAATAAAATCCTATTATATATGGACGAAAATATCATCATAGCATCCGCAGGCAGCGAACTGAACAATGCCGTACAGGTCATTAAGGACGCCATTCTGCAAAGCCAGCAGCGTGCGTTAAAAGCCATCAACCAAGAGCAATTAGCGCTCTATTATGGTATCGGTCGGTATATCTCCATCAACACGCGTAAGAAAAAACTGGGGCTCTGGGTTTATTGCGTCTATCAGCGAACAACTACGTAAGGAATTGCCCGGATTGAAAGGCTTTTCAGCACGTAATCTAAGGAATATGCGTACGTTCTACGAGGAATGGCATCAACTGGAGCAACCTAATTCGCCAGATGGAACTGGCAATGTGCCATCCAATTTGGCAGACGAAACTGCCAAATTACCTTCTTTCAATTTGGCAGATGGAACTGCCAAATTACAAAATGCCGATTCAATCCAAGCCCTTCAGATTACGCAATTGCCTGATTTTCCTTTAGTTGCATTCCTAAGCGTTGGTTTCTCGCACCATACAACTATCCTCTCGTTAGCCAAGACGTATGAGGAGCGCATCTTCTATATGCAGTTTGCAGCGGATTACAAAGTGAAGGTAGAGGACTTGGAAGAATTGATCAAATCCGACCTCTATCATCACCAAGGTGATTTACCGAACAATTTTAGACGCACCATCCCTGATCAGCTGCAAGCATATCGTGCTATCACGATGTTCAAAGATGAGTACCTGCTCGATTATATCAATACCGAAGAATTGTTCGTCCGCGACAAAGATCGTGACGAGAAAGTGATTGAGCAAGGCATCATCAATAATGTCAAGAATTTCATCATGACGTTCGGCAAGGATTTCACGTTCGTCGGCAACCAATACCATTTGGAGAAATTCGGTGTCGAACAATTCCCTGATTTGCTCTTCTTCAACCGTGAGTTAGCGTGTTTGGTAGTCGTTGAACTTAAAGATGGTCCGTTCCAAACATCCTATCTTGGGCAGTTGGCAGGCTACCTGCGCATCTTGGACGATGAAGTCCGCAAACCCAACGAGAATCCGTCCATCGGAATCATCTTGTGTAAGTCTGCCAACAAAAAGTACGTTGAGTATGTCATTCAGGATTACAACCGTCCTATGGGTGTCGCTACCTATAAAACCTCTGCTGACATGGATGACAAACTGAAGAAACTCCTTCCGCCGGTGGAGGATTTGGAGAAATTGATATAATAAATCACCTTTCTATGCAGAGGCTGCTCCTTCCAATTCAATGGAAGGACGGAGTAAAAAGTCAAAAGTATCGATTATCAAAACATGGATCGCAGAGCATATCTTATATCGGTTTTGGACGATACGTTGGAGCGTATCAATGGTGACTTTGAATTGCACAAAGCGCAACAGCAATCCATATCCGCGCAGAAGCTTATTCTCGAAAAGGAATCGTTGGACATTCCGGCACCAAGGTTTGACGAGAAGGCACAAGTTATCGTGACGAAGAACCGTTCCTTTGAGGCAGCGGCACAATACATTGGGCAACATGTGTGCGTGCTGAACTTCGCTTCGGCAACTAATCCCGGCGGAGGTGTGACGCATGGTTCGTCTGCGCAAGAGGAGTGTCTGTGCCGTTGCTCCACCTTATACAACTGCCTGAACACGCGCGCCATGTGGGACGGGTTCTACACGCCGCATCGTCGTTCCGGCAATCCGTTGCATAACGATGATATCATCTTCACGCCCAACGTGCAAGTGCTCAAGGACGATGACTACCGGTCGTTGGTGGATCCGTTTGCAGTGGATGTCATCACCTGTGCTGCGCCGAACTTGCGTGAGCAACCGGCTAACCCATACAACCCAAGCGACGGCGATGCCAAACGTATCAGCAAGGACGAGTTGTACCAACTGCACAAGCAACGCGCTCGTCGTATTTTGACTGTGGCAGCGCAGAAAGAAGCGGACGTGCTGATATTGGGTGCGTTTGGTTGCGGAGCCTTCCAGAACGACCCGCAAGTGGTGGCACGTGCTTACAACGATGTGCTGGCAGAGTTCATCCACCATTTCCGGACGATTGAGTTTGCGGTCTATTGCCGCCCGCACGACGACAGCAACTACCACGCATTTAAGGAGATTATAAGAGTATGACATACGACGAGTACATAGCACAACAGCAGCAAGCGATGGATGAGGAGCAGCAGGAGGATAGTTGCTTCACGGCGGATGTACCTGAGTGTCAGTTTGTAAGAGGACATTGATATGGCGCAGAAGATACAAAAAACGAATGTATGCCGGCTACTGGACGCAGCAGGGATTGCGTACGAGCTAATCGAGTACGAGGTGGATGAGTCTGACTTGAGTCACGGTCAGCTTCTCATAGACCACCCCGAAGAGATTGCCCAACGAATAATGAACGTTTTAGAATATGACAGAATATGAAAACAACCATTCAAAACATAGCCGGCTATGTGCTTGGAGGAGTGATGTTCGTAGTGCTTTTGCCGACGATTATGTGGCTGGCATCAGGAATACCGGCATTGGAACATATCGGCGCATTGCGTGCATCCCTGACTGGACTGTTGATGGTGGGTGGCTTAACACTCAGCGTGTGGACTATTGTCTATATGAAGCGTCGTGGGAAAGGCAATCCGATGGATGCGTTCGGACATGAGGTGGCTCCTCGCACGCAACATCTGATGACGGAAGGTCCTTACCGCATCAACCGCAATCCGATGCTGACCGGGACGCTTGTCTATCTCGCATCGTTTATTGTTTGGCTATGGACGTGGCAGGCTCTGTTGGTGTGGTTTATTTTCCTTGCAATCATGTTCGTGCAAGTACTGACTGAGGAGAAACGCCTCCGCCGTGATTTTGGCGATGAATACGAGTCTTATTGCCGTCGCACAGGGCGGTTTTTACCGACAGGGCGGTTTTTACCGATTGGATTTAATGGAAACAAATAGCGTAATTCCATTTCCCAGGAGGACATACTCCCACCGCACAAGAGGTGCGCATATGGTATGTTCCTTTGGCAGAAAAACTATTGATACAATAAAAGGTGCTAGGTGCCTGTGAAAGTTAATGAATGTCCTATAAACAGCAAATGACTTCCACAGTTGTGAAAGTCATTTTGGGCAGATTTTGGGCAGATTTTTTAAGTCCTCATCTGTAACTTGCTTATTTTCAAGCAGTGAGCCACTTCCCGGACTCGAACCGGGGACCTACGCATTACGAATGCGTTGCTCTACCAACTGAGCCAAAGTGGCGGCGCGTTTTAGACCCGATTAATACATTGTGAAACGATGTGTTAATCGGAGAGGAGATTTCCCGAAAACTACACGAGTTGCAGAGCAACGAAGTCGTTTATCGGCGAAATCGACGACAAAGGTACTGCTTTTTTTTGAATTGTGCAAATTTTTTGGCATTTTTTTTGCATAATTGGTATAAATTTTGTACCTTTGCACCGAAAATGAGAAAAATCGTATTTATATTATTCTTTTGTGTCCTCTCGATGGGTCTTTTTGCGCAGACGCACACGCGTGTTTTTAATGAACAGGTGCGCACGTTGCGCGTGGAGCGAAAAGTGTTGCTGCTGGAGAACGGAGTAGTGGACGGAACGGAGCCGGACAACACTTTGCATATATCCTTCGACGAGATGAGCCACGACGTGAGGATGTACACCTATACGGTACAAATGATGAATTGTTCCGCTTCGCTGAATGATGGATTGATGAAGGCGAATGACGGAATGTTGTCATCGGAGTACCTGCGGGGATTTACGACGCGGGACATTACCGATTATGAGCACTCGATCAACACCAGCCGCGAATATACGCATTATTGGTTCGATTTTCCGAACGAGGATATGGCGCTTACCAAGAGCGGCAACTATCGGTTGACGATTTACGAAGACGGCAATCCCGACAACCGCGTGGCGGAGGTGGATTTCTGCGTGGTGGAACCGCTGGTGAAGATCGAAACGAAAGTGCGGGCGAATACGGATATCGAGTTCAACGGACGTTACCAGCAGGTGGATGTGGATGTCAGCCTGCAGAATCTGGCTAATAACCTCCAGCCCTCAGAGTTCCGAGTGGTGGTGACGCAGAACAACCGGCCGGACAATGCGGTGACGATGACGCAACCGACCTTCGTGGAGCCTAATCGGCTCAGGTACATCAATAACAAAGCCCTCATCTTCGAGGCGGGAAACGAGTACCACCATTTCGATGCTTTCTCCTGTTTCTATGCGGGTTACGGCATCGACCGCGTGTATCACGAGATGGGCGATTATCACGCCTTGCTCTTCCCGAATGAGATTACGAAAGGGCAATATATCCATGAGTTTGACAGCGACGGCCGCTTTGTAGTGAACGCCGAGCGCACGAATGACAGTGATACGGAGGCGGAGTATATGTGGGTCTATTGGACAGTTCCGGCGGAGAAGCCGTGGTTTGACGGCATGCTGTATGTCGGCGGGGAGATCTTCGGCAATGAGTTAAGCCTTCGCAACCGCATGCAGTACGATGCGGAAGCCAAAGTTTATTGGCTCACGGCCTTGGTAAAACAGGGTGGGTATGACTACCAGTACTGGTTTGTGCCCAAAGGACAAAAAACTACCACTCAGCGAGTGGATGGCAGTTATTGGCAGACCGAAAACGAATACGCCGTCTATGTCTATTGGCGTCCTTTCGGCGCGCGGTACGACCGATTGATCGGCGTTCAGATACTAAAATCGACACTCTGATGTTCTAAACAGTATATTTGTTCGATATACAACTTACTCTTTCTTTTTTCTAAACGCTGCGGGGGATAGTCCTTCGTGGCGTTTGAAGAATGTGCCGAAATGGCTTTGGTTCCGGAAGCCGAGCTGGTCGGCTATTTGCTGTATGGGCATAGGCGTAGAGACAAGAAGTGTTTTGGCGCGTTGCATGAGTGCGCGTTCGATAAACGAACTGGCAGGAATGCCGAGTGTCTCTTTGATAGTGTTGGCTACGTAGCGCGTGGAGAGGCAAAGCTGGTCGGCATACCAATCGAGCGAGTGCTGTTGCTCACAATGGGCATCCACCAGGTGCATGAAACGTCCTGTGATATCTTCGTTGCGTGATATGGACGGCGCATGCATTTTGGTGTTGGCAATGTCCCCTGCCAGAAAGTGGAAAAGCGAATTGATGAGAAGCATGGCGGCAGTGCGGTCTTGTGCGGCCACCACTTCGCGCAGCAAGTCAAAATAACGGATAACACCTTGCACCTTCTGCGCGTTCATGTGCCAAACGGGATGAATATACGTATGTGAAATGAGCGACAAAGGGAATTGGAGATTCATCTCCGCCATAAATTTTCGGGAGATGGCTAAGATATACATATCTATACCTTCCAAGTCGGTGGGGCGCTTTACCAAGAAATCCGGAGCCAAGAGAAATCCGTCATTGGCTTTAATATCATATTCTTCGTTGTTGATATAGATCTTACCGAATCCTTTATTCACAATTTGGAAACAATAACTCGGCGAAAAATACTGCTCGGGAATAATCCGATTGATAAAAGTACTTTTTTCACCTTTGGCATGCATGACGCATATATCGTCCACGGATGTCTCTCCGGGGATAAAACTAACCCATTCAAAACCTGAAAAGTCCAGCAAAATGTCGTTTTCCTGCTTTTGTGTCTCCATGTATTATATGCGTATTAGAACAATTCGTGTGCAAAGGTACAACAATTTTTTGACATGTGCAAGCGGAATAGTAGAATTAGAACAATATTCGTATGAATTAGAAAAACGATAATTGATTAAAAAGCAGTACTTTTGCAGCCCATTTTGAAAAAACGACTCACGAAACAAGAAAATTTATGAAGATTTTATTTGTTATAGACAGTTTCTATACGACGAATAACGGGACAAGTATTTCCGCGCAGCGTTTTGCAGGAGAACTGCGGAAACGAGGGCATGAGGTATGTGCACTTTGTTGGGATACACCGGAGTACAAAGAGAACAATTTAACAGATGGTGATTTCACGACAAAAAAGTTCAATATTCCGGTATTCCAGCCATTGTGCGACAAACATGATTTCAGTTTTGCGAAAAACAACAAAAACATCGTGCATGACGCATGCGACTGGGCGGACATAGTGCATATTTTCGTGCCGTTTGGCATCTCAATGGAGGCGGTAAACTACTGCAACGAAATAGGCAAACCGGTGACGGCTGCTTTTCATATCCAGCCGGAGAACATGACTTCTTCGGTGAACATGGGCAAAGTGGAATGGTTTAATGAGCTGTTTTACAAGAGTTTCCGAAGCAACATATATAACCGTGTGCGTCATGTACATGTGCCGTCTAAATTCATGGGCGACATGATAGCCGAGCGCGGCTACACCGCCAAAATCCATGTGATCAGTAACGGAATCCAGAACGAGTTTCTGGAGGCGGGAAAGGAGTATATCGATCACGGGCGTCCCGCAAAGAGCGCAGAGTTGGAAGGAAAAATAGTGATTACGATGGTCGGGCGTCTGTCCGGTGAGAAGCGTCAGGACGTGCTCATCAATGCCGTGCCATATAGCAAGTACGCCGACAAGATACAATTGGTGTTTGCAGGTAAGGGTCCGAAATACGACGAATATGTTGCGCTGGGCGAGAAACTGGCTAACAAACCGATGTTCCTGTATCTGAGCAAAGAAGAGTTGATTCACCACCTCGGAATGACCGATTTGTATGTGCATGCCAGTGATATGGAGAGTGAGGCCATCAGTTGTATCGAGGCGTTTGCAACGGGCTTGGTGCCGGTGATAGCGAACAGCGATGTGTCCGCAACGCCGCAGTTCGCGCTGGACGGCCGCAGTCTGTTCAAGCCCGGCGACCCGAAAGATCTCGCACGTGCGATAGACTACTGGCTGGACCATCCCAACGAGCGTAAATACATAGGCGAGTTGTACTATCAGTCCGCCAAACGATACACCCTGGAGAACTCGGTAACGCAGTTTGAGGAGATGTTGCAAGAAGAAATAGCCGATTGCGCAAAGGCACAGGAAAAGAGAAATGAAGAATAGATTTTTAGTTATATGTCTGTTTGTAGCGTTCACGTCGCAAGCGCGGGAGCGGGTAGAAGTGCTGCCGTTTGGCGACATGGAGAGTTGGACGGTGCGGTACATCAAAGAATCCGCACTCATTGGCGGTAAGACCAAGACCATGTACATGCTTGCAGAGCCGGATACGATCCATGGCACGACATACAACCGCGGCAGTTCCCCCTGGAGCAGCAGCAATGCTTTTGCGCGTGCTTTTGGAGTGAACAAAGTGTCGGTAGGCGTGACGCCTGAGCGTCGTGGCAACGGTTGGTGCGCCAAGTTAGAGACGCATTTGGAGATAGTGACGGCAGTGGGGATAGACCTGAAGGCGCTCGCTACCGGCAGTCTCTATACGGGTGTGCTGGCTGAGCCGGTGACTATGGCGCACAGTAAAGACCCCAACTCGGCAATCGATATGGGTGTGCCCTTTACCCAACGCCCGACGGCTTTAGTACTGGATTACAAAGCGAAGATCAATCCTAACGGGCAGATCGTGTATGCGAATGCCGGAACAAGAGTGAAGAACGTAGCAGGTCGTGATAAAGGACAAATCGTTCTGGTGCTTCAACACCGATGGGAAGAGAATGGTCATGTGTACGCCTATCGTGTGGGTACAGCAACGGAGTACATCGAGCAGAGCACATCGGGTTGGGTAGACGGGCACCGCGTGGAGGTGTGTTACGGTGAACCCAGATCCGATTGCAAGCAACCCTGGCACGAACTGACCGACAACCGTTTCAAGACCCGTAACAGTCAAGGGAAAATGGTGAATATTGAAGAAGTAGGTTTCCGCGGGGAGATGCAACCGACGCATATGATTATTCAGATCTCATCCGGTTCGATGCCGCCTTTTACAGGCTGCCCGGGGAATATAGTATGGTGTGATAATATCCGCTTGGCTTATGATCATTTTTCTGATACTTCTGCTGGTTTGCGTGCTTCCCGTTGAGGCACGCACTCCGCGCACTATCCGCATATCCGATGACTACTCGTCGGTAACGGTGAATGAGGACAGTACGCTCAGTTTCTGCTACTGCGGTCCGGGTCGGCGTGTGAGCGTGCAGAGCGACTTGCTGTACGCGGACGAGGACAGCAGCCGCTATACCGATCATACACGCCGGATAAAAATGCGGCTGCAGAGCGATGGCTGTTTTCATGTCACAACGCGTGCTGTCAGCCCGGAGACCTATACCTATTGCTTTCGGGTGAACGGCAAACGTAAACCGGATCCCCTTAATCCGGATACCGCTTGGCAGAAAATGCATAAGTGGAACGTGGTCAATGTGGGCGGTTCCAAGCAAGCTGACTTATACCGCGCTCCGTTGCAGCAAGGCGAACTCATCCACGCGACATGGTATAGCACCAATGAGAAACTGCGTCGGCGGGTAAATATCTATTTGCCGGCCGCATTCAACCGTCAGAACTCAGATTGCCCTGTGCTGTATTTGATCCATGGAATCAACGGCTATGAAGGCAGTTGGAGCGAACGGGGACGAGCTATTCATATTCTGGAAAATATGGTGGCAGAAGGTCTATGCAAGCCGATGATCCTGGTCATGCCGGATGTCAACGTAGGTGTGCATGAGGACAGACCGAGCCATCATACGCTATGGAATAATATCTTCAGTTATCCGCGGCTCTGCCATGACCATGACATCGAGAAGGGACTGGTGGAACTGATTCAAATGGTGGATAGTGCGTATCCTGTTTCCGGCAAGCATTATATTGCCGGACTGTCCGACGGGGCACGCATAGCTGCCAATACCGCCAATTTGCTGCCGGGATATTTCGAAGCAATCGGTATGTTTTCTCCTGTAGTGCATAAAAGCCAGTTGCCTGCCGATAGCGCGATGGTATTTGTCTATACCGGCAAAAGGGATATGTTTCATGGCAACGCCAAGCGTTTCAACAAGCATCTGGACAAAAATAAAACCGCCCATTGTTATCAAGAAACAACAGGCGGTCATACGTGGCGCAACTGGCGTCTTTATCTTTCCGATTTCCTCAAACGGGTATCGTTTACTTCGCCAGACGGGCTTTGATAGCTTTGCTTTCTTCTTCGTAGCCCGGTTTGTCGAGAAGAGCGAACATGTTCTTCTTGTATGCCTCTACGCCCGGTTGGTTGAACGGATTGACGTCCAGCACGTATCCGGAGATACCGCAGCCGCGCTCGAAGAAATAGATGAACTGGCCGATGTTGTACTCGTCAATCTTCTCGAAGGAGATATGGATGTTCGGTACACCGCCATCGACATGCGCGAGTTGCGTACCGAGTTCCGCCATCTTGTTCACCTCATCGACACGTTTGCCGGCAAGGAAATTCAGACCATCGAGGTTCTCTTCGTCCATCGGAACGAGCACTTTCTTGTTGGCTTTCTCGATCGAGATCACGGTCTCGAAGATGGTACGCTCGCCATCCTGGATCCATTGTCCCATGGAGTGCAAATCGGTGGTGAAGTCCACAGAAGCCGGGAAGATAGCCTTGTGGTCCTTACCCTCGGACTCGCCGTAGAGCTGTTTCCACCACTCGGAGAAATAATGCAGTTTGGGGTTGAAGTTGACAAGGATCTCGATCTTCTTTCCTCCCTGATAGAGGGCATTACGGATTGCTGCATACTGGCAAGCCGGGTTCTCTGCGTACGGCACTTTGACGTCCGTCGCTTTCTCCATGTCCTGCGCACCTTTGACGAGCGCTTTGATGTCACCACCGGCTACGGCGATCGGCAGCAAGCCTACCGGCGTGAGAACAGAGAAACGTCCGCCGACATTATCCGGGATGACGAAAGTCTTGTAACCCTCTTTGGTCGCGAGGCTGCGGAGCGCACCTTTGGCGCGGTCGGTAACCGCTACGATACGATGTTTCGCCTCCTCTTTGCCGACTTGTTTCTCGAGCATGGTCTTCAAGAGACGGAAAGCGAGAGCTGTCTCGGTTGTCGTACCGGATTTGGAGATATTGATGATACCGAACTGCTTGTCTGCGAGGAAGTCCATGAGTTCTGCCAGGTAGTCCTCGCCGATGTTATTGCCTGCATAAACGACATAGGGGTTCTTGCGGTCTTTGGCTACGAAAGCATCGAAAGCGGAGCTGAGAGCCTCGTTCACAGCGCGTGCGCCGAGATACGAACCGCCGATACCGGCAACGATAACCACCTCGCAACGACGACGTAACTCGTCCGCCGAAGCCTGAACCTCTGCGAGGAACTCATCCGTGATAGAGGAGGGCAGATGTACCCATCCGATGTAGTCGTTTCCTGCGCCCTGACCGTTCTCCAAGAGGAGGTTGGCAGCTTCGGTCTGCGACTCTAATTTCTTCAAAGCCGCTGCATCCACAAAGCATGCGGCATTCTTCAAACACAGTTTCATAATTTTAGCAAATTATTGTAATTTAGTAGTTAATGACTTGATGATAGGTTTCGCCTTCTGGCGGTTGTAGAGGATCTCGTACATGGCATCGACGATCGGCAGGGCGACTTGCATACGCTCGTTCGCCTGATGAATGGCTTTGGTGCCATAGTAGCCTTCGGCTACCATCTCCATCTCCATCTGTGCCGCCTTGACCGAATAACCGAGTCCGAGCATCTGACCGAACTGACGGTTACGGCTGAACTGCGAATAACCCGTGACGAGGACGTCGCCCAGATAACCCGAAGCGGTGATGTCTCGCGGCACATTGCTCATCGCGGTGGCAAAACGCTGGATCTCCTGGATGGCGTTGGACAGCAGCACGGCCTGGAAGTTATCGCCGTAATGCAAAGCCTGGCACATGCCGGCTGCGATGGCGTATATATTCTTCATGACGGAGCTGTACTCCAAGCCGATGACGTCGTTGGAGAGGGTAGTGTGGACGTACGGCGTTTGGAAGAGTTTGGACCATAACTCCGCGTTCTGCCTGTTCTCGCAACCGATAGTGAGGTACGAGAGACGCTCCAAGGCGATCTCCTCCGCATGACACGGACCGGCGATGACGCCGAGTTGGTCAAAAGGAATATGGAAGCGGTTATGCAGATAATCCGTGACGATGACGTTCTCGTCGGGAATCATACCTTTGACCGCAGAGATGACCACTTTATGCGTCATGTCGCGGCGGATCTTCGTCAGCGATTGCTTCACATAGGGCGATGGAATCGCGAGAATCAGCACATCCGACTGCGCTACGGTCTGGTTGATATCCGAGGAGAAATGAATACGGCTCACGTCAAAATTGGCGGCGCCGAGATAGGTCGGGTTCTTGCCCGTGGCGATGAACTCATCGATCACCTCCTGACGGCGGATGAACCAGTTCACCTCCGGTTGGTTCTGCATGACGATCTTCGCCAAAGCCGTCGCCCATGAGCCCGAACCTAATATAGCGATCTTTCTATACATAATTATCAATTATCAATTGTCAATTATCAATTGACTTCCGGTTTCATCGTCGGGAAAAGAAGTACCTCCTGGATGGTCGGCTGACCGGTCATGAGGATCGCCAGACGGTCGATACCGATACCGATACCCGATGTCGGCGGCATACCGTACTCGAGCGCGCGCATGAAGTCATGGTCGATCACCATCGCTTCGTCGTCGCCCTTGTCGGCAAGCTTCATCTGCTCGACGAAACGGTTGTATTGGTCAATCGGGTCGTTCAGCTCGGAGTACGCGTTGGCGAGCTCTTTGCCGTTGACCATCAACTCAAAACGTTCGGTCAGACCGGGTTTGGAGCGGTGCATCTTCGTCAGCGGCGACATCTCCACGGGGTAGTCGGTGATGAAGGTCGGCTGGATGAAGGTGCCCTCGCAGGTCTCGCCGAAAATCTCGTCAATCAGTTTGCCTTTGCCCATGTGCTCGGTATCCTCTACGCCGAGTTTCTTTGCCTCCACACGGATCTCATCTTCGCTCATCGAAGCAAGGTCCAGACCGGTCTTCTCTTTGATGGCATCGAGGATCGGCAGACGGCGGTACGGCGCCTTGAAATCGATCTCATGGTCGCCAATCTGCACTTTCGTCGTGCCGTTGACGGCAATTGCAATCTTCTCCAGCAGCTGCTCCGTGAAGCCCATCATCCAGTTATAATCCTTGTACTGTACGTAAAGCTCCATGCAGGTGAACTCGGGGTTGTGGGAGCGGTCCATGCCTTCGTTACGGAAGTTACGGCCGATCTCATACACGCCCTCAAAACCGCCGACGATAAGGCGTTTGAGGTAGAGTTCGGTCGCGATACGCAGGTACATATCCACGTCGAGCGAGTTATGGTGCGTGATGAACGGACGAGCCGAAGCGCCGCCGGCAATCTGCTGCAGAATAGGCGTCTCCACCTCGGTATAACCTGCCTCGTCGAACACCTGACGCATCGTGCGGAGGATGGTGGCGCGTTTGAGGAAGGTATCCTTGACACCCTCGTTCACTACGAGGTCCACATAACGCTGGCGGTAACGCTGCTCAGGGTCGTTGAATCCGTCATAAGCCACGCCGTCTTTGTACTTGACGATCGGCAGCGGACGAAGCGATTTGGCGAGCACCGTCAGCTTCTTGGCATGCACGGAGATCTCACCCATCTGCGTGCGGAAAACGAATCCCTCAATGCCGATGAAATCGCCGATATCGAGCAGTTTCTTAAAAACGACGTTGTACATCTGCTGCTCGACGGTGGTCGGTTGCTCTCCTTCTGCCACAGGAGCTTGAATATCGTCTCGGCTTACATACACCTGAATACGTCCCTTGGAGTCCTGGATCTCGATGAACGAGGCTTTTCCCATGATTCGCTTGGACATCAGACGTCCGGCGATACGTACTTCTTTGCCGTCCCACTCATCAAAATGCGCTTTGATGTCCGTGGAGTGTCCGGTTACTTGATACTCGGCTGCAGGATAGGGGTCAATCCCCATGTCTCGCATCGTCTGCAGACTCTGCCGCCGTACTTGTTCTTGTTCGCTTAATTCCATATATATTTATTTTTATTTAGCTATAGTTGTATTTTTCAGACATTTTTTCTGAACTTTTAATGCAAAATACAAATGACGGTGCAAAGGTACAACTTTTTTACCAAATACGCAAATTTTTATGCGTAAATCTTGAAAAAACGCGCGTGCGCTTGCGTATATCAATATTTTTTTGTACCTTTGCACGCTTTTTTATCAATTAATAATTAATTGAGGCAAAAATACAGTATCAGAAACAACAAAAATACTATGGCAAAAACAGCATTGATTACCGGTGTGACAGGGCAGGACGGAAGTTATCTGTCGGAATTCCTGTTGGAAAAAGGGTATGAGGTTCACGGCATCATCCGCCGCAGTTCAGTGGATTATCGCGAGCGTATAGCGCATTTGGAGGGCACGCCGCATTTCCATTTGCATTACGCAGACATGAGCGACTCGATGTCGTTGGTGAAATTAGTGGGGAAAGTACAACCGGATGAGATATACAATCTCGCGGCGCAAAGCCACGTGCAGGTCTCGTTTGACGCACCGGAGTTTACGGCAGACGTCGATGCCGTAGGTGTGCTCCGTATCTTAGAGGCGGTACGTACGAACCATCTGGAGAAAACCTGTAAGATCTATCAGGCTTCCACTTCGGAGTTGTACGGCAAGGTGGAGGAAGTACCGCAAAGCGAGACCACGCCCTTCCATCCGTATAGCCCGTACGCGGTGGCGAAGCTCTACGGCTACTGGATTATCAAGGAGTACCGCGAGGCGTATGATATGTTCTGCTGCTCGGGTATCCTCTTTAACCATGAGAGTGAGCGCCGCGGAGAGACCTTCGTGACAAGGAAGATCACACTCGCTGCCGCCCGTATCGCCCAAGGCAAGCAGGATTGTCTGTATCTGGGCAATCTGGATAGTTTGCGCGACTGGGGTTACGCCAAGGACTACGTAGAGTGCATGTGGCTGATCCTGCAGCACGAGACACCCGAAGATTTCGTCATCGCTACCGGTGTACAGCATAGTGTACGCGAGTTCGCCACCCTCGCTTTCCGCCACGCTGGTATCGAACTGCGCTGGGAAGGCGAAGGAATAGAGGAGAAGGGAGTTAACGTTAAAACCGGCGATGTGGTAGTGGCTGTAAGCCCGGACTTCTATCGGCCGACGGATGTGGTGAACCTCCTCGGCGATCCTTCCAAAGCCAAACGCGAACTCGGTTGGAACCCGCAGAGCACGAGCTTTGAGCAACTTGTGGAACTCATGGTGGCGCACGACATGAAGAAAGTCGCTGCCGATGATGCCGCCGCTGAAATCCGCAAAGTGAACTTGGCGGAGTTTCTGGAGAAAGGAATAGACAAGTAAAATCGGCTTATCGTTACGGTTACGTACCGGTGTCGTCATATTGAGCACCCGATGAGCACCCGATGAGCATCCGATGAGCACCCGATGGAGAAAGGTGGAAAGCAGGTGGAAATGTAATTGACAATTGATAATTCTTATCTCGCTTCGCTCGAACGATTATTTTCGACAAGCGAAAATTTTGATAATTGAGAATTGGAAATGGAGAAAAATTCAAAAATATATGTGGCAGGACACCGGGGAATGGTGGGATCTGCGATCGTAAGAGAGCTGCAAAGGCAGGGATATACGAATATCGTGACACGGACACACAAGGAGTTGGATCTGTGTCGCCAGGAGGCGGTGGAGAAGTTCTTTGCGGAAGAGAAGCCGGAGTATGTGTTCCTCGCTGCCGCCAAAGTGGGCGGTATTGTGGCGAACCAGAATGCGTTAGCGGATTTCATGTACGACAACATGATCCTCGAGATGAACGTCATCCATGCGGCATGGAAGAACGGCGTGAAGAAATTGGAGTTCCTGGGTTCGAGTTGTATCTACCCGCGTATGGCTCCGCAGCCGATGAAGGAGAGTTGTCTGTTAACCGGCGAGTTGGAGAAGACCAACGAGGCTTATGCGCTCGCAAAGATCAGCGGACTCAAATACTGCGAGTTCCTGAACCGTCAGTACGGAACGGATTATATTTCCGTCATGCCGACGAACCTCTACGGCCCGAACGATAACTACCACCCGGAGCACAGCCATGTCCTGCCAGCGCTCATCCGACGCTTCCACGAAGCGAAAATGAGCGGCGCGAAGAGAGTGACGTGCTGGGGAACGGGTTCTCCGCTGCGAGAGTTCCTGTATGTAGATGACCTTGCGAACCTCTGCGTGTTCCTTATGAATAACTACTCGGGCAACGAGACCGTGAATGCCGGTACGGGCAAAGAGTTAACGATCAAAGAGTTGACGGAACTCGTAGCGAAAGTGATCGGTTACGAAGGACAGATCGAGTGGGATAGTACCCGTCCGGACGGCACGCCGCGTAAGCTGCTGGATGTCAGCAAAGCAACGAGACTCGGCTGGACGTACAAGACCGAACTCGAAGACGGTATCCGGCTGGCTTACAAAGACTTTTTAGAGAACCCGATGAGGGCGGAGAGATGAGAGACTTCTCGCTGGACATATATCGGGAACTGCTGGAGGGATTGCAGGCGAAAGGGTACGAGTTGGTTTCGTATAGTGATTACTGCCGAAATATCGATAAATCGACAAATCGAAATATCGAAGGTAAATTTGTCATTTTACGGCACGACGTGGACGCCAAGCCGGCAAACAGTCTGAAGACCGCGCAGATAGAGCATTCGCTCGGCGCGAAAGCAAGTTATTATTTCCGAACCGGAGAAAGCGGATGTTATAAGGGAAGCAAGTTGTCTTTGCCGGAGAGTGTCCGCGCGATAGTTGCGTTGGGGCATGAGATCGGGTATCACTACGAGGACATGAGCCTCTGCGGCGGAGATTTTGAAAAGGCGTATGATCATTTTCAGACCTGGCTCGATTATTTCCGGCAGTACTACGCCGTGGAGACGATCTGCATGCACGGTGCGCCGACGAGCCAATATGACAGCAAGGATCTCTGGCAGCGATACGACTATAAGAAACTCGGTCTCATCGGCGAACCGTATTTCGATACGGATTTTAGCGATGTGTTCTACTTGACGGACACGGGTCGTTGTTGGGACGGATACAAGGTCTCGGTACGGGATAAGATCCCTCAGTATCAGGACGAGTGGACGGCACGAGGTTTGGTTTGGCACACGACGAATGAGCTCATCTCCGCCATCGAGCATGACCAACTGCCGGCTCACGTGATGATCACCACACATCCTCAGCGATGGACGAACAACAAAGGCGAGTGGTGGAAAGAATGCGTTCTGCAAAACGCAAAGAATATAGTAAAACGACTACTGATAATAATGAAATAGTTAAATAATGAAACCTTTAAATTTTGCATTGATCGGAGCAGCAGGATATATCGCTCCGAGACACATTAAGGCGATCGCCGATACCGGCAACAACCTGCTGGTGGCGTATGACAAGTTTGATAGTGTAGGAAGGCTGGACAGCTCTTTCCCGGATTGTTCGTTCTACACGGAGAATGAGCAGTTCGACCGTTTTTGCTCGAAACAGATGCGTACGGACAACCCGCTGAATTGGGTCTCCATCTGCACGCCGAACTATACCCATGATGCGTTCATCCGTTACGGTCTGCGACTCGGCTGCGACGTGATATGCGAGAAACCCTTGGTGCTCAACCCTTATAACATCGACAACCTCGTGGAGTTGGAGGAGGAAACCGGACACAAGGCCTATACGATCCTGCAGCTGAGGTTGCACGACAAGATCCGCGCGCTGAAGGAGAAAGTGGAGAAGGGCCCGAAAGACAAGATCTACGACGTGGACCTGACGTATATCACGAGCCGCGGCAAGTGGTACTACAGCTCCTGGAAAGGCGATGTACACAAGTCCGGCGGTATCGCAACGAATATCGGCGTGCATTTCTACGACATGTTGCAATGGGTGTTTGGTCCGGTGAAAAAGAATATCGTTCACGTGATGAGTTTTGACCGCGTGGCAGGATATTTGGAGCTCGAGCGCGCCCGCGTGCGTTATTTCCTCTCTATTAATGCAGACTGTCTGCCGGCGAATGCGGTACAAGGCGAGAAACGGACGTACCGTACGCTGAGTATCGACGGAGAGGAGTTTGAGTTCTCAGCCGGCTTCACCGAGCTGCATACGGAGAGTTACAAGCAGATTCTCGCGGGTAACGGTTTCCGTATCTCAGAGGCTCGTCCGTGCATCGAGACGGTGGCTCAGATACGTCATGCGGAACCTATCGGACTCGTCGGCGACTATCACCCCTTAGCGAAACTGCCATTAAGCCCGCATCCTTTCGGATGGGATGAGAGGAGATAATTGATAATTGACAATTGATAATTGACAATTGATGAGAAAATTCCAAAACATATTATTTCTGGCTTTAGTGGGCTTTCTGCTTTCGTCATGTGTGACGGCGCGGAAAGTGAACTATATGCAGGAACCGGACCGCTATATCCCTTCGTATGCGGACACCTTGAGTTTTGAGGATTACGTGCTGCGGATCGGCGACAGGCTGTACGTATATGTTTACTCGACGGACGAGAACGTGCAGAAGATGTACAACGCCGGCGGCGCGAACTCTTCGCAGATGCGTCAACAAATGGGTAACGGTGCGCTCGGTGGATCGTATGACTTATATACGTATCTGATTGACGAGGAAGGAAACATCGATTTCCCGACTATCGGTAAGATCTACGTACAAGGTATGACGACCCGCGATGTGAAGCACAAACTCGAAGAGGAGTTAGGTACCTTGCTCAAGGAGATCCCGGGGTACTCGACGATCTCCGTGGAGGTGAATATCGTCAACCGCTCGTTCTCGATCATCGGTGCACAAAGCGGCCGGTACATGATTAACAAAGAGAAGATGACGATCTTCGAGGCCCTCGCTCTGGCGGGAGACCTCGGCGAGTTCAACAGCAGAAAAGAGATCAAACTCGTGCGTGAGAAGAACGGCGTGACGACGATCAAGACTTTCGATGCGCGTTCGAAAGACCTCGTGAACTCCGAGTACTACTACATCGAGCCGAACGATATCATCTATATCCGTCAGATCCCGGGATACAGTTTCGGTATCAACCACGTGACGACAGTCATCGGCGTGACGGCAGCGACCATCTCGTTTGGCGTGTTCATCTACTCGATCGTACAGACCGGTATCAACCACGTCAACAAGTACTACGGTAAGAAATCGTCATCCACTACGGAAGGAGGTGCCAAATGAAAAAGCTTAGTATTTTGATTTTGGCACTGGTAACAATGACCCTCTCGGGTTGTTACAGCCACCGGGTGATCGGTTACCTGCAGGAACCGACCAAATGCAACAAGCTGCCGGTGTATGACTCCGTGCCGTACGAACCATATAAACTGCGCGTGAACGACGAGATCATCTACCGCCTCATCACCATGGACGAGACGATGAGTAAGATGCTCGGCGCCAACACAATGAACTACGGCTCGCAGTACGCCAACTCATACCGTATTCACCAGGACGGAACGGTAGATATGCCTTTCCTTCAGCCGATAAAGATTGCCGGCTTGACGGAAGCGGAAGCGCAGGATACATTGAAGGCGGCGTTCAGGGAGATCATCCCCGATGCGGACGTCAAGGTAGCGATGTACAACAAGTATTTCTCTGTTATCGGAGATGCACGGTCAGGACAGTTCTATATCTACAAAGAGAAGATGAATATCTTCCAGGCGCTCGCCATGACCGGCGATGTGATGAACAGCGGTGACAGACGGCATATCCGTATCATCCGTCCGCGTGACGGAGGTCAGGAACCGGAGATTCTCGAGTTCGACATGCGGACGAATAGTATCATCGACTCGAAATACTACTACGTCTATCCCAACGACGTCATCTACGTGGCGAGAACGAAAGACAGCTTCTATAAAGTACCGAACTACTCCGCCTTTATCGGGCTGATCACGAGTAGTGTGGCGCTCTTGACGACCGTCTTGAACTATGTGGCTTATATGTATAAATAACGACTATGAGTAACAATAATCAATATTACACACCGGGTGGTAACAACAATTACTACCAGCCCGGAGGCAATCAGGCTTATTACGGCAACCAGGCTTATTACTACCAGCAAGGGGGCAATCAGCAGTACTATCAGCAGGATCCTCTTCAGCAGAAAGGCGATGATGATGAAGACAGCTCGATGAGTTTTAACCCGCTCGAGTGGTTGTTTACGTTCCTGCATTATTGGTATCTGTTTGTGATCGCGATTGCTATCGCTTTGGGTCTGGCAATGCTCAAGAACCGGAGATGGATCCCGACGTATTACTCCCAGGGCACGATTGTCATCAAGGAGAGCAGCACGTACGGCGGTTCGGCGTCGGCGCTGATGAACGGTTTCGGCGTGGACGCAGGATTCAAGAACGTGAACAACCAGATGATCATGCTCGGGTCATACGACCTGATGAGCAGGGTAGTGGACTCCTTGCCTTTCCTGAATGTAGAGTACATCACCCAGGGTCGTTTCAAGACGAGGCAGCTGTACCGCCAGACGCCTGTGTTGGTTGAGCCGAAGATGGTGGATCCGCGTGCGTACGGTCCGCTCTTCCAGCTGAACTTCCGCTCCGACGGATCGATGCATATCTCTTCGACGGAGGAAGATACGCCTTTAGAGTTAGATGTGCATTACGGTCAGCCGATCAAATGCAAGCTCTTTGAGATCACCATCTGGCCGACCGAACTGATGGTCAACAGTGGCAAGATCTATTTCCGTTTCCGTACGCATGAGTCGCTGGTGGACGAGTTCATGAGCCGGCTGCAACTCTCCTTCGTGACGGAGGGATCAACCGTTCTGGCGCTCTCATTAGTGAGTGAGACGCCGCAACGAGACTGCGAGTTCATCGATGAGTTGGCGAAGATCTACCTCTTGCAGAACCTCGAGCAGAAGAACGAGGTGGCAGAGAACTCCATCCGTTTTATCAACGAGCAGTTGAATAACCTGCAGTCGTCCCTGCAAGTGAGCGAAGGCGCGATGACGAACTTCCGCCAGGAGAATAAGTTCGTCGATGTGAACTCGTATGCCGGCCAGCTCATGGGACGTATCGCCGAGTATGAGCAGAAATCGATGGAGCTGCGTCTGCGCGAGACGTATTTTGACTACCTCATCTCGTATATCCATCAGAATATCGAGAACGGCGCAGTCATTGCGCCGACGACGATGGGTGTGAACGAACCGATGCTGATGACGCTCGTTCAGCAACTCAACGACCTGCGTATCCAACGCGGAGAGTTGACAGAGAAGAACGTTTACTACGCGATCTACACCAAGGATATCGAGAACGTCAAACAGGCGATCGAAGAGGTGGTGACGTCGATGAGGGCATCCTTGGAGATCGAGAAGACCGACCTCAAGAACCGCTACTCGGAGGTGGAGAAATCCATCAAACAGCTGCCGGAGAAAGAGCTCCAGATGGTTGCCATCGAGCGTAACTACCGCATCGACGACAACTACTACACCTTCTTCCTGCAGAAACGTGCTGAGGCTGAGATTCAGAAAGCATCCAACACCCCCGATAACTCCATCATGGATAAGGCGCGTACCACGGCGATCATGAACGCCAAAGCCAAATCCAAGACGACAAGTACGTATCTGATTATCGGATTCCTGATCCCGATGGTGCTGATTATCCTCAGCGAGTTGCTCAACAACAAGATCCGCTCGCCGAAAGATGTCGTCAAACTGAAGATGTTCCGCCTGATCGGTACGCTGCGTCACGCCAAGAGCCAGAACCCGACGCTCGTGCGCGCTTCGCCCCGATCGAGCTATGCGGAGATGCTTCGTGCCATCCGTACGCGTATGGAGTTTGTCTTGAAGCGCAAAGAGAAGATGGTTATCTGCGTCACCTCTACGGAGTCCGGCGATGGTAAGACCTTCCTCTCGACGAACCTTGCAGCGCTGTACGCCATGACCGGTAAGAAGACCTTATTGGTCGATCTGGACCTTCGTAAACCGAATATCCACACCAAACTTGGTCTGGAGAACGGTAACGGTGTGTCGAACTACTTGATCGGCGATTGCGAGGCAGAGGATATATTCGTTCACGACACACCTTTCGGCTTTGATTTCGTGCGTGCCGGTACGATTCCGCCGAACCCAGGTGAGTTGGTGCACTCCGACAAGCTGCGCGAGACCATCGCCAAAGCCCGCGAGATATATGATTTCATCGTCATCGATACCTCGCCTATCGGTCTGGTTCCGGATGCGTATGCGGTGATTGAACAGAGTGACCTCTGCCTCTTCGTCATCCGTTGTATGCAGACCAATAAATCCTTCTGCAAGCAGACCCTGGAGCAGATGACCGAAGTGATCGATGCGCCGGAGAAAGTGCAGCTCGTCCTCTCGGATATTCCGACGGAAGGTCGTCACTCGTACGGCTCAGGTTACGGCTACGGCTACGGCGGTTACGGCGGCTACGGCTACGGACACCTCGGCTACGGCGGTTACGGCGGTTACGGCTACGGCGGTTATGGTAGCACGAACAAGAAGTCACACCGATACGGTAAGGTCTATGGTAAGATCTACGGCAAGCTCGTCGGTGATGACAAAGCCGCACGCTCGTATTACTACTACCACCACGATGAAGACGACGAGGAGTCGCAGAATAAGGACTCGAATAACAGCGATTCGAATAACAGCGAGTCGTAAGTTAGAATGGAGAAGGGATGCAGAAATGCATCTCTTCTTTGGTTACGGGGTGCACGAAACGGATCTCTGCGGCATGAAGCATCAGGCGGTCACTCTCCTCCATGCCGTTGCCGTACAGTCGGTCACCGAGGATCGGTGCGTTCAGACCCTCCGGGTGCGCCGCATGAACTCGCAGTTGATGCGTGCGGCCGGTCATAGGGTAGAAATCCACGAAGATCGTACCGTCCGCACGCCGCTCGCGGATGATATAGCGTGTGAGTGCCGGTTTGCCGTGCTCCCGGGAGACCATTTGCCGCGGTCGTTCATACGGGTTCGGCAGCAACGGCAATTCAATCACCCCTTCGTCCTTTAGCCTTTCGCCCTTTTGCCCTTCGCCATTTCTCCTTTCATCCTTTAATAATGCCTCATAGCGTTTGAGGATGTCGCGCCGCTGGAAGTATGATTGCAGCGCTTTATAAACCTCTTCCGTCTTGGCAAGGACGATAAGGCCGCTGGTGTCTTGGTCCAGGCGGTGCGCCGGCATGAGATACGCGTAGCCATTTTGTGTCTTCAGATAGGCAGACAGAGAGAGTTCCTCCGTCTTGCCCGGCACCGACAAGAGCCCTGCGGGCTTATTGACAACCATAAGAGACGCATCTTCGTAGAGCACCTCGATCTGCCGGCACAAGTCTTCGGTACGGTTCTCTTGGGTGGGTTTCTCCACTTCTAAGCCCTGCATCATAAATCGCAAGATAGGTACGCATCGCCCGGAACACGGCGCGTAGAACTGTCCTTCCCTCCGTAACTCATTTGCCGGTGAGGCGCCGACCCAGAACTCCGCTAAGGCCAACGGTTTCAGCCCATGCTGAAAGGCGTACTGCAGCAACTTCGGCGCACAACACTCCCCTGCACCCGATGGAGGTAGAGGGTCTTTGTCCCTTGGCCCTTGGTTCCCTTGTCCCTTTCCAAACCACTCCTCTGGGGAGAGAATGGGTTGTTCGTGCTGGAAGATATCCAGCAGGTTGCGGCGCTCGCCCTTGCCGTTCAACAGGTGGTACTGCGCAAACAGCAGCCGTTGCAGCCGCCGCGACTCCTCTTTGCTTGTGCCGATGGGCGGTGTCTTCATCTCATACACCGGCGGCACAAAACCCTCATGGTCGTACCGGCCGTCTAATTGTGCCGAGAACGCAGCGATAAAAGTCACGCCCTCCGCCGTCTGCCATACGCCGTCAGAGCTCTGCCACGTGCCGTCTTTCTCGACCACCAGCACGCCGAACATCTTCCCAAGACGATGAAGTTCGCTTTGAGGGTTCGCGCGCATGTACGCGTGTACCTTATTTATTATAAGCGCTGCAGCTGCTTGTGCAGAGGCCTCCGGGGGAAGGGTAAAAGGTGAAATCATATTCGTCGTAATAAAAATCGACTGCAAAAATACAAAAAAATTTGCATATATGCAAAAATTGTAGTAATTTTGTACCCGATTATGCAAACTGCTTTCGATAATGACAAATATATCCGTATTCAGTCGGAACACATCCGCGAACGGATAGCTCAGTTTGGTAACAAACTGTACCTGGAGTTAGGTGGTAAGCTCTTCGACGACATGCACGCGAGTCGTGTGTTGCCGGGTTTTCTGCCGGATAGTAAGTTGCGTATGCTCACGCAACTCCGTGACTCATTGGAGATCCTCATCGTCCTTTCTGCCGAAGATATCGAGCGGAATAAGGTGCGTCAGGACCTCGGTATCACGTATGATGAGGACGTGCTGCGTCTTCGCGAAGAGTTTATGAGCCGTGGCTTTATGGTCTCTTCGGTCGTGATTACCCATTACTCCGGTCAGCGTTCGGCGGATGCGTATCGCCAGCGTCTGGAGCGGAAAGGTATCCGGGTGTACTATCATTATCTGATTGAGGGCTACCCCCACAATGTGGAGCTGATCGCTTCGGACGAAGGCTTCGGACGTAATGATTATGTGGAGACGACCCGTCCTCTGGTTATCGTCACGGCGCCGGGTCCCGGTAGCGGAAAGATGGCGGTTTGCTTAAGTCAGCTCTACAACGAGCAGAAACATGGTTGTGAGGCAGGGTACGCGAAGTTCGAGACTTTCCCCGTATGGAACCTCCCGCTCAAACACCCGCTGAACGTGGCGTACGAAGCGGCTACCGCGGACCTCAACGATGTGAATATGATCGACCCCTTCCATCTGGAGGCTACGGGCAAGACGGCGGTGAACTATAACCGCGATATAGAGATCTTCCCGGTACTCGACGCGCTCTTCAAATCGATCTACGGCGAGAGCCCGTATAAGTCCCCGACGGAGATGGGTGTGAATATGGTGGGTTTCTGTATCAGCGATGACGAGGCGGTGCGTGAGGCGTGCAAGCAAGAGATCATCCGTCGTTATTTCCGGGCGCTCTGTCATTTGGCTAACGGCAAATGCAATGAGTCGGAGATCAAGAAACTGGCGATCCTTCAGCAGCAGGTAGGTATCACTACCGCCGAGCGTCGTACAACGGTCGCAGCCCGTGAGCGCAGAGCCCTCAGTGGCGCTTTGCACGACGGCTCTTTTGCCCATGCAGCAGCTATCGAACTGCCGGATGGCAAGATCATCACTGCCGAGGCAGGACCGCTGTTAGGATCCTCTGCTGCACTCTTGCTTAACGCGATGAAAGAGTTGGCTGGCATCGACCATTCGGTTCGGTTGATTCCGGAGAAATATATCGGTCCGATACAGAAGACGAAGATCTCTTTCCTTCACGGCAAGAATCCGAGACTGCATACGGATGAGGTTTTGGTAGCGCTCTCGGTGCTCTCGCTCCAAGAGGAGAACTGCCGCAAAGCGTTAGACACCTTACCTTTGTTGAAGGGATGTCAGGCGCACTCGACCGTGATGCTCAACGAGGTGGATTGGAGAACATTTAAGAAATTAGGTATCGATCTGACGACCGATCCTGCAAAAAAATAAATAACCCTTGTGGTGAATAGCTGATCGCGAGAGAACACGGGTGTAAATCCCGGGCTGACCGGCAACTGTGATGACCTTCGGGTCTAAGCCAGATCGCTTGCGATGAGCCTTAATTGAGAAGTCCTCCTGGAGTAGGACCAACAATGGCAAAAAGAATCTTTTTTATACTGTTTTTTGCGCTTGTGGCGCGCTCTGCTTTTGCATATGACGAGGCAGAGCAGGATTCCCTATATAACCGCTTCCAACTCTCGGAGGTGGAGGTCACGGCGCGCTCTTTAGCCAAGGATGTTATCGTCCCCCAGACGCTGAAAGGCACTGAACTGCAACGACTTAACGCCCTTTCTGTAGCGGACGCCTTGCGGTATTTCTCCGGCGTACAACTCAAGGACTACGGCGGAGTGGGAGGTATCAAGACCATCAACATCCGCTCCATGGGAAGCCAGCATACGGCGGTGTACTATAACGGCGTGCAGTTGGGGAACGCCCAGAACGGGCAGGTGGATTTAGGGCGTTTCTCGTTGGATAACCTGGAGGAGATCCAGCTCTTTAACGGTCAGAAATCCGATATCTTCCAGTCTGCGCGGGAGTTTGGCGCTGCAGGAAACGTGTATCTCACGACCCGCAAACCTTACTTCAAAGAGGATGAGAAGGTGCATGTACGCGGTCAGATGCGTTTTGGCTCTTTCTCGCTGGCGAACCCCAATGTGGGCGTTGATGTCAAGTTGACGAACGCACTCTCGCTGACCCTCGATGCCGAGTACGTGTATTCGGATGGCAAGTATCCCTTCCGCTACCGCCGTGTGCTGCCTTCCGGTGAGACGGCGTATGACACTACGGCGGTGCGTCAGAACGGCGATGTGAACGCCGTGCGTACGGAGCTCGGCCTGCATCATTACTACCGCACGACGGGCTTCTGGCGCGTGCATGTGTATAACTACTACTCTGAGCGAGGCGTGCCCGGGGCGATTGTCAATAATGTCTGGCGGAACGGCGAGCGCCTGTGGGACCGCAACACCTTTGTGCAAGCCCAATGGCAGGACGAGTGGTTCGACCGCTGGTCCACGCGTTTCTTAGCGAAGTACGCCAACGATTTTACCCATTATAAGAACTACGACGAGCGTCTCTTGCCCTCCAATAACCGGTACACCCAGCAGGAGGCGTATCTCTCGCTTGCCAATAAGTTCCGCGTCTTTAATTGGTGGGATCTTTCCCTGGCGTACGATTATCAGTATAACGCCCTTGCGCGGGAGAATCTGCTCTTGGAGGACGGTACGGACCATTTTGCACGGCATTCTCATTGGCTCTCCGCCGCGACGGCTTTTAATGTCAAGGAGTACCTGCGTCTTCAGGCCTCGGTTTTGATGACGGCCGTCAGCAATCAGCCGTCAGCAATCAGCGTTCAGCCTAAAGTTACCCCGGGCATCTTCCTCTCTTTCCGTCCGTATCCGAAGATCGACCTCAGTCTCAACGCTTTCTATAAGCAGAGTTACCGCTATCCGACCTTTAACGACCTCTATTATACGGATCTGGGCAACGCTTCTCTTAGGCCGGAGTTAGCCCGCCAGCACTCGGTCGAGCTCGCCTATCGAGTCAGCCATAAATGGCTGATGGCTAACGTAGCGGTCTCATATTACTACAACCGCGTCACGGATAAGATCATCGCGTACCCCAAGGGTCAGCAGTTCCGCTGGACGATGCTCAACCTCGGAACGGTGAAGATCAACGGTGTCGATGCCAAAGCCGATTTCTCCTTCTTCCTGCCGTTGCGTTGGGTGCTCCGCACGAGGCTCAACTACACCTACCAGAAGGCGATCGACGTCACGAACCCATCGGACACGTATTATGGTCACCAGATCCCGTATATCCCTTGGCACAGCGGTAGCGCGGTTCTCGGACTCGAGTGGACCAGCCGTCGTGGCGATCATTATGGGCTGAACTACTCGTTCATCTACGTCGGCGAACGTTACGGTCAGCAGGAGAACACGATCTATAACTACGTGCAGCCCTGGTACACGCATGACCTCTCGCTCTACGGAGAGTGGGGGATTACCGTACACCGTACACCATACGCCATACACCCCTTATGGTTGAAAGCGAATATAGAACTCAATAACTTGCTCGGGCAGGATTACGAAGTGATTCAGAATTACCCGATGCCCAAACAAAACGTACGATGCACTATAGCTTTAAGATATTAAATCTGTATTCTGTCAGCGTAGCGGTCTGTATTCTGTCAGCGATAGCGGTCTTGTCCTCCTGCCGCGGCGACGAGGTCATCTATCCGACCATCGGCACGCACGTCACGGACGAGGTGCGCGAGGGTGGGCTATACGTCCTTTGTGAGGGAAATATGGGTTCTAACAAAGCCCGCTTGGATTATATCAACTTGGAGAAAGGCGATTATTATTCCAATTGGTATGGTTCGCAGAACCCCCATCAACTCAAGGAATTAGGCGACGTCGGCAACGATATACAGGCTTACGGCGGTCGTCTCTATGCGGTGATAAATTGTTCCCACAAGGTCGAAGTGATGGATCGTAAAGCCCGTCATATCAGCCAGATAGAAATTCCTAACTGCCGCTACATGGCTTTCCGGGGCGACAAGATGTACGTCTCTGCGTATGTCGGTTCGGTAGCAAATCCTGAACTCTTAGGCTCGGTCTTTGAGGTCGATACGGCCACCCTGCAAGTCACCCGCGAAGTGAAGGTCGGACACCAACCCGACGAACTCTGTATCCTCGGTGACAAACTCTACGTCGTTAACTCCGGCGGATATTTGGTCAACCGCCACGACTCGACCGTCTCTGTCATCGACCTGAACTCCTTCACGGAAATCGAGAAAATAACTGTCGGTCCGAACCCTCAACGCATCCGGCCGGATGACAGTGGAAAACTGTGGGTAAGTACGGATAAAAACGTGGTAATCCTAGACCATAGCACTACTGTCAAGCATCTGTCGGTGAAGATTAGTAACCTTTCTATACTCGGCCCCGTAGCATACATGGTGGATAGAGACGCCCACACCCTCCGCGCTTTCTCCACCATCGACTACACCGAGCAAGACCAGCCGATAGATATCTCTTCTTTCGAGCACCCTTACGGACTCCTGGCGACGACCGACGTGCTTTATATCACGGACGCCAAGAATTACGTCTCTTCGGGTGTGCTGCATTGTTTCGGGTACGACGGCAAGGAGCACTGGTCTGCGCGTACCGGAGATATACCAGGACACCTCTGCCGTGTCAGCGAAGCCTATGATTTATATCCCGACACTGCCTCTTCGAAGCCTGCGAAGTCATCTCCGTATATCTCACGCGTGTATGAGTATGTACCCGCGATGGGGCAGTTTGTGAACGTTCTGCCGAAGTATGAAGAGGGCGATGATGCAGCGGCGATGTGTCGCAAATGTGAGTTGGCGATTGCCAATAATGCTGGCGGACTCGTCTGCCTCGGAGGATGGGGGGGATACATCACCTTCGGCTTTGACCACGCCGTAGAGAACAAGGAAGGCTACGACTTCCGCATCCTTGGTAATGCGTTCCGGATGACCGGAAACGAGGCGTACGGTAGTTCTGAGCCGGGTATTGTGATGGTCAGCCGCGACGAGAACGGCAACGGCAAGCCCGACGATACTTGGTACGAACTCAAAGGCTCCGAGTACGACAATCCGACGACTGTTCATTCGTATTCAAAGACCTATACACGCGAAAGCGATACGATCCGCAATCCTTTCCACCAGCAGCCTTATTACCCGCAGTGGATCAAGGCCTCTTCGATGACCTTTACGGGCTCGCTTCTGGCGCCGCTCACCGAGCAGATCGGCGGACAGAACGTGCAGCGGATATTGGATTTCGGCTACGCGGATAACAAACCCAATAATGATCTTTCAGGTACCTCATTCGACATATCGTGGGCTGTAGATGCGGATGGAAAATCAGTCAGTCTGCCAACTGTTGACTTCATCCGTATCTACACCGCGGTCGATGAGAACTACGATCAAACGGGAGAACTCAGTACCGAGATCTCCGGCGCGATCGACTTACATGTATAACCATAGTGCTAATAACACTTTATATAATCAACATTTATTAATCATTTAAAAACAACAAAAACAAAATGAAAAAGATTTATCTATTTGTTGCAGCGGCTATGATGAGTGCCGCTATGTATGCAGATCTGCAAGTGGCAGATTTTGAAAACATCGAACTGGCAGAGGAAAGCGTGCTCCATTTGAATGAAACAGGATTAATCCAAAGCGGTAGTTTTGGCTTCAAGCAAGAAGTAGCGGATTATGGAGAGGCAGGCGTTTACTATTTTGGTAACGTCGTTTCTAACAAAACCGGTAACACCTACGATTTCTATGCTGACAGCGACAAATCCGCAAAAGGTGGCGCATTTGAAGGCAATAACTTTCTCGTTTGGACCTCTTCGTACACAGGGTTAGACCATATTCAACTCCTGAATCAAGCAGTCGTTCCGGGTATGTATGTATGCAATACTGCTTGGGTTGTTAACGCTATTTTGAATGGTGATGGAATGTCGAGTGATGAAGGAGCTCCTTTTGGTGAGAGCGATTGGTTTAAGCTGACCGTCCATGGTTATTTGAATGGTGCGAAAGTGAATAACCAAGTAGAGTTTTATTTGGCTCAGGGTACTTCCTATATTTCCGAATGGACGTATGTAGATCTTAGCAGCCTTGGAGAAGTAGATGAGATATCGTTTGCTTTGAGCAGCTCTAAGCATAATAACTATGGCATGACGACTCCGGCTTACTTCTGCATTGATAACTTCGGCGCAGTAGCTCCGGCAGAGGCTATCAGCAATACCAACTCGGCTGTGAAAGCGGTTAAGGTCGTACGTGACGGTCAGGTAGTCATTCTCCGCGGTGAGAAGGCATTCAATATCTTGGGCGCTGAACTCTAATGATTCTAACTTAAATGAGACCAATTTGGGTCTCTAAGCCTCCCTGGTTCATCCCGGGAGGTTTTTTTATATAAAATATTCAATTTTTTCTTGCATATATCAAAAAAAAGCAGTACCTTTGCACTCGCATTTGAAAAAATGTCGATTATGGTTTGCCAAGACGTTCCGTTTTGGTGATTAAAAGGGAAGGCTGTGCAATTCAGCCGCTGTCCCGCAGCCGTGAGTCTCATAACCGAACTCCATTTCTAAAGGGTCACTGTCATTGGATGGGAAGACCGGAGGGAGGGAGACGAGCCGGAAGACCTGCCGTAACCGCAACGCTTTAACCCTTGGCGCGGATACCAAGGCGGGCAATATGAAAAAGATTTTTAGAAACACATAGTGTAGTAGCGTATGCAGCGTTATTTATTTATCGCGGCATTTTTTGCCGTGGCCTTTGCGCACGCGCAAAGTCCTTATATTTCTCGTGTGTGGGAGTATTGTCCCGCGCCCGGGCAGTTCGTTAATTCGATGCCCGAATATGAGCAAGGTGACGATGCCAACGATATGCGTATGAAGGCAGAAGAGGCTATAGCCGACAATAATCAAGGCATGATTTCTCTTGGTGGATGGGGTGGTTTTGTTGTCTTCGGATTTGACCATATGGTACTCAATGTGCCGAATGCGAAGGACCTCTTGGTGCTCGGTAATGCTTTTGAGGGGGCTGCTGAACCCGGTATAGTTATGGTTAGTTGCGATGCGAACGGAAACGGTAAACCCGATGACGAATGGTACGAACTGGCAGGTAGCGAGTATTCCAATCCGCAGACGATCCATGATTATTCTGTAACTTATAAGCGTACAGAAGAGGGAAAAAACTATCCCAAATGGGTAGAGGAGGATAGTATCACTTTTACCGGTAGCCGTTTGCCCGACAATTACGAAGACCTCTCCGGCGAGGGAACGTACTATGTGCTATACGCTTACCCATGGGGGTATGCAGATAACCTGCCTAATACTGATGAAGGTGCGCAGCTGAATATCCAATGGGCAGTAAAAGCGGACGGCACGCCAGCTAATCTATCGGGTATCCATTTCGTCAAGGTCTATACCGCCCTTCATCAGCAATGCGGATGGCTCGGTGAGACATCCACGGAGATCATGGGAGCAGAAGACCTCCACCCGGAAGCCACACAAGACCTCAATCAAGTACCAAGTGACCAAGTACCATATACAAAGGTGCTACGAGACGGACAACTCTATTTGAAGTGCAAAGGACAGACGTACGATGTACAAGGAAAAAGAATAATGAATAAAGAATAATGAATATGATGAAAAGAACTATTTTCTTTTTATGCGGGCTGCTGATGGTAATGAACCTCAGTGCCACAGACACCATCCGCCTGAATATGCAGGCGTTCATGGAAGACTATCCCTTGGACTCGGACGGCAAATGGATATATACCTATCATGCCGATTACCGCTCTCTGGATTTCGAAGACTTCTCTTTCTCTCACATGCGTGCCGATGCCATGTCAGAAGGCGAGATGAGTTACTGGGACGGCTTCACCCTGTGTACCAACGGCGATAACGCCGACTATGGCATGGCGGGTTCTTCTTCCGACTGGCCTGCCCATCAATGGGGCTGTATGGCAGGCGGCGGGATGGACTCTACGGGCGTACTCGTCAAGGGAGCACCTTATCTGGTGGCCTATTGGGGCTATAACTACGAAGAAGAAGGGTTGCGGAGTCTGCAAGTGGATTTCAGCGACGGACAGACCCATCGTCCGTTAGGCATATGGGTATGCAGCCACCCATGGGCATACTATGGTATCGAGCACGACGACGGTTTTGCACACTCGTTTGCGGACAACGGCAGTTTCTTCAATCTGATAGCCCATGGTCTGGACGAAGAGGCCAAGGATGCCGGTGAGCCGGTGGTATTCTCCTTGGCGTCGTTTCACGACAATAAGCTGGACCAGCCTACCGATTGGCGATGGATGGACCTGAGCTCTCTGGGGCAGGTGAACGGTGTCTATTTCACGTTGGAGAGTTCGGATGACGCCAAGTCACTGGGTATCAACACCGCCGCATATTTCTGCCTCGGCGGGATGGAGATGCTGGACCATGTGGACGAGATTCCGCGCCCTACAGGTTTGGAAGCGGAGCCTTTGGACGAGAACCGCGTCAAAGTGACTTGGACCCGAGTGCGCGATGCCGCATACTACCGCGTCTATGTGGATTCGGTATTGGTGGACTCCACGACGACCAACTCCTATATCTTCAAGGACTTGCAGACCTATACATCCTACCGCTTCTACTCGCAGGCTGTTTCGGCATATGGCGAGTCAGGCGAGTGGGGAGCAGTGAGGGCTCAGACCAAAGACCTAACGGCTCCTTCTGCGGTGACGGGATTACAGGCTACGGGGCATACATATTCCATTGATTTGTCCTGGAACACCGCTACGGACAATGTGTCTGTGACCCGCTATGCCGTGTATGTGGACGGGGTGCGCTATGCCCGTGTGAAGAAGACCTCTGTTACTATTACCGGCTTGGACACGGACAAGGTCTATACCATCGAGGTGGAGGCTTGGGACCAGTCGGACAACAAAGGTCCGCGTACTGCCGTCAAAGCGGCTACCGGAAATGCAACCGTACCGACAGACATGGTTCCGCCCGAAGCAAAAAGCGGAGCTCCCAAAGCCGTCTATGACATAAACGGACGGAAGATGCGCCCGGATGCACAACTGCCCAAAGGTGCTTATATCATGCAAACAGAAAACAACAATTATAAAACCATTATCAGATGAAAAAGTATTTATCTTTTTTCGCTGCGTTAGCCCTTCTATGGGTATTCGCACCGGTAGAGGCGGCTCAAGTCTCTATCACCATGAACAGCGTCACCAAGACCATGACACTTGCCGATGCTGACGGTAACACCATCCCGCATGACGAGATGACTACCGCTAACAGCAAAAACACCTATTCGTTCAACCTGCCGGACGGTACTTACACCCTCTACGGCTACAACTCCTCCAACGACTTGAACGGTACGTTCACCTTCACCGTCAGCGGAACGAAGGAGATAGACTTGCAGATATGGACGATTACCAACATCAAAGCCACCAACACGGGTTGGGTCTATGGTACAGACTACACGGTTGAAGACGTGCAAGTGCATAGCCGTGAAGGAGAGACTTTCCCTGTCACTCTGGGTGTTAATGCGGGCAATCGTTCCGTGCTGACTTACAACGGCGGCAGCGTGGTACTGCGATTTGTGCCGTCGGACGCACGTGTAGCAGAAGGCTACGTGGCATCGGATGACGGACGTACCGTAACGGGAAATACAACTATTCAGGGGAAGATTCGCGAGGGCGGATTGTTCACCTCGACCTGCCCCGCGGACGCAGAGATAGCGATGATGCAAAAGCCCGGCGGCGACGGAGGTTCAGGAACGATTCACTTCACTCCATTCCGCGTTATTGCTCCCGAATCGGTAGAGACAAGCGGCAGCACTAAGACTTATACGTGGCGTTTGGGAACGGGCAGCAAGTATAATATGCGCGCGTGGAAAACGGGCGGGCTGACGCAGTTGCTCAATTTCTACTACAACATAGATGCAACCAAATGTCCTGTCATCAACTTCACTGAAGCGGACTTTTCAGCTCGTTCACCTAAGTGGGTGGATTATGACCCGAAGAGTTTGTCCGGTCTGAACGACTGTAATATCCTGCTCAACATCAACGAGAAAGGCTACCTCAAAATGACAGCCGGTCAGGAGTATGACCTTATGGCGGAGCGTGACTGGCAGATTATCCCTAACCAGACGGAGAACTACTTCTTGGAGCCGGACTACCACTATGCGGTATATGATATGAATGGTAATCCCGATAATTCGGTTATTGAGATTGTGCCTGACGGCAATGTTGGTTCGGAGTGGTCTATTCTGCGTGCCAAAGGTGCCGGCACGGCGATTGTGACTGTGACCTATGATGCGGCTTCTGCCCTCCAGTATGCCAATAATACCGGCAAGATGAGTACCTATTACGGCGGTCAGTATTTCGGTGCTATTTGGCCCGAGAACACCGGTGTGTTTGTCGTTTCGGTCAATGCACCAGCCAACAGCATGGATGCCAATATGCGCATTAATGAGATATACAATGAAGAGAAGATGAAGAATGCCGGCAAATATGTTGATGCCGAGCACGATGTGTTCTATTATATCAATGACGAAGAGGCGTTCAACTACACCTTCAAGCCGACCGGTGTGCAGACAGTAGAGATCAGTTATCCTACTATCCGTACGAACGATGCAGTCTATAACACCGGCTGGCACGCAGTCAGCAAGAATGCCGACAACACCTATACCCTGCCACTCAAACACGGACGCCAGATTATTCGTTTAGGTGACGGAACAGGCAAGTATGAATATCAAGTGATTACTGCCCGACATGCCACACGTACCATCACTAACGAGACTACAGGAAAAGACAAGTTCTTCCCCGGAGATCAAGTGAAAATACAATACGACGGACTCTTCCATCCGGCGAACAAACTATCCGGTATCTATAACATGTCTGCCTATGTCACCTATAACGGTATTCCGGCAGGCACTGCCTTGATACTCGGTCGCAACCAATACTGGTTCGGTTCGACTCCTTCGGCGCAAGCTATCTCCTTTACTATTCCGGCGGACTACACTGACCCGACACTGGTACTGACCGATGGTGTTATCCAAGTGACCGGTTTCGGTGACCCGATAGGCAACCACCGAACGATAGACAAAGTAGGCGGTCGTTCGCCTAACTTCACCGCCGTTGCGCATCAGACATATTTCGGAGCCCTGCCCGATGCCATTATCCCTGTGACGCAGCCCACGAAGAGTCTTGTGACTTTTGTCCTCACGCCGGAAGAGACGGTTATCAGCAAAGTGACCAATAGTCTGGGTGTAGAACTTACTCCCGATGCGGAGGGCAGATACCTGTTGACCGAAGGAGACAACACCGTGCACGCGGAAGCTACAGGATACAAACGCTCGGCTGTCACGGTGACTATCGAGGCAGGCGATGAAGCCGAGAAGACGGTAACTATCGCGCTGGAGGCTATCCCTGAAGAAGGATGGAACGGAACGGACAATGCAGCGGTGACACCGGTCGGCGGAATCTATCATATCAAAACCGGAGCCCAGTTGGCATGGTTCGCTGCGCAGGTGAATGCCGGTACAGGCAAAAGTTGGAAAGCTGTCCTTGACAATGACATTGACCTCTGCGGCTATGACTGGACGCCGATAGGCATCAGTAGTGCCAAACCCTATTCGGGCATGTTTGACGGACAGGGATTTGCGATAAAGAACCTATTTATCAACACTCCCGACGGACGCTATTATGGCCTGTTCGGTTACCTGACCAATGCAACGGTAAAGAACATGACCGTTTATGGCTCCGTTACTTCCGGTTACGACAAAACGACCGGCGTGCAGTTGGGTGGCGTGATAGGTCATGCACAAGGAGTAAAAGCTACGCCCTGTACTATCTCCGGCATCACCAATTATTCGAATGTGACGGGACACTCCAAATATGTAGCCGGTATTGTGGGTTACGCGCAATCGTATGTGAACATTGACCGATGCGCCAACTACGGCAATGTGACGGTATCTAATGCCACAAAGACTTACGGAACGGACGTGGCAGGTATAGCCTTCATGAACGGTACCTATGGTACTATCACCAATAGTTACAACTGCGGCGATATTGTTGCCAACAACAATGTAGGCGGAATTTATGCCTCTACGGTTAATATCACTGTGACGAACGTCTATAACATCGGTCGCGTACATGCTACGCAGACGAATAGTTCCGGCTATTCGTGCCACGGGGCAATCCGTCCGATGGCGAACACTACAGGTACTACCGATAAAGTGACCAACGCCTACGCTGACGAGGACTTCCTCTTCAACGAACTCAATACAACGATTATCACTGCTCCCGAAGCATGGACAGGCGGTGAAGTGGCATACAAACTCGGTGACGCCTTCGGTCAGGAGATAGGTGTGGACCCGCTACCGGTACTCGGTGGCATGAAGGTCTATGAGTGTACCCGTCCCGACGAATCGACGTTCTACGCCAACCAGCCTTACAAGTGTTACCAGCGCAAGGGACTCACCCCCGGACGCATGGGAACCATCTGTATCGCTTACGCTTCCGACAAATACGAAGGGGCTACGTTCTACCGCCTGCTGCATAAACAGATGCATGGAGACGAACCGTGGAACCTCACGCTCGAAGAGGTAACGACCCTCGAAGCCGGCGTGCCGTATGTCTTCGTGCCGGAGGCTGAAGAAATCAATGTCTATTACCTCGCTTCAAGCCAAGTCCCCGATCCGAGCCATTTCAACGGTCTCTATGGTACGTTCACCGATATCTATGACGGGGATGCCGGCGCACCGGATAATAAGTTGGAGGGCAACTATTTCGTCTATAATAATATGTTCCGTCTCTGCGGTGCGCATTGCTCGCTTGCTGCTAACCGTGCCTATATCAAGATGGACGAAGTGGCGCAAGAAGGACAAGCCACTGCCCCCAAGCCTGTACAAGGAAGACGACATATTACTATCGGACGGAGCGATATGCCTCAGACGCCGACAGGCATGGACGAAGTTCCAAGTGACCAAGTACCAAGTACAAAGGCACAGAAAATCCTCCGCAACGGACGGTTGTATATCCTCCATAACGGGCAGATGTATGACATGACAGGCGCTAAGTATTAAATAATTTGACCATTTGGTCATTAACAACGATAGAGATTTATGAGAAAAGAATATATTTTACCGACAGTACAGGTCTCAGCAATAACCGGAATAACCGCTTTGTTGTCTGCCAGTAAAGGCAATGTGGACCTCACGCCGATTTCCGGAGAAGGAGGAGAATAAGGCTGCCAAGCATAAGAAAAACGTCCCTCGGGGCGATTTTCCTTGCATATCTCAAAAAAAAGCAGTACCTTTGCGCTCATTATGAGAAATTCGATATTTATTCTTTTGATAACGCTTTGCTTCGTGGGCTGCGCTAAGCAGCCTGCGGAGCAGGGGAGTGTGCCCGCGAGCAATAAATACGCCGAGGGCTTTCAGATCACTCAGACGGATACCGGAGTAGTGGTAGAGGTGTTTCAGCCTTACAAGCGTCTCTGTGTCCGTGAACCTTTGCAACGTATCGGAACGATGAGTACCGTGCAGGTGGGATTTCTCTATGCCCTGGACGCTATCGATTGTCTGGCTGCTGTCTGCAATCCCGAACTCATCTACACGCCTGTCAAAGGCACGGAGATTGATCTCGGCGACTCGATGAAACCTTCTGCCGAGCGGGTTCTGCAAGCGGGATTAGACATCCTTCTGGCGGTTAATTACGGCCAGTATGACAACCTCGAGGCCATGCGGCTGGAGAAATTAGGAGTACCGATCATCTTCATTAACGAATGGCAGGAACACTCGCCTCTGGCGCGTGCAGAATGGATTCGCGTCATCGGGGCGCTCGTCGGCAAACTGCCCCAAGCGGACTCTATCTTCCACGAAGTAGAGGAAAAGTACCTCAGTCTGTCAGGCGAAACGGTCTGTCAGGCGAAGCCGGTCTCTATCATGTCCGGCAATAATTTCCGCGGAACCTGGTATGTACCTTCCGGAAAGAACTATCTGGCGTACCTCTTCAAGGATGCTGGGGCAGATTATCCCTTCTACAATGATGAGCGCGAGACATCCATCCCCTTGACGGTGGAGGAGACGATCCATTATTTCCACGACGCGGATGTATGGGTTGGCGCCGGAGGTAACTCTTTAGCGGAACTCGCAGAGATAGACGAGAAACATACCTGGTTCAAGGCCTATCAGTCCGGCCGCGTCTATAACTGGCGCAAGCAGCGGCTGGACGGTGGACAGAATAACTTCTGGGAGCGTGGGGTAGTGCACCCCGAGGAAATGTTAGAGGACGTCATTCATATCCTGAATAACGCCCCCGATTCTACTTTGCATTTTGCTAACAGGTTGTACTAGGATTCTAGGATCCTAGGAAACTAGAGATCTCCTCCAGACAGCCCCTACACAAACAATCCGAATAATGCGCGCGAAGATACTCGCGCGCTTTTTCGTTGAGTCGCACCCCCACACATTGGCAGAACGCATCGTGGGTGCAAACAAAATGTGCCCCGCATCGTGGGCACATTTTGTTCTTTCGTTCATTCGTTAACTTGTTCATTCCTTCATCATTTCTTCTTCAGTTTGACGATAACCGTACTCAGCCCCTTAACGGTGAACGGTCTATACAGGCTTATTTGCTTACCGCTCAGCGGATCCATACCTATCGGGCTATAGTTCTTTAGGATCTCCTGATAGTGACCCACCGGCACTTCGCGCGGTTCTTCAGAAGCGTTCGCAAAGACGAACACAGCCTCTTCGTCGTTGTAGCGGAAGAACGCGTATGTGTTGTCGCGAGAGAGGAAATGGAGCGTCTTGCCCTTATGGAGTACCGGCTCTTTCTTTCTCCATTGGAAGAGTTGGCTCTGGAACTCGAACATATCTACCATCTCATCATTGATTTCACCCCCTTGCGGCAGCGGCGCACGCAGATACGAGTGGTCGCTCGGGTTCTCTTTGTTTGCGGAGATCATCGCGTATTCATCGCCGTACAGCACTTGCGGAATACCACGCATGGTAGCGAGCAGCACGTAGGCCAGTTTCACGCGGCGGATATCTCTATCTTTGACTGCATCGCGGATTCGGCTCATATCATGGTTGCCGAGGAAAGTGAACAGTTTGTTCACGTCCGCGTACAGGTAATCCATCGTGAGCGCGTCATACACCTTGGTCAAGCCGTTGCCCCATCCGTTGCCGTCGTTCTCCAGGGCCTGACGGATAGCTTCTTCGGTCGGGAAATCCATGACGGTTGGCAGGTTCGAATCAAAGCCGTCGAAATTCTTTGCGCCGCTTTGCCAGTAAGCTACTGCCGGAGCAGGTCTGGTCCAGCACTCGCCGACGATATTGATACCCGGATACTCCTCGCGGATGGCTTTCAGCCATTTGCTACCGGGGATCTTCTCGATATACGGATAGGTATCCACGCGCAGACCGTCCAGATCGGCGTATTCTATCCACCAGATGGCCCATTGCTGGAAGTATTTCAGCAGGTCCGGGTTCTCTAAATTCATATCCGGCATCGGGTGGTCAAACCATCCGCGGTTACTCAGGTTCCGGTCGTATTGAGACGCGTTGATGTCGTAGTTGGCAGTGAAGCAGTTGTTCGTGTTGGTGAACTGCGGGAACTGATTGATCCAGTTCTGGTAGGGCAGATCTTTCATCCACCAGTGCGAGCCTCCACAGTGGTTCGGTACCATGTCCATCAGAACCTTCAGACCCTTCTTATGCGCCTCTTGTACCATCTGGGCATACAGCGAGTTAGTGCCGTAACGCGGGTCGATATGGTAGTAATCCGAGCAAGCGTAGCCGTGGTAACTCCATGCCTCTTCGTCATCGCCTAACATCGGCGTCGGCCAGATAGCGGTACAACCTAATTTCTCGATATGGTCGAGCGAATTGATGATACCTTGTATATCGCCGCCGAAACGTCCGTTCGGGTTCTTCTTGTCGGCTTTCTCGCGGGTGTCGGGAGTGCTGTTATTGCTGGGATCGCCATCTACGAAACGGTCGCTCATGATCAGGTAAACGACATCGCCGGCGTCAAAACTCTTACGCTCGCGACTGCCTTCACGACGGGTACCGATGATGTAGTCATACGTGGCTTTCTTGTTGCCTTTCTTGAGGGTGATACGATAGGTGCCCGGCTGGAAAACGCCAAAATCCACAAACAGATAATTGGGGCTCTCGGCATTGTGTTGGCTGCGGGGCACTAATCCGTGACATGCGCCGCGAACAACCTTGCCGGCCGCTACCTGTTGCACGCTCACTTCGGCGTCCTTCAGGTCCTGACCATGGAACATGACGGTCAACGGAGTCCGCATTTCCGTCCACCAACAAAGCGGTTCTACCTGCTCGATCTTCGGCGCAGAGAACGCCATCTGAGCACTCAGCAGCAGGGCTGCCAGAAAGAAGAATTTGGTTTTCATACGTACTTATAGTTCGTTTATATAGATATTGTCCAATGTGGTATGTCTCTCTTTGATATTCAGATATTTGCCCCAGAAGGCTTTCATCTCCGCCGTCGGCGCTTGCAGGAACTCCTCGGTTCCTTGCGCTTCGATGCGTTTGATAACCATGCCCACGCTGATCTTATGACTGTCCAGCGCCGGCTGGTAGGTCTTGTCTTCCTCACCTTCTGTATATACCTCGCGCAGCACGCCTGTGTCCACCATACGCGTGAGCAGACTGTTGACTAATCGGATAGGAAGATTGTCGCGAATGGCTAACTCATGCGCCGTCAAAGGTGCTTCGTCTGCTTCGAAGCGGCGAATAATAACGGATAGCAGGTAGAGCATAACAAAGTCTTTGTACCGCCGGGACATATTATTCAGATCCTGCTCGTACTCAAACTCTTCGTTGTTCTGGATAGCAAAAGACATCTCCGCGCCGATGAGAATCAAGAGACTCGTGTATTGCAGCATGGTCATTAAAATCGGCAATGTTGCAAACGCGCCATACACGATGCTCGTGCGGCTCAGCATGGCGATCAGATAGACCGAAAGCATCTGTAACAACTGGAAAAGAGTGCCCATGATAATACCGGGAATAAGAGCACTGATGAACCGCACTTTGGTGTTCGGGATCGCGACATACATTGTGATAAAGAACAGCCATACGATCACAAACTGCAAAAACTGAACACCGCTGGTGTGGAAGAAATGATGAAGTGCCTCTATGTGTAAGGAGCTTTCTACCGTGGTGTGCAGAAAAATATTGATACCGGCCGAACAAACGATCAATACGGGAATGAGCACAACAATCGCGATATACGTGGTGATTTGCCTCAGGATAGAACGCGATTTCCGGACGTTCCATATCTGGTTAAATGCCGACTCCACGGACTGGAAGAACGAATATACCGCCCATAACAAGATCAGGATGCCGATACCGATAAATAAGCCGTCCTGTGCGGTCTCTAAGTATCGGTCGACCATCTCCATGATCGTCGGTACCATACCTGTCTCGCCTAAGAACGATTTGTTGAGTTGCGTCTCAATCACGTCCGCTACGCCAAAACCTTTCGCTACCGCAACAATCATCGCCAAGATCGGAACGATGGCGAAGATAAGAGAGTAGGTAAGGGATTTGGCTTTGTCGTTGAGGTTCTTGTTGTTGAAGCCGCGTACTACCAGAACGATCGTACGGATGATGGCGTAGCCTAATTTCTGGAAGAAACCGTCAAACTCCGTCTCTGTCCTCCGCCACATGTCGTAGCGTATAAAATGTATAATATCGGAGAATTTTACTTTCTTCATGGTCCTATTAATTATTGGGGTCCCCGACGGGCGCTAACGGAGTGCACCCGGTGGGGAGAGCGGAGGCAATGGTCGCACCTACGATTTAGCGGAGCGGTATCGTTTTTGCGATCCATTTGCCGAACGCGTAGCAGATCTATAAGCCGGGTTCTGTACCCTTTCGGGCGTCTATCATTAATCTCGAGTCGCGTGTTACCACGTGCTTCTCTCGCTTCCTACCCTCCGACTCACGCGAGCAGCGCTCAAACGCCGGTTTACTTGGAATTGCAGCCCACAGTGTGCTCGTTTCACATCACTCGTCTCTGTAGCAGTGACCAAACATTTCTGCCTGACGGCCGTTAACCGCTGTGGTGCTCTGTGCTGCCCGGACTTTCCTCTGCCGATGAGATTAAAGCACGTGTGCTTTTCTTTCTCTCCGCAGCGATAGACCGATCTGCTTGTCCACGCCCGTTATCGCGCTTGCGCGCGATGAGCGGTGTACGGGAATCGAACCCGCCTCCTCGGCTTGGGAAGCCGATGCACTACCGATGTGCTAACACCGCGAGATGTTTTCGCTACTTTCCGAAAAACGGTGCAAAGGTACTGCTTTTTTTTGACATACGCAAGAGTCTGATTATTTTTTACGTTTTTTTAGAAAAAAACACATATATTTATTTGCATATTTCTTTCTTCTTTCGCCCATTGTCCGGCATGATATGCCGTTTGTTTCATTCGCAGGCATCGACAACGTAGAAAGCGGTGACATATTTTATATACAGAGTTTCGGAGACGCTACTCTGTCTTTTGTTTCTATAAAAGTGCAGATTTTTTAGTACCTCGGACACATTTTGTCCGTCTTGTGTAGTAATTTTGCCGCCAAAATTAAAAATGAAAGGGCAAAATTATGAAAACAGACAAAGATTTACGGTTTCTCTCTTCCTGTGAAAATGAGGATTTAAGAGTACTTTGCGACATCCTTACGCATGACCGTCTCGGTAACATCAGAGTGACGGAACAACTAACCGCCACCGACGAGTACAACCGCAACTATCCGGAAGATATGTTGTTTCTCGTTCCGCAGATCAGCAACGAATTGCTGAAATATGGTTCTAATACTCTCGCTACCTTCTGGCATAACGAGCCGGATTCGTACCAAACCGTGCTTCGCCGTGTCTGCAAGCAGATGGATGTAAGAACCATGGAACAAGATAGTGTCGCAAAGATGGAGCACAACTTACTCACCACGCTTTGCCAAGACACGCTGAACAAGATGTCCGAGCGCGAATTAAGGCTGCTTGCTAACGAAAACGGCATCCCGGATAAGCGCCTAACACGCCAGGCATTAACAGCCGCTTTACTCATGGCTATTCGTACCAGCAGAGCCGTACTCACGCGCATTGCTGCCCGCGTAATTCAGTATATTGTTGAGATTATCACTATCCGTGGCGTAGCAACTGCCGGAATAGAAACCGCAACGCGTGCCGTTGGTGGCGCTTTAGGTCCTATCGGATGGATTGCTTTGGGGGCTTGGACGGTCTATGACATCACCTCACCGGCTTACCGCGTTTGTGTCCCTGCTGTGCTGCAAGTGGCATACATGCGTCTTAATCGTTTTGAAAAAGAAAGGAGTGTCGCATGAAAGCACGTCAGATCATGCACCCTGCCGATGCAAAAGCATTGCAGGTGCTCAAACAGGCACGCGGATTCAACACGCTAATCAAGTATTTCATGCAGGTAGGCGACGAACGTATCATGCACGGAGAGAACCTCGGTACGATGCTCCGTGTCTCGCCGGATAACTTGCCGAAAGTATATACCGCTTTTCAGGAAGTCGTTAACTGCGTCGGCATCGACGAGCCGGAGTTGTACATCTACAATGACCCTGTGATGAACGCTTATACGTATGGCGACACACGTATCTTTGTCGCCTTGAGTAGTTCGTTGGTAGAACGGCTCACCTTGCCCGAACTCAAAAGTATCATGGCGCATGAGTGCGGACATATCCTTTGCCGCCACACGCTCTACAAGACCGTCCTGCATATCATCGAAGATATGGGAAAAGCGGCACAAGTGATAACCGGCTCGCTTGCTTTTCCTGCCTATTGTGCTTTGCAGTATTGGAACCGCATGAGTGAATATTCGGCTGACCGATGCGCGGCAGCTGTTGTCGGAGAACAGGTCTTTCAGTCTGCACTCCTAAAACTCACAAGCGGACTGCCGGATATACAAGGCGACCCGTATCAGTTAGTCGAACAAGGCAAAAGATATTACGAAATGAAGAATGCTTCTTTTTTTGCCCGTGTGCAACAAACTTGCCGTGAAATGTTTTACTCTCATCCGCAGGACTGCCAGCGTGCCTACGAAATTGACCGTTGGAAATCCTCTGCCAATTACCGCACGCTCATTCGAGAAAATATGCAGAAAGGCGGATTATTACAAAAAAAATAGTCTACTTAACTATAAAATCTAAACAAAATTTGTATATTTCGAAAAAAAGCAGTACCTTTGCAGGCGAAATGCCTGCATAAAAACACAAATCTTATGAAAGTCGATCAACTGAAAGCTAACTTAGTGCAAGCCATTTGTGAGGGCTATGCGGACTATTGCGTCAATTTCTGTGACCAAGACGGAGATTCCGTAACAATTGATTGCGTCTATTTGGATGATGATGGAGATGTCTGCTTAGAATCGAACGAAGAAGACAACAATGATTTCTCCGCTCAAGAACTATTAGACGAACTGGATCGCTATAGCGACAAACGCTACGTCTATGTTTACAATGATGATATTGATACGTCCTTCGATATAGACGAAGAGGACGACGATGATGATTACGACAACCTCTGGTACATCGGAGAAGACGGCAGTCTGTATATAGACATGTCGTATGATGAAAATGATAATTAATAAACACGAAAATTGCATTTATGGAGTCTTATCCAAAATACAGTATTTGTCAAGACGAATTCAAGGTTGAGGTTGAAATCTTGAATAAGGTGGGACTTGTAGAGGCGATAGATAACGATTTATTGTCTATTGATGAACAGATTTGTTCCTTAAATAACAAAGAGTACTACCTTACTAACCATTCTGACATCTATGATTATGCTGCTGCAGCATCAGCCGGTGTTATTACCGCATTGATAGATTCTTTTTTTGTTGGAAAAATAGAAATAGATGTTGACAGTTCTACAACGAACGTCAAAGATCGAATACATGCATTCATTAACAATAAAGCTAAGGACATCACTACAAGTAATAAAATTAGAGACGCAAAGGAAAAGTGTAAGAAGAAGGGTATTCCATTTTCTTCTGAATTGGAGAAAAAGATTAAAGAAGGTGTTGCATCAGACTTTGCTTCCAAAAAAAATTTAAGTTCTTCAATAAAAATTATTGAAGATAAGTTTAAGTTAGTTATGGATAATGCCTTCACAAAAACAAAAGGTATGAATCCTTCTTCTCACCATTTAGACGATTTTGCACACCACCCGACACCTTTAGGTTTTATTGCTGCAGTTTTAGGCGAGATATTTCATTTGGCCTTTTTTGTCGATAAGAATAATGAATGGCATATCAAGTCTGACTGGTCATCGGTTAAATCTAAAGATGTTGCACCTCTTGTGGCTTCTGTGATTCTTGTGGGGCTTCTCATTTGGTTACAGAATATAGCTAAGAAGAATGATGCAAAAGCGATTAAGAATTTACCAAATTGGTTGCAGAAAATAGTTATTGCTATTGGCACTACACCATTTATGTTTCAATTGATACAGATTGCCCATCGTTGGATAGGGCATTTAATTAGTGATATAGCAGGGTCGCATAATAGTGCAGGGGCAGGGATGGGTATCCCCGGTATTTTTATATCTTTACTAAAAGAGATTGGTGCTTTTTTGAATACTACTCAATATACTGTTGTTGGCAAACAGATTTCTGAAATTGGTAAATCGCTTGCTAAATTTGCTGATGACCTATATGAAAATGAGAATAAGGAACTTAGAGTAGATATGAGAAAAGAATTGGGAGGGGTGGCAGAAGGAGTTAGAATTGCCCAAAAGATGTTGATACCAGTTATTATCGGAGATGCTGTAGTGCGCGTATTTTACTTTGTACGTCGCTTCTCTGATGCCATAACCGGAAAATCTCTTTCAACTAATCCAAAGGAATTGTGGAATGTATTATCAGAGTTAGATTGGAAAGAGATTATTCCTTTTGACAATAGGACAATCATAAGGATGACAACTATTGAGGCTGCCGTATTTACGGGTTGCGACGTGGTAGATGCCGCTGTAAGGGCTGCAATAGAATCAAAGGGGATTGACCCAACTACCTATGCTATTGATTATACAAAGAATTTGGTTCTCAGAGTTAATTTTATAGGTGTAGGAAAATTGTTTGTGGATACATATCAAGATGTCGGTATGGGAGTGCGTCGCACCAAGACTATTCAGGAGCGGCAACATCTTTTGAATCAATGGCTTTTGCTATATAACGCTAAAGTGTTCTATAGTCAATCTGATATGTGGTCACAAGCCGCTTCTACAGAAGAAGCCTTGAATTATTTGACAGATGCTGCACGCTACGCTTTTCAGGAGTCTATGCAATCTATGGAGCGCGCGAGTATTGCTCTCTCTGAGGCTTCTGTTGCCTTGACAGAATTATCTCAAGAAGACAGAAATAATTTTCAGTCGCAAGTGGAAGATTTATTGAAATATTAAGTTTTAAATTATATATGGAATTGAATGAAAAATATGATCTGAAAAGATTTGAAAATCCTGATGTTTTAGATGCAGAGATCAGTCAGCAACTCGCTGATATATACGAGTTGGAGTCTCAAGTAAGTGAAGACGGGGGGGAGGATTTGCTTGCCGCTTTGTCACCAACCGACGAAGTTGCATGTGAACCAGAAAAGATTAAGATTGAAGGTACATCTGGAGCATTGTCGCCAACTAGGGATGACGAGAAAAACTTAATTCAGCAAATCGAGGAAATAAGTAAAAAATTTGAGAAAAAGGAACTTGAACCACATGAGGCAGAGGTGCTCTCAAATAAGTTAGCGCTGCTATTGCTAAAAGGAAAGGATTCTCTACGAGGCTTTGAGGAGGATAAGATCCTTTGGTTTAAGTATAAGAAAGGGGATGCAAAAGAGATACTTGACAGCACACAAACATTGGTTAAAATATTATCCTTTGCCGTTGTTAGTAATTCGAAAGCAATTTCCTTCGCGTTTAGATATCAACAAAAACTTGTCGCGTTTTCTCAATATCTTTTGATGATGGGTTGTTATAGCATCGCAATGAATGAGGCTATTGTAACAAACTTGAATGAAGCTCTGAAGAAGAATAAGACAATTAACAAGAAGAAACTCTCTCAGTCGACAGAAAAACATCTCGCAACTATTATTCAGAGACTCAGAGAACAACAAAATATTATGCAGCGACAAGAACATCTTGCTGAGACACAAAAAGAGCTGGATAATAAGCAACAGCAATTAGAAGTGAAACAAGGAAGTTATGAAGAAAAACAAAATAAACTTGAATTGGAACACAATACTCTTGCAGAAAAGCAGGAGTCATTAGTGCTGAAGCAGTCAGATTTGGAAAGTCTGCAAAGAGGAATGATTTCAGAACAAAAAGGCATTGTAGAAAAACAGAAGATGCTTTTGGGAAATCAGCAAGAGATAAAAGATTTGCAGAAAAGGTATGCGAAGGTTCTGCGCATTTATGGTATAATCACAACTATTCTGCTCGTAGGCCTAATAATTAGTTTTCTAATCTAACCCACCATGTCCAAACTTCAGAAATGCCTGTATCTCATCGACCTGCTTGAACGCAGAGGACCGATGACGCTCAGAGAGATCAATGAGCATTACCGCTATTCGTCGCAGTACGAAAGCGATATACAGCCACGCACGTTCTTGCGGTACAAGGATTATATTCTGCTCAATTTCCCTTGCTACATCGAATACAATGCCGCCACGCAGAAATACTACCTGATCAAGAACGACTACAACAAAGGCAATCAGTCGCTCTATGAATATCTGCTTTCGGCATTTCATATCGAAGGCATGTCCGAGTTGGCAATCAAGCACCGTGACCGGATCATGCTGACCGATTCGCCAACAGGCATTGTAAACGTACAACCAATTCTGGAAGCCATCGACGCAAACAAAGGCATTGAGTTTGACTATTGGTCGTTCAACAAACAGACCAAGAAACACTTGGTGGCAATCCCTTATTTCTTGCGTACATGGGAAAGACGTTGGTATCTAGTGGCAGAGCCGGACAACCACCACCACGGACAATCGGTCTTTGCTCTGGAGCGCATGGAGAACATAACCCTTACGGAGCACGAAATGCAGCCGTTCTCCAATATCTCCGTTACCGACTATTTCAAAGGCAGTTTCGGCGTCAATCACAGCGACAACCAACAGCCCGTCACTATCCGTATCCGCGTCTATGGCACGCAAGCCGATTATGTGCGCGCATTGCCTATCCATGAATCGCAACGCGAGATGGAAAGAACCGACGAATGGACGGACTTTGAAATGGATCTCGTTCCGTGCTATAATTTCTATCAGCAACTCCTCTGGCATCGTGAGAAACTGGAAGTCCTCTCTCCCTCCTTCGTCCGCGATGAACTACACAGCATCATCCGCCAAATTCTATTGAATTACGATAAAAAATAAATTTTCTTTCCCCCTCGGACACTTTTTGTCCGTCCTATATAGTACCTTTGCACCCGTAATCGTTAAATACTAAAAATTATGGGTTTCAAAAAGAATTTGCATCTTGTCAACTCTATAAGTCTTGGCAAACAGGATTTCGCAGAATTTTTGCAAGAATTGGGTTTTGATAATTTCAGGGTTATAGTCCCCAATTTTATCTTTAGTAGTTGGCCTCTTATTCGAGACTTTAAGAATCCCACTTTTGCTCAATATGAAAATTGGTGGGAAGATTACAACTCTCTGAAAGAGGTATTGCACTGTAGGTTTTCCCTATACGATAATATTTATATTTGGCAGGGGCTGCACACCATAAACACCCAAATGTTTATATATATGATGTGCGCTCTGACGAACAAAACTATTCATATAGTTGACATAGCACCTGCCATAGAGTACAAGAATAATTTGAATCGAAGTGTGTTTCACCGAGAATTACTTCCATCGGAGGTAAAAAGTCAAGTGAATGATGTCTCTTTCGATCTTATTAGTCGTATGCATTGTTTAGAGAATATTCATGAAGTGACTACGCAGGAACACGAGAGTTATGCAAAGGAATGGGAGCGTTTGCTATCAGATGATACAGGATTACGTACAATCTCCGCGGACGGAGTTATTAGGAACATTCCTATAGATTCTATTGACGATGCTATCATGAATGCTGTTAACAAAACAGAAGAATTTCGCAATGCCCTATATGTTTTATTGGACATGGATGTGAGTGGGAATGATTTGTATAACCAAGCCATTTTCGGAGAAAAGTTTGATTACATAAAGCATGATTATAGTATTTTCTTCTATTACGAAAGGTTAAAGATGTTGATGAGACAAGGTAAAATGCAAATTAGACGCAATGAGAAATATTGGGAGGCTTTTCAGCCGGTTGACTTGTCCGGCGTTCCGCCTGAGGATTTTGTTGATGGGGTGTGCATTGCCGATCACCATTTCGTTGAAATAAAGAAGCTGTAGATACACAAATAGTTCAATTTATAACCACCTATATAGCTGACACCGATCATTATTCGGAAGTCGTTTCGCGGATGTGCAAAGCGAGATGGTTGCTATGAATTGCGACTTAAAGTATCCTCTCCCGATTATTGCCGCCTATATAAAAATTTGCACTGAGAAAAGTGAGATTTCTCAGAATTCTCACAATTCTTACGTCATTTTTTGCTTTGCACTACTGCACTTTCCCCTCCATAGTGCAAATAGTGCAATGTGATTTTTTATATTTGCGACTCATTTGCCGAACGCGATGGGGCAGGAGGTAAAATAGACTTCGTTTATTGTCAGGGATAGTATCCCGTTCCTTCCGCTTGGCGTTACCTCACATTCGCCAAGTGTTTTTTTCTTTGTCCACCTTTTTACTACTTGTATCTTTTTTCTATAGCTTGTATCTTTTTTTCAAAAAATCAAGCAAAAAAGATACAAGCATCAACATCGATTAGACTTCGGTTGAAGGTCGTTCCCAGTAGCTACAATTCAGCAGACCTTGCGCTGACGCTGCGCTGAAGTTAGGGAGAAGGAATATACCCTCACGGGACAAGAATTAAGATAGCATCGACCATGCATGGGCGATTAAGATTCGCTTTCTCGATAACCCGATAACTCGATCTATCGGAACTCCTGCCTGCTCAACAATCCGAGCAGGCAGTTTTTTCTTTCTCAGGTTCTTCTTTCTTGGTAGT